>JAJFLE010000048.1 GCA_021772835.1 Mariprofundus sp.
AAATGGTAATGCCTGGAGATAATATCTCTATGGATGTTGAATTGATCACTCCGATCGCAATGGACAAGGAACTTCGTTTCGCCATTCGTGAAGGTGGTCGTACGGTCGGCGCTGGCGTCGTTACCGACATTAGTAAGTAAGGGGGCCGTACGTGGCAACTCAAACAATTCGTATTCGCCTTAAAGCTTTTGATCATCGTATTCTTGATAAGAGTGCGGCTGACATTGTAGCTACGGCAAAACGCACAGGTGCGGACGTTCGCGGTCCGATTCCTATTCCGACAAAGATTCGCAAGTTTTGCGTTATCAAGTCACCACATAAGTACAAGGATTCTCGTGAACAGTTCGAGATCCGTACGCATAAGCGTTTGCTTGATATCGATTCTCCAACTCCACAGACCGTAGATGCGCTGATGAAGCTTGATCTGCCATCCGGTGTGGATGTTGAGATCAAACTGTAATCGGGAGGATAACCATGAGTGTTGGATTGATCGCCCGAAAAGCGGGCATGACACAGATTTTCGCAGAAGATGGTTCTGCGGTTCCTGTGACTGTATTAAAAATTGAACCGTGCAAAGTGATTGCACGTCGTACTGCTGACAAAGACGGTTATGATGCTGTACAGGTTGGTTTTGGTGCTGCTAAACGCGTCTCTACCCGCGCTGTTCAGGGTCACTTTGCCAAGCAGGGTCAGGAGGCAACGGGCGGCTTGAAAGAGTTCCGTGTTGCTGCTACTGCTGAATACGAACTGGGTCAGGAACTGACTGCTTCTTTGTTTGAAGTTGGACAGAAAATTGACGTTGCCGGTACTTCAAAGGGTCGTGGTTTCGCCGGTGTTATGAAGCGTTACGACTTTGCCGGTGGCCGTGCAACCCATGGTGCTGAAAAAGTTCATCGTCAGATGGGTTCGACCGGTCAGTGTCAGGATCCGGGTCGTGTATTCCCAGGCAAGAAGATGCCGGGTCACTACGGTAACGAACGTTGTACGACTCAGAATCTTGAAATCATTCGCGTGGACGCAGAGTCCAATCGCATTCTGGTAAGAGGCGCTGTACCTGGCTCACGTGGTGGGTTGGTAGAACTGCGTCCTGCCGTGAAGGGAGCGTAAGATGGCGAATATCACCATCGTAGATCAGAACAATAAAGAAGTAGGTAAGCGTGAGCTGAATCCTGCAGTCTTCGGCCTCGAATCTGATGCCGGTTTCGTACACCGGGTGTATGCCTCACTGGCAAGCGCACAGCGTGGCGGTACCAGCAAGATCAAGTCTGTTGCGGAAGTGTCCGGTGGCGGCAAGAAGCCATTCAAGCAGAAAGGAACAGGTCGTGCTCGTCAGGGTACGACTCGTGCTGCACAGATGCGCCATGGTGGCACTGCACACGGCCCACAGGCAAACACTGCGTTTGATTCTCGCATCAACAAGAAAGAGCGTCGTCGTGCAATGTGTATGGTGCTGTCTGACTGTGTTCGTGACGGCAAGCTGACTGTGGTTGACAAGCTGGAACTGGCTGAGATAAAAACCAAGGCATTCGTTGATATTATGGCGAACCTGAAAGCTTCAACCGGCCTGTTTGTGCTGGCTGAATCCAATGACAATATTGAGCTTTCCGGTCGCAACATTCCTAACACCAAAGTGATTCTTGACGGTCAGGTTAGCATGCATGATCTGCTGAAAAGCAAACATGTCATTCTGACTGCAGCGGCTGTTGATAGTCTTGAGGAGCGTTTGTCATGAGTGCAAACATTAATCATTTCAATATTCTGACCCAGCCTGTTGTGACTGAAAAAAGTTACGAAGCAACTGGTGCAGCAAATCAGTATACATTCCGTGTTGCCCGCACTGCTACCAAAACTCAGATCAAGGCTTCTGTAGAGGCTGTCTTTGAAGTGAAGGTGGAGCGTGTTCAGGTGATCAACATGCCAAGCAAGCCAAAACGTCGCGGCGCCAACTCAGGCACCCGTTCTGGCTACCGTAAGGCTGTCGTTCGTCTGGCTGAAGGTGAATCACTGGAAATGACGGAAGAGGTATAAGTCATGGCATTGAAGGCATTGAAGCCAACTACAAATGGTAATCGTGGCCGCATTGGCGTGGTTAATGAAGGATTGCACAAGGGTGCGCCTGAAAAAAGCCTCGTTACCGGCCTGACTAAATCAGGCGGTCGTAACAATAACGGACGCATTACCAGTGCCCATCGTGGTGGCGGGCACAAGCGTTTATACCGCATGGTCGATTTCAAGCGTGACAATTTCGGTATTGGCGGTAAAGTGTCGCGCGTTGAGTATGATCCAAACCGCACAGCACATATCGCTCTGGTTGTTTTTAACAACGGAGAGAAGCGTTATATCCTTGCTCCACAGGGTCTGCGCCCGGGTGATGTTGTTGATTCCGGTCCAAATGCAGAGATTCGTCCAGGCAATGCGTTGCCACTGTCGAACATCCGTGTCGGTACACAGGTTCACAACGTAGAGATGAAGCCTGGCAAGGGCGGCCAGATGGCTCGCAGTGCTGGCGCATCTATTCAGTTGATGGGTAAAGAAGGCACTCAGGCTGTTCTGAAGATGCCATCAGGTGAGTTCCGCCGTGTAGACATTCGTTGTCTGGCAACGATCGGCGTGATGGGTAACTCTGATCACTCCAACCGTAAAGTTGGTAAAGCTGGACGCAGCCGTTGGCTGGGTATTCGTCCAAATGTTCGTGGTGTAGCCATGAACCCGGTTGACCATCCACATGGTGGTGGTGAAGGTCGTACTTCAGGTGGTCGCCATCCGGTAACCCCTTGGGGTGTGCCAACCAAGGGTCACAAGACCCGTGCAAAGAAGAAGGCGTCGAACCGTGATATTATTCGCCGCCGCAATCAGAAGTGAGGTAAGACATGGCTCGTTCATTAAAGAAAGGCCCTTACATTGAAGCCTCCCTTCAGAAGAAGGTTGATGTAACTCAGGCTTCCGAAAAGAAGGGTGTAATTAAAACATGGTCACGTCGTTCAACGATCGCTCCTGATTTCGTTGGTCTGAACTTTGCGGTTCATAACGGCAACAAGTTTATTCCTGTGTTTGTAACAGAAAACATGGTTGGCCATAAGCTGGGTGAATTTTCGCCTACCCGTACCTACTATGGTCACGGTGCTGATAGAAAGGCTAGGAAGAGGTAGGTAGCATGTCTGAGCAAGTTCGTGCATTGCACAAAAATAGCAGGTTAAGCCCGCAAAAGGCGCGTTTGATGGCTACTGCCATCCGTGGTCTGAATGTAGATCGTGCCCTGGCTGTACTGGCGCTGTCACCAAAGAAATCAGCTCGCCTGTATGAGAAGGTGCTGAAGTCTGCCATCGCCAACGCAGAGCAGAATCATGGTTTTGATGTGGACGCATTGTTCGTGTCTGAAGCCAAGGCTGATGCTGGCATGACACTCAAGCGTTACCGTCCGAAAGGCATGGGTCGTATGCGTCAGCGTTTTCATCGCCATAGTCACCTTAGTGTGTCTGTTAGCGAACGCGGTTAAGGGGAATTATTCATGGGACAGAAAGTAAATCCAATTGGATTCCGCGTAGGTATTACTCGCGGCTGGGAATCACTGTGGTACGCCTCTGACAAAAACTTCGGTGCGAATCTGCGTGAAGACATCAAGTTGCGTCGTCATGTGAAAGCACGCCTGAAACATGCCGGTGTGTCTCGTATTATCATCGAGCGTCCTGCAGACAAGATCAAAGTAACGGTTCATACCTCACGCCCTGGTGTTGTGATTGGTAAGAAGGGTGCCGAGATTGATGCAGTCCGTACTGAGCTGGTTCAGAAGTTCGGTCAGGAAGTTCAGGTGTTCATCGTAGAAGTGCGTCGCCCTGAAGCAGAAGCTCAGCTGGTTGCAGAAAATATCTCATTCCAGCTTGAGCGTCGTGTGGCCTTCCGCCGTGCGATGAAACGTGCAGTACAGAGTGCTATGCGCATGGG
>JAJFLE010000049.1 GCA_021772835.1 Mariprofundus sp.
CCCCCCTTAAGGCACCTGTCTGCTCAGCTGAATGCGCCCTTGAAAACGAAGAAAAACAGAATCGAAAGAATCGCACCTGCAGGCAGCGTTACAATCCATGACAGGAAAATCGTCTGGATTACACCGATATTCAGTGCGCCAATACCACGCGCCAGACCAACACCGATCACGGCACCCACCAGCGTATGGGTGGTAGATATCGGAAGACCTGTTCCGGAAGCCACAACAACGGTAGTCGCTGCAGCAAGGGTCGCAGCAAAACCACGACTTGGTGTGAGCTCACTGATACCTGAACCTACCGTTGCGATCACTTTATGACCGTAGGTAGCCAGACCCAGGACGATACCAACACCACCAAGCAACAGAATCCAGACCGGAGTCGCCGACTTGGCAACAATCTCACCTGCACTACTCACAACACCGTACACTGCAGCAACCGGACCGATCGCATTGGCCACATCGTTGGAGCCATGCGCGAAGGCCATGGCAATGGCTGTAAAGATCATCAATACACCGAATATTTTTTCCATATTGGTGTAATGGAAATGTTTATCCTCTTTCTTGGTGAACTTGAGCCGTTTGATCATGATGGTACCGATAAAGGCAATCGCCAGACCTATGACTGCAGAGTAGAGAAGGTTCTGCTCAAATGGCAGATTCACACCTACATGTTTCAGCCCTTTAAGCAGTGTCACCATTGCCATGATGAAGCCAACCATGAATATATAATACGGCACATACTTCTTGGCCTTCTCAAGCGGCTGCTCAGTATCGATAATCAGCTTCTGAATGCTTCTGAACAATGCAAAAGCGATCGCACCAGCCATCAGCGGCGAAGTCACCCAACTCATGGCAATCGTACCAACCTTGGCCCACTGCACAGCCTCCATGCCAATACCAACAGCACCAAAACCAACGATAGCGCCGACGATGGAGTGGGTCGTGGATACTGGCCAGCCCATACGGGTGGCAACAAGCAGCCAGATACCGGCAGCAAGCAGGGAAGCCAGCATGCCGTAAACCAGAAGCTCCGGCGTGCTGTTTAATGAAGAAACGTCGACGATCCCCTTACGGATGGTTTTGGTAACTTCACCACCGGCAAGAACTGCCCCCGCACACTCGAATATTGCGGCAATAATAACAGCCTGTTTAAAGGTCAGCGCACCTGAGCCTACCGACGTGCCCATGGCATTAGCAACATCGTTGGCACCAATACCCCAGGCCATGAACAGGCCGAAGATGACTGCCATAGCAATAAATATGGTTGAATTAGCAACAAGAATATCCACGAATGTTCTCCCTTATCTTGCCAGTAACAGTTCGAGACGAGCGCCTACGCGCTGGGCAATGTCAGCCACTTCGCCTACACCCTGAATCACGCGATAAAGGAACATGGCATCAATCGGATCCAGGCTCTTTTCGATCACAAACAGTGCGTCATTGATTTTCTGGCCAAGTTTATCTGCCTCATATTCGACGCTGTCCAGTGTGTCGATCATCTCTTCCACGCTGCTCACTTCACGGCCACGAAAGCCAACCTCAACCAGCTCATCGAGTTCATTCACAATTCTCTTGGCCTGACGAGAAGCTGAAACGTTCAGCACAACAAATTGCATCATCACGTCTGCGATTTCATCAGGAATGAGCATCTTGCGGCTATTGACTATACCAGCTACTTCCTTGGCTTTGTTGGCGACCTGATCCTGGGTAGTCACGATATCCAGAATTCGCTCGCGTGGCATTGGCATAAACAGAGAGTTGGGTAAATTCAGACGTAGCTCATGCTTCAGGTCATCAGCTTCAACTTCCAATTTATGAATTTCGTTCTGCAAAAGAGCGACTTGATCATAATCTTTGTCGATCACTGCCTGAAAAAAGGGTTCAAGCTTTTTCACACACTCATGAACCTTACCGATATGCTGCTGCAGTGGCTTAACCGGCGAACCGGCAAACATATTTGAAATAGGACTTCTTCTAACCATACTCTCTCCCCAGCGTGTTCGTTACAGGCCTTATCATCCTTTTAAACGAAATCATATCTCAAGAATGACATACAAGTCATTCATACGGCAAATATCTCACTGTAATCCCCCATTCCATGATCAGGGCTTTTTCTCCTTCCTCACCTTGGCAAGCAGTTCAATACCTTTTTTTCGCTGCGAATGAACTATGTTCAGTTCCTGCTCCATCTGCTCACGTTCCTCTTCCTCTGTTTCGCATGCGATGAGCTCTTTTAACCCAAGTTCTGCTTTCTTTAGTTTTTTCAATACCATGGACAATCCTTCATCTTCACTTTGAAGCTGTTCTGTATCCAGATACGATTTAAGTTTCTTCAATAAATCATTAAATTCCATATCTCCCCCCGCTCAGTCTCGGTCAGCGAACTCTTGTTTATCAGTCAATATGGAACTGATTTCATCCCTGTTCAGGGCTATTTTGTGCTCGGCTTCGGTTTGATCCGTCTCATCCGCTTTCAGACAGTTATGATTCACCTGAATCAGATTGTGGATGATACTGTAGCTATAGTGGCTATCATTCATCAATGAAATTGCCATATCCGCGGTGATATAACCGTCGCGGATCAGCTCATCAAGCCGACCATGCAGCAATCCCATATTTTTCTCCAGTGTCAGCTTCAGTGCGTCAAGCGACAGGATCGATGTACTTGAAGTCTCACCGCTCCTGATTTTTTCAAGGCGTCGAATAACCTTTGCGATACGCTGGCGCAGTCGATTGTACTCGCCGCTGATATGGGGATTACTTGAATTGATATATTTCAGCATATTTTTTTGCAGATGTTTCAGATTTTTCATGGCAATCAGGATCGACTGGTTGGCCATACGGATGCGGCTCACGAATCTCGCCTGATCCGCATCCACATTCAGCCTGTTGGTAAAATCAAGCACTGCACTACACAGGCTCTTGATCTCGTGCTCATAGACGTCATCAATATCGTAGTTTACAGCCCTGCCATGCGCTTTGATCACTTGCTTGAGCTTGGCATCAGACAGGATGTCCGCTTTATCCAGTGACAAGCCCTTGGCGATCAAGCTGGTCGCCTTGTTGTAGATACGGGCAGTCTCCATGCGCAGCGCTTCAATCGCAGTATCGCCGAATTCCAGTGCGGATGCATTGAGATATTTGGGCTGCGCATAACGATCAGGCTCCGACTTGATCACCCGCTCCAGAAAGCGCACGAGATGATTGGTGAACGGTATCATCACAGCAATTCCGATCAGATTGAACAGGGTATGGAATACTGCCAGCTTCAGTGTGTAGTCGGTCTCAGCAATACCCACATAGGTACTGATCACATCCACTGCCGCTAGCAGCTGATGAATAAAGGCAATCGCAATCAAGCCTGTAGTCACATTAAAGATCAGGTGTGCGCCTGCCAGACGTTTACCCAACGCGTTGGAGCTTAATGCACCGAGAACAGCTGTA
>JAJFLE010000050.1 GCA_021772835.1 Mariprofundus sp.
TTGCAGAGGCAGTTTTTCTGCGAAAGACAAATACTCGTCCACCGCTTTCGGAATAACATCAAAATAAAGTTTTTTACCCGATGTCGGCCGTCCATAAATGTAATAGGACAGCGATTCATTCGGCGCATATTTCAGCCAGTCATCAAGAAAGGATTTGAGCCATGATCTGATGGCCGCGCTTCAGTTTCCATTGGTTCGCAATGGCCTTGATCCGGAAAAACTGAGGCAGGGTGGATTCTTTTCCAGGGAGGGAAAGCGGCGCGTGCCCGGAGGCAGCAGCGTATGTACGTCACGTGAATTAATGCACTATCTGTTACTCGTGGCGCAGGGTAAGCTGGTGGATGAATGGTCAAGCCTGCAGATCAAACGGCTGATGTATTTGACTGAACGCCGCATTCGTTACGCATCATCTCCTGCGCTGAAAGACGCTGCGGTTTATTTCAAGTCCGGCTCATTTTACAAGTGCAAGCCGGAGCAGGGGTTTGTCTGCAAGAAATATCAGGGCAATGAACTCAATCTGATGAACTCGGTGGCGATTATCGAATCACCGGCAGGCAATCCGCAACTGCATTATATGGTGACTGTTACATCAAATGTTTTGAAGAAGAACTCGGCTGTTGCACACCAGACACTGGCAACACGTCTGCATGCGCTGATACGATCGTTGCATCCGGTGCGTGCATCGCAACAATAATCTCATCCATTTCATGGATCAGTTTTTTCATCCATTCGCCGCCTTTTGCATCATTGGCCAGCGCAACGGCAATATAACGGCGCCCATCATGTTCGATCAGGGCACTATCTGCGTGGTAGGTGCGCCAGGTTCCTGATTTACGATACATCTGCACATCGGGATAATCAGCCTGCAGTCCTTTGACAAACTTGTGGCTGATGCCCGGTCTGGAAAGGATCTCTTTCATTTCACTGGAATGTTTAGGTGAAACCAGCTGCCCGGTTTCAAGCAGGTAATAGTAGCGGGCTACCTGTGTAGCTGTGGCCCCATGTGACAGGTGGTGGAGCGGGTCGCGATGAAAGGCTTTGCCGCTGCCATACTCCTTGCCTACCCACAGCCCTCCGTTGTGTTGAGGGTCGTATAGGCGGTACTTGGGGGAGCTGAGTACTGTATTGATATATTCGCCACCAACTTTATTGAGTACCTCTGTGGCAGCTTTATTGGATGAATGACGGATCATGTTGGTCATGGTTTTACGCAGGTTTGCATCCAGTGGCAGTTTGCCTTCGGCTATGCGTTCAAATGCGGCCAGCAGGATGGCGATCTTAGGCAGACTCGCGGCATACATCATCTCATCACCATTGACCTGAGCCATGCTCGGTTTAGCGGGATCAGTAACGTCGACAAGGGCGACAGAAAGACGTTTGTCTTTTATTGCTTTTGTCAGGTGAAGGGAGGCTATGCGTTCTTCGAGCATGCTCTGCATGCCTGCATTGGCACTCTCTCTGATGGTGGGGTGGGTTGTTTTGCTTATTGTGGTGGTTTTATGGTGCCCACGTGCAGGCTGGTGCTCCACAGCCGTAGACTTGTGGGGGATCAGCACAAAAAAGAGGAGGCTGGTGATTAAACGAAACCAGAGTTTGAGTGCGAGACGGGATTTTCGTGCCATACAACCTCCTCCACCCACAATAGCTTCAGCCGTACGATTTAACCCTTCTACGCTGATGGAGGGGAAAGGTCAATATATAACAGGCTTTGTTGGTCATTTGAGTCACAGTTTTGCTGCGCTATTGTGCAGTGACGGGTAGGGATGGACTGCAGGTTTTTGCACTCAAAAGAGCTTTGATGGACTTAGTTGGCAGCCAGAGATTTGTCAGTTTCTGCTTTGGCAATTTGTGTGGTTGGGCTAAGCGCTAGAATAATGCTGTCCATTTCCCGGATCAGTTTTTTCATCCATTCGCCACCCTGCGGGTCATTGGCCAGCGCTACGGCAATATAGCTGCGGCCGTTATGTTCAATCAGGGCGCTGTCGGCATGATAGGTGCGCCAGCTGCCAGATTTCCTGAAAATTTTCGCATCGGTATTGCTCAGGCCTTTTACAAATTTGTGGTTGATACCTGGATTGGAAAGCAGGACTTTCATTTTACGTGAAGATTCAGGTGAAACCAGTTGACCTGTTTCCAGCATGTAATAGAAGCGCGCTACCTGTAAAGCAGTGGCGCCGTGGGAAATATTGTGTAGCGGGTCGCGGTGGAATGCAGCGCCACCGGCATACTCCTTACCGACCCAGAGGCCGCCATTATAACGTTCGTCATACAGACGATATTTGGGTGATGAGAGAAGCTCGTTGATATAATCCTTGCCTACGGCCCGGATCATCTGAGTGGCTGCCTTATTGGATGAATAACGGATCATCTGGGTCATGGTCTGGCGTGTGTCGTTGTTCAGTTGAAGTTTACCCTCTTCAATGCGTTCGAATGCGGCCAGAAGAATGGCAATCTTTGGCAGGCTGGCGGCATACATCATTTCATCACCGTTGACCTGAGCCAGGCTTGGCATATGTGGGTCGGTGACATCAACCAGAGCTACAGAAAGACGTTTGCTGCGTACAGCAGAGTTAAGGTGAAGATCTTTGATGCGTTTTTCCAGAAGTTGCTGAAGTTGCGGGTTGCTATGCTGGCGAATTGAATTGGAAGATTGCTCAGTAGAAACGGCATACCCGGGCCATGCCATCATCATGGCGCACAGCAGTGTGAGTAGTGTTTTTGTTGCCATTTCTACCTCCTTATTTGACTTAAACCGGGGGATCTTATCGGTCCAGCTGTTTAATGCAACTGACGTGCCACGGTGAAAGTCAGGTGCCTGTCGCACATTCATTTCCTTGTATGGAGGATAATACAGGCATATGGAAAAGCAGAAGTGATGTGGCTTACGTTTACACGTATTGATTATCGGGGGATGTGAACCTTGGGCATGCGAGCCAGAATCATATCGCTTTTTTCATCGAGCCAGTTTGTAGAATTACCATCGTAATAGCGTGGATTGGGTAGCATTGAGGCCAAGGTTGCTGCTTGCCAGCGCGTTAACATGGATGCCGGGATACCATAGTAGTGGCGGGCTGCAGCCTCTGCCCCGAAGATGCCGTTGCCCCATTCGGCAAAGTTAAGATAAAGCTCCAGGATACGTTTTTTCGATAAGGTCATCTCAATCATGGCCGTAATAATGGCTTCCTCTCCCTTGCGCCAGAAGCTTCTTTGACTTGAAAGGAACAGGTTTTTGGCCAGCTGTTGAGATATGGTTGAGCCTCCGGCAGCGATGCGCCCCTGGTTGATGTTCTTCTCCATAGCTATGCGAATACCTTCCCAGTCAAAACCGTTGTGTTGGGTAAAACGTGCATCTTCAGCGGCAATAGCTGCCCGTTTCAGGTGAGATGATATATTGTTGTAGTCTACCCAGTGTTGCTTAAGTTTGGCGTTACTATTCTTTTCCTGCATTGCATTCAAACGACCTTGCATGAACGCTGTACTTTGCGGATTTTCTGAGCGCCAGGTGACTATCTGTAGGTAGATGTAAACATGCCAGCCGAATGCGAGCAGCAGCAATAGTAGCAGGCTGCCTGTAAGCCATTTAAGTGAAGGTTTGTTGTTTATCGCTGCCTGTCGGATCGCGCTCATGAGATGGAATTCTACCGCTGCTGTTCATGCAGCTAAATGAGCCGGATCACATAACAGGGCCAGGTGAAATGTTAACCCTGCGTTGATATGTTTGGCTACTCTTCCATGGGTGCGTGGAAGCAATGGCAATCGGCGTTTCTTTAAAACTTTTTGATTCACATCTCATCCATCGAGATCATCTACTGGCAGTTCAAACTTGCCATCGGCCATGCTGTGGGTAAATAAAATCTGTGCAATTGTCATCAAATATACGATGCCAACTACGATCATGTGGCTGGTAAACCATACTTTCTGGGGAGTTTTGATGTTTCCTGATGACCGGTCTTTCACGTTTCTTCCGGCCTGGGATTGGGCATTCAATGCAATATTTCCGGAGGAAACCACATGGAACTATTACATGAGCAATAAACAATGCAATAATAAGTAGTGGTTTCCACAGCACTCAGTCGATTCACACAGGAGGTGATGGTTGATCCGGAGTCAAGGGGCAGGAAGCCTCAAGATAAACGAGGCTTGACCGGATAGTTGCATTATTGATAATGCGCGCCTGCTTTAAACAGCGGCTGGAGGTAAGCGTGCAGCGACAATGGCTCGTGACATTGCAGAAGCTTCCGGCTACAGGCAGGCAGTGGGACAAAGATATTCCCAAGACTCTGCTGGAAGATCAGGCATGCGGTACTGTAGATGTATTGCCAGGGTTGTGCGGTGATCTGCATTGGCAACTGACGCTGGAACGAAATGGCGGAGTATTTAGCCTGAGGGGTCAGTGGAGCGGGGCGATGAAGCGCTCATGTGGCCGCTGCAATGCTCAGTTTGACTGGCAGATGTCAGGTGAGACGGATCGCGTTTACCAGTTTGGCATAGAGCCAAGCGATGAAGAGTCCGGAAGTACCTGTGAGTATATCATGCCACCGGGTGAGATAAATCTGGTGGATGTGTTACGCGAAGATGTCTGGCTGGCGTGGAAAGCTGGAGTAATATGCAGTGAAACATGCAAAGGTCTGTGTCAGGGTTGCGGCGCAAATCTGAACAAAGTGGCATGCCAGTGTAAGCAGGAAGAAAGTGACCATCCCTTTGCCGCATTGCGCGGTTTGAAGCTGGATGGCTGAGTAGATTAATAAAGACCGGTTGCGTAAGTAGTGGTCTTGAAGTTTTCACCGCTGGTGAAAGGAGAGTAAAATGGCAGTTCCAAAGAGAAAAACGAGCGCGTCCAAGCGTAATATGCGTCGCGCACATGACAGTATTGTACCTGCAGGCATGTCCGAATGCCCTGAATGCGGCCAAATGATGCGTCCGCATCATGCATGCCCTCATTGTGGCACCTATAAGGGTCGTGCAGTTAAATCTTCTGGCGAAGATTGATCCGATCATCTGATCAACATCATTGCCTGAATCTGATTTGAATTCCAGCGCAGGCGTCAAGCAGCAGGACAGTCATCGGGATATCCGCATTCTGGTTGACGGTCATGGTGGTGATGCAGCACCGAGTATGGTGCTAGATGCTCTGGAGATTGCACTGACACCAGCCTTTGCCGCTCAGTTTCAGGGTTCGCTGATACTGGGTATAGTCGGTCAGGAAGACGTGATCCGTCCGTTGCTGCAGGCACGTGGCATCGAGAATAGTGTGTCGCTGATTCCGGCAGCCGATGTGGTAGGTATGTGTGATTCACCGTCGCATGCTCTGCGTCGCAAAAAGGATTCCTCTATTCATGTCGGCGTACGTTTGGTTCGTGATGGTGATTGGGACGCATTGGTCAGTGCTGGCAATACCGGCGCACTGATGGCGATCTCCAAGGTGATTTTAAAAACCCTGCCGGGTATTGATCGCCCGGCGATCGCATCGATGATTCCGGCTGTGAACAACGGTCGTACGCTGATGCTGGATGCCGGCGCCAATACTGAATGCACTTCAGATCATCTTGTCCAGTTTGCTATCATGGGTTCCTGCTATATGCAGGCGACAGAAGGTCTGGATCGGCCGCGCGTGGGGCTGCTGAATATCGGTTCCGAAGATATCAAAGGTACCGACGTCATCAAAATGACCTCTACAAAGCTGGCTGAGACCGACCTGAATTATATCGGCAATGTCGAAGGTACTGACCTGTTTGGCAATGATGTCGATGTCGTTGTCTGTGATGGTTTCGTAGGCAATGTGGCTCTGAAAACCATGGAAGGCACTGCGCGCTTCCTGGCAAATAGTATGAGAGCCGAATTGACCTCAGGCGTAGTAGCCAAGGCTGGCGCTTTGCTGGCACGCAGCGCCTTGAATCGTTTCAAGGATAAAGTGAATCCGGGCAAATATAACGGAGCTCCATTGTTGGGTTTGAATGGTATTGTCGTGAAGAGTCATGGCGGTGCTGATGCAGAGTCGTTTGTCAGTGCATTGAGCGTGGCCTGCCGCGAAGTCAGTGAAAATTTGACCGACCGCATTACCGAATCGGTTCAGGAGATGGTGGAATCATGACGCTTGCCTCGGTTCATATTACAGGTATCGGCGGTTATCTGCCTGAACGTATCATGAGCAATGTTGAACTGGAAACGTTGGTGGATACCACTGATGACTGGATCAGAGAGCGTACCGGCATTGAGCAACGTCACATTATTGCCGCTGATCAGATGACTTCTGATATGGCTGTTGAGGCAGCCAGGATCGCTTTGGCTGATGCCGGCATCACGATTGATGATATTGATGCGTTGATCGTAGCGACGACAACACCTGATCTGATTTTCCCTTCCACGGCTACAGTGGTGCAGAGTAAACTGGGCGGTAAAGATTTTCCTGCCTGGGATATTCAGGCGGTATGTTCCGGTTTTGTTTATGGTCTGTCACATGCCGAAGGTATGATGCGTGCCGGCATGTACAAACGTGTGTTGCTGATTGGTGCTGAGGCCATGTCGCGTATTGTGGACTGGAAAGATCGCGGTACCTGTATTCTGTTTGGTGATGGCGCAGGCGCTGTTGTTTTGGAAGCCAGGGAGTCGGATGCTGAAAACGGCATTCTTGGTTCAGTTTTGCATGCTGATGGTTCCTACCGTGATCTGTTGAAAGCGCATCATCCGCACCCGCCATCCAGCCCTGAATTGCATCATGGTATGCACCACGAAGCTGCTGATTTTTCCATTGACTCTGCAGGGGCCGCAGCCGTTGAAATGAAAGGCAACGAGGTGTTCCGCGTAGCAGTTACCAAACTCGGCGACGTGGTAAAAGAAATTCTGGCCAAACATGAATTGACTGACTCTGATATCGACTGGCTGGTGCCACATCAGGCCAATATTCGCATTATTCAGGCGACGGCAAAGAAATTGAAGATGGATTTGAGTCGGGTGGCACTGACTGTCTCCAAGCACGGCAATACTTCATCTGCCAGCGTGCCATTGGCGCTGAATGACCTGTATGTGAATGGCCGTCTGGAAAAAGGCCAGTTGATTTTACTTGAAGCATTCGCCGGTGGTTTCGCCTGGGGTGCTAATCTCCTACGCTGGTCTAAATAAGTTAAGAACTAGGATATATAACGTGTCTGATTTTGTATTTCTGTTTCCCGGTCAGGGCTCTCAATCCAAAGGTATGCTTGATGCATTTGATGGTCTTGCTGTTGTAAAACAGACGCTGGAAGAAGCATCGGATGCGCTGGGTTATGATATGGCTGCCCTTATTCGTGACGACGCTGAAGATAAGCTGGCTCAGACTGAGTTCACGCAGCCGGCACTACTGACTGCATCGACTGCCGTATTGCGCCTCTGGCGTGAGCTGGGTGGAGCAGAGGCAACGCAGGTCGCAGGACACTCACTCGGCGAATATTCAGCGCTGGTTGCAGCAGGTGCAATCGACTTTTCTGATGCTGTTCAACTGGTCGCATTCCGTGGCAAGGCCATGACCGAAGCTGTGCCTGCGGGCATTGGCCGTATGGCAGCTATCCTCGGGCTTGCTGATGATGTGGTGGAAGAGCTGTGTATCAATACATCCACAGAAAGTGAAAAAGTATGGGCTGCCAACTACAACTGCCCTGGGCAGCTGGTTGTGGCCGGTCACGCTGCAGCAGTAGATCGTATGATGATTGTTGCTAAAGAAGCTGGCGCCAAACGTACGTTGCCTCTGGCTGTCAGTGCACCGTCGCACACGCCGTTAATGCAGCCCGCCGCCGATGCCATGGCTGCGCGATTGCAGGAAATTACCATCAATGCACCGCTTTGCCCTGTATGGGGTAATGCAGCAGCAGCACCTGAACAGGATGTAGCGAGAATTCGTGAGGCACTGGTGGCGCAACTGGTATCGCCTGTGCGCTGGACTGAAACCGTGCAGAAGTTGGCAGCATCAGGCATCACACAGGGTGTTGAAATGGGACCGGGCAAGGTTCTCTCCGGGCTCGTCAAACGTATTGATCGTGCTATGATTGTTGGAGTAACTATCAGCCCGGATCAGGTCGGGGCCAGTTTGGCTCAGATTTCCGGAGAGTGAGGGGAACACATGAGTGATTCAAAGACTGCACTGGTAACCGGTGCCAGCCGTGGTATCGGCTTTGTTGTTGCCAGCAAACTCGCTGAAGCAGGTTTTAATCTGGCCATCTGTGGCACCACACAAGCCACCATTGATAAGGCCGCTGAGCAGATTCGTGCTGCAACCGGCGTGGAAGTGCTGGCAAATGCAGTGGACGTTTCTGATCGTGAGCAGATTCAAAGTTTTGTGCAGGAGACCGCCAAACACTTTGGTCGCCTTGACGTGCTGGTGAATAATGCCGGTATTACCCGCGATAATCTTTCCATGCGTATGAAGGCCGAGGAGTGGAATGCAGTGATTGATACCAATCTGTCATCTGTA
>JAJFLE010000006.1 GCA_021772835.1 Mariprofundus sp.
CCTCGGGCTTCTTGTAGTCAGCTAACAGACCATCAATTAGGTCTGCTGGTAATTTTGAAACGGTCATACTCTCTCCTTTGAGTAAGACGGAACTATCCGTCAATTTAACCGTTTACACAAAATTCAGGACACCCCCCTGGCCAAGACTCTGCAACAACGTGGACATGATGTGACCATTGGCAGCACCATCATGTTTCAAGCCCAAATTGAAGCCGAAGGAATTGCATTCGTTCATCTGCGCAGCAGGCTTGATCGTATTGCCACATCCTCAGAGCTACAATCGTTTTTGAAGCAGACCTTCGACCCGATGAAGGGGGGCGAGTTCATCACCCGCGAGCTGATGGCTGACATCGAAGCTACCTACATTGACACCCTCAAAGCAGTTGCAACCGCAGATATGGTGATTTCCAATCCCTTGGCCTATGCCACCCCCATCGTCTGCCGAAAACAAAACATCCTGTGGCTCTCAACCGTATTGGCTCCCATGTTTTTTCTCTCGGTTTGCGACCCTCCCATCATGTCGCCCGCACCCTGGTTGCGAAAGATTCACCGCTTCAGCCCTGCCCTTTATCGCGGCTTGTTTCAGTTGCTAAAAGGTGCAACCAAGCCCTGGACACAGCCCTTGTATGCATTGTGTACAAACCACCACCTGCCACCGCCTGTGGGCCACCCCATCTTTGAAGGGCAATATTCGCCTCACGGAACGCTCGCCATGTTTCCTAACTATTTTGCCGAACCGCAAAGCGATTGGCCGGTAAAAACAATCATGACCGGCTTTCCTCTTTTTTCGTCCGAAATGGCGGAAAGTGAGGCGCTTACAAAGCTGCAAGCATTCATTGATGGCGGCGAAGCGCCTATTGTCTTCGCTCTCGGATCATCTGCCGTTAATCTGGCCGGGGACTTTTATGAAGTCAGCGCAGCCATTGCACGTCAGCTCAAGCGTCGGGCCGTATTGGTCTATGGCTCACATGATGAACACATTCAGAACATTGTACCGGGCGACGATATTTTCATGATCAATTATGTCGCCTACGAAAAGCTCTTTCCGCAAGCCTGTTTGATTGTGCATCAGGGTGGCATCGGAACTCTGGCTCAGAGTCTGGCTGCCCAATGCCCGGTTCTGGTCGTGCCGTTCGGTTTCGATCAATTTGATAATGGTGAGCGCATTGAAAATCTGGGAGTAGGCAAATTCATCCCTAGAACCCGCTACGATGTAGAACATGCAACGCCTGTGATTGAAGAACTACTCAGTCAACACCACTACAAGCAGCGTGCAACAGCCTTGAGCCAGATCGTGAAAGCGGATGACGGTGCAGCCAATGCGGCTGAACTCATCGAACATCGTTTAAATGAAAGAAAAGTTCGCTCATCCGACTAACGTTAGGGATGACTTACTAAGCACCCAGTTCTTGACAACTAGGACGCACGCCCTAATTCTTGCTGGCAGTAGGGCAGACGTCCTACTGCTGGGTGTACAGAAACGAAGGGGTGATTCGCATGAGCGACAAAACAACCCGTGAGCGTATTGTTGAGGCGGCAGACGAACTCTTCTATCGGCAAGGATTTGAGCACAGCTCCTTTGCCGATATTGCCGATGCCGTAAAAATCTCGCGCGGCAATTTCTATCACCATTTCAAAAGCAAGGATGACATTCTGACAGCCGTGATTGCACTGCGGATGGTGAACACCGGCAAGATGTTGGATCAGTGGGAGCAGAGCGGGGAAACGCCTGTGGAGCGTATCAGCAATTTTATCCAAATTCTGATCATGAACCGTGCCAAGATTGAGCAGTACGGCTGCCCGGTAGGCACGCTCTGCGGCGAACTTGCCAAACTTGATCATGCAGCCCAGAGCGACGCAAACCGTTTGTTCACGCTGTTTCGGCAGTGGCTACGGCATCAGTTCAAATTGCTGGGCCATGATGCGGATGCCGATGCGCTGGCCATGCACCTGCTTGCCCGAAGTCAGGGTGTGGCAACGCTGGCCAATGTCTTTCACGATGTAGCCTTTATCGATCAGGAGGTGATGCAGATGCATCACTGGCTGGATTCGATTCCGGCGACTGAAAACACGGCTCAATAAGGGAGGAGACAATGTTTATCGTTCTACTCAAATTTTCCGATAACAAAGCACAAGCAGGCCAATTCATGGACGGGCACAAGGCATGGATCAAGCAGGGAATGGATGAGGGGGTATTCCTACTCATCGGATCGCTTCAACCCAACGTGGGTGGTGCAGTCATGGCACACAATATTTCGTATGCCCAGCTACAACAGCGGGTGAATGATGATCCGTTTGTGGCGCAGAATGTAGTCAGCGCAGATATTCTGGAAATTACCCCGAACATGGCCGATGAACGGCTACAGTTTTTGCTCGGCTGAATGACCAATCCAGGGGAGAAGTCATATGGATGAATACTTCTTATGGGCGGCAGCAGTGATGAGCATGGTCACTTTTGCAGTACATACATTTGTTGGTGGCCCCCGCGTCGTAGAGCCGCTGCTGGCGGACACCCGATTGCCAAAAGCTTCAAAGTGGCTTAACTACTATTGCTGGCATATCACGACAGTTTTCACCTTGTCGATGGGTGGGGCTTATGTTTATGTGGCGATGAATCCAGAGCGGCAGGAACTGGTCGTGTTTTTAACAGGCCTGACCGCTTCATTTTCGCTATTAAGTGCAGCCGTCGCATTGAAAGGAGAGATCAATCCTTTCCGCTTTCCATCAACAACACTTTTTGCTGTTGTTTCGATACTTGGATTAGCCTGGTTATTACAATGATTTCTATGACCACATTAACCGGTTCGCCGAACGCTTATAATTCTCACGTGGCTGAAGGAGTCGATTCATGAGTAACACGATCAATGGCCCGGATGGCCAACCGCGCTGTAGCTGGTGCGGTGCCGCACCGGATTTTTTTAACTATCACGATCGCGAATGGGGATTTCCGGTCGATGACGATCAACGCCTGTTCGAGAAATTGTGTCTGGAGAGTTTCCAGTCCGGTTTGAGCTGGCGCACCATTCTTGCCAAACGCGAAAATTTCCGTGCCGCGTTCTGTCATTTCAATTTTGAGCAGGTTGCGGCGTTCGGCGAAGCCGATGTGACGCGTCTGCTGAATGACGCCGGTATCGTGCGCCATCGCGGCAAGATCGAGGCGGTGATCAACAATGCACAGCGCGCCTGTGAAATGGTTGAACAGGAAGGCTCTATTGCCGCTTTTATCTGGCGCTTTGAACCAGATGCGCAGCAACGTGCAGCACCACAAACTGTCTCAACTTCCGACGCATCTGTTGCTCTCTCCAAAGAACTGAAAAAACGCGGCTGGAAGTTCGTCGGCCCCACCACAGCCTTCGCCTTCATGCAGGCTATGGGCCTGATCAACGATCATGTTGAGGGTTGTGTAATCCGCTCGCAGGTTGAACAGGCACGTGAAGCATTCAGGCGGCCAGAATGTTAACAAGCACCTTCAAATTTCAATTTGAAATATTTCTGAAAGCAGGGAGAAATGATGGCATTTACACTGGATAAAGTCGTACCCTGGGGACGCACTTTTGATGAGTACATCGCCATGTTCGATCTTTCGGACGATGATCTGAAACAGCGCATTCTCGGCTGTGGCGATGGCCCGGCGGCATTCAATGCGGAACTGACCCGGCGAGGTGGCAGGGTAATCTCCATTGATCCGGTTTATGCTTTTGATTGTGAACAGATCAGTAGCCGCATTGCCGAAACATACGATACCGTGCTGTCACAGCTCAATCAGAACCGGGAAGACTATGTATGGACATCGATCACATCGGTCGAAGAGCTGGGCCGCATTCGCATGGCCGCCATGGGCTCGTTTCTGGCTGATTACGAAGCAGGAACAGATGAAGGACGGTATATTGAAGGGGAGCTTCCGACCCTTCCGTTTGAGAATGAGAGTTTTGAGCTGGCATTGTCGTCGCATTTCCTGTTTCTCTACAGCGCCCACCTCTCCACCGACTTTCATCTGCAGGCGTTGCAGGAGATGTTACGCGTGGCCCGTGAAGTGCGCGTGTTCCCGCTGCTGGCGCTGGATGGTAAATCCTCACCATACATGGAAGAGATCCTGAAATACCTGCATGAGAACGGATTTGACACAGAAATCAGATGCGTGTCGTATGAGTTCCAGCAGGGTGGCAATGAGATGTTGGTCATCAAGGGGAAGTCATGATTGTGATTTACGGAATCAAAGAGAAATTGAATCCAACGAAGGCGAAGATGTCCGATGTGATTCACGGCTGCATGCAGTCCGTGCTTGGCATGCCGGAAGACAAACGGGCGCACCGGTTCATAGCGATGGAGAAGGAGGACTTCTACTACCCTGGCGGACGGTCTGATGCCTATACGGCGATAGAAATCAACATGATGGCCGGGCGCAAACCGGAGACGCAGAAAGCGCTGATCAAGGAACTGTTCAAACAGTTCGAGCAACAATTGAATATTGCCCCGGTCGATGTCGAGATCACTATCAAGGAGCAGCCACCGCATTGCTGGGGTTTTCGCGGTATTACCGGCGATGAGGCCATGTTGAACTATAAGGTGAATGTATGACATAGCTCGTTTGCCCTGGTTTACACGCTATTCATAAGCAGTACGATTTATATAATCAGCTGCTTTTCTTTAAACCCAATAGATATTCAACATTGCCTTTAGGGCCGTGGATCGGGGATTCGGTAATGCCGATGATTACGGCGGCATCCAGTTCACTTTCAACCATCGCCGTTACCCGCTCTATGGCGGTCTGACGATGCACCTCATCACGCACCACACCTTTGTCTAGAAACTTTGGCTCGACCTCGAACTGCGGCTTGATCAGGGCCACGCACCAGCCACCTGCTTTCACAAACGGCCATACACATGGCAATACCTTGGTCAGTGATATAAAGGAAGTATCGATCACCAGCGCATCAACCGGTTCGGGAATCAGTTCAGATGTCAGTTTACGCACATGTGTTTTTTCGAGATTGATGACACGTTCATCATGTTGCAGCCTGTAGTGCAGCTGACTGTGACCGACATCTACGGCATAGATTCTTTTTGCGCCGTTCTGCAGCAACACATCGGTAAAACCACCGGTAGAAGCACCGACATCCAGGCCGATAATGTCCTGAGCGATGAAAGGGAATACTTCCAGGCCTTTCTCAAGTTTCAGGCCGCCACGCGACACATAGCGCAACACTTCGCGCACCTCAACCTCGGCATGCTCGGCAACCTGATTGCCCGCTTTGTCCGATTTCTGCCCGCCCACATAAACAAGGCCAGCCATAATCAAACGTTGGGCCAAATCAGTGGATTCAACCAGTTCGCGGGAAACCAGCAGCTGATCCAGCCGCATTTTTTTTACCTTGGGTTTTGCCACGATTCAGGAACGCAGCTGCTTGAGTATACCGACCGCATCAAAACCCATATCAGACAGAATCTCGTCCTGAGTACCGTGTGCAGGCCAAACATCCGGCATGGCTATATGTTTGAACGGGCCACTCCAGCCAGCAGTAAGTGCCAGAGCCGCAATTTTTTCACCAATGCCGCCTGCAGCTATACCTTCTTCAATGACTAGCAAAGGTTTACCCGGTTGCAGGTGGTAGAGAATAGCGGCTTCATCCAACGGTTTGATAAAACGCAGGTTGAGCAAGGTCATGGCAGTACCATCTTCTTTACGGTGGGTTTCCACTGCAGAAAGAGCATCGCGAACGCGTGTGCCGACAGCAATCACCAGACCTGCATCGCCCTCTTCGAGCACCTCAGCCTTACCGATATCGAGGATGTCGGCAGTGGCCAGATCAATACCGTAACCGTTGCCGCGCGGATAACGAATAGTAACGGGGCCATTCAACGTAGCCGATGTCAGCAGCATGGCCTTCAGCTCAGCTTCGTCCTTGGGTGCCATGACGGTCATGTTGGGCAGATTGCGCATGAATGCGATATCAAACATGCCGGTATGCGTGGCACCATCAGCACCGACGATACCGGCACGATCCAGACAGAATGTCACCGGTAGATTCTGGATGCAGACATCATGAATAATCTGATCGTAAGCGCGCTGCATAAAGGTTGCATAAATCGCCACATATGGACGTTTCCCTGCAGCAGCAAGCCCTGCAGCAAAGGTCACTGCATGCTGCTCGGCAATGCCGACATCAAAACAGCGCTCAGGATGACGCTTGGCAAAGCGTGATATTCCCGTACCGGCAGGCATGGCCGCTGTAATCGCCACGATACTGTCGTTATCGTCGGCCATATCAGCCAGCGTATCGGCGAACACCTGCGTATACGTCGGTGGCTTGCCGGCACTGTTATGCGGAATGCCGGTCTGCACATTGTACGGGCCAAGACCATGCCATGTTTCCGGATCATCCTCGGCAGGCGTGAAGCCCAGGCCTTTTTTAGTCACCACGTGCAGCAGAATCGGTCCATCCAGATCTTTGCAATTGCCCAGGGTCGGCAGCAGATGATCAAAATCGTGACCGTCAACCGGCCCGATATAACGAAAACCCATCTCTTCAAACAACGTGCCGGGTGTAATCATGCCTTTGACATGCTCTTCCACGCGTTTTGCAGCATCGAGTGCGCCGGGTAACTTTTCCAGAATACGCCGGGCCGTGTCTTTGGCCTGTGTATAAGGCTTGCCGGTAATGATGCGTGCCAGATAGGAAGACATTGCCCCCACATTCGGCGCAATCGACATTTCATTATCATTGAGGATGACCAGTAGTCGATTTTTGTGCGCACCGGCATGATTGAGTGCTTCAAAGGCCATGCCACCGGTCAATGCTCCGTCGCCTATTACCGCTATCACATGATTTCGATCACCGGAAAGGTCGCGGGCACAGGCAAAGCCGTAAGC
>JAJFLE010000051.1 GCA_021772835.1 Mariprofundus sp.
GCGAAAGCAGCAGCGAAAGCAGCAGAGAAAGCAGCGGCAGAGAAAGCAGCGGCAGAGAAAGCAGCTGTAGAGAAAGCAGCTGTAGAGAAAGCAGCGGCAGCGAAAGCGGCAGCAGGGAAGGCAGCAGCAGAGAAGGCAGCGGCAGAGAAAGCAGCAGCAGAGAAGGCAGCGGCAGAGAAAGCAGCGGCAGCGAAGGCGGAAGCTGAGAAAGTGGCAGCTGAAAAGGCAGCTGTAGAGAAAGCGGCGGCAGCAGCAGCGAAAGTGGCAGCAGAGAAGGCGGCGGCCAAGGCTGAGGTAGACAGGGTTATTGCAGAACAAGCGGCAGCAGCCAAGGCTGAAGCAGAGAGAGTTGCGGCTGAGAAGGCGGCAGCGGCCAAGGCTGAAGCAGAAAGGGTCGCAGCTGAGAAGGCGGCGGAAGCCAAGGCAGAAAGAGCGAGGGTCGCAGCAAAGAAGGCTGCAGCGGCCAAGGCTGAGGCCGACAGGATCTCAGCATTTGACGATGATAATTCATGGGGCCGGGGCGTAGTTCAGAATGAGCCGGGTGTGCTTTACAGTGATAATTTTAGTTCGGGTTATTTATCGGAGCACTGGCAGGTAGTGAATCCTGTTGCAGCACTATTGCATAACGATGATGGTAATCTGATTTTGATGACGAAAAAATCATCTCTTGCCAAGGGGACTGTCCCCAACTTGCTTGTGTTAAGCCATGAGGCTGTGCATGGTGATTACTCTGTAACCATCAAGATGGAGTCTGAGTTTAGTACTGGCAAGGTTGGTGAGACTAAACAAGAGGCCGGCTTGTTGTTCTATGCTAAGAGCAGAGAGTCACTTGGTTTGGTGGTCAGCAACGAAAGAACCTCAACATTTCCGAAATGTCGCGGTAAAGATTGCAGGCAGGTGGTCAGGGTCGACTTGATCAAGATTCTTGATGATTCTCGCACACATATCGGCACTCCTTTCATGGTTGCATGGCAGCCCCCCGGCTCAATTGCTATGGTGACTCGGTTCACTGTTCACCTGAAAATCGACAAAGTTGGCTTTGAATATGCCGCATCAGCCAGTCTCGATGGCAAGGCGTGGCATGAAGTTGGCAAGGTGCCCGTTTATGGCAATGACCTGGCTCCAGCGATTTACGCCAGCAGTAATTCTAATTACCCGTATGCGCTGGTGAGGTTTGATGATGTTATGGTAAGGCGGGGCGGTGATTGAGATGATGGATATCGTATTGGGCCGGTATGAGCAAGCTCCAAGAGTATGGGGTTTCTGGTCTGTCAGCATGTGGTTTTTTGAATGCTGGCGGGGTTGATTAAATTTTTTTTATAACTTTGCATATTGAAGAATTTATACTATATTAACAGGTAATTGTGACTAGGGGATAAAGCGATGGTTTATTTTCAGGGGGTAAGGCGTGTCAAATAATATCATGTTGTTCATGAGAAGTGTTTTATGTGTGGCGGCGGCATTCATGCTGCTAACAGGTCAGGCGGAAGCCAAAATAGGCGATGCGCTTACCATTTCAGGCAAACAGGCTGTAGTTTATGCTGCGCCAAACAAGACGTCATCACAGGTGATGAACGTCAATGCAGATTCTAAATTGATTGAAATGGAGAGGCAGGGCGGCTGGGTACTGGTGACGGTAAGGCCTTCAGGTGTGCAGGGCTGGATGGAGACAATATCCATCAAGGCTAGCAAGCGGGCTCAATTGACCAAGGCTTCCGTTTCTCCTTCAACCGCCAGGAAAGCTCTGAGTGCTTTAGGCCCGGTGAGGACTGTGACGCTTGCTGATATGGGTTTTGAAAAAGGCCATACCTTCAGAGGATCTCAGGCTGGCCACATTCAGGATTTCTATTTCAAAACCCCTATGGACTCCAGCATCAGAGGCGGCGTATTCCGCTTGTCTTACCGCGCTTCGCCAATGTTGCACGGCTTATCCAATATTTTGGTTACCGTGAATGATGTTCCGCTGACGCAGATTATGGCCAAGTCAGACAACCTTGTGCACGAGGAGGCGGTGGTTCTGCCTTCTTCAATGTTCCGTGGTGGCATGGTGAAAGTGAGTGTTGGGTCAGGTACGCTGGTTGATAAAGACCGTTGTCTGGACATCCGTTCCGGTGGTGGTTTCCTGCATGTTATGCCAAGCACGGCAATGGATATCACCTATAGTTCGATAGACCGTTCGATTCGCGACACATGGCGCATGTTGCCGCATAAGGTTGTTGTTTCTCTTCCGGCAGGCAAGCTGGATGCGTCTCAATTTGCGGCAGCCATGTCTGTGATGGAATTGTTGACGAGCGCTGGCAAACAGGTGGAGATCAATCGTCTTCCTGAAGTGGGTAATGTCATCATTGCTCCAAAAGCCGATATTGTCTCAGTGTTTAACCAGCGCGGTGCGCAATTGGAAAAAGGCTTTGTTCAGCTTAAGAGCGGTGATGTATTCCGCACACCTACAGATAACCTGAATCTGGTTAAGTCAGGTGGCATGGTTTCATTGGCAGTTTCTGAGCCTTATGATGTGCAGCCGTTGTATCTGATTGATGGTCAGTGGGAACAGCTCGCTGCGGGCAGGCATTATGACATCAATAAACCGGATTATTTCTACTCTTTGAGAGCATTGCCGAAAGATTCAAATAGTGAATTCTATTCACTGCCTTTGCATCAGCTGAATACAGAGCCACATTATGTGGCGCGTGAAACTGTTTGGAGCACTACACTTTCTCCTCACGACCTGCCATCCGGCACTCGCCTGGATATGTTGAGCTTGAACATCGTCGCTCCAGTGCGCTGGGAGGCTGATCCTACTTACGAGTTGTATGCCTTCCTGAATAACGTACTTGTGTTCTCAAAACGGCTGGCGAATGACGGCGGCAAGCATAATTATTCCATACCCTTGCCAGTTGAATATCAGCAGCAGTACAACAACCTTCGTTTTGTAGTACAGCATGATATCGTATCAGGTGATTGTTTTGGTATTATGCCAACTGACTTTGTGCAGATCACGCCTGATACCGCGATCATTGTGAAAAAGACCGATACCGAGCCAACAAAGTTTTCAGGCCTTTCACAGTATTTCTCGTCCGGCTTTGATACTATCATTGCTGAGAAGTATCTGAGTAATCCGGAAAATGCACTGCAGCTTATTTCGAGAATGGCTACCGATCTTCCGATCATGATGGATTATTCCAGAGTTAGCTTTGTGAAAGAGAGTGAAGCCATTAATCCAGATGGCCCGTTCGTAGCATTTGGTAACTTCAACCTGGAAAATATTGATGCGCCCGTGCGCATGGATAAGGGCCCGGTTGAAATCAGGGATAAAGATGGTCAGTCGTTCTTCAGCATGAATGTGTTGCCGAAAATCACTGTTGCAGAGATTGTGAGTGGGTCTTCAGCGCAAGGACTGCTGGTTATCCCATCTGCTCAGGTACAACATGACTTTAATGCGAAATTGCGCCTGATTGAGGGTGATGTGGCTTTCATTGATCAGCATGGCGTAACACTTCATATTAATAGTAAACAGCCAACTCTGGCTGAAGTTTATTACCCGGATACCAAGGATTGGTTCGCAGTGTTAGGCGAGTACCGCTTCTGGTTGCTGGGCTTGTTGTGGTTCCTCCTGAGTCTGGCTGTTGTGTATCTGTTCCGCATCGCACGCGGCAGGCATGAGGGTGATGATCATGATGTAGAGATGCCTACTACTGAAGAGCTTCATGCACAGCGTATGCACCACAGCAACATCAATGAAGAGAATGATGAAATTCCACCATCCAGTAAGTGACGTGGTGAACTGGGGTGAATCAAGTGGAGACTTCTCAACGTCCTAAAATTGGTGCGTGCTTACTAGAGCAAAAGCTTATCACCGATGAGCAGCTGGCCGAGGCCCTTGCAATACAGCAAGGGTCAGGTCGGCGACTTGGAGAAGTGATCCTGGCCAATGGCTGGATTACTGCTACTGAGTTTTATGGTGCGCTAACTGATCATTTCAGGCGCGGCAGAATTGGTGATCTTTTGGTTGAAGAGGGATTGCTGACTCCTGCTCAGCTGAATAAAGCTATTGCTCTTCAGAAGGGATGGGGCACTCGTTTGGGCGATATTGTTCTGTCCAAAGGCTGGGTGAAGTCGTATTCGTTCTATAAGGTTTTGGCCGATCATTTTGACAAGCCGTTTGTAAACCTGATGGACGAACCTTCGGATGAAGCGCTTGTAGATGTGGGTTATTACCACGTTTATCTGGAGAATTTGTTTATTCCATGGCGCAAAGTGGATGGTCTGACTCAGGTTGCTGTGGCGGACATGGATGCTGATGTGATGGCTGAAGTCGAAAGAGTCGTGGATGGGCCTGTAGATTTTGTAGTCACATCAAAGTTCGATATCGTCTGGTCATTGCAGAAATACGGTGATGCATTCTTCAGTGAAAAGTCAGTACATGAGCTGAGAAAACGGCAGCCGGAATACTCGGCAAGTACAGTGTTCACCAAAGCTCAGCTTATTTTTACCTTCATTCTCATGACGCTGACGATACTGGCGGTGGCGATTTGGCCCATTGGGACGTTGATTACAATCAACGTCTTTATTTCAGTGTTCCTGCTGTTTAATTTTGGTCTGCGTTTATTGTTTACCTGGGTGGGAGGAGACAAGCGCTTTGATAACTTCATCACCGACAAAGAGGTTGAGGAGGTCAAGGATGTTGATCTGCCCACGTATACGATTCTTGTGCCTATGTATAAGGAATCAGCGTCACTGCCACACCTGGCTGAGTCGCTGAGGAATCTAGATTATCCACTGTCCAAGCTTGACATCAAAATTATACTTGAAGACGATGATGAAGAAACCATCCAGACAGCCAAAGAGCTTGGGCTTGAGGGTATTTTTGAAATCATCAAAGTGCCGGATTCACTGCCTAAAACCAAGCCAAAAGCGTGCAACTATGCGCTTAACTTTGCACGCGGCGAACTTGTAACCATTTATGATGGTGAGGATGCACCTGAAGCCGACCAGTTGAAAAAAGTTGTTCTGGCCTTCAGGAAATCGTCTCCAAATACGGCGGTGATTCAGGCGCGTTTGAATTATTTTAACGTGACAGAAAACTGGCTAACGCGCATGTTCACCATGGAGTATTCTCTATGGTTTGATTTTTACTTGCCTGCACTTGATGCATTGAAAATCCCCATCCCTTTGGGGGGGACTTCCAATCACTTTAAGATGGAAGTGCTCAAAGAGCTGCAGGGTTGGGACCCATATAATGTTACTGAAGATGCGGATCTGGGTGTTCGACTGACACAGAAAAATTACCGTGTGGGTGTCGTAAATTCGACAACCTATGAGGAAGCCAATAAAGATTTGCATAACTGGATTCGTCAGCGTTCGCGTTGGTTGAAAGGTTATATGCAGACGTATCTTGTGCATATGCGCAGGCCACTGAAATTTTATGGCACACTGGGTCATGTTGGTTTCTGGGGATTTCAGTTCTTTATTGGGGGTACCATTCTCAGTGTGCTGCTGACACCGCCGATGATGTTACTGTTCATCACCTGGTTGATCACTCAGACAGCAATGTTTGACCCGATCTTTCCGGCAGGATTATTGTATATCAACCTGATTAACCTGTTGATGGGTAACGGGTTCCTGATCACGCTGTTTATGCTCAGTGGCTTCAAACGGCACTATTATAAGCTAATGCCATGGTCGATGACGGTGCCGCTTTACTGGTTGTTGATGTCATGGGCTGCTTATAAAGGGTTATGGCAATTGATTTTCAATCCATTCTACTGGGAGAAGACCCACCATGGGCTAACAAGTTATGCGACGTCCAGTGAAGTGTCTGACCTCTCGTTGAAAACGAAGGCAGGTTGAGTACGATGAAACCATACCTGAGTAAACTTAAAGATGCTGAAAACATGATTATTGTAATCATGACTATTATTGCATTGTCGGTGTTGGCATCCTGGCTGTTGTCGCATGGCTTCATGTTCGATGGCGCATCACAACGTTGGGCAAAAGTCCTGGGCGTGCTGGGCTCGGAAGAGATCAGGTTAGAGGATCTTAGCCTGTTATACCCGCACCTGCCTCTGTATGCTCTAGTCCCGTTTTATTACCTGCCAGGCATGGCGCATGGCGGGACACCGTATTTTGTTTCGGTTCTGTTTGTCTGCATGCTGATTGGATTGTTCCTCTATCATATGCGACCTATAGAAATAAGCGCATCTAAACGCTTGCTGTTGGTCTTTCTGCTGGTCGTTCACCCTACCTTCTTGTGGGGTGCGACAAACGGAAGTCAGCTGGCTATGAGTATGGTGATGTTCTATCTGCTGTATCATGCATGTCAGAAAATGATTGCTGAGCATGATGTTCATGCCTATATCTCTCTGAGCATCATTCTGGCCGTTTTCTTCTTTGTGGATGGTTCAGCCGTTTTCCTGTTCATTGCACTGCTTCCCATGCTTGCTGTCGTGGCCCCAAGAAGACTTCTGATGGCTTCACCAATCAGTATTTATTTCATTTTGGCGGTACCATTTTTCTTCTCGGTGTTTTCATGGGCTTGGCTCAACTGGGTATTTGAAGGCGACTTTTTGACCTTTATTAAACATCCTGATTCCACCTATTTGGGTGGGTACATGGAAATGTTCAATTACCCGTGGTTGCGAGAGTACGGAGGTAATTTCTTTGATTCTCTAGTCGCTGCAACTGGTTACACGTTGATTGCCTATCCAGTCATTATCTATTTTCTGGTGAGTACATGGGATGAAGGTCTACGTTTCAGAGCAAGTTTTGTGCTCTTCGTTCACCCACTGCTGGCTATCGCATTGGCTACCGATCAATTCTACCTGACCCATCCAATGGAAATTCTAGTGCTTGTTAATGCCAGTATTTTAGCTGAAATTACTTTTCTTGATATGGCACGTAAGCGAGTCTACTGGAGTGTGGTTTCATTCCTGTTTATAAGCCTTATCGGTGGCTGGTGGATATTTATAGAGTCAGCCGACCCCAACATGAACAAATGGGTGGATTCATTTAGAACAGAGCGTGTGTTGATCGAAGATGATGATGGTTCATTACGCCTTGGCCGATGGCTCAATGAGAACCGTAGAGAGACGATTATTGATGAAAAAAGTGGATATAAGGTGTTGGTCGCGCGTGAAGATGCAGTGGGTTTGTATCTCTCTTATACCAGTAAATTTAAACTGGCACTGAATCATGCGTTCCCTGACATTGAGCAAATTGTGGTTCCAGATCCGGAATCTGTGATAGGGAAGAAAGATAAAATTAGTCAACGCTACCCCAGAATGTATACCGAAGGCATGAAGGGTTACAGGCTTGTTTATTCTGATAATATCTGGCGAGTGTACAGGAAAATTTGATGTCCAAGTTGCCACTTCTTTTTGCCATGCTGTTCATCATTGGAGGCTGTTCTACTAAAGTTGATGTTCCCGCTTCCACAGTAAGCAAGGCTGAGTCAGCAGTGGTTGCAAAAGCAGCGGTCAAACGTGAACCTGTATCCAGTTATCAGGCATCACGGTCACTTCGTTCGGGGAAACAATGGCAAGGGTTTAATGCACTTCAAACATCAAAAGTTGCATGGGACTCAGCCCAGGCAAGGTTGTCGCTGTTAAATATGGTTGCAATCGGTGCCAACTCGGTCGTACTCATTCCGTTTCTAAAACAGAGCAGTATACACTCAACCGATGTGCAGCTTGCAGATAACGTCACTATCAAGCAGCTGACCGCAGCAATAGAAGCTGCTCATCAAGCTGGGCTGAAGGTGGTGGTTAAGCCGCAGATCCTGATCAGGGGGGGATGGGCAGGAGACATATCCTTCAGCGATGAGGCTCAGATGAATCTCTGGTTTAAGCATTATTCTGAACATTTATTGATGTATGCCAGGTTATCTCAGCAGCTAGGGGTAGAGGCGTTTGTCATTGGCACCGAACTAAAAAAAATTGCCCATAATTTACCCTGGCTGCCGTTGATAGCTCAGTTGCGAAGAGAGTTCAAAGGCAAGTTAACTTATGCCGCCCACAATGTGGACGGTGTGGAAAAATTCCCTTACTGGTACAAGCTGGATGCGACCGGAATTTCTTATTACCCGCCACTTGGGGATATGGGTGATTATGATGAGATGCTCGCACATGTGGAACTTGCGATGTACAAGCTCAATCGAGTGGTGAAAGAACACAGAACTAAATCTGTCTGGTTGCTGGAGATTGGCATGCCATCAGCTGTCGGTGCTTCGAACCAGCCCTGGGAATGGAGATCTCTGAATCATAAAAACAATCGTCCTGCAATGACGATGCAAACAGGCGCTGTGGCAGCCTGGTTGAATGTGATCAAGCGATCAGAGCATGTTGACGGTGTGTTTTTTTGGAACTGGTTCAGTGATCCATACGCCGGTGGAGAAAGTGATATTGGTTATACGGTGCAAAACAAACCTGCCGAAATCATGATAAGGCAATATTGGAATAAGTAAAAAATATGGGGATGGGCAATATGAAAATTAAAAATGTACTCACGCATACGATAACATCATTGATGATAGCAAGCGGTCTGTCAGTAGTAACAGCAGGTTCAGCTCAGGCCAGCGCGTATATGCTCTCAGAGGGCCAGAATATGTATACCACAGGCATCACATATTCGACTGCAACCGACTGGTTTAACCAGAACCGGAATCGAGTGCCACAAGGCTGTACATCGAAGGATAGCAGCTGGGGCCACTCCTACACATATGGTTATTCCTATTATTATAACTTTTTTGCGAATGCCTCGCTCGCCAATCAATCATGTGGTGTGGGTGCAAAAACAGCTGGTCTTGGTGATGTGCAAGTGGGCATTCGTGGCCGGCTTGATCTTGAGCGTAACGGTAGAACCTGGGAAGTAGCACTGAATATTCCGACTGGTTATGATAATCAGAAGATAAACCGTCTCGGTTACGGGAAGTTTGGTTTATGGGCAGGAGTGGCCTGGTCTACGCAGAATACCGGCTGGGAAGAGAAAATGCCGTCCTATTGGGAAGCGGGAACTGGAATAAGCTACTGGTTTGGTCCCCCTGCCAGCCAATCAAAAACCTATGTGAAGTGGTCGTGGAGCCTGGATGATAACGGGGATAACCGCATTGTTCTAAAGGGCGTACTTAAGCTTTCGCTGAGGGACGGTAAGCCGGAATTTCCGGTAGCATTCGCAGGATTTCCAAGATACTCAGGCGATTATGATGCGGGAATCATTTCTGCGAAGTATTCACGCAGGCTCTCACAACAGTGGACGGCAGCGATAACCATTGGTGAAACCGTATGGGGTCGTAATATCAGTGCATCCAGGTATGGCACCTTATCTGTCACTTACAGATGGGATGACTGAGGTGATTATGTTGAAAAATAAATTCATACATTTGGCAATCGGCATATGCACATTGGTGGCGTTGCCTGTTGCGGCAATGTCAGCGACGGAGCTGGCCTTTGAAGAGGGTCACTTCAGGTATTCTCAGGAGGCGCTGGCCAATGCTCAGAAAGAGATAAATATCGTTGAAATCAATGTCTCTATGAACCGTAGGGACGCTTCAATACTTTTTTTGAAGGATCCGAACGACAAATCGACTTTTGCCGCAAGTTTTTCATTAGATGAGCAGGAGTTTAATGGCAGAATCAAGTCATTTGGCAGCTCTACCCGTGCGCTAAAGAAGAAGTCGGTTATTTTGAAGATCAAAGGCGCTAAGTGGAAGGGGTATCAAAATATCGCGTTGAAATCGATGTCTTCAGATGGTTCCCTGATGCGTGAATATATGGCTTGGGAATTGATGCGCGACATGGGCATGATGGTTCCTGAAACCTTCTATGTCAGGTTGAATATTAACGGTACTTTCATTGGTTATTTCCTGTATATCGAGTGGCTGGGCAAGAATTTCCTGGATACACGTGGTTATGATGCTGCAAGTGAAATGTATCAACCGGATGATGCTGTCTATTGCGGTGACTTCAGACATGGTTCAGATATTGAACGCTGCTGGAATAAATACACACAAGACGGTAAAGATTATTCCAGTCTGAAAGCGTTATCCAAACAGATAATGGCAGCACCAGTAGAGTCGTTCGATAAGTTTGTAGCAGATAAGTTTGAAGATGATTCGCTGGTGAACTGGATTGCAACAAATACGCTGACCAGTGATGGTGACACCTACAATAAAAACTATTTTATGGTGAAGTCAGGCGCTACCAAGAAGTGGAAAGTGATTCCATGGGATTATGACCTTACCTTCGGACAATCTTTTGACATGTTTGTTCCATTCCCTGGAAGCATATTTAATGAACGATTCCAGTATTATTACACGCCTGACCTTGGTGTGTTCAACCCCATGAAAGCCAAAGCGTTGCTCAATGAAAACCTGAAGGCAAAACTCTATTCAAGATTGAAACACTTGATCGGAAAAGAGAAAAACGGATCTGAAAAAACCTTTGGCTGGTTTTCACCAACCGTAATGAGCGCTCGTGTGGAACATCTGGCCAAAGCTCTAGAAGGCGGTCAGGTCAGGCAGAAGTATGGAAAGCGCTCAGCTACATCTTTTATTGAGCAGTACGATGCCGTGGAACACTATGGCATAGCGAGGCCATTTTATATTGAAGCTAACATGTTCTCTACCTTTGAGTGGAATTACAGAAATACCCCCCAAATGAAAGAGTATGTGGCCTATACAAAGGGTGTAGACCTCACGCCTGAAGAAATTGCCAAAGCTGATACCGCTTTACTTAGCGAAGCTCATGATGTGATCAACCCGATTGGTGAGTCCAAAAAAGGATTGGATGAACATGAGTTCATGGCCAAACTGCTTGAGAAACCGTTTACCGGCAGGGGTGTGTCCGGATATTCGAACAAGTCGTTAATTGTTTATGACCCTGGCTTTGGCTATGTATTAGCACGCCTTGATTTCAAGGAACAGTTCAGAATTGCTGATTTTCAGGCAGAAGCTGAAGCATTTAAGCCACCGATGTATGTATATAACGAAGGTAACCCCGAGCAGTGTATTCAACGATCATGGGTGTTGTTCTCAAGGATTCCTTCTTTGAATATAAAAGCAGATGTCACCCTTGAGTATTTTGATGAGCATTCACAAAAGAACGAATTGGGCGGTGTTAAGGATGAGCATAAGGTGAACCTGTGGGTGCATTCGGGTGATGCGTGGAAACCACTACTTACCGAAGTGAATCAGAAGTCAAATACGTTGACTGTGAATGACTTCAGGTTACAAGCCGGTAGAATTTACCGTTTCATTGCCTGCTCTTCTGCAGAGTCGGCTCTGTGGAGTCGGCCTGTCAGCAGGTGATTGCACGATCAGACACAGATCAAGCTGGTTTTTAGTTAGTTAAAACAGAGCCCTTAAATCATGTAATGATTTAAGGGCTCTTCGCTTTGGGGCACTAAAGCGATTATCAGCTATTTTGAGTTTCCCATTCCGAGATCAAACCCCACAATACCTTGAAATAATTAAGTGTAATCCCATGTGATGACTGGAAGGGGCATGTGGTAGGTGTCGTGGGTCCGGGCCATTCGATTGTTTGTGGATGATTGAGATGGAATTCAGCGAGCTATCGTTTAAGCTACTGCAATGAGTGAAGATCTTTGGCTGATTTTTTATGTGACTTACGGGATAGCAGCCGTACTGCTGCTGGCGATTCCGCTTCGGGGTCTGATCAAGGGGCATGCGATGAAACGCATTGGCAGAGATCTCGCCAGGCCACTACCTCTGGTTATTGGCTCGCTTATTCTCTGGTATGCCACGGTTTATATAGCCAAGGATATTGGCAGTCGGTTCTAGCTGTTCAAGCAGGCGTTATTTATTGTACTTGTAGATGGCCGATGCGGTGCGGTGCTCATAGATGCCACAGACAATTTCAGTCAAAATCTCATCAACCTCATCAGGTTTGAAGTCGGACTCTAAAACACTGGCCATCTCTTCGCTGCTGATGGTCTCTACTTCGAGGGTCTTTTTGTCGATTTTTATGAACATGGGTTTTCCTTGGGGAAGCTAGGTCAAGATAGAAGCGATGAATCGCTTCTTCCTATCGCGGATATATTTCATTATTAATGAAATATATCCTTGCTGGTACCGGGAACGGGAGTCGAACCCTCACGCATACAATCTCAATCAGCTTCATCATCTCTAAGTTTTTCAAGCAAGCCTAAGGTTAACGCCTCAAGACGCAATCGAGGCCAACATAGTGAAAATCGGTCGAAAAGCACTTCGTTTGGTCAAAATTTGGTCACTCATCCTGAGCTATTTGGAAATGAGATATCACGACTTGCTGAACTGAACGTAAACCTTTGCCTGCGCTTGATTGGATCGAGTACATCCAGACTGACTGCATTAGGAAAGATATCTGGTATTTGCCGAATGATTGGAGTTAATGCTCCAGAGCTTTCAGAAACTGTTTCTGTAGATGGAGCAATTCAGCGGTTAATTTCCGAACACTGGTGGCGTAGGTGCTTGAGGAAGGTTTTTGCCAGAGAGATAGAAGCAAAAGCGATACTTGAGAACCGTGTGAACTTATTCAAAAGCATTTATGTGTCTAAAGACGGCCTGAGTATTCATCGGGAGCAAAAGAAGCGTAATAGGCATTTGCTCGAAAAGATGGTTGCTGTAAATGAGAACGGCGAAGAGTTCAGTTTGGCTGAACTTGCTGATACTTCTGTATCCAATCCAGTTAACCGTAGGAACGAACTAATGTGTCGTATTGCTGGCTTCGAGAAGTATTCAATTGAACAAGATCACATTGCCCTTTTCTGGACGATCACTTGCCCTAGTCGCATGCATGCTTCGCTGAGTAAATCGGGTCAGCCAAATCCTAAATATGATGGAACGACTCCAGTCCAGGCACATAAATATCTCTGCGGATTATGGGCATGCATTAGAGCTAAGTTTGATCGAATGGGTATCCGTCCATATGGGTTCAGAGTGGTGGAGCCCCAACATGATGGCACCCCTCATTGGCATTTACTCGTATTTCTTCCCCATCGCTACCAAGACGAAGCAACAGCGATTGTTAGGGATTACTCTCTTATGGAAGACGGTAACGAATCCGGTGCAGACAAATACCGTTTCAAAGTTGAGACCATTGATCGGAGTAAGGGAAGCGCTGCTGGTTATATTGCTAAGTACATATCGAAAAATATTGATGGCCATCAAGTCGAATCTGATCTCTATGGAAATGATGCCAAAGACAGTTCAGAGCGTGTTACTGCTTGGGCTTCTATTTGGAACATTCGCCAGTTTCAACAGATCGGTGGCCCTCCTGTTTCTGTGTGGCGTGAACTGAGGCGAGTTAAAAAAATATCTGGTGATCAAATCAAAATGCAGGCCGCTTGGATAGCTGCTTTTACAAGTGATTGGTGTGCATTTATTCATGCAATGGGCGGCATTGAATGCGGTCGAGAAAATCAGGCCGTCAATATCTCAAAAGAGTGGTGTGACGATGAAAATCAATATGGAGACCCTCTCGGCTGGATTGTGAATGGTGTCGAATCATCCGGCATATATCTGTGTACCCGATTACACGAATGGAAACTTACAGATACCAGCCAGAGAAAAGGACAAGTTGCTACCGACCGGGAAGGGGCCCCCTTGGGGGAAGGGCCCCGGCGGGAGCAAATTGGCCGCCCTTGGAGTCCTGTCAATAACTATACGGTTAAAGAATGGAGTTCATCAGTTAGACCTCCATCTAACTGACAAAATGAAAGGAGAAACGTCTATGAAATTTGATAAACAAATGAAGATATCAATGCCCAGTAGCCTGAAAAATAAGGTCACTGATATGGCTGTTCAGTTGGGTATGAATACCGCTTATTTTGTTCGCTTCATTCTTTATGAAGCAATAAAAGAAAATCGAGTTATGACATCAATTCCAACGATGAAATGTGATGCTCATTTGAAGTTCAAAGCACCAGTGGAATTTATGATGCATATCGAGCAACAAGCTAATGAGTCAAATATCGCTATCGGCACATTTATTCGTGTATTGCTATGTAGTGGTCAACAAAATTTGGCCACGTTATTAGAGTTTTTCCAAAATTGCCGTTCAG
>JAJFLE010000052.1 GCA_021772835.1 Mariprofundus sp.
GATCACATTGTACTGAATGATTTATCATGTGAAAAACACTAGCCAACCGCCTGCTGCATGGCTACAGAATATGAGTTGCAAACATAACGACCGGGCATCTTCACCGCAGAGGAGCAAACGATGGTGCCCCCATCGTGCGACAGGAGGTTTAGGGACACAGAGTAAAAACAGTAAATCGATAGATGCAGTTTTAATATTTTAAGTGTCGGAAACTCGAATTACTTCTACCCCTATCTTTCTCTTGGTCCTTCCTCTGCGGTGCAATTTTCGATTTAACTGAAAAGCTCTATGGTATTGCCATCAGGATCCTGGCAGAACAGGGCGCTGCGGCCGGATTTGCTCAACGTGTAAACAATGCCCGCAGAATCCAAACGTGAGCGAATGACAGAAAAATCATCCACAAGCATTGCCACATGGTTATCCCGGCCACCGTGTGCAGGCTTCTCGCAGCCTTCATACGGATTATCCAGCAACATCAGATGAATCTGCTGTCCGCCTTCCAAGCCATACCATAGGCCAGAAAAGTTAAACTCGGGCCTTTCAACTGGGGAAAGCCCCAATATCCCCTCATAAAACAGCCCGGCCACCTTCAGGTCAGAGACAATAAGCCCCACATGTTTGATTTTCATTTTCTCCCCCATAACCAGGCCGCACCACGTACGCCGGATGAATCTCCATGCAGCGGTGGCAACAATCGGGTGCGCACCTCATCCGAAAATACGTATTGGCCCCATAACTGTGGCACCTGCGCATACAGCAGGTCTATATTCGATAATCCACCGCCCAATACAATCACGTCCGGATCAAGGGTATTGATGATGCCGGCCAATGATCTGGCCAGCCTGTTGCAATAGGTGTCCAGCGTTTGTCTGCAATCCGGATGCCCTGCCTGCGCCTGTTGCACAATATATTCAGCGCTATAATCACTGCCGAATACATGCAAATGATCTGCCGATATGCCCGGCCCCGAAAGCCAGCGTTCAATACAGCCTGCTCGTCCGCAGTAACATGCCGGCCCCGGCAACTCACCCTGAGCCGGTGATGGCAAGGGATTATGGCCCCATTCCCCGGCGATACGATTGGCACCCTCAAGCACGGATCCATGCACAACAATGCCACCGCCCACGCCTGTGCCCAGAATCACACCGAACACAATGTTTGCTGCTCTTGCAGCACCATCTACGGCCTCGGACAAGGCAAAACAGTTGGCATCATTACTCATGCGCACCGGCCGCCCCAACGCCTGCTCAAGCCCACCCTTGAGTGGGCGGCCATTCAGGCAGGTGGAATTACAGTTTTTCATCAGCCCGGTGAGCCGCGATTCAGCGCCGGGTGTACCTATGCCTACTGTTGCTGTTGCGGCAAGCTGCTTTTCAGCCTGACTCACCATCTCCGCTATCATTGAAACCGTTTGATGATAATCACCGGCAGGTGTGGGCCTGCGAAAGCGCAGCAGCTCCGCCCCATCAGCAGCAAGCGCAATCAGTTCGATTTTTGTGCCGCCCAGATCAATTCCAATTCTCATACATCTGAAATTATTCCCCACGAAGATCACGAAGTACACGAAGAGCTTTATTCCCCTCTGCGCAGGCTGAGGTTGTTGCCCGGTCGGCCGTCATGTAAAAAATGTTTTAAATATGCTTTTCTTCGCCCCCTTCATGCCCCTCTGTGGTGAATGTGTCACATCATTGCCATTGTCGGAAGGGCTAGTTACTGCAACAATGCGCAGCCATATGATCTCATCAACTGCAAAGATACTCGATGGCAAAGCACTGGCAGCCCGCATGCGCGAAGAGATTCGCCTTGAGGCCGATCAGCTTGCTCTAAAACATGGACGAAAACCCGGACTGGCAGTGATTATCGTCGGCAATGACCCGGCTTCACATGTCTATGTCAAAAACAAAAAGATCGGCTGTGAAAAAGCGGGTATCCGCTCTTTTTCACATGAGCTGCCTGCTGAAACCAGTCAGCAGCATCTGCTCGGCCTGATCACTGAGCTGAATAATGATCCCAAAGTTGATGGCATCCTGGTGCAGCTGCCTGTGCCCGCCCACATCAATTCTGAAACCATCCTTGAAGCCATTGATCCGGGCAAAGATGTCGATGGTTTTCACCCGTATAACGTCGGTCGTCTGGCTTCGCGTAAACCGGCGTTGCGTTCCTGCACCCCTTACGGCTGCATAAAGCTACTGGAAGAAACCGGCATCGACCTGCACGGCAAAGAGTGTGTCATTATCGGCGCATCCAATATTGTCGGGCGCCCAATGGCGCTAGAATTGCTACTGGCAGGCGCAACCGTCACCGTCACGCACAGATTCAGCAAAAACCTGCAAGCACATGTCGAACGCGCCGAAATCCTCATTGCCGCAGCCGGCAAACAGGGCTTGATTAAAGGCGAGTGGATTAAACCCGGTGCAATTGTGGTTGATGTAGGCATTCATCGCCGCGAAGATGGAACCCTGACTGGTGACGTTGAATTTGAAGAAGCCAGTAAAAATGCAGGCTGGATTACGCCAGTGCCGGGTGGAGTGGGGCCGATGACCATTACCATGCTGCTGGCCAACACCGTCCAGGCATTTAAAACGCATCTGGGAGGCTGAAATCATGTCCGAACAACTGGCCAAGACACCGCTGTTTGAGCAACACGTAGAGCAGGGTGGAAAAATCGTACCGTTTGCCGGTTTCGAAATGCCTGTTCAATACACTCAGGGCGCATTGAAAGAGTACACGGCAGTTCGTGAAGGCGGCGCAGGTATCTTTGACATCACGCATATGGGACAGGTGCGTGTAAGCGGTCATGAAGCTCTGGCTTTTCTGCAGTTTGTCACCACCAACGATGTTTCAAAACTGGTGAATGGGCAGGTACAATATTCCGCCCTGCTCAATGATGCCGGCACTTTTATTGACGACATCACCACCTATAAAATCTCCGATACTGAATATTACCTCTGCATCAATGCAGCCAACCGCCTTAAGGATGTGCAACATCTGCAGGCTCAGGCGGCCAGCTTTGATGTGAATATTGTCGATGAATCGGATGATACGACACTGCTTGCCCTGCAAGGTGCCGCGGCACAGGCAGCCCTGCAGCCTCTGGTTGATAGTGAGCTTGAAAACATCGGATATTATAAGTTCGCACAGCTTCAGGTGGCAGGCACTAGCGGCATTATTTCGCGTACAGGTTACACCGGCGAAGACGGATTCGAAATTTATATCCCCAACAGCATTGCTGTAGATGTGTGGGAAAAATTACTGGCCAATGGCGCGATTCCAATTGGCCTTGCCGCACGCGACATGCTGCGCACTGAAATGGGTTATGCACTGTATGGCCACGAAATTTCTGATGCAGTTACGCCCGTAGAAGCGAAGCTAATGTGGATCACCAAGCTCGACAAAGGTGACTTTATCGGCAAAGCCGCTGTTGAGACACGCAAGAACGAAGGCCCGCGCAAGCGCCTGATCGCCATCAAGTTGCTCGGACGCGGCATTCCACGCGAACATTATAAAGTATTTGCCGATGGTGCTGAGAGCGGCGAAGTCACCTCTGGCATGCACAGCCCCATGGCTGGCGGTGTTGCACTGGCATATGTGAAACCGGAACATGCGGAAAATGGCGAACTGAGTATTGAAATTCGCGGCAAGGCTGTTGCAGCGGAACGCACCACTTTACCGTTTGTGCGTAGCAACGTCCGGCGCTAACGTAACACTTATTTATTTGTAACCGTAAGGAGAGACCATGACAATTCCTGCTAATTTAAAATATACCAAAGATCATGAATGGGTGCGTATTGAAGGCGACATCGCCACATTCGGCATTTCTGATCATGCGCAGGAAGCGCTTGGTGACATCGTCTTTGTCGAACTGCCGGAGATCGGGCGTGAAGTGAATGCGGGTGAAGCCTATGCCGTTGTTGAATCGGTGAAGGCCGTATCCGACGTGTATGCACCCCTTGCCGGTGAAGTCATCGAGGTCAACGAAGAGCTCGAAGGCGAACCGGAAAAGGTCAACACCGATGCTTACGGCACGGGCTGGATTGCTAAAATAAAAATCACCAGCGATGCATCTGTCGAGCTGATGAGCGACGACGAATACACCACTTTCCTCGAAGAGTAAGAAAAACACATTCACCACAAAGGGCGCATAGGTACGCAAAGTCTTCTGTATGACTGTTTAGCGAAACTTTGCGTCCTTTGCGGTTAGAAAAGGACACACACATGCGGTTTCTCCCCCACACCGATACTGATAGAACAGCGATGCTGGAAAAGATTGGCGTATCCGCCATGTCTGATCTGTTTGCAGACATCTCGCCTGAATTCCATATCGAACAGGGTTCGCTCAACATCGCTGACGCACTGTCGGAAGCAGGCATAGTTCGTAAATTCGCCCAAGCGGCCGAGAAGAACCGCAATGCCACCAACACACGTTATTTCCTCGGTGGCGGCACCTATCACCACTTCGTACCGGCAGTCGTTGATTACATCGTTTCACGCGGTGAGTTTCTGACCGCCTACACCCCCTACCAGCCTGAAATTGCACAGGGCACACTGCAGGCACTGTTTGAATTCCAGACCATGATTGCACGCCTGACCGGCATGGATGTCTCCAATGCTTCGATGTATGAAGCCGCAACGGCAACCGCAGAAGCGGCCCTGATGGCCCGCCGCATTACCCGCAAGAACCGCGTTGTCATGGCGGGGTCCGTGAATCCCCGCTACCGCAGCGTGACCTCCAATTACCTTTCAAGACTTGAGGGTGAATATGTTGAGGTTGATATTGGCCAGTTCGGTACTGATCTGGACAGCGTCATTGCATCTATCGATGACAAAACTGCCTGTGTGATCGTGCAGTATCCTGACTTTTATGGTTCGGTTTATGATCTGGCACCACTGCGCGCGGCTTGTGATGCTCATAAATGCCTGATGGTTGTGGCCTTCTCCGATATTTCCGCTTTTGCCCTGATTGAGTCACCCGGCGCCATGGGTGCCGATATCGCGGTCGGCTCAGGCCAGTCACTGGGTATCCCGATGGGCTTTGGCGGCCCTCATCTGGGATTGTTTACCTGCAAACAGAAATATCTGCGTCAGATGCCGGGACGTGTCTGCGGACTAACCAATGATGCGGATGGCAAACGCGGATTTGTCCTTACCCTATCCACACGCGAGCAACATATTCGTCGTGAAAAAGCGACGTCCAACATCTGCTCCAATCAAGGGTTGATGTGTACAGCTGCCGCCACTTATATGGCCCTGATGGGTGATGCAGGACTGGCTACGGTTGCACGTCATTCGGCAGCAGCATTGCAGTCGCTTGTGTCGCGGCTGCCATCTCATATCAGTGCCGCAACAGGTCCACATTATAATGAAACAGTTCTCAGTTTTGCCGATAGCGAAACTCGCAACCGCTTCCTCGCAGCAGCCAGGGATAAAGATATGTTTGCCGGTATTCCTCTGGAACAGATCGATACAAATGCAGAAGCTCGTCACCTGCTGGTTGCCACGACCGAAATGGTAGAGGCGGATGACATCAACGACTATCTGGCGATTCTGGAGGTGGTAAAATGAGCCATAACGATACAACCTTCAAGTATTCCGGCACGGTTGGTATGCAGCATGAAGAGCCACTGCTGTTTGAACATGCCCATGAAGCACCCGAATCCATCAGTCTGCCGGGTGTAGACGGAGTCATTTCAGCTGAACTGAGTGCTTTTTCACGCAAACAGGCGGCGAATATTCCAGGCCTGTCTGAACCTGAAACCGTGCGTCATTTTGTACGTATGTCACAGTGGAATCACGGCATTGAAACAGGTTTCTATCCGCTGGGTTCGTGCACCATGAAATATAACCCGCGTGTGAATGAACAGGTGGTACGCCTGCCGGGACTTGCGCATATCCACCCTGATCAGCCTGAAGAGACTGCACAGGGCGTACTGGAACTGATGTATGAACTGCAAGGCTGGCTGGGCGATATTTCCGGTCTGCCACATGTAACGCTGCAACCAGCAGCCGGTGCGCATGGCGAACTGGTTGGCCTGATGATGATCCGGGCAGCACTTGATGCGCGCGGTCAGCAGCACAGGCGCAAAGTACTGGTTCCCGATTCGGCACACGGCACCAACCCTGCCTCGGCTGCCCTGTGCGGCATGCACACGGTAGAACTCAAATCAGGGGCAGATGGACGTATTGATCTGGATGAGCTGAAAGCACATCTCGATGATGATACTGCGGCTCTTATGATGACCAACCCGAATACTGCCGGTGCCTTCGAATCCGATATTAAGGAAATATGCCAGCTGGTACATGATGCCGGTGGACTTGTGTACGGCGATGGCGCCAATCTCAATGCGCTCGTCGGCATTGCCCGCCCCGGTGACATGGGTATCGACTGCCTGCATATCAATGTGCACAAAACCTTCTCCACCCCGCATGGCGGCGGCGGGCCCGGCGGCGGACCTGTAGTAGTGAATGATCTTCTGGCTCCCTACCTGCCGGTACCACGCATCGAAAAGCATGGCGACAGGTTCACGCTGGCCTATAACTGCGACACATCAGTCGGGCCTGTGCTCGGCACACCCGGCCAGATCGGCGTATATGTGCGCGCGAATGCCTACATCTCTGCCTTTGGGCGCCAGCATCTGCACAAGATTGCTGAAGATGCCGTGCTCAATGCCAACTACATCCTGCATCGCCTGAAAGACCGTTATCACGTTCCATTTGAGGGATTGTGCAAACACGAGTGTCTGCTCACCGATGAGATTCAGAACAAACATGGTGTCAAAACACTCGACATTGCCAAGCGTCTGATCGATCTCGGCTTCCATCCCATGACAGTGTATTTCCCACTGATTGTGCATGGTGCAATGCTGATTGAACCCACAGAAACGGAATCCCGCGAAACGCTGGACGCATTCTGTGATGCCATGCTGGAGATTGCCGATGCCTGTGAAGCCGGTGATACCGAGGCGTTGCATGAAGCACCGCTGAAACCATTCCGTCGCAGGCTTGATGAGACCCAGGCTGCCCGCAAACCTGTGCTTGTCTGGCCGGAATAAACAACAAGCAAAAAAGCATCTCATAGCAAAGCCATCAGAACCTGTCATAAACAAAGAACTTCGTTTCTTTATGGCGGTGATTGGCAGTGGACATTTTTTCGAGGACTTTCCTGAGCAAAATGCCATGCTGTCTATTCTTCATAGTGAGATGTTCGGTGAAACCCGCGCACTGCGCGGCCATGAGCTTGATTCGGCCTTGCCGTGGATTGCTATCAGCGACTTTTCATCTGAGATGAAGCACAAGCTTGATCAACTCAAGTCTGCCAGAATACACTAAAAGCTTACTTCACGATTCCATTAAAGCACCGCTTTGCCACAAGAAAATGACCGTGTGTGGAAGGCTTCTCCCGATAGACCACCTTGATCTGATCGCTTGGGTGAAAGGTTTGGCTGGTGCCGAAAATTACCATTTCCTGATGGGTGAGTTCGGAATCTACGGGATAATCAATACGTAAATCGTGATCTGATGGCCAGTGAATAACCGCATCATAACCATGCCTGAAAGAAAAACTGGCCATGCTGTTATCAAATGCGCTGGTGGAAGGGCGCACATTGATTTTCATCTCCTGATCTCCCGGCCTATCACCCGTTGAAACGCGGTAGAAAGTGGCGATATAACTGCCCGATGGTGAAACACATTCAAACATCACATCAATCTTTTCACTAAATCCGCAACTACCCAGCAGCAGTGCGGCACAGATCAACAAGCTTCTCACGGCAGTGTCAAAAGTCGTGAAAACTCATGCTCTACACGCTCCAGGCAGTCTTCAACCGCGACGCCGGAAAAATAGTTACCCACCAGTGCCAGTGCTTGTCCGGCAAGCAGTTCATCCACTCCGGCTATCAACTGATGATGCCCCATATCCGGCGCTGGCAGGCGATTAGTTTTGTGAAAAATCTGTTTAATCTGTGTCTCTCCAATCTTCAGAATGTCACAAATACGTTCGACTTTCTGCTTATCATCAAACAGGCCCGGCTTGAAATGGAAGGTGAAACCACGCCATTGCGGATGCTCAACATAATCCCTTGAAACAGCCGAATAGAAATCGCCATCCACAGCGATAATGCCTGCAACAGACTCCAGTGATAGATCCGAGCTGGAGACAACCAGACCGACAGATTCGATCTCCACCTCATTCACCCAGCCCAACTGCTCGGCAAGTTCCGGTGCGCTATCTATGAGCAACCGTGATGCCGCCAGTACCGGCGTGGCAAGAACCAGCTTATCACACGCATAAGTAATCTCACCGGCATCCACCTGATAACCACCCGTAGCATGGCGAACAGCACTCACAGACTGCCCCTTTTTCACTTCCAGCTGTTTCTCAAGAGCGTTAATCACATCCCCCAGGCCACCGGCAAACGTAAAACTTCGCATCACTGACTTATCACGTGCACGCTTGCGAAACAACATATCGGCAGGAGCCTCATCCGCCTGCTGGCAAAGTACGGCATTAAAAGCATGCCGGAACACATTGCCATAATTCTTAGGCCCGACTATGGCGCCGTAATAACCTGCAATGGATAAACCGTCCTTCTTCAGCTTGAAGATACGCCATGCATGAAGAAACAGTTCAAAAAAGTGCAGCCGTGAAGGGATTGAAACCAGCTGATCATCGGCAAGCATGCGATAAGACTGCTTCTGGCGCGATTGCAAAGCATGCATCAGCCCCAGCTGACCCAGCATTTTCAGCAAACGTCCATAGGAATTGAAACAGGTGTGTGTGCCCATCTCCAGCCAGAACGATGCATCCTGCTCAACAACTGCCGATTCAAAGCAGCCACCCGCTTTCTCTTCCTTTTCCAGCACCAGCACATTCAAGCCAGCCTGTTTTGCTTCAAACGCCATCGCCAACCCGGAAATACCGGCACCAATAACAATCATATCGTATCGATCACTCATGCTGGCGACTCTAGGTCAATTCCCCCATCCCGCCAACGCATCACATCATGCCCCCCCATTTAGGGCTCACACTGGTTCCATTCATCTTCACCGTATCGAATAACCGACCCTCCAAATTTGACTTAAACCTCAATATATTAGATATTACCTTATAAGAAACATAAATACATTGAGGTTTACATGCGATCAATTGGTCTAAATGCTGTGCCACATTCAGTGCAGAAGGAGCTTCAGAAGCTTGGCGAAGATATTCGCAAAGCCCGTATTCGGCGTAAACTCACGATGAAAGAATTGGCCGAACGCACCTTCATATCTGAGAACACGTTATCAAGTGTCCAGAAAGGGAAAGCATCCGTGGCCATTGGCATCTATGCACGTGTACTTGCTCTGCTCGGCATAACAGGGCGAATTGGAATGCTGGCCGATTTCTCTGTGGATCCAATCTCTCAGGATCTCGAAGCCGAAGCGCTGCCTAAACGGGTCATAAAATGAATGTTTATATTGATGGTCTTCATGTAGGCGACTTAGTCATTAGGGAGAGATCATCTACATTCATGTATAGTGCCCTGTGGATGAAAAACGGCTTTCCAGTCTCCCCGGATATGCCACTCCATGTGAAAGATCATCATGCTGCAGGCGTACACGGCATCTTTTCTGATGCATCTCCAGATCGCTGGGGAAGAAAGCTGATCGAACGAAAAATTGGCAGGGCCCGAGTTTCTGAGCAGGACTATATTCTTGGTGTTTCGGACAGGCTAAGACTGGGGGCATTATGTTTTTCACTTGACGGTGGAAAAACATTTGAGAGCAAAGAAGATAAAATCCCGCCGTTGTCATCTTTGCCCAAATTTATCCACCTGACCGAAGCAATCATGAAGGGCGAGGATCACGATTACAGTGAACTGATCAGCAATGCATCTCTGGGAGGCGCAAGAGCCAAGATCATTGTCGTTGATAAAAACAGGCAGTGGATTGCCAAGGTGCCTCAAATTCATGATCAGGATGATGTGGAAGGCTGGGAGTATGTTTGTCTTAAACTGGCTGATGAAACGGGCATAAACGTACCTGAATGTTCACTGCACGGAGACAAATTTAACCATACCCTGTTAATAAAAAGGTTTGATCGAAAGGCTAATAAAAAGATTCACTATATGTCGGCGATGACACTTATGGGTTTAAAGGACGGCGATCAATGCTCTTATACCGATTTGGCATTCGAAATTACGGATAAAATTGGCCCGGAATGTTTAGCTGAGCTATACAGGCGAATGCTTCTGAACATTATGGTATCTAACACTGATGATCATTTGCGTAATCACGGTTTTCTTTATCAGGATGGATGGAAGCTTTCACCTGCCTTCGATATAACAATTAGCAATCGCCCTTACGGTGCGCCTCATGCATTGAGGCTGAACGCGGAAGACAAAGACGATTTTACAACTGCACTATTGATCAGTGAATACTTCGGTTTAAGCAGGAAGAAAGCGATAATAATACTTTCGGATATGATCGAGAAAGTGTCTAAACGGTGGCGGGCTGTCGCCACAACTGCCGGTCTATCAAATATTGATAGCATGGCAGAGTCTATCTTCATAAAAGAAGCTTTAGATACGATTAAACATATTTCCTGATTAAACCCGTGCCGGGTGATGCAGCTGCTGGAGCGTGCCAAGGAACTGGAAGCCTAAGGGCATAAAATCATCCATATGGAGATTTCTGAGCCCGACTTTGCCACGCCTGCTTCGGTGATAGCGGCACCCAAAGGGGCCGACATTCGCCATTCGATAAACTTAGTCTAAAATTGATAGATGTTTGGGAGAGCATATGAAAATAAGATCATTCATTTCATCCTCAGACATAGTCTACAGTGGCAATATCTCAGATCGACCAGATGCCCTTGGAACCGTTCTGTTGCCTGCGTTTAAAAGCACAGGTCTTGGAGAAGATGATGATCAAGGCAGGAATAATTGATCGCTTCCGACCCAAAGTGCTCGTTCACAAACATCATCGTTCAGCTATAGTCATCTATCCTGGATAAAGGAATAATTGATCGAGTTATGAATATTTGAGGGAGTCCTATGCTTATAATATTGAGTGTTCTCAGAAGCATCAAATTCTTTCCAGCCATTGCCCTACCTCTGCTTTTCATGCCCTGGATTGCCTCTGCAAATGGAGCGTCGGAACAAATCACTCTTGATAGTTTTTATCAACAAACTCAGAGCCACCCGGAGAAAACTGCAGTTTATGTATTGGAGTATGGCGAGGAGTCGCTATTAGCCCGCGCCTGGTTAGCGGATCACGCGAAAAAAAGCATCGATGTTCAATACTTTATCTGGAGCAGTGATAATATTGGAATACTGGCGGCTGAGGCCCTGCTACGAGCTGCTGATCGTGGTGTGAAAGTGAGGGTGTAAGAAATTTTGTGTAAACGGCTTTGGTTTACTGCCTTGGCATCCTGTCGTCGAATTGAATGCTAAAGCGGTTTAGTGCTGCTTTCCAATCTCTGATAGGCATCGTCCACTTTTTGCTGATGTTTTTCAAC
>JAJFLE010000053.1 GCA_021772835.1 Mariprofundus sp.
AAGGTGTTCTTCATCCATCACAACCGAACCAAACCGCCCTTGCCATAAATGCCCTGTAACCCGCATACGGGCATTTATATATCCAGTATAACGCCGGTGTGCATCTGCAAAAGTACGGCGCAAGCCATCCTCATCCGAGGGGACAATGATGATATGAACATGGTTGGGCATCAGGCAGTAACACCACACTTCTGATCCGGATTTTTCAGCTGCTTCACGCAACAAAGACTCATAAATGGCATAGTCGCCATCTTCAAAAAATGTCTGACCTCGACGGTTCCCACGCTGAGTCACATGGTGCGGATAACCGGGAATAACAAGGCGAGCCAATCTGGACATGTATTTAGCTTAGTCTAAATAGTGTATTTAGTAAACTGTCACCGTAATTCCACCGTAATTCAAAAAGCGCCCGGAGGCCGAGGCATCCGAGCGCTTTTCAAGCTTACAGCATTATTGAATCAGAACAGCCAGGGAGCCGCCTGTTTGCGGCCCGCCTCATAGGCGTGGATAGAGTCTGACTCCTGCAGGGTCAGGCCGATATCGTCCAGACCGTTGAGCAGGCAGTGCTTGCGGAAATTATCCACCTCAAAGCTGAATGACTGGCCCGACGGTGTAGTCACAGCCTGAGCCTGCAGATCAACCGCGAGTGTGTAACCTTCTGTCGCAACACACTCTTTAAACAACTGATCAATAATCGCATCATCAAGCACAATCGGCAGGATACCGTTTTTAAAGCAGTTATTATAAAAGATGTCGGCGAAGCTCGGTGCAATCACACAGGTGAAACCGCAATCAAGAATCGCCCACGGCGCATGTTCGCGTGATGATCCACAACCGAAGTTCTCACGAGCCAACAGCACCTGCGCACCCTGATAACGCGGCAGATTCAGTACAAAGTCGGTGCGTTTCGGGCGATTCGAGCAATCCATCTCCGGCTCGCCGCGATCTTCATAACGCCACTCATCAAACAGGAACGGACCATACCCTGTACGTTTGATGCTTTTGAGAAACTGCTTGGGAATAATTGCATCGGTATCAACATTGGCGCGATCCATCGGAGCAACTAAGCCGTTGAGTGTAGTAAATGCTTGCATCGTAATCTCCTTATGACCAGTCGCGAATATCGACGAAATGACCGGCGATACCGGCTGCAGCTGCCATGGCAGGGCTGACCAGATGAGTACGGCCACCCATGCCCTGACGACCTTCAAAATTGCGATTGGAAGTGGAGGCACAACGCTCGCCCGGCTCCAGTCGATCCGCATTCATGGCCAGACACATGGAGCAACCCGGCTCACGCCACTCAAACCCTGCTTCCCTGAAGATCACATCCAGCCCTTCAGCTTCAGCCTGCGCCTTGACCAGGCCTGAACCCGGCACAGCCAGTGCCAGCTTCACGTTCGCAGCCACTTTTTTTCCCTTCACGATAGCCGCTGCAGCACGAAAATCTTCAATGCGACCGTTGGTGCAGGAACCGATAAATACCTTATCAATGCTTATCTCAGTAATCGGTGTGTTCGCTTCAAGCCCCATATATTCCAGAGCTCGCTGCCAGCCTTCGCGCTGCACATCATCCTTTGCTGTCGCCAGATCAGGCACCGACGCATTTACCGGCAACACCATTTCAGGACTCGTGCCCCAGCTTACCTGCGGTACAATCTCAGATGCGTCATAAGCAAGCTCGGCATCAAACTCGGCGTCACCATCGGAATAAAGCTCAGACCACATAAGCTCGGCTGCATCCCAATCTTCGCCAGTTGGTGAATACGGGCGGCCCTTCACATATGCGATGGTGACATCATCCACAGCCACCATGCCGCAACGCGCACCCGCTTCAATCGCCATATTGCACAGACTCATACGCCCTTCCATGGAGAGAGAACGAATCGCTTCGCCGGCAAATTCCAGTGCATAACCTGTGCCGCCGGCCGTACCGATCTTGCCGATAATAAACAGTGCTACGTCCTTACCCGTGACGCCGAATGGCAGTGCGCCCTCAACATTGATGCGCATTACCCTGGGTTTTTTCTGAATCAGACACTGGGTGGCCAAAACATGCTCCACTTCGGAAGTGCCTATACCCATGGCAATGGAACCGAAAGCACCATGCGTGGAAGTATGCGAATCGCCACACACCACAGTCATGCCCGGCAGGATCAGCCCCTGCTCCGGTCCCATCACATGCACCACACCCTGGCGGATATCATTCATGCCGAATTCTGTAATACCGAACTCTTCACAGTTGGCATCGAGCGCCTCCACCTGTGCACGTGATACGGCATCGGTGATGCCCAGCGCGCGATCGGTAGTCGGCACATTATGATCAGGGGTTGCCACCGCAGCACTGGCTTCCCATGGCTTACGGCCGGTCAAACGCAGCCCTTCAAAGGCCTGCGGGCTGGTCACCTCATGCACCAGATGACGATCAATATAGAGCAGCATAGAGCCATCATCGTTCTGCTTAACGATGTGCTGCTGCCAGACTTTATCGAACAATGTTTGACCCATAATAAACCTCTCTACTTCTTTCCTGGAGAGCAAATCTCAACCAGGGCGGAAGCATAACATTGACTAGACAACGACCAAAAGGAATTATTCTCTATATGCTGCTGAATTTTTCTCATGCCTGAAAAGAAACTACCATCGCTGAATGCGCTACGTGCCTTTGCCGTAGTCGGCACACACCTGAACCTGAAGACAGCAGGCGATGCCCTGTTCGTTACAGCTTCGGCGCTCAGCCACCAGATCAGAGGACTTGAACAAAGCCTCAATGCCCAGCTGTTTACCCGCACCCGTAACGGGTTGGAGCTGACCGTTGCCGGTGAAAAGATACTGCCCGGCATACGCGATGCGTTTGACCTGCTGGCTGTCAGCATCGACAAACTTCAGAGCAAATCCGAACAGCAAACCCTGACAGTCAGCATGTTATCCACCTTCGCCATGCGCTGGTTTATTCCTCGTCTGTCTCGATTCCAGCTGCTGCATCCGGACATCGAGATACGCATCTCCACCTCCATTGAAGCGGTAGACTTCAGCCATGAGGATATTGATTGCGCCATCCGCTCCGGCCATGGCAACTGGCCCGGCTTGCATGTGGATAAGCTATTTTCCGAACGACTGACACCTGTTTGCAGTCCGGCTATTGAACTGAAATCATCGCATGACCTGCACAAACACACACTGCTACATGCCCGACTCAGGCCGGACGACTGGCGCATCTGGCTCAATTCGGCAGATGCTGCGGGATTGCGACCTGCCCATGAGCAAACTTATGAAACACGCAACTTTGCCATTCAGGCTGCCATTGATGGCCTAGGCATCGCCGTCGTTGACCCGGCACTGGTGAAGGATGAATTGTGTACAGGGCGTTTGATTCAGCCATTCTCCGGCTCTCTGCCCGGTAAAAATGCATATCATCTGGTATACCCGTTGAATCGGCCTGCATCACCAACTTTGGCAGCCTTTCGCGACTGGCTGCTGGCTGAAACCCGCAAGTGAGCAGCCCCCCACACATGTTAACAGACCCTAGCTGATTCGGGTCACTACCGTTATCCTCCGGCACCTAATGTTTCTGGAGGGATGTGATGTCCATCAAATCGGATAAATGGATACGCCGTATGGCACAGGAAAACGGCATGATTGAGCCGTTCGTTGACGGTCAGGTCAAACAGAACGAAAGCGGTGAAGGCATCGTCTCCTACGGCCTCTCCTCTTATGGTTATGACGTACGCTGCGCAGATGAATTCAAAATATTCACCAACATCAACTCGGCAGTTGTGGATCCAAAAAATTTCTGCCCGAGCTCGTTTGTCGATATCCAGTCGGATGTCTGCATTATTCCACCCAACTCCTTTGCCCTGGCGCGCACGGTTGAATACATGCGCATCCCGCGTTCTGTACTGACCATCTGCCTGGGTAAATCGACTTATGCCCGTTGCGGCATTATCGTCAACGTCACCCCGCTTGAGCCTGAGTGGGAAGGCCATGTGACACTGGAATTTTCCAACACCACACCGCTGCCCGCCAGGATTTATGCCAACGAAGGTGTCGCCCAGTTCCTGTTCCTTGAATCGGATGAAGTGTGCGAGACATCCTATAAGGACAAGGCTGGCAAATATCAGGGTCAGACCGGCGTCACAGTACCAAGGTTATAAAATGAAACTCTCGGACATCTTAAACTCCGCCAGCAAACCACTCTATTCCTGTGAATTTTTCCCGCCCCGGACAGATAAAGGCGAGGAAAACCTGTGGAACTGTCTGAAAGAATTGCAGGCCATTAACCCTGCTTACATCTCGGTCACTTATGGTGCCGGTGGCACAACTCAGGATCGCACCAAGGGTATTGTTACCCGCATCAAGGATGAAACAGGCCTCTCTCCTGTCGCCCACCTGACCTGTGTTGGCGCAAGCAAAGATGAGCTGGCTACACTTCTGGCCGATTACCGTGCCGCAGGCATTGAGAACATTCTTGCGCTGCGTGGTGATGCACCGGAAGGCATGGATAGATTTGAAGCCGCTGCTGGCGGCTTCTCCTACGCCACGGATTTGATTGCCTTTCTGCGTGAACAGGGCGATTTCTCCATTGCCTGTGCCACCTATCCTGAAGGGCACCCTGAATCGAAGGGTGGTGTTGCAGATGATATCCGCTACCTGAAAATGAAACAGGACAATGGTGCCGACTGTGCTATCACGCAGTATTTCTTTGATAATGAGACATTCTTCCGTTTCCGTGATCAATGCGAAAAAGCGGGCATTACACTACCCATCATTCCCGGCATTATGCCGGTCGGCAACTTTGAACAGATCGTACGTTTTTCATCCATGTGCGGTGCGGTGATTCCCGCATGGTTGCATGATAAAATGACCCCGATTCAGCGTGAGCTGGATGCCGTCAAGGCCATGGGCATAGAGCTTGCGGCCAAACAGTGCCGAGAGCTGCTCGAGGCCGGAGCACCGGGACTACACATCTACACCCTGAACAAACCAGAAGCGACCATCGCCATTCACCGCCAGATCAAAGATCTGCTGTAAGGCCTGAGCGATGATTTTATGGCGTTTTCTGTCGGAAAAAATGGCATTGTTGACGATCATATTTGCCGTCATCGCATTTCTGATTCCACCAGTTTTCCTGATATTCAAGGATGTATTTCTCTGGTGTTTTGCCGCCACCATGTTCGCTCTCGGTGTCGTTCTGCACCCTGAAGATGCACGCGCCGCTCTGAAAAAACCGAAAACCATCGCCCTTGGCGTCATGATGCAATTCTGGATCATGCCCATGCTGGGTTTTGCTGCCGCCTCGATCTGCGTATGGCAAGGTGTATCACCCGGCATAGCGCTTGGCTTTATTATTGTTGGTTGTGCTCCGGGAGCCATGGCCAGCAACGTTATAACGTTCTGATACATTAGTCAAATAATCCTTAATGTCTGTTAACTATCGATTCTGCTTTATCTGATCTCGCTTTTGCTGCCTGTTGTTTCTTCGCTTTTGCTGCTTCACTTGCATTAATGATACGTGTGGCTTCGTGTAAATAAGGCATCATTTCATCGATCTCTGTTTTTAGTTCGTTATTCTTCATCTCACAAATCAAGTGCATCTTTGATAATATGTTTTTGGTTGCAAAGTCATACCCCTTCGCCATCGCCATCAGCATATTCTCAGTTCGCTGCTGACTGTCCATGATTGCTTGAGCGATATCATTCTGCTCTTTGTTCACGTGATTGCTTACAATGTTTCTAACGACCTGTGACATTGAACAGTTGAGCTTACTCGCGGCATCACGCATATCTGCAAGTTCACTATCACTTAGCGATACTTTGATCCTGTTTGTTCTTTTCTCTACCATAATAGACACCTCTCTATGTGCTGAATATATATACATTATTTACCAACAAGAAGTCAACGTTTAATTTGCCTATGGGGTCATTAGTAAATCGTTAGTGTGCAATACCATTTTGAACACCCACCCCATTTATGGGGTCAGTTTTGCCTCCGGCAAACAGTAGGGTGTGTTATAAAATATCACTATCGTTCTATTTATAACGATACAGGCACAACCTTCGTTAAAAAGAACCAGTCCTTTCAGTCCTGTTCTTGTGGCTAATCGCCACCGTGATTCGGTATCCGAATACCGAATATAAATACTGAATATTTTTTACTCATGGTAAATCACTTCTGAACTAATGGGGCAATGTGGGGATGTTCTAAATTGGCAATGGGGCAATTTATTATGTCTTAGTCCCTACGACATATCCAGAACCCCACTACGACAAAGTGGTGCTCTCCATTTCTAAATCATATTTTTTGAACCGCGACTGATGCAACGGGGATACGTTGCATCCTCTGTTAATTAATAACGATCAATATTTTCACGAATGGAAGCACAAAAAAAATATTTCCGTCGCCGCACCTGCGGCATGCGACGGATATATTTTGGTGCTGTAGTGATCATAAAGTGAAACGGAATGAATGAACCTGCAACCCTATTAGTGACAAGTGCTTGCACTTGGCGCGGGGTTGCTTGTGAATTCATGTAGTGTAGCCGTCAATTCGTCCACTCGCTCTTTAAGCAGCTGATTCTCATGCTCAAGACGATCAGAGGGTGTAAGAAATTTTGTGTAAACGGCTTTGGTTTACTGCCTTGGCATCCTGTCGTCGAATTGAATGCTAAAGCGGTTTAGTGCTGCTTTCCAATCTCTGATAGGCATCGTCCACTTTTTGCTGATGTTTTTCAACGC
>JAJFLE010000054.1 GCA_021772835.1 Mariprofundus sp.
CGGTCATACTCTCTCCTTTGAGTAAGACGGAACTATCCGTCAATTTAACCGTTTACACAAAATTCAGGACACCCCCCTGACCTCCACGCTGGAGCCAAAGGTATAAACCTGAGGGGAATCCTATAAGTAGGCCCAAAACAATCGATATTCTCCAGAACTGATGAACAACCGGTGCCCGTGAACGCTTCTGCGGCGTGATTTCGAATGTCTCTCTGTTCGGTTTTAAATTAATCATTATTTTTGGCCAGCTTCCTGTCACTGTAGAATCTCTCCGAAGCCTACATGAAGAGACAGAGCAAATATGTATACATAGAGGACGCTATGACGCTGATCCGTACAGAACGCTTCCTTTTTTAGGCTCTGACGCTGTTGTGATTGTCAGGGATTCATCTTGCCCAGAAACGTGAATCTGGGTACGCATTTTCCTTCTGTCTCTTTCATATCGAAGAACATATCAATCGGTCTTACCCAGATAGCTCCTTCTCCATATAGAGGGCGATAGACAACGAGCTTCTCCAACGTTTCAGAATGATTGGCCACGCCTATCACCTCATATTCTCCACCTTTAAAGTGTTTGTACTTACCCAATTCGATTTCTGCCATTTTCTTACCCTCCCTTGAGTCTATATCCAGATTGCCATTGTCCGGAATGTGGATCAATAGGGCCCGTTTGCCCTCTCTTCATTCATGGTGCGACCATGGTATTCAAGGCTGATCAGTTTACTGCTTTTAAAATCTATTGAGCCTGCGGTGGCTTGATGAGTGAATAAGACATTTACAAGCCATGCTTATGATCTATTCTGATATGCGATACAGAAACTGAGGTGAAGATATGCTTGGCATAGTTTTGGACATTGGCTGTGGTTATTTGGTTGCAAAGTATGTGAAGCATATGTGGTTAGCCATTTTAGCGGCTGTGGCTGGTGGCATTGTCATCGCAGTCGCAGTCAATATGCTCATGCCTGCTCAAGCACTCGATGCGGCCGCTGCGGATGAAATCATGAATAAAGTTGCATCGGGAATCGTGCTGAATCCGCTCGTGATCCTGACCTCCCTGATTATATTTCGCAGAAGAAATGAGAAAGCCCTGAAAGAGAACGTGAAATAAAGGACTTTCAGTAGAAGATGCTCATGTGGGCCCGGCTTTAATCAGCCCACTTGATCCATTTGCGTAGCGAGGCAGCGACCTGTTCGGAGCTGTTTTTATGGCCAGCTAATTCACCCAGTTTTCCATCTGAGCGTATCACGTAGACATAGGTGCCGTGATTCATGGTGTAGTTGCCCTTGGCATTGGGTTTGTTCTTTTCGTTGGGAACCATGAAGGCTTTGGCAGCGGCGGCTACCTCTTCTTTGTTGCCGGTCAGGCCTATGATTTCCGGGTGAAAGAAGCGGGTATATTTTGCAACTGTTTCGGGTGTGTCGCGCTCATAATCGAGAGAGATGAATACGGCGCGGACTTTATTGCGTTCATCCTCGTCGAGCATCTTCAATGCATTAGCAAAATTTACCAGTGTGGCAGGGCAGACGTCCGGGCAGTGGGTGTAACCGAAAAATACTACACTGACTTTTCCTGCCAGATCGTTGAATGAAACCGGCCCGTTGGCGCTATGCAAGGCGAATTCGGGTTTGAATGCTGGGTACTTGCTGTCCGGCATTTTGTTCAGCTGATAGGTGGCAAAGCCAATCATGCTGAAAGCTATTACAAGCATAATATAGGGAAATTTACTGGAATTATTGCTCATAAAAAGGTGTTCTCCATGCTTGGCTGTAAGATATGGATTTTAATGGAGACGAAGCATAACATCAGCTAAGGCGGCAATACAGGAGGGGAGTGATGTCTGAATGAACGACTATCTGACCTCTTTGCTGTTTTATCTGGTACCGGCCAATATGATCGCCATCACCATTATGTTTCTGGGCCGGCGAAAAAATGTGCATTTCCACTTTATTGAATACCTGTTTATCTATCTGCCATGGGTTGGTTTTATCGCACTGACAGTGGTGATATTCGGTAGTCTGGACGGGGTGCCATCGCTGCCAGTGATCAAGGTTTTCTGATCATTCTGCAATCGCTTGGTGCCGGTGTGATGGGCGGTGCAATACTGATGCCACGGCTGGTGATGATAGACTCGCAGATGCATCCGATTGTTATCACGGCGATCAGTGCCACGCTGGTGACCGTGCTCTACGTGAAGTTCAGAATGATGCTGTTTATCATGATCGCAGGTCTTGCATCGGCGGTGGATTAAAGAACACCCTTAAATCTGTTTTAGATATTCGATGATGGAAGCGCGTTTTTCGGCATCTTTAATGCCGGGAATTTTCATGCGTGTTTCCGGGTGTATGCCGGTAGGATTCTCAATCCAGGCATCGAGTGTTAATTCATTCCAGACTTCAACCGGAATGCCCTTGGTGCGTGGAGCCTGCCCATAAATACCTTTCAGTGATGGACCGACCTTGCGCATGGTTTTATCGAGGAAGTGACAGGAGCCGCACTCCCTGCGAGTAAGCTCGGCACCGGGCAAGGCATCCTTGGTTATGTTCTGCATGGTTGAGCCAACAACACCACTGCTTTGTGTATCAGCATCACAGCCACTCAGGCCAAGAGCGGCCATCACAAGCAGGGTGGAAACAGTAGTGCGCGACATAGGGAACCTCGCATTGATTTGATGTTCGCATGCTAACACTTCAAGCATTTACATGTCTGATTTGATTCACTACTACTGTCGTTCACAACCTGTCGGCGGCTTTGTCGTCCAATCCGGTTTTCATGCCGGATTGTGGCAGGCCATTCATGGCCTGCACGGGATCGCTGACACATAAGCGCTTGGGTGAATCGATAATAACAGTCGCTGATTCCCGGAATGATTTTGCGCATGTCTTGAAAGTAGTCTATATATATACAACGATACTTTCTGCAGGGGAGGTGGCGCTGATGGACCGGCAATACGAACACGTTATAAATTTGCAGCAGTTCCAGAGCCAGTTGGGTCTGTATCAACGGATGCTTCAGTCCAGCCTGATTGACCCCGCATATGGAACGGCAAGTGAACTGATCGCGGTACATAAAACGCTACTCAAGATCAAAGATGCAATCGCTACACATATTTCCACGTTGGAGTCCCAGCTACCCGGGGCGACACAACATGCATGGGATAATAACGCCAGGGTTGAAAACCTCTCCTGCCGCGAGATGGATGTGTTGTCTATGTTCGCCAAAGGTTACAGCTATAACGAAACCGCTGATGCTTTGAACTGCCAACTGACCACGATCCAGACTCACAGCAAACGCATCTACAAAAAACTCAATGTTCATTCCCGCTCCGAAGCAGTCTTCGAGGCCAGCCAGCTAGGTTTGCTTCAGATCTGATGGAGACAAAGGGTTTGATGGCGGCATTGCTAAAACTCAAAACTGCACTCAAAGGCGCTGCACTGCCGGAGATTAATAGTGTGAAAACCTTTGCCGGTGTAGTTGAAGCCCAGAAAGCCGTTGATGGCAGATCTGCTGATTATCAAACCTGGCTGGATTACGCGTTGAATGCTGATCTGAAGCATATGATCGAGAGTCAATACTCCGGAGATACAGCTGTAGATGTGTGTATCCATGATACGGCAATACCGGATTTCATACAGCAGTTTCATTGCACCGTTGTCGAAAGCATCCACAAACTGGCAGGCAACAAGGGCTTGATGAATAACACAAGATAACAAGGAGGAGAACATGGCAGCAGGATTGAAAGGCGCACTGGAAAGTTTGAAGACAGCCGTTGGTGATTTAGCCTCACTTGAGGTTCAGACCTATACGGGGTCGATTGTTGTCAAGGCCGATGGCAAAATGGGTGATATTGAAACGGTTTTAAAAGACGGGAAAACAAACGGCACTCTGACACTGGTAGCAGTCACAAAGATGAATTTTGACGGGGATGCCATCAATCTTGTTCCGGCGGATAATTTCCCGGAACACGTTCGTGATGCGCATGATGCGGCAGTCACTGCAGGTATCGAAACACGACAGGGTCTGTTGCAACTCTTCGGAGATGTGATCGGCTTGAAATAATGGCTGCAGTACAACTGAACCTGAACGAAGGGCTGACAGCCCTGAAAAGTACTGTGACTTCAGAGATTTCCAGCCCGGATCAGATAGAACAATACCTGGCTCGATATGAGCTGCTTGGTGGCGCTATCGAGGATGCCAGGGAAAAAGATATCATTAGTCCGCTTCCAGACAGCGAGCCCGTGGCTTCAGCGGATTATGCGCGTTCCCGCATTCTTACAATCCGAAACCGTCTTTTTAATCTTGGTTACCTCAAGTCTGACAATAAGAAAGCACGATTGGACAAAACTCTGAAAAGTGGCATTGCCGGATTTCAAAGGGATGCAGCTAAAACTATCGATGGTTTTGTTATCGATGGTTGGGTGGGGGAGCAGACATGGACTGCGCTTCAGGAGCTGGTGAGTTTTGAAGAAACATCCAATATCCTGCGCTGGTTCAACGATGGAGAAGCATGTCCCGCACTGATCAGGGCGACACACTTGCGATTGTATGCCCTGGGTTTGATCGACGCTAAGCCCGGGCAGTTCGTTAAAGATTTCATCCCTTCACTTCAGCATTTCGGTGACATTTGCCGCATCCTGACATTAAGCGGTAATACTGTTTCACCCTCATTATGTCAGCCAACCATCGCGTTATTGTTTGATCAGGATGCGTTGATAAAACGCCTGGCACAATGTACGGCACCGAAGAAAAATCCTGAAAGGAAGATCATTCAATCTTTTGTAATGAATATGGCCAGGATTGAATTATGGATGTTGGGTTTTGCCATTGAACCGGATGGCAGTCAGACAGACCTTGCCGCTATGCTGAATCGCAATATCGAGCTCAAAATTCGTTCTTCGATGTTCAAAGCACTGAAATCGTATTGGGCTTATCATAAAGGTGATAGCAGCAAGGCAAATATTCCTGCGCTGTTGTTCGTTAAATCGTCATTCCCTGATTTTTTTAAACAGCTGGTAATAGACACTTCGACAGATGCCGGGATGGATGCCGATGAAATATACGACTGCCTTAACGAGAATCATATCAGCCTGGATACGGTTTGGGAGCATGTGAAATCGTTTGGCTCTCGCTTGTGGGATGGCCTTAAACGCCTTTGGGGCTGGTTCAAAAACATGGTCAGGAAAGTTGCTGGTAGTATCTTGTCCTTTACTGAAAATATTTCCCGTCTGGCTTATCAATACATACTGCATTCTTATGAGGGTGTGAAAGCTGTGATCAGGGGATTTACTGATTCGGTTTTTTATCTTGTCAGCACTGAGATTAAAACGCCCGAGCATGTGAAAACTGTGATCCGGCACGATGCTGATTTCGATTTTAAAGTTCTGGTGCATGATGCTGATAAACCCGCGGATGTAACTGCTCTGGCTGAAACAATGGAAATCAGGTCGCGCATTTTCAATATATCGAGCCGAATTCTTGCCTCTTTGATTGCTCTGCTCAAATACATTGTTACAGGTTTTGTCGGCTGGGCCTGGCTGCTTATGGGTTTATTGAAATTGCACAAGCGTTTAGATCGTCTGGCACCAGAGCTGATCGAACTGCAGAAAGAATTAGAAACGTGATTTTTCTATTGAATCTCCGGGGTGATAACCATGCAGATTGATCTTCAGTGGAGCTATGTGCCTGTTCGCCGCACAGTCATCATGATCGATCAAAGTGTCTACAATGGTCTCCAGTGTGCCGTGTTCAAGTGCAACTGGTATACACTGTGACCGGCGCTACGAGCCAATATCGGCTTGTTCATGAAGGGCTTTTCCGAACTGAATCTTTTCAGGGTGAAAGGTTGTTGGGTGCCTTTTTCGTGCGTTGTGGTCTGTCATACCATGATGCAGGTCGGCTCATTGTTAAGGTCGGATTAATGCCATTAAAACCTGCGGAGTGCGCCATCGTCAGTAAAAAAATAAGCGGGGCAGGGACAAAGGGAAGAGGTGATATGTATCAGGGTCGATCTTATGAACGTGAATACAGGACAAGGCAGCGTAAGGCCAATGAGAACGGCTGCATTGTTTAGTGGAGAACATTAGTGATAAGTGTTGATTAGCTTCTGGGGGAAGTTATGAATGATGAGATGTCGAAAAGATTACTGGGGATGTTTGAGAATCAGTCCAAGGGGCTGACACGAATAGTAGTTTTCTTTGTGCTGGCGATGGTATTTCTTCAGCTCATTTTTATCAGGGATTATATCCAGCTGAATTTTCAATTTGAGCAATCGCAGGTGCTGCAACAATCCCTCGAGGAGAACAAGGGAAAAACTGCACAAGAGATGCAGGCTATAGATGCTTTCAGAAAGCAGCTTGCTGCCGTGGTTGACCGTACCCAAAAACTTATTCACCAATTTCCACCTACACTTCGCCAGGGCATTCGTGATGCCCCTGAGCGAAGACTTGTGTTGAACGGTTTGCAGGCTCGAGTTCGTCCTGAAATGGCTCAGATGACAGCCCAAATGGCACAATCAGCGCTACTGCCTGAATTGAGGCCTGATATACCACTTTCCAGATCAGTTGAAGATATCCAACGCTGGATTGATGAGCAGTTTGTGAAGATTAATAAGACTATTGATTCGGATATCAAACAGCCGCTTCTGAAGCAGATTAATGCTTTGAGTGAAAAGCTGGATGCAAATGAGCTGAGCATGGTCAGAAAGGGTATTGAGTCTATCGAGGTTAAGCAGCCTGATGATCGTAGTTGGTGGCATGCTTACAGCGGCAAGATTGCGATGTCAGAGGCCTCCAGCAGCGATCTGTCCAGTATATCTGACCGAATTCAGCGCAGGGCAGAGGGAATTTATGATGCCACGAACAGTGCCTGGAACGAGATTGAATCCAATTTGAAAAGACTGAAAAGCCAACAGTTGGAGCAGGAAAGAAAACTGAAAGAACTGGAGAAAGAGTTGCACTCCACGCTTGCTGCCCTGAAGTCCAATGTTGAACAACTGGGGCTTCCTTTTGGCAATATGATTCCAGTCAAGCTTGCGCTGTTTCTTAAGATTTACCCGGTTCTGCTGCTAGCCGTGGTGATCTGGTTGATCTCCCGGATGCGAAAGTTATTACTTATTCGTTACGAGTTATTCGCTGTCTCGGATAACAAGACAGAACAGGAGTCCATAATCGAAGCGGGCCAGTTCGATCGGATATATGTGCCATGGATCATCCAGCCATTTGTTAATGGCGATGCAGAAAGGAACAGTCTCTCCGGCACACTGCAGCTGATCTCCCTCGCCTTTGTTATATTTCTATTGCCACTATGGGTAATGGCCGACACCACATATCTGTTCACGAGCTACCCTTCTGATTCTGTTGCAGGGCTTGCTTATCTATATGCCGCAGGCATTGCACTGCTGGCGATATGCATACCCATACTATATCGCAGGCTTGGCACTGTTTTTGATGCTGGAGCAGGGCGAGAAACGGCTGACATTGCTGAAAAATGGAAAGATTAAGAGACAATCGATTCAGGGAAGCGGTGGGTTCGGGATGATGAGTAAATCAGGTTATGAAGGAGGGGCATGATGTATCAGGTTCGTTTTTACGAGGGTGAGTACATTGCCAGACAACGCCAGGCAAATGACGACGGCTGTGTTGCTTATGTGGAGCAGCATTTCAATAGCAGCGACAACGCATCAGCCGGTTATTCCGTGGTGATTACCGGGGCAAATGCATCACAGACCAGTAAAAACTGGGGATGCTGGTATGCGCAGGCGGTGAGTCGTGAGTTTGCTGTGAAGCTGGGAGGCAGTGAGGGAATCAAGGTCGGGGGTTATGGCGGCAGGGGAGATGAAAATCTTCGCCATACACGCATGCCTGCCATTTTGCTGGAACCTCTGTTTGCCAGTAATCCGCAACATGCAGGGTGGATTCGCAGTGAGGCTGGTCAACAGCGGCTGGCTGTGATTTTATGCGAAAGCATTCAGCGTTTTTTTCAAGATGGTGGTTTGATCGGCTTCAGCGTTGGCCATAAATACAAGTGTTCAAAACCGAATGATCGCGGAGCCAATATTTTTGGTGGTGGTACGGAAGCCGATTGCGCTGAGGCCGTGCTCAGGAAAGCCAAGGTGTTACTGGAACAGATTGGGGCGGTGCAGGAGCAGCGAGAGATTCGTGTATTGCTGGGCAATGAGGAGATCTGGAAAACCGGCATTGATGCCGATGCGGATATTCGTTGGGATCCCGTTCGGGGCATACTTCGGATTGCTTCTGAGTCCGGTGATTCAATCACCCCTGTTGATGATGAACCTGCAATTATCTCTCTGTCTGAAGCTGCTATTTCAAGAGGTTTGCTGACTTATGAAGCCGAAGGCATGGAGGGCGGTCGATATCATAGCCGGGTATTGCATGTGCCAAGTTCCAGTTCCGGGCTGACCATAGGGCGCGGTTACGATATGAAGGAGAAAACATCAGTCAAAATCAGAACCGATCTGATCAATGCAGGCGTGGATGAGGTGAGTGCAAAGCTGCTTTCCGATGCAGCAGGTCTGAAGGGTGATGCGGCCAAGCAATTTATTCAGGATAACGGATTATCAGGATTCGAGATTAGCATGCAGGTTCAGGAGAAGTTGTTTGAGTTTATTTATGCTGAGCTGGAAAAAGATGTAATTCGCATCTGCAATAAAGCCAGCTGTGTAAAGGCATATGGAGCGGTTGATTGGCAGGGATTAAACCCGAAAATTCGCGATGTCGTGGTTGATCTTCGTTTCCGTGGCGATTACCACGGCAGCAGCCGTAAAATAATTCAACAGCATGTCGCGCATAATGATCTTGATTCGTTTACAGGACAGATGGTCGAACGAAATAACTGGGCATCGGTTCCGCAAGATCGATTCAACCGCAGGGTCGCATATTTGAAAGCGTGAAACGGCTTCTTAAAGGGGCCCAGCAGGGTTCTTTTATTGGCAGACTACGTCACGCAGGAGTCGGAACAGGAGTCGGGAAGATTTGTGCGGTTTGTTCATCTTCACCTCTTTGTTGGCATTGCGTACAAGCTGACGAATCTGGCCGGCATCGGCTTGCGGATAAGCATCCATGAATTCGGTGATGGCATCCTGACCTTCGGCGAGTATGCGGTCGCGCCAGCGCTCGGTGCGGTGGAAGTTCTTATCCTGCTCTTCCTTTTTGGCACCCAGTTCAGAAACGGTTTCAAGGAATGATTCAGTATCGATTTGGCGAAGTAGTTTTACGATGAATTTGAACTGCCGTTTTTCCGCGGCGTGTTTCATGCCCTGCACATCCATCAGTGCCTTGAACAACTCTTTAGGCAGATCCATCTTTTCCAGCGCTATGGCATCAAGCTTGGACAGACTTCTGGCCAGATCATGCAGCTCTGCAATTTCACGTTTCTGCTGGCTTTTATTCAGCCGCTCAGCAAGTTCAAAGAGTTCATATTCTTCATCGTGCGTATCATACATGTGGCAAGTGTAGCGAGGCTGCGGATGAAATACAGATCAGGTTTTCAGCAGCAGTGCGGGGGCGATGAATGAGTAAGTTACAATCTGACAGGATAGTCAGGTTGGACGGCGATTAGCCGCCCGAAGGGTGAGGCATACGGATGGCCCGAGTCACCATTCTGCACGATAGCAGAATGGGACTGACTTTAGGCAGCCCTCCGGGTGAGGGCCACGGATAGCCCGAATCACCATTTAGCAGGAAAGCTAAATGGGACTGACTTTAGGCAGCCCTCCGG
>JAJFLE010000055.1 GCA_021772835.1 Mariprofundus sp.
TCTTTGATTTCAGAGCGCTCATTGGCATGCATCTGCAGAATACGACCCAGACGCTCTTTTTTACCCTTGGTTGAGTTGATCACATAAGAACCAGCCTCAATGGCACCGGAATAAACACGGAAGAAAGTCAACGTGCCTACAAACGGGTCAGTCATCACCTTAAATGCCAGAGCCGCAAACGGCGCATCGTCAGATGATGGGCGAGTATCCGGCTCATCAGTATCCGGATGTACACCTGTGATCGCAGGAACGTCAATCGGTGCAGGCATGTATTCAACAACTGCATCCAGCAGAGTCTGAACGCCCTTGTTCTTGAAGGCAGTACCAGCCAGAACAGGAATCACACTGATATCCAGAACGGACTTACGGATACAATTTTTCAGAGCCGCTTCATCAACAACTTCACCTTCAAGGTAAGCCATCATCAACTCTTCGTCTTTTACCAGAACAGCGTCAAGCAACAGCTCGCGACGCTCCTGAGCAACTTCGAGCAGCTCTTCCGGGATTTCCTGAACTTCGTACATCGCACCCATAGCTTCGTCTTTCCAAACGATGGCCTTCATGGAAACCAGATCAATCACACCCAGGAAATCTTCTTCTGCACCAATTGGAATATTCAGAGCAACTGCATTGTGACCCAGACGCTCACGGATCTCATCGATGACATTGAAGTAATCAGCGCCGGTACGATCCATCTTGTTGACGAATGCGATACGGGGAACTTTATATTTATCTGCCTGACGCCAAACGGTTTCAGACTGTGGCTGAACACCACCTACTGCACAGAAGACACCGACTGCGCCATCAAGCACTCGCAGTGAACGCTCTACTTCAATGGTGAAATCCACATGGCCAGGAGTGTCGATGATATTAATTTGATGATCTTTCCAGCTACAAGTTGTAGCAGCAGAAGTAATGGTGATGCCGCGTTCCTGTTCCTGCGCCATCCAGTCCATGGTGGCCGCGCCGTCATGCACTTCACCAATCTTATGGCTTACACCAGTATAGAAAAGGATACGTTCAGTTGCAGTTGTTTTGCCGGCGTCAATATGAGCCATAATGCCGATGTTGCGTACACGTTCCAGTGGGGTCTTACGAGCCACGTCGCCACTCCTTTATTACCATCAAATTAAAAGAACAATCGTTCAACTGACCCCGCGGGGTCTTCAAATCAATATTTATGTATTCTACAAGACGTTGCGGAAACCTGAATTTCCGCCAACTCACACTTAAAAGCGGAAGTGAGAGAATGCCTTATTCGCTTCAGCCATACGATGAGTCTCATCGCGCTTCTTCCATGCTCCACCGCGATCCGTAAGGGAATCAGCAATCTCATTACCCAGACGCTCAGCCATAGTGTGCTCAGAACGCTTGCGTGAAAATTCAACCAACCAGCGCACAGCCAGTGAATGCTGACGACGATCGGAAACCTCTATAGGCACCTGATAAGTCGCGCCACCAACACGGCGAGATTTTACTTCTACTGATGGCCTTACAGCTTCAATCGCTTCCAGCAACGAAGTCAGCGGATCTTTGCCGGTCTTCTGGGATGCAACGTCCATCGCATCATAAACAATCGCTTCTGCTACGGTTTTCTTGCCGTCCAGCATTACTTTGTTTACAACGTTGGATACTGTTGTATCACCATACTTCGCGTCCGGTGTGACCGGGCGGCGTGTGACAGGTCCTTTACGTGGCATATCTCAATTCCTCTCTTACTTAGGACGCTTGGCGCCGTACTTCGAGCGAGCCTGCTTACGGCCTTCAACACCCGTTGTATCCAATACACCACGCAGAATGTGGTAACGTACACCTGGCAAATCCTTTACTCGGCCGCCGCGAATCAGAACAACCGAATGCTCCTGCAGCTTATGACCCTCACCCGGAATGTAGGCAGTTACTTCCATACCATTAGTCAAACGAACACGTGCAACTTTACGCAATGCTGAGTTCGGCTTCTTAGGGGTAGTCGTGTAAACACGAGTGCAAACGCCGCGACGCTGCGGACAAGCCTGCAGAGCGGGAACTTTATTGATCTTGCGTTTGTCTTTTCGCGCATTGCGAATCAACTGATTAATCGTTGGCATTGTTACCTCTTCTTACAAACTTTACCCGCCCGGCAGCGTGCAATTCAACACAGCCCCGGCGAAGGGTCGCGAACCATAGTGTCGACCATAAGCACTGTCAACCGCTTTCATCGCCAAAAAAACATACTGGCCACATTCAACCGGCCTGATCTTGAAACCGGGCCGATATCAAAGCACTTTCACCCCTGCTGGCAAACCGAAAACCCACTCCGGCAACCACATCTTCCACGGCAGACAATCAAACGTCTGCTACACCAGAGCGCCAACAGATGTGTTACGCATGCATAATAAACAGAAAATAAAGAAAGACCCTGTGAGAATCAATCCAGTGCCTGAACAATCGCCTCACACGCTTTCTTGGCATCCGCAAACAGCATCATGGTCTGATCCATATAAAACAGATCGTTATCCAAGCCTGCATAACCTGCCGCTAAAGAGCGCTTGACGACAATCACATGCCTGGCTTTGGAAGCCTCGATGATTGGCATGCCGTAAATCGGACTGCTCGGGTCGGTTTTTGCTGCCGGATTCACCACGTCGTTGGCACCGATAATCAGAGCCACATCGGTATCCGCCATTTCAGAATTGATTTCATCCATCTCAAATACAATATCATATGGCACATCGGCTTCCGCCAGCAGCACATTCATATGCCCGGGCATACGTCCAGCCACTGGATGGATGGCGAACTTCACATCCACACCCTGCTTCACCAACACATCCACCATCTCTTTAAGCGCATGCTGCGCGCGCGCAACCGCCAGCCCGTAACCTGGAATAATCACTACCGAACGTGCATTGGAAATCAGGAATGCCGCATCTTCAGCCGCACCACTCTTCACCGGGCGCTCGACAATAGCCCCGCCAGCTGCAGAAGCAGCCGGTGCATCACCACCAAAACCACCCAGCAATACATTAAATAGCGAGCGATTCATCGCTTTACACATAATATAAGAAAGAATCGCACCGGATGAACCCACAAGAGCACCGGCCACAATCATCATGTTATTACCCAGCGTAAACCCGATACCGGCCGCCGCCCAACCTGAATATGAGTTCAGCATGGAAACGATTACAGGCATGTCAGCGCCACCAATCGGCACGATCAGCAGCACGCCGAGCACCAGCGCAACCGCCAGCATAATCAGGAATGGCAGCCAAGCTCCACTCACGCAGAACATAATGCCGGCAGCCAACATCACAACACCCAGCACCAGATTCACCACATGCTGACCGGCAAAGACCAAAGGACGGCCCGAAAGCAGCCCCTGTAGCTTGCCGAAGGCAATCAATGAGGCCGTAAAGGTGATCGCGCCGATAAACGTGCCAAGAAACAGCTCAATGCGACTGGCAAGATACAGCCCGCCCTCAGCATTGGCGATGCCATAAGCTACAGGATCATAACAGGCGGAAACCGCAATCAGTACGGCAGCCAGGCCAACGAGAGAATGCATAAATGCCACGGTCTGTGGCATATGTGTCATTGGCACCTTGCGGGCAACCACGCCGCCGATCAGACCACCGATACCAACAGCAGCAACAATCCAGGCATAATTCTGCACAGCATCAAGCTGCAGGGTCACCAGGGCGGCAATACCCATACCCATCATGCCCAAAGCATTGCCGCGACGGGCTGAGGCAGGACTGGCCAGCCCCTTGAGGGCAAAAATAATCAGTACGGATGCGACGAGATACGCCAGCTCCACCATGTTTGCAGATAACATGAGTTCCCCTTATGCCCGTTTCTTGAACATGGACAACATGCGCTGAGTCACCATGAAACCACCGAAGATATTCACTGAAGCAAGACCTACTGCGATCAATCCAAGTACGGTTGCCAGATTCATCTCCACCGGCCCTGCTGCCAGCAGCGCACCGACAATAATAATACTGGAGATAGCATTGGTAACACTCATCAACGGCGTATGAAGCGCCGGTGTTACATTCCACACCACGTGGTAACCCACAATGATTGCCAGAACAAAAACGGTGATCGAAAAGATAACAGGATCAGCCGTTGAACTCTGTGCGACTTGTGCCGCATTTTGAACCACATCTACATTCACGACTTATCTCCCTGACTCAACAACTGGGTTTTAAGAAACTGACCAGCCCGACAGATCAGTGACGCTTCAATCACTTCATCATCCATGTTGATATTCAGTACACCAGTCTCTTTATCAATCATGGGGGCAATAAAATTCAACAGGTTACGCGCATAAAGCGCACTCGCATCTGTCGCCATCAGGGCCGGAACATTGGCAACACCAACCAATGTCACGCCATGTTTGACCACAACCTGATCCAGCTCAGTGAGCGGGCAGTTACCACCCATCTCAACGGCCAGATCCACAACCACTGAGCCTGGCTTCATCGACTTAACCATCGCTTCTGTAATCAGCACGGGTGCGGGCCTTCCCGGAATCAGGGCAGTGGTAATTATAATGTCGGATTTGGCCGCATGTTTGGCAATCAAATCAGCCTGACGCTGCTTATAATCGTCATCCATCTCTTTGGCATAACCACCGGCATCTTCGGCATCGGCTTCCGCCTCCACCTCGATAAAACGCCCACCCAGACTCTCCACCTGTTCCTTGGCTGCCGCGCGCACATCAAAAACTTCAACATTCGCACCCATACGTCTGGCTGTAGCAATCGCCTGCAGACCTGCCACGCCGGCACCCATAATCAACAGCTTGGCCGGTTGCACAGTGCCAGCAGCAGTCATCAGCATAGGAAAGAAACGCTGGTAATGCTCCATGGCCAGCAGTACGGACTTGTAACCGGCGATATTGGCCTGGGAAGAGAGCACATCCATGCTCTGTGCACGCGAAATACGCGGCACCATTTCCATGCAAAAATAAGAGATCCCTGCGTCGGCATACTGCTGCAGAAGCGGATTAGCAAAAGGTGCGGCGAGACCTGCAACCGTAGCACCTTGCTTAACGGAGCTGATTTCAGCTTCATTCAACGGGCGAACTTTTATTATCAGATCAGCATCAGCACAAGTGGCAGCAAAACCGTCAACCAGCTTTGCCCCTCTCTCACGATAAGCCTCGTCCGGATAGTTGGCAGCCAGACCTGCCCCTTTTTCAACCACAACATCGCAACCGGCAGCAATATACTTGCCTACAGTTTCAGGTGTTGCTGCAACACGTTTTTCGAGAAGCTGGGTTTCGGCTGGAACCGCAATCAACATTGTTTACTATTCCCCTGTGGCGAAGGCGAGAGGCCGCCTGAATGGCAGCGTAAGCCTGTTAGAGCGTCGGAGTCTAAAACTGAATGCTTGTTTTACAAGCGCAAAGACACTGCGGATACTAAACCCTCTTCATCCTCAGGCAAGTCCATGTCCACCAGCTCCGCTGCCGGCACGAATGCATGGGCATAACGATACAGCTCATCGTCCACCACATCGTCGCCGTAGATCAGCACGTCGAGATCCAAAGTTCTCGGTTTCCATGAGCCTTCAGAGCGATCTCTACCCTGCAGATCTTCCAACTGTTTCAGCTTCTTCTTCATCTCAGGCAAGCTCAGTTCCGTTGATACCAGGCA
>JAJFLE010000056.1 GCA_021772835.1 Mariprofundus sp.
CGACAAGAAGGCTGAGATGCTTGCCATTGAAGAGAGCCAGCATCGCAAGTTTGACAGCATGCTGGCAGGCGAAGAGCGCTGGATCAGGCAGGGTATTCCTGCACGACGTACCCGTAACGAAGGACGTGTGCGCGGGCTTGAAGATTTGCGCAAGCAGCGAGCAGCACGGCGTTTGCGCAGCGGTGATGTGGAACTGCGCGTCGCCAGCGGTGTTAAAACCGGCAAAATGATGATCGAAGCGGTTGAGCTGTCGCATAACTTCGGCGATACGGTGATCTGCAACAACTTCAGCCATAAAATCATGGCCGGTGACCGGGTGGGGCTGGTAGGGCCTAACGGTATTGGCAAAACCACGCTGCTGAGAATGTTGCTCGGTGAGCTGACTGCCGATGCGGGACGTATACGCCACGGTGTGCGTCTGGTGCCTGCATTTCTCGCGCAAATGCGCGAGCTTGATGCGACGCTGAAGCTTAAAGATGTGCTGTTGCCTCTGGGTGGCAACTATGTGCATATCGGTGGCCGTGAACCCCGCCATATAGTCTCCTATATGCAGGACTTCCTGTTTGATAAGGAACGTTTGAATGCACCTGTTGCAGCCCTTTCCGGTGGTGAGCGAGGCCGCCTGATGCTGGCCAAACTGCTGCTGGAACCGGCCAACTTGCTGGTGTTGGATGAGCCGACCAACGATCTGGATATCGGTACTTTGACCGTTCTGGAGCAGGCACTGGCTCGCTATGATGGTACGGTCATTCTGGTTAGTCATGATCGCGCTTTTATGGATCGTGTGGCCTCACGTGTGCTGGCCTTTGAAGGCGATGGTGTGATTATCCCGATTGAAGGCGGTTATTCCGATTATCTGGCCTGGAAAACAAGGCGCCTGGAAGAACAGGAAGCATTGAAGAAGCAGGCTGCGAAACAAGTGGCAGTAGTAGCGCCAGTCAAAGCGGCTAAAAAACAGACCAAACTTACCTATAAAGAACAGAGTGATTTGGATGCACTGCCTGTTCAGATTGAAGCGATGGAAGAGGAAAAATCAGAGATTGAAGCACATTTCTGTGATCCGGACTACTTCATCAGTGATGCAAAGGCATTTCAGAGCGACCAGCAGCGTTTGAGTGAACTGGAATCGGCACTGGATACAGCTTATGAACGCTGGCAGGAACTCGAAGCCAAACAGGAAACTCTCTCCGCCTGAATCTGTCCATCTGCCCATATTTATGGGACGCCGTTGCTCCGTGTATCTGTATATTCTGGCAAACCGGTCCATTGAAAAGCGATATTACATATCAAAGCACTGTATCTTCTAAATCAACCGGCTAGGCTCCCGCGCTATGCCAAAACTACTATTTCATTTCGGTGAACTCTCTTTAAAAGGCAAAAACCGTGCCACGTTTGAACGCCGTATGGCGGAAAATATCAAACGGGTGGTTAAACCTGTGCTTAAACGTGGCGGATTTCATCGCGAACATGGTCGTATGACTGCTGATCTGGAATCTATCAGCGATGAAATGCTCGATCTGTTGGCCCTGACACCGGGCATACGCAACTTTTCCGTGGCGCACGAATGTGCGCTAGAATTGGAGGCGATGCAGGAGACTGCCAAAGCGGCTGTGCTTGCTGACTTCGGCCCTGATGTAGCAGGCAGGGCATTTCGTGTTAGCTCCAAGCGCAGTAACAAAGGTTTTCCGATTCAATCTCCTGAATTGAATTTCGAAGTTGGTGGTTTTTTGAAAAACCAGCTGAATCTGGCGGTGAACCTCAATGCGCCTGAGATTGATGTGCGAGTCGAGGTGGGTGCATATGCTGCTTATATCTACACGCGCAAGATTATCGGCATTGGTGGCCTGCCGGTCGGAACATCCGGTCGCGGTGTGGTGCTCTTTTCCGGCGGTATCGATTCGCCAGTAGCCGCTTACACCATGATGAAGCGGGGTATGGAGGTGGTTCTGGTTCATCTCTATAATAGTACGATCAATCGCGATTTCATCAAAATCAGAGATCTGGCCCGTCAACTTTCGCGTTATCAGGGCAGGGTGAAACTCTACCTGATCGATCTGGAAGAATTTCAGCGCCATGCCATTGCGCATGTGCCAGCTGAATATCGCATGATTATCTATAAACGCGAGATGATTAGATCTGCTGCCAAAATTGCTCATGAGCAGGGGGGGCAAGCGCTGGTGACGGGGGACTCACTCGGTCAGGTGGCCAGTCAGACCTTGGCTAACATCAGTGCTATTTATGACGCTGCTGACTTGCCGCTTCTGTCCCCGTTGATCGGAGCGGATAAAGAAGAGATTATTGCATTGGCTCGCCGTATTGGCACCTACGAGATATCTATCGAAGAGTATTGTGATATCTGTTCATTCCTGATCGCAAAACACCCGGAAACAAATGCAAAGCGTGACCGTGTGGCCTATTATGAAACACTGCTGCCGTTAGAGGGGCTGGATAATCCTACCCGTATGATCCTTTTTAATTCCGGCAGGGAACTGACTGACTCCTGATGCAGAAATTTAAGCGTGTTTTAGGACTATGCTTATTCTGGTTATCCTGGTTACTTTGGGCTGTTATGCTGATTGTGCCATTTGTATTTGATGCGGATGCAGCCACGATCACCATGATTGCGACTACTTGTCTGGTGATTGCAGAGGTCAGTTTTATTGTCAGCCTGTTGCTGTTGGGTAAACCTTTTTATCAGGCATTTAAAGCGCGCCTGAAACCTTACTGGTATAAATTAACGGGCAGCCCCGGCCGCTCATGAATCGCTTTGTCTCCATGAATCCATAAATTTATGCTTTGAAAACATGAATTTGCGCCCCCCCCTTGATGGACACGATGATGACTTTTCGAGAAGTCATGATGGCTCAGCTTTTCTGTTTGCGACTGCGCGCAAATTTCACAACCAAGAGCATCGTCGGTAGCAGATGCCAGAACAGATCAAAGATATGCAAAGGTTTGGTTAGTGTACCATCGGCAAGCATTTTCAGCTTTTCGGTGAGATGTGGTTCCGGTTGAAACGGCAGCATAGCCATGAGCACGGCAATACCGATTAGAACAAAATAAGGGATTTCATCCAGCCATTTCATCATATGCCCCACTAATAAAGTTCTCATAATCGGCAGTTAATGCCTCAACCGAAAGCCGGTAAAAACGTTCACCATCTGCAATGGTGGCTAAAGCAGGATTGGAGCCTATGCGTCCGTCAGGGAACTTGCGTCTGTAATCTGCAGCATCGTAGATCTCACCATTGGGAGCAATTTCAGGACTCATAGCCACATCTTTTACAGCTTCAGGATGGGCAAAATAACTTAAGGCGACTTCGCTGACCGTGGCATGATGCCCTTCAGCTTCGCCGTAAAGTTCCGCAGCAAGTTCAGCAATGGCATCGTTGCGCCACCAGTTGGCCAAACGACAGCGAGGGGCATGATCATTGTTTTTACCTGTCGCATGATAGATTTCACAAAAAGCCGTGGTGACCGGCGGGATATTGCCACCATGGCCATTGATGAAATAGAAACGGGTAAAACCGTGCTGCTGTAGTGATGTAATTACATCACTGACCAGGCTAATCAGGGTCGATGGTTTGAGCGTCACTGTGCCGGGGAAAGCCATGTGATGTTGTGCCATGCCATAGTTGATGGTCGGGGCAATCAGTACATCTGTTTGCTCTTCAATGCCGGCAGCAATGCGAGTCGGGCAGATTGCATCAGTACCGATCAGGCCGTTGGGGCCATGCTGTTCAGTGGACCCGATGGGAATAATAATGCCGGTTGAACGTCCGAGATAGGATTCGACCTCCTGCCATGTGCTGAGTGAAAGCTGCATGTGAACCTCCTGATATAGAAGCCTAAAGCATACGCAGACAAACGATCTTTGCGAGTCACTTTCACATCTGCATGGAACTGTTCAGGATACACTGAAAAATTCAGCATGTGCGAGTGAGCCATGGCCGGGCTAGCAAAATTACATTGTTGCTTTTGTGTACTGAAAAAGTGAATGGATGCAATTATTCAGGTATGTCTTAACATAGGTTCATGCATAGCATGAAAGCAATTCAGGCCGATATCACCACCTTGCAGGTAGATGTGATTGTTAATGCGGCGAACTCCAGCCTGCTTGGTGGTGGTGGTGTGGATGCTGCGATTCACCGTGCTGCAGGGCCGGAGCTTCTGGCCGAGTGCCGCATGCTAGGTGGTTGTCCTACGGGTGAAGCGAGAATTACCGGGGCCTACCAGTTGTCAGCCAATTGGGTTGTGCATACCGTCGGACCAGTGTGGCATGGCGGCGATCGTGGTGAGGCAGAGTTATTGACCAGCTGTTATTTCAACAGTCTGTCACTGGCGGTTTCCAGGCAAGCGGTTTCAGTTGCTTTTCCAGCTATTTCTACCGGGATTTATGGTTATCCGGTTGAGCGGGCAGCAAGGGTTGCAGTTAAAACATGTTCGGATTTTCAGGCGATCCATGATGAACCCAAACAGATTATCTTTGCCTGTTTCGATGGGCGTACACGCAAGCTTTACCAACAGCTACTGGAACAATTTTTTTAAGGGTGCTCTGAAATACTCAGAGCACCCGTACAGGCCATGGATGACCTACCATTGTAATGATGCAAGAGGTTGATTTTGTAAGCAGAGGCTAAATGATGCTTTTACCTCTGCGTGATGAAAAGTGCGGGACACCGTTTTTCAGGGACTTACTTAAATCTGCTGATCGGAATCTTTAACAGACTTGCGTCCGGTGATCATGGCACGGGGTAGATTCTCACCATGTAGCAGACTGGAAACCAGAACACCTGCAATATGAACGAATACAAGCAATAACATCAGGTTGACAGAGAATTCGTGGGCCTCTTCCCAGAACTCATCGCCCTCACTATCACCGTGCTCCCATCCATCTGCATGAGCAGCAGGGATCCGTAACGAGATGGCACTGTTTGCAAGCGGTCCTTTGCCTTCAGCGGCATACACTTCAAGTCCGGTCCAGGTGACAAAGCCAAGAGTAAGCAACATGATCACGACCATGGCGCCACCGGCGGGATTATGGCCAAGATAATGTTTGGGGTGATGCGTCATCAAACTGCGCAGGTAAGCCAAGATTTCGGCAGGGCGGCAGATGAAGTTGGAGAAACGGGTATATTTTGTACCAATGAAACCCCAGATCAGACGGAAGCCGATCAGACCTGCAATTATATAACCTAGCCATGCATGTATATTTTCCAGTTCACTTTCACCGGTGAGGTAAGCGAGGATGAAAAACAGTACCAGCGACCAGTGAAACAGACGCACCAGAATATCCCATACTTTGATTGATTGCGGCATGCTTTGACTCCTCAAGTTCAATGAGGAAGCACGGTAAGGATTGTAACTTAACTGCACATGAACGGGTTACTAAATTTTTTTAATCACCACATTAAGCATTTCCACCCTCCACTGTTTTTGCTTAGGATGCGCCCATGAATAATGCAACTGGACTTTTTCTCGTATTTGCCATTCTTGTGTCTGTGGTGCTTGTAACCAACTGGCAGGAAAAAACAGGCAAGAAACTCAGTGATTTTAAATGGTATACCTATAGCAAATGGATAGTCGTTGGCATTGTCGGATTTTCCGTGCTCATGACATTGCTTTTGGCTATCTACGGTGCAGCCACGCTGTAAGCGCTTTGAATTTTAACCATGTGACCAGACAGGTCAGTGGGGTAGCCCGATCAGCTTGAATATAATCACACTGATAACCAGTCAGCAGCAATAGGCGTTGTCCAGCCTCGCGATAGAGATGAAATCAACATTTCTATCGCTTATGCCGAGGGCGTGATACATGCTGCAGTCATGCGCAGCGTCACCCGTAACTCTGGATTTTCAGCATCATTTTCTCGACTGCAAAAGGATACGGCTGCATGGCCGCCCTATGGATGGGAGCCACCGATGGGCGACATCTTTTGCGCCAGGTTTCTGAGTGACTATGTTGCGTATCGGCAATGGTTGACAGCCAAGAGGTCCTCTTCATTATTGGCACTCCCTTCAGGAGAGTGCTAAAAACTTCAGGAAGGGGGGTTGAAATGATTTTAAGCAATCCCCATAAAGGGACTTGAATCGGTTTAATCCGATTCCTATATAACAGTTTCCAATATTATATATTGAAGGAGAAACAACGATGACAACAAAGGTTCGTCCTTTACATGATCGCGTAATCGTCCGTCGTCTGGACGAGGAAGAAAAATCTTCAGGTGGTATTATCATTCCTGATTCCGCCAAAGAGAAACCAGTGCAGGGTAAAGTGATTGCTACTGGTAAAGGTAAAAGTCTTGAAAACGGTGAAGTTCGCCCGCTGGACGTTAAAGAAGGTGATACTGTCATCTTCTCTACTTACGCCGGTACTGAAATCAAGCTGGACGGTGAAGCATTCCTGATGATGCGTGAAGACGACATTCTGGGCGTGATTGAAAGCTAATTTCTCAGTAAATAACAAGATTGAAGGCATTGCCACCCTCAAAGGTGGAGAGCCGCAGCATATAAAAGAATTAGATTATTAGGAGATTGAAGAATGGCTAAAGACATTCAATTCGGCGAAGATGCACGCGCCAAAATGATGATCGGCGTGAACAAACTTGCCGATGCAGTAAAAGTAACCCTCGGCCCCAAAGGCCGTAACGTAGTCCTGGAGAAATCATGGGGCGCACCGACTATCACTAAAGATGGTGTTTCTGTTGCCAAAGAGATCGAGCTGGAAGACAAGTTCGAAAACATGGGCGCACAAATGGTGAAAGAAGTGGCCTCTAAAACTGCAGATATCGCAGGTGATGGCACCACTACTGCAACCGTACTGGCTCAGTCTATCGCCAAAGAGGGCGTAAAAGCTGTTGCTGCGGGCATGAATCCAATGGATCTGAAACGCGGTATCGATAAAGCTGTAACTGCTGTTGTTGCTGAACTGGCTAGCCTGTCCAAAGAAGTACAGAACCAGGAAGAGATTGCTCAGGTTGGTACGATCTCAGCCAATGGTGATGCTGAAATTGGCAAGATTATTGCAGATGCCATGGACAAGGTTGGTAAAGAAGGCGTCATTACTGTTGAAGAAGCGAAAGGCCTGGAAACAGAGCTGGACGTTGTTGAAGGTATGCAGTTTGATCGTGGTTACCTTTCACCTTACTTCGTCACTGATACTGAGCGCATGGAAGCGACCCTTGATCACCCATATATCCTGTTGTTCGAGAAGAAGATCGGAAATATGCGTGAACTGCTGCCAGTTCTGGAAGCGGTTGCTCGTACCGGTAAACCTTTGCTGATCATCGCTGAAGACATCGAGGGCGAAGCGCTGGCTACTCTGGTTGTGAATAAGGTTCGCGGCGTAGTAAACGTTGCTGCTGTGAAGGCTCCTGGCTTCGGCGATCGTCGCAAGTCTATGCTCGAAGACATGGCTATCCTGACCGGCGGTAAAGTGATCTCTGAAGATCTCGGTCTGAAACTGGAAAATGTTACTCTGGAAGATCTGGGTACTGCCGCTAATGTGAAAATCAGCAAGGACACGACTGTCATTGTTGACGGTGCCGGTGACAAAAAGGCAATCGAAGGCCGCGTTGCGCTGATCCGCAAGCAGGTTGAAGATACCACGTCTGATTACGATAAAGAGAAGATGCAGGAGCGTCTGGCCAAACTGGCTGGCGGTGTTGCAGTCATCAAGGTCGGCGCTGCAACTGAAACAGCAATGAAAGAGAAGAAAGACCGCGTTGACGATGCGCTTCATGCAACACGTGCTGCTGTTGAAGAAGGAATCGTTGCTGGAGGTGGCGTAGCATTGCTGCGTGCTCGTAAGGCACTGGACAACGTTTCAGGCATCAACCATGACGAAGATACCGGCGTGAAGATTATTCGCAGAGCGCTAGAAGAACCTCTGCGTCAGATCGTAACCAACGGTGGCGGTGAAGCATCTGTAGTTGTTAACGAAGTAGCCAATGGTACTGGCCACTTCGGTTATAACGCACAGACTGAAGAGTACGGCGATCTGGTGAAAATGGGTGTTATTGACCCGACCAAGGTAACCCGTTCTGCTCTGCAGTATGCAGCTTCTATTGCTGGTCTGCTGATTACCACGGAAGCCATGATTGCTGATATCCCTGCTCCAGAAGCCGGTGGCGCACCAGATATGGGCGGCATGGGTGGTATGGGCGGCATGGGTATGTAAAACCACTCATTTGAGTTGGTTTTATATCAGTCGTTTCATAGCTGATGATTAAAAAGAAGGGCGGTTCCGAAAGGGCCGCCCTTTTTTTGTAACACGCACCTGCAGCCATTCTACAGGGCGTTGCTCCAGCCAATGGACTTCACGAACCAGGCCCAGCCAATAATCGGCCCATCATTTTTTTTGCGGAGAGCCTTGATAATATACCTCCTGTGCGTGTGCATCATTTTCATCATTGATTCAGTCCTTGGCTCCAGTCTAACCTCATTTAGAGCAACACCCATTGCTCAGTTTTTTGTTCTCTATCGCGCCATTTAGAGCAACACCCATTGCTCTAAATGACTTGCTTCGGTAGCGTCCCGAGTCTTTGAAATCATGGGGAAAGTTTACAAGGCGTTCCGTGTTTCCTGACTCTAAATACAGAGGTTTATCATGCTCGAATCGATGCGTAATCATGCGCAAGGCTGGATAGCGAAAGTCATACTCACTGGTATCGCACTTTCATTTGTACTGTGGGGCGTGGGCGACTACTTCACGGGTGGCAGTGCTGAGCCTGTAGCTAAAATTAACGATAACCCGATTGATGGCGGTGAGTTTTATGCCGCTTATGAGCGCCAACTCAATGCTTATCGTTCCATGTTGGGCAAACAGTTTTCCAGTGAGTTGCTGGACTCATTGAATGTGAAAGAGACTACCCTGCAGACTATCATTAACCGCAAAATCATGCTTGATGTTGCCGCCAAACTTGGTCTGGCAGCGCCGGAAGCCGTGTTGTTGAATAGTGTACAGAGCGATCCTGTTTTTCAGTCGGCTGGCAAGTTTGATCCTAAGCGTTACCAGATCCTTACCCGTAATATGGGTTTCAGCTCGTCTCAGGACTATGAAAACGATATGCGTCTGACTATCATGATAGATGCGTTGGAGAAGGCGCTTGTCAACTCTTCGCATGTAAGTGAATCAGAGGTTCGTGGACTGTTTAATCAGAAGTATGAGCAGCGTGTACTGTCTGCCATCGTTGTCGATGCAGGCTCACTGCTATCCAAAGTTGAAGTGGATGATGCGACTGCCAAAGCCTGGTACGAAGCCAACAAGGCCAGCTACCAGTCACCTCTGCGCATTCAGGTGAATCTGGTGGAAATTAATCCACGCGATCTGGCCGCTGATGGCGAGATTGATGAAGCGGCAATTCGTGCCGAGTACGACAAACGTAAAGCCCAGTTCTCAGAACCTGAACAACGTAAAGCCCGTCATATCATGGTGCGCGTACAGGAAACGGATTCTGAAATGCTGCGCGCTGCTGCACGCAATAAAATCGTGGCTGCGCAGACTCGTATTAATGCAGGCGAAGATTTTTCTGCAGTAGCCAAAGATGTGTCGGATGACGTGGCCACTGCCAAAAATGGTGGTGACGTTGGCTGGTTCAAACAGGGCATGATGGTCGCCGCATTTGATACGGCTGTATTCTCCATGGATAAAGGTACAACCAGTGATATTGTAGAAACCGAATTCGGTTACCACCTGATTAGTCTCGATGATATTCGCTCGGCGCGAGAAACACCGTTTGAAGAGGTGAAAGATACACTCAAGACCGAACTTCTGGTCGCTCAAGCCGCGGAAGAATCCTACAAACTGTCACAGGATCTGGATGAGGCACTGGGCATGGAAGATTCTCTGAAAGCAGCTGCGGCTGCTGTGAATCTGAAATTGATCGCTTCAAAAGCTGTAAGCATGGATGAAGCGATGGTGGAGCCGGGTCTGTCAGACCCTGAGGTCAGGCAGAAAGCATTTGCTACACTACCAGGTCAGCCTGTTGAAATTATTGAAACCAATGATGGACGTTTTGTAGCAATTGAAGTGATTGAACGAATCGAACCGGATGTGTTGCCATTTGCTCAAGTAACCCGTCGTGTTTATTCCGATGCCAAGCAGGACGCTGCAAATAAAAAAGCCCTCGAAGTAGCTGATGAGATTCGCAAGTTAAGCGGGAAATCACTGGATGAACTGGCACAGCAGTTTGGTCAGGCTAAATTTATCTCAAAGCCGGTACGCAGCTCCGGTGTCGGTGATGATGCGCAGTGGCTAACCAATAGCGTACTCAGCAATGCATTCAAAACACCTCAGGGTGGCTGGGTCGCTCAGTCTATAGCTGTACCACAGGGGTTCGCGGTTGTCCGTGTCGAGCAGGTTATTTCGCCATCCGAAGATGATTTCATCGCCCAAAAAGAAGGGATTACCAAAGAGGCTGTGAAAGCCAAGGGGGCCGTTCGTTTTGCCCGTTGGCTCTCATCAGTGCGTGAAGGTTATGAAATCACCACCAACGAAAAGGAACTCTCCCGCTTCTGATTGTCAGCCGATGAGTTTATAAAAGCCACCCTCCTTAGTTATTAGATGGCTAAGGGGGGGGGGGGTGGCTTTTTTTGGTTCATCGTGGAACTCCGGGAAAAGTCTTAGTGAATAAGAACTGAAGGCGATCCTCTCTTGCTAATATGGTGGGATTATTTGTTCATTTCTTTTCCACAAGAGAAACGAACCAAAGAAACTGCCCGACAACCTGCTTCTCTCTGCGTATTTACCGTTCAATGGGGCGAAACATTTTTTGACTCGAGCCATCCATGGCTCTCTCCCTTGGGGGCGAGCTTAAGTTCGTCCAAACGGGCTCCTACCCGTTTGCACCTCATTCTGTTGAACAATAAATACTCCGGCGCATCTTGGAACGGGGATCAAAAGCTATCCTTCAGCCATGTTTCCCGCTAATGCGTGACGAACCTTTTTTTATGGGCTGGAAAGTTTGTTCATGATGGCCTCAAGCAGTCCTGTTTCGCCTTTGCCTTTAAGCTTTAATAGCCACAATGGTTTACCTTTAGGCCAGAGAGGTTTGAGTTTGACGGCATCTTTGTCTGTGACAGCCACATGCGCCTCAGACAGAAGTTTATCTACTTCCCGGCTGGTGAACTGGTGGTGGTCGGGAAAAATTGACTGTCCGCTCAGGCTCAAACCACTGCCTGTCAGGCTGCTCATAAAGCGTTCGGGACGGGCAATCGCCGTTGCGGCATGAACATGATCGGGCAAATCGGAACCGGTGTTCATGGCATCAATAAGATCACCGCTTTCACTGTACCAGTACCACTCTTTTGTTTGACTTATTTTTTTACATGTCTGCAGGGATTCTCTGCTGCCTGTGCGTATTATCAGGTCAGCGCGCTTCAAGGATGTGACAGGTTCGCGCAAGGGCCCTGCAGGGATTCTATGGCCGTTACCGACTCCTTCAGCCGGGATGAGTACAATGTCGCAAACGCGGATCAGATGACGGTACTGGAAACCATCATCAAGAATGATGATGTCGCCCAAGTCTTTTGCCAGATGGCTAGCCGCGATACGGTCGGACCCGACAATCACCGGGTTGTTGGCGAGATCAGCCAACATGCGGGCCTCATCGCCCACGTCTAAAGCGGTCATCCTGGTTTTCACAATGCGAGGGATACTGTTATTGCCGCCGTCACCTCGACATATAATGACCGGTTTAAAACCCTTTTCCTGCAAAGCTTTAGCAAGCCACAGTACAAATGGCGTTTTACTGCTGCCACCAGCGGTGATGTTGCCAACTGAAATCAACGGCAGTGGGGGGGGCACCGGTTTTTCAGAACGCTGTTTCAGATGCCTGTTGCTGATGGCGCTGTAAACAGGTTCGATCAAGCGCAGCAACAGTGGTGGTTCATCATTCGACCACCAGAGTTTTTCTATTTTACGATGCAGTTGAGACACTGGCTTGGCCTGGAACAGGTAAATATGCAGAGATGTTATCCAGCGTGGACTCCAGCACGCCTGTTTTGCCCTGCATGAACAGAGCTGCATGAGCATGTAGTTGCTTCAACTCATCGGGATGTTGCAATAGCCGAGTTAAAGCTGATTCCAGTTCCTGCTGATTGCCTGCGATGATGGCAGCATTGTGCTGTTGCATATCGGTCATGATTTCACGGAAATTCTGTACAAAAGGGCCAGTTAACACGCCGCGACCACAGATTGTAGCTTCCAGCGGATTATGGCCACCAATGTTTTTCAGACTACCGGCAATAATCACGGCATCGGCGATGGTATAAAGATTTGCCAATGCGCCCATGGCATCCACGAGAATAAAGTCGCTATCGTGCTGCTTGTGTTCCGACCAGCGCGAAAGTCGATGGCCTTGCTCGCGTATCAGTTCAGCTACCTGATCAAAGCGCTCCGGATGGCGGGGGACTATCACTGTCAGCAGGTTGGGGCACACTGCATGCCATGCTGGCCACATATTCAGGATTGCACGATCTTCACCCTCATGGGTGCTGGCAACAAGCAGGATCGGGCGACTGCCACTGCTATCCAGTTTTAAACGCAGAGACTTAGCATCTACATCGGGTGCAGATACTGCATATTTCAGGTTACCGACTACCTTCACGCGATCAGCTTCTACACCCATGGCAAGCAAACGCTTTGCATCCAGTGTGCTCTGAGCCAAGAACACTTCCACAGGTTTCAGACAACGTGACCATAAAAAAGAGGTGGCTTGATAACGAGGAAATGAGCGATCTGAAATGCGAGTGTTGATGCCAATAACCGGGATGCGGTTTTTTTTACAAGCCCGGAGCATTCCCGGCCAGAATTCGGTTTCGGCAAGTAGCAGCAATGAAGGTCTGAGATTTTTGACCAGTCGGGCCATCGTGCCCGGGATATCCCATGGCAGATATGAGACAGAAAGCTTGTTTCCCAGGATGCGTTTGGCATGGGCAAAACCTGTGGCTGTGACCACAGTTAAATGTACCTTATGCCCCTGTTTGATGAGTGCCTTGTACAGTGGCGCAACCGAGGCTACTTCTCCAACTGAGCAGGCATGTAGCCAGATGCAACCGGGAAGGGAAGCAGGCAGTTGCAATGAGAGATGCTGTTGCCATTTGCTGACATTGTTTGCATCAGGAGTGGTGTGTGTTTGATCTGCCGATACAGCCATTGCCGTATTGCAACAGGATCAGTGGCTTTGTGCCAGTTTGTTTGAAACCTGGTGGTCCCGGGCTTGCTTTATTCCTGTATTCTACAATGCTTTGGAACATGAAACATATGAGGGGCTGTGCATGATTATTACGGTTTTATCAATTTGCGCTATTTTATATCTGGCGCTTATGTTCGAAGACAAACTCAAAATACCATCGCCAGTAGGACTTATAGGACTCTCTTTCGGCTTTCATCTGCTCTTTGGTGACCTGTTTATTCTAACCGGAGACCCCGAACACTTTGCTTTGCTGGTGATTTTGCTGTTGCCAATCCTGCTAATTGGCGACTCCCTTGAACTCAAGGTGGCGGACCTCAAGGAACATGGTTTGAGCCTGTTCTACCTGTCTGTTGTGGCGGTGGCACTGTCAGTGGTGGTTGCGCTGTTGATCGGTGATGCACTGTTTGGCCAGTACCATCTCTCTACTGCGGCCATTATCGTACTCTTTGCCATGGTGCTGGCTACCGACCCTGTTTCTGTGGTGAGTATCTTTTCCAAATTTGAGTTGCCGCACAGACTGAAGATTCTTTGCGAGGGAGAAAGTCTGTTTAATGATGCTACAGCATTGATTGTATTCGTATTTGTTGGCCTCTATGCACTCGATGGTGGCGAAATTACCGCCTCTTATGTGACCAAGACGAGTCTGGTCGTGGTGCTTGGTTCAGCGCTGCTGGGTGTCGTCGTTGGTTATATCGGACTGGCGGCGATGAAAACCAGCGACAATCGCATTGCCGAGTTATTGGTGCTAATTTTGACCGGTTACGGCGCCTTCGAGCTGGCAGAACATTTCTATGCGCTGCTGAATCTTTTCGGCGGCCATTCTCATATGCACTTGTCCGGTATTCTGTCCTGTATTTTTGCTACGGTGACCGTCCACCATATGATGACCCGGGCCATTGCCTATGGTGATATGCGCATTGAGAAGGAAGAGGCAGATCTGAAACTGGAGTCAGCATCCGAGAAGACATCACGCAATCTGGTTCAACATGCTATCGACAAAATCAAGGCTACTGTGAAAGAGCGCGACCGCCACATGCGCACCAAAGAGGATGTGCAGCTGCTATCTGTCGTGGCCAACACCATGCTGTTTGTGGCAATGGCTGAAATGATTGATTTGGATCTGCTGTGGCAATACAAGACGGAGATTATGGCCATGTTCCTGGCCACGACTGTGATTCGTGCTGTCATGATGGCCAAGTTTGCCCTGATTACCAATCAGACAGACAAGATGGTTAATGTGAATTTCCGCTGGTGGGGCATACTCACCTTTGCCGGTATCAAGGGTGGACTCTCCATCGTCATGCTAATGATGATTCCATCTACGTTCGAACATCTTGAAATGTTCAAAGCCATTGTGATCGGAGTGATTTTGCTTTCTACTTTTATCTACTCCGGCATTTTGCTGACGATCATTGGCAAGAGTAAAGCGGTCTTCTCTCAGGAGTTGGCAGATGAGGGTGGCCATCATTGATGGCCTGCCAAAACCATGCACGGTAAGTGCGTGATTTTGTAAACAAAGGTGAAACCACTGCAATGAAAAAGGCCCTGCTGTGCAGGGCCTTTTATTAGATCCGACACCCTGCGGGGAAGTGGGAGGTGCCAGATCTAAACTTTTACATAGCAGTTGACTGTTGCTCCGGAACGGATGCAGAGCTTGCGGGGTTGCGACGATGATGGTGGCCATGCAGGAGGCGCGGTCAGAGTAGGGGTCACGAAGTTAACCTCGAAAATTGACAGTGCCAAACCGATGATTGCCCAAGGAGATAAGAGCAGTGCCAGCAGCGAGATGGCATCAGGTCATTACGCAGCGAAACGTGTTGTGTTGCATAGCTTTCTTCAATTTTCAGATAAACTGGCATGCAAAGCTCCTTGTTCGAATCCATCCACGATTATAACCAAGTAGAGTGGCCTTAATGCCAATGAATCGGTTTTGAATGCATGGACTTTAATTTCGCCATGGATGCTGTTCCACGTCTGTTGAAACAGGTAAGCCTGATCTGTGATGGAAGTCATCTTGTTTTCAGTATTTTTTTGGGAGCTAATCAAAAAGGCCCCGCTATGCGGGGCCTTTTTCTAAAAAAACGTCTGATGCCTTGGGGAGGGAGGAGGGTGACACCAGACAGTGCTTATCCTATGGACGAGCGATTAGCCATTTGTGAAATCGACATTAAAAAACATTTAGAATACACAAGTAAAACAGTCAGGTATTTTTTATATGCGTTGTTAATCTGAGCGACATAGCGTGACGAGTTAATTTTGTGTGACGTTTTTGCCCAACAGGCGTTGTAGTTTATGTTTGATATCCATGGCGATGCCGAGGGCTGCAGGAACAGAAAACAGTGTAATCACAGTGGAGAACATCAATCCCCAAGAGAGTGCCAGTGCCATGGGGGCTACGAACGGGTCAAAACCACCCCAGCCATATGCGGTCGGTAACAGGCCGACAACGGTAGTTATTGCAGTGAGCAATACAGCGCGCAGGCGACGTTTGCCACTTTCAACAATGGCTTCACGCCATGGCACACCTTCAAGGATTTGGCGTTGAATAAATACCGCCATAACCAGTGAAGAGTTTACCACCACGCCTGTAAGGGCAACAAAGCCCATCATAGCCATAAATGAGAGCGGTGCTCCATGCAGGAAGAAGCCCACGACAATACCGATGATGCCAAATGGAATGGCCAGCATGACCAGAATGGGATAACCGATGCGGTTGAACTGAACGGCGAGAATGGCAAAAATGCCGAGCAGGGCGAAGACAAAGCTGAAGATCAGGCCCCGTACAGATTCCTGTGTCTTCTCTTCCTCGCCACCGAGATTAACGCTGATCAGGGTAGCATCCTCTGCCAGCCACTCGGTTTTGCGCTGGTTTACTATTTTATTGATCTCTTTCGAAGTCATGTTTTTCTGATCTACTTCGGCTGAGACATTAATCACGCGTCGTGCATCCTTGTGGCGGATACTGCTGGTGCCGGGTTTACTTTCGAGGTGGGCAATACGGTGCAGTGGTACTAAACCGCCGTGTTTGTTCGGTATTTCCAGCTTCATCAGCGTGTTGATATCGCGCTGTGCGGCTTCCGGGTAGCGAATGGTGACATCTATCTCTTCTTTGCCGCGTTTGATGGTGGACACGCGCAGGCCGTCAAAGGCTGCTCGAATATGGGTGCCTGCCGTAGCCAGATCTACCCCTGCATAAGCTGCTAGTTTACGATCCATGACTATGCGGATTTCCGGGTCTCCCGGTTCCAGGTCGCTCTCCACGGCATAAACACCATTCACGGTTTTTAGCATAGCAATCAGGCGCTCAGCAACACGTGTCATCGTAGCCTCATCAGCACCGGTTAATTCAACCTGTAGGGCGCGCCCGACCGGAGGCCCCGGTTTTTGCATGGCAAAGCTGATGTCCATATTCGGAAACAGGGAAGGAATCTCTTTTTCCAGCACACTCATGACGTCGTAAGCTTTGACTTCGCGCTCCGTAAATGGAGTCAGAATAACGCGTTCAAAACCAAACCTGTCACCAATTTGTTTTAATGATTCACGCTGATCGGCGCTGTTCTCACCGGCAATCATGGTGGTTGTTTCAAGGACGGTTGGGTCAATGCGTTTGCGCACCTCGACATCCAGTTTAATCAACTGATCGCGCATTTCTTCCAGGGTGGTGCCGGTCGGCATGGTTACACGCAAATAAAATGTCGTCTCTGCTCCCGATGGGAACAGCTGGAATTTCATCGTGCTGGCCAGGGCAAAGCTGCCTAACAAGCCTGCGATGGTCAGCAGGATTGTCAGGTAACGTAATTTGACCGCCTTTTTGAGGAAGTAGGTGTAGATGCGGGTGATCCAGATGAACAGAGCCCGTTCTTTTGGGTGTTTGTTCGGATTGGCGACATCACGAATATGGTTGGGCAGAATGAAAATCGCCTCGAACCATGAAAAGGCCAACAGTACAATGACTACAATTGGAATGGAGGCGATGAATTTTCCGATGATGCCGTCCATATACATCAATGGCAGAAATGCGACGATAGTAGTCAGTACCGTAGCTGTAACCGGTCCGATCAGCTCATAGGTACCTTCAATGGCAGCCTCTTCAGGAGAGAGTCCCCGCTCCATGTGATAGGTGACATTTTCACCGATAATAATCGCATCATCGACCATTAAACCGAGCACCATAATAAAACCGAACATAACCAGTAGGTTGAGTGTAATGCCGGATGCATAGAGCACGGCAATGCCAGAGAAGAAGATGATCGGCAGGCCCCAGGCAGTGGTCAGGGCGACAGCGGGCCTTAAAAATAGCATCAGCAGCGCCAGTACCAGCGCTAGTCCTATCATGCCGTTATTGGTCAGTACCCCAAGACGAAGGCGGGTGATGGTGGAAAAATCATTATAGGCGCTCACATGCACCCCTTCACCATATTTAGCGGGGATCGTATCCAGATAAGTGCGTACTTTATCCACCAACGTGATGATATCGGCATCCCCTTTTTTAATCACGATCATGGTGATGGCCGGGTCCCCTCGGGCAGCTACGTAGCGGTATGGTCGTGCCAGTGTCTGGGTCACTTCAGCAACGTCTTTCAGGTATAAGGCCTGGCCGTGTTCGTTGGCGCGAATGACCAGATTTCCGGCATCTTCTGCAGAAACAAATTCGCCGGTGATACGGATGATGCGCTGGCCATCCGGTGCTTTCAGGCGTCCACCCGGCGCATTGACGTTCCAGCCTTTTACCAAAGCCACGACATCATTGATGGATACTCGATTCTGACGCATTTTTTCAGGGTTCGGCACGATACGAATCTCTTCTTTGCGGTCGCCCTGTACGAATACATTGGCAATACCATCAATATCGCGCACATCATCTTCAATGTTGCTGCTTAACTTTTTGAGCTCAAGTTCCTTGAAATCACCAAAAATGGAGAAGGTCAGTACAGGCGTTTGTTCCGATTTCACTTCCATGATGATGGGGTCGGAAGGCAGATCGACCGGAAGGTCAGCGCGGTTGATGGCTTGCTGAATATCGGATACCAGACGTGATCGGTCCTTGAAATTCGGATCCACCTCAATGGTGATCTGCATGGTGCCGGAGTAAGCGGTTGAACGAATGACATTGATGCCATCAACGCCTTTCAACTCCTGTTCAATGGGAGCCACCATCAGTCTTTCAACTTCTTTCGGTGCGGCACCCGGATAAACACCTGAGACGGCAATGACATCAAAATTGATACTGGGGAAAGCTTCGCGCTGCATCTGCATGGCGGCATAAATACCACCGAGAAGAAGAATGATGGAGATCAGGTTAACCAGGACTCCCCGTTTAACAAAAAAAGCGATAACGTTTCTCATGTTATTGATCCACCTTGTTGTCAGTTAAACCCAACTCGTCAAGCAATATACCCTGTGCCCACGAGAGTTGACGGGCCGCCAGCTGCAGGGTTAGTGCCTGCAGTTCAGCATTGAGTTCAGCATTGCGTAACTCACCTTCAAACTGAACCAATGTCGCTGTATCGGAACGGCCGACACGATAGCGTTGTATTTCTGCATCGAATTTACGTTTCTCAGCACTGGCCTGAAAGCGGGCAACTTCCAGAACAGGCTTGCCTGAATCAATGGCGGTGATGGCCGCTGACAGGTCATTTTTTATCTGTTCAAGCGCACTGATGCGTTGAGAAGCAATGCGCTGATGCTGTAATTCGGCCTTACGAATGGAAGCGCTTGCACTGTTACGCATGAGAACATCAGACATTTCAAGAGAGAGAGATGCATAATGATTGTTGGCTGTAAATCCACGGGCCGCAGCAGTGCTGGCATTATTATCGAGTGAGCGTGTGCCGACTTCTGCTATGACATCAAGCTGAATATCATCAACCTCGCGAGCCATGCTTAGTTGTGCTTCGGATGCTTCCATTTGCGCCTTCAGTACCTGTAGTTCCGGCCTGTGTGCTTGAGCGATCGCTACTGCCCTTTGCATGGATGGTCTTTCGGTCAGCTCTGCTTGTTGCAGCTGAATCAGCACTTCTGAGCTGGCCGGACGCAACATCAGACGGTTGATCGTGTTCATGTTAGTCAAACGTCTGGACTTTGCCCGTTGCAGATCAGTTTTACGCGCTGCCAGAAATGCTTCTGCCTGCAGGCGATCTGCCTTTTCAATCAGGCCGAATTGTTCTCGTGAGCGTTGATAGGAGAGCAGCTTTTGTGCGCGTTTTACGGCCTGCTCGGCAATATGGATATTAATATCATCGGATGCCAGCTGGTAATAAGCGTTGATCGTGCGCAAGCTTAATTGTTGCGCTGTGACCTCATGCTGCATGTTGGCAGATTTAATGCCGGCTTCTGCGACCCGGAGCGATTCATGGTAATCAGGCCTGTCGGCGCCTTTAAGCAGTGGGTGACGGTAGCTGAGATTGATCTGATTGCGGTAGGCAGGATTAAAGCGGGATAACTGCGCAGCTAATGGTGAATTGTATGCCTGGCTGGTGCGGTTGTAGGCAAAGTTGGCACCGACTGTTCCACCACTGGCCAATGGCTTGGCGATTGAACCGGAAAGCTGGCCATTGCGTGTTTCAGCCGCCTGAAAATCACTCGATACAGGTGTTGTGTCCTCGCTGGCACTGATGCGGGCTGTAACCGTTGCATCGAGCATGCCTTCAATGCGCTGTGTCTCGGTTCGGGCAATGGCGCTATCAATATCCCCTGTTCTTAGATCAGGATGATTGCTCAGAACTATTTCTACGGCCTGTTTCAGGCTCATGACCTCGGCGTGAACCGGAGTTGCTACAAGAAGTAGAAATGTGAGCAGGGGGACGTTGCGCAGTACTTTTTTTATGGGCTTGTTCATGGGGCTCCCAGCCTGTCAGAATGGATGTGAATTAAGGACACTCTGAATAATTGCATCCGTGCAGTTATTCAGCTCACAAAGGCAAAAACGTGGTTTTCCCCTTTGTTTACAAGATCAAGCACTTACGCACTTGATCTTGGCAACCCGTCCATAGGTTGTACGGATAACCTGAGCTTTTCAGAGCATCCTTGATGAGGGTGAAATTACAGCCATCTATGATGAATGATGGGTTAAATGTTGATGATGTCAATTGTTGTCATGGTCAACTAATGCAGCTACAATCGCAATATGGACTCAACAATGCCACGTCGCTTCGAAGAAGGCTTGGGTTACCTCATTCATCATCTTATGTATGCGATGCGCCAGGCTCTGGCACGTCAGTGCCGGGAAAACGGTTGTGATATTACAGCAGAAGAACTGGCTGTACTGATGATAATATCGGAGTGTGAAGCAGAGCTTGGTTTAACCCAGACGCAAATTGCCGAAACTCTGGCGAAAGACAAAGCGGTAATTACGCGACTGCTTAATAATCTAAGTAAAGAAGGGCTCGTGTTGCGCGCTCCCGATACTGATGATCGGCGTGTTGTGCGTGCCAGACTCAGTGAGAAAGGCGATGAAGCTATCGTACGATTGCGCCCTGTTCTGGCCAAGCTGCTTGCTCAAGTGCATGACGGTATTTCCGATGAGGCGTTTCTGGCAACCAAGGACGTGTTGCAGCGTTTGTTATTGAATATCAAATTAATCAACAAATAAGCGTTTATCATCAAGAAAATAAGTAATCACCATTTAGCAGGAAAGCTAAATGGGACGTGCCACAGGCACGCCCGAAGGGTGAGGGCCACGGATGGCCCGAATCACAAAAAGGCAGGATTGCCGTTTGGACTGGCTTTAGGTAGCCCGAAGGGTGAGGGCCACGGATGGCCCGAATCACAAAAAGGCA
>JAJFLE010000057.1 GCA_021772835.1 Mariprofundus sp.
AATACCAGAGCAAACTTATCATGCGACATCGTTTCTTTCACAGCATCAAAGCTGGCAGCCATCGTTACGTCGTAAGCCTGTTGTTCCAGAGCGTGTTGCAGGTAAATACGGGTCACCTCGTCATCATCGACGACAAGAATCCGGCATTTCTCTGCTGCTATATCAGATGTTCGTTCTTGTTGAGAAATTCCCATACCCCCCCTCGTTAGCTCCAATTATTGGCGAATATATAGTATAAATGCCTATAACTGAACATTAGAAAAAAAGGTTCATCGCGCAATTGTGGGAAGCTTTCTGCATGAGATGTTAAGCGTGAATCTTATGTAAAGCTGTTGATCCCGCGTTGGCAGGTGGCGTGGACACACATCAAAATCGCAGAAAGCTGCAGAGCAGCGACCGGTTTTGATTAAGACGGAGCCGGAACCCGAAGATCGGGCTGGTTTCAGGGCCCCGTACAAAACCTTTCCGCTACAAAAAAAAAACGCCCCACACGATAAGTGCGAGGCGCTTTTTAATCAGATATTAGCTATTAATGAGAGCAGCCTTCTCCGTGTACATGGCCATGTTCAAGCTCATCTTCACTGGCATCACGAACTTCTTTCACACTGACATCAAAATTCAAACGTTCGCCTGCAAGTGGGTGATTGCCGTCGATTGTCACATGATCTCCGTCAACCTTGGCAATGCGAACAACCTGAATACCTTCAGACGTTTCAGCCTGAAACTGCATGCCTGCCTCAATTTTCTCTACTCCCTGAAACATTTCGCTTGAAACAACCTGAGTGAGTTCTTCATTGTATTCGCCATAACCATCCGCTGGCTCAACCGCCACCTGCAATGCTGTGCCTGCCACTTTTCCTTCCAGCGCACTTTCAAGGCCAGGAATAATATTCTGAGCGCCATGCAGATATACCAGAGGTTCACCACCCTGTGATGAATCGATCACTTCTCCTGCATCATTGGTCAGGGTATAATCAATTGAAACAACTTTATTATTGGCAATCTGCATAAACATCTCCTTTTTTTGAGGCGAGCCAGACTACGCAAAGCCAGTATAGATACAAGCCCAGCTATCTTTCAGGGCTGCTGTAAAGGAGAGGGAAGCTTTTTTGTGTCATAGCCAGAGCAAGCATCTCTTCATGAAGATGTTTACGTGTCAATGGAATTTCATCGAGGAACTGAATCTTTCCATCACGATAGGCCAGGCGTGCAAAAATGCCGATGGCTTTGATATGTCGCTGAAGAGCCGTCAGGCGCAGTTTCTGGTGCCACTCATGCACGCCGACAAAAGCCGAAGCATATGACGCTGGCAGAGCTTCAAAAAAACGTGCACTGCATGCACAACGCTCTGCTTCCGAATAATCCTGATAACAGTCGTAGAGCAGCGATGCCAGGTCATAGGTGACAGGGCCAAGTACAGCATCCTGATAATCGATCAGGCCTAATGGCAGCTTTCCACCAGGCAGCATCAGGTTACGACTGTGATAGTCCAGATGCACCGGCGTCTGTGGCAGCGCTGCAATCGTGGCCAGCGTTTCAAACATCGACTGATGAAACTCAGCCCGCTGTTGATCCGTCGGCACTACATTGGCGACATGCGGCAGGTACCAGTCAAGATAAAGGTCGCATTCGCGTTGCATGCGTTGCACATCAAATACTGGCAAAGAAATGCCTGGCTCTGAGGCCTGCAACAGGTGCAACTGTCTTAACGCATCATCAAACAACGGCAACAAATCATTGCCCTGATCATGATAAGACGACCAGGTTATGTCGCCGAAATCCTCCAGCAACAAAAAGCCCTGTTCGATATCATTTGCATAGAGTTTCGACACACGCAGACCTGAGTTTTCAAACCAGTCGCGCACGGCCAGAAACGGGGCCACATCTTCGTGTGGAGGTGGCGCATCCATCAGCACGTAATCTTTTTCGCCGTGCCTGATGCGAAAATAACGGCGGAAGGATGCATCCCCGGCCAGCGGCGAGATGACATAACCTTCTCCGAGCTGCTCTGCCAGCCAGCGCTCTCTTGCCTTGATCCTGTCAGTCGCCACGAACGAGCAGGCCTCTGATATTCACTTTATTCTGGATATCCTTCACCGCATCCCGTGCCGTGTCCTTATCCGCATAAGGCCCGGCAAACACCCTGAACCACTGCCCTTTACCATCCAGATCAACCGTGCGTACGAAGGAAGACAGACCCGCTTTGTTTAACTTCTTCTGCATATTTGCAGCATCGCCCCGGGTTTTAAACGATGCGATCTGAACCTTATAGGATTCTGCACCAGGATCGACCGAATCGGGCACAGCACTTGTTTTATGCGTTGCAGGTGGATCTTCGGGCATACCATCATGGACTGACCGATCCATGGCACGTGCTTGAGCTGGTTTGCTCTCCGATACAGGAGCCGGTGTCACCGACTGCTTTGGCAGTTCACTGTAAAATCTCAGGTCACCGACTTTGGTATGTGCTCCCTGCTTGGCTCGCTTCTGCAGCAGATCAACCTGATCCTGCAACTCATCAATTTTCACCTGCAGCAGCCTGGAGCCAGCCACTTCCGCATCCAGTTTTGCCTGTATCTTATTCATGTCGGATTTACCCACATGACTGATATTATTCGTGGCCTTTTCTCCGCCCAGCCAATAACCACCGGCAAAACAAACCACGGCAACCACCACAACGGCGATCGCTGGCAATACAGAAGTATTAGCCTTTGAGTCGGACTTGCTTGGAGCCTGAACCTTGGCGTAATCACGCTTGGCCATTTATCTATTCACCTCTGACACTGCTACTTTGATCACATGCGCTCAGGCGTTGATACACCCAGCACATTCAAGGCATTGCGAATCACCTGCCCTACAGCTTTGATCAGCAGCATACGGGCACGTGTTAATACAACATCCTCTGTCACGACCCGATTTTTGTGATAAAAACTGTGAAAATCTGCAGCCAGGCGCATGGCAAATGTCGCCACCCGATAAGCTTCCAGTCGATCCGCCGCCTTTTGCAGTGCATCAGGATAAGCCAGCAGGTGCGCAACCAGGCGCTGCTCTTCATGCGAAGTCAGCACGGATACATCCACATCACCCAACTCGCCCATCACATGACCTTCATCCTCAGCCTTGCGCAGGATCGCGTTGATACGGGCATAGGCGTACTGCACATAATAAACCGGGTTTTCATCATTCTTCTGTTTGGCCGCTTCCAGATCGAAGTCCAGCTGGCTCTCAACCCTGCGCGTCATGAAATTGAAACGTACAGCATCAGCACCCACTTCATCCACCACTTCACGCAGTGTCACAAAAGTACCTGCACGTTTGGACATCTTCACGGGTTTACCATCACGCGTCAGATTCACCATCTGCACCAGCAGCACATCCGGTTGCCTCTCGCGTCCGGTCAAGGCTTTCATCGCTGCCTGCACGCGCGATACATAACCGCCATGATCGGCACCCCAGACATCAATCATGCGTTCAAACCCACGCTGATGTTTGTCATAGTGGTAAGCGATATCAGCAGCAAAATAGGTCGGTGTGCCATCCTGTTTTGCCAAAGGGCGATCTACATCATCGCCAAAGTCGGTGGTGCGGAAAAGCAGTTGCTCAACCGATTTATAATCTTCAACCTCCTTACCCTTGGGCGGCGGCAATGTGCCTGAATATACGACACCTTCTGATTGCAGGCGTTCGATAAGCTCGCTAACCCGGCCGCTGGCATGCAGGCTCTGTTCGGAGAAATAGAGATCGAAGTTGATGCCTATAGCAGCCAGGTCATCACGGATCATGGCCATATTAGCCGCAATAGATTCGCTTCCGACGAGTGCGGAACGCGCCTCCTCATCCATTTCTGTGAGTGACACATAGTTGTGTTTTTCCAGCAGTTCGCGAGCAATCTGCACAATATACTCGCCCGGATAGGCACCATCAGGAAATTCAATGGTCTCGCCCTCAAGTTCCTGCATACGTAGCCAGACACTGTTGGCCAACACCCCAATCTGCACACCGGCATCGTTGATATAATACTCGCGCTGCACATTTTTTCCGACCGCATTGAGCACACTGGCCAGTGCATCGCCCACTACGGCACCACGGCCATGACCAACATGCATAGGGCCAGTTGGATTAGCAGAAACGAATTCAAGGTTCACTTTTTCTGCATCAGCAGTTACTGCTATCTTGCCATAGCTTTCACCGGCAAGAACAATGGCTTTCAAAGCTTCTGCTTCCGTAGCTTGATGCAGGCGAATGTTGATGAACCCGGGACCGGCGATATCCGCTGCAACCACGGCATCGGGCCATTGCACCACTGCAAGTATGCTGGCTGCGATCTGTTGCGGACTCTTTTTGAGCAGGCGCGCAAGCGGCATCGCTACATTGGCAGCATAATCACCATGCTCTTTCATCTTCGGGCGCGTCAAATGCACCTCGGGTGCTATCGCATCCGGGTGATCTTGCAGCAGCTCTTCAAGAGCGGCCTGTAATGCCTGTTCCAGTGCCTGTTTCACGATGCCTCCGGGCCTGTATTTAAACGCCCATGAAAAGTCGGCGCATGTTAACCGTATAACTGTTTTTTTTCACGGGATTAGAATCCGGAGAAATCGATCCGAACAGGCAATTCACCGCAGAGGTCGCAAAGGATGCAGAGTAAAGGCATTAATCTTTAACTGGTGGATCACTCTGGGGAACCGATGCTCTGTCCTGCGAACGCAATTCACCCTGACACGGGGAAATCTGCAAGATTAAGGGATTGTGCCTCAGTGCCGGCAACAGCCAAAACTCAATCATTGCTTACGTGATTTTGGTTTTACGCTGCGTAACTCCGCGTCCTCTGCGGTGAAGAATTTTTTTACAGGTTAACGCTGACAGCCGGGGCAAAAAAAGCTGCTGCGACCGGACTGTGTGATGCGCTTGATGATTTTACCGCAATGAAAACAGCTTTTACCTGCCCTGCCGTACACCTGAAAACTGTGTGCAAAGTATCCGGGTTTGCCATCCGCTTTGACAAAATCGCTGATCGTACTGCCTCCAGCTTCAATAGCTTCCTGCAAGACCTGCTTGATCGCATCGGTTAACACACCCAGCCTAACCTTCGATATTTTACCTGCGGCTCTGGCCGGGTGAATACCGGCCCGAAACAATGATTCAGCCGCATAGATATTACCCACTCCGACCACATTGCCCGCATGCATGATGATGGTTTTAATCGGCGCCTTTCTTGCCCGGCAAACAGAGCCAAGGTGATCCGAGTGAAACAACTCACCCAAGGGTTCAGGGCCAAGGGTTTTGAACCAATCGTGCGAATCCAGATCGGCAGAAGCGATCAGCCCGGCATAACCGAAACGGCGCGCATCACGATAACGCAGGCTTTGCCCGTCATGCAGATCAATACGTACATGTTCGTGTTTGGCTTTATCATCTTCTCTGGTGAGCACATGAAACTGCCCGGTCATACCCAGGTGCCAAACCAGTGTCTGATCATTCTCCAGTGCAAACAGCAGATATTTTGACCTTCTTTCTACGCCTGTAATCTTCTGGCCTGCCAGACTGGAGAAATCAGGCAGCGGATAACGCAACGTTTGCCGAAAACAGGTGACATCATTAATTCTTCTGCCGATTAACAGAGGCTGCAGTCCGGCACGTACCGTTTCAACTTCAGGTAGCTCAGGCATCTACAGCCGCCTGACCAGTGTCTTGGTGGAGATCACCCGATCGGTAAACAGGATGCCATCAAGGTGATCAATCTCATGCTGAATCACTCGCGCCTCAAAGCCTGTAGACTCTATCTGCTGCCGGTTCCCGAGCAGGTCATCAAAACTGACCCGTATGGTTTTGGCGCGCGGCACCATACCCACCCAATCCGGTACGGAAAGACAGCCTTCTCGCCCAAGCGATTCACCATCTATCTCATCCACAAACGGATTGGCCATATAAAGCAGCCCGTGGTTTTTGCATGGCCGCAAACTTGCCCGGCAATCGACGACAATCAAGCGCAGCTTTTCTCCAATCTGAGGGGCTGCTATGCCAACTCCACCGGTGCCAGCACGCATGGTCTCCTCAAGCTCTTCAACCAGCGCTTCCAGCGACGCACCAAACGTGAGCACAGCATCCGCTTTTTGACGCAACCGGTCATCCGGCTGCTTTAGAATTTCACGTACCGGCATGGGCTATCAGCTTCAATTTAGAGAACGGCATCATCCAGAGCATGCAGGTCGATATTTACGCCAATTTTCTCTGCCACAGTGTCGAGTGCCGGTTTTATTTCATCGCCATGGCCATTTGAAGCCACTTCCAGCGCCATCATATAGACACTACCTTCTCCGGAGCAGCGTGACTGAGTCGAGAGATCAACAATGGATACACCCAGCTCAGCCAATGTTTCAGTGACTGCGTATACAATACCGACTTTATCAGCACCGTGAACCGTAATGACATAATCCGGTTCCATCGGCTCTGCAGCCACCTCCTCATCGCTGATAACCTGTGACTGCACGGTCAAACGTGTACGTTGCTCCAGCTCCGCCAATGCTGCCTTTAACTCACCCATGCTTCGGTCTTCAGAGAGGCGAACAATCAGCATCATGGCAAAACGGCCGCGCAGGGCGGTCATGGATGAGTCTTCAATATTGGCATTCAGATGCTGCAATGCATCGGCGACATCACGAACAATGCCGGCACGATCATGACCGGATATGGATAACAGAACATTCGACATAGTTGACTCCTTAGCTTTGACCTTAAGCTATGCAGCAGCTTGAATTTGACAAGGGTAAGCAGCGCTGCCGGTTGGCCAGGCGTATGAATCAGCGATTGCCAATATTGGCATAAAAGGCAGTGCCCGTTCTTGCATCTTCATAGACTTCAATCCACACCGGTTGACCTTCGATCACATCCGGAAGTTCTGTATCAGGAATCTTTGCACGTAACGTAAGCTGCTCACCATGAAAAATATCAATAATCTGGCAACTGCCTGCAACATTATAGTGTGCCGCTTCTCGAGACAGGGATAGCTGGCAATTAATGCCCATATCACTGAAATTTCCACCTGTCGTGCTTCTTAGCGCATCCTGTTGCAGGTTCAGCACATCACCACTAAGCGTGTGAGGGCTGTGCGACAATAACAACAGCTTCGAATCCTTCATCTGTGCTATAAAGTTTGAAAAATCGCCAAACATAATCGGATCATACTGATATGACGGATCCTCATTCAAAAAGATAATAAAATTAAAACTTTTAGCCTCGCCAATCGTACCGGCATGAGTTACAGCGGGAACGAGGTATAACATCACTAAAACCAACAAACTTTTAATACGCATGAGTCACTCTGCCAAATATAATTTCTATCGAAAGTCGCTCTCTCCGGCACTTCCGCCATACAGTGACAACAACCCTGTCACTGCCCAAATCGAACTATTCGTAGTTTTTTTGCTATTTCCCTGATGCCCCAGACACCAACCGGACCAGTAAACTCACTGCTCCGGAATCTCCTTATTGAACAGGAATATACCCCATATCTTTCACTGAGCTTTGACACTCCTTACCCTGAAGGTAGTCAATGAAGTTTTTCACTTCACCTTGTGCTTCTCCATTGGTCAGCAACAACAGAGGTCGCACCAATGCGTAACTGCCGCTTGTCACATTCGCTTCTGTTGCAGCAACGCCATCCAATAAAAGAAGTTTGACCTGGCCTGTCTTTTCAGCAAACGCAGTGGCTACGCCAATAGATGCAAATGCAATGGCGTGTTCATCATGGGCAACCCTGTCCAGAGCCACATCTTGTGAAAATGCGATCCACGCCTTGCCCTTGGAAAACTGGATATTACCCTCAGATTCCTCTCCGCGCAGATGGAAGAATTTACTGAACAGCTCATAGGTTCCATGTTCCATTCCCAATGTGACCAAGTTCACCGTAGCATCAGAGCCCCCAACCACACTCCAGTTGTCAGCAGCCCCATTATACAGCTTCGCCACCTGATCAGCACTTATGCTGGTCAGGGGATTCGCTGAATTCACAATCACAACTACGCCATCCGTGGCGAGCTTATATTGCTTTAGCCCCGGGTACGCAGCCAGCTCTTTATCCTTTACAGCACGCGATGCAGTACCGATATCGACTTTGCCTCGCCCAACTGAACTCACGCCCTTGCTGGAGCCGCCTCCGGCAGAGATCACGTACACATCTGCATGTTTTGCCTGAAAGCTCTTGCCACAGCCTTTCAATGCAGGCAAAACCGTGGTGGACCCGGCAGCGGTAATAACCGCTGCTTCCACCGAAGTTGCCGCCAGGCAGAGCAGACCTATGCCAACCAACAACATATTTGTTCTCATATCAACATCTCCTGATTACTTCTTCAAAGGTAAAAGCCTCTGGTGCATGTGCAATGGTTCTTAATGACAGCTCATCACCAAACGGCACGCTTTCTCGTTTGAAAAAAGGTGGCGAAACTTAATCCAAGCCCATGACAATCACAACAAGTCCCCACCTCTCTTCATTGACTCGAAACACAGCAGGTCTACCAGCGTCAGATCGTTGCAACGTAGGAATTCACTGATTCTCAAAGGGCACCACAGTAGAACTAGCAGTACAACTGACTTTGACCGACCTTTCCACCTTCAGTACCGCCTTTGACAGTATAGTAAAGCCTGGACAATGCACTCCCCCTTAAATCATCAGCCAGGTGAGCAGCAAGCCGAGCATCACAACCATGATCATTCTGGCACTCCAGCCATCCATGAATTTTTCCAGTTTCTGAGAGCGAGTTGTGTCCGGAGATCGTGACAGCATTCGCCCAGCAATAGCACTCAGCCGGTGGATTCGATGCAGTTCGACACTGCACTGTTGGGCCAGAATTTGAATTTTTTTCTCAACCCATTTGATAGATCGCTTTATACTATCAAATGTTGTATCAGGAGGTTGATCATGTTGTGCTCGCCTGACGAACAGGCTCAGGCTAACAAGGAACAGTACTGATACAGCGATATAGGGGTTGGCCAGATAAGCAAAGTCATGCCATAGAGAAGGGTGAGTCAGGCCGACGCCCAGCAGTACCATGAACAGGCCGGAGCCAACGGTGGCTCCATAGGCAGGAAGCAGCCTGATTTGACGTGCAGTGTAGAACCTGAACGCGGCATACAGCATGCCCGCCACACCGATGATCTGGAGGCTCAGCCCCCATTCATCAAAGCTGTGCTTTCCAACAGGCAGCCAGCGTAGCATGCCAAGCAACCCCGCCGCCACCGGAATCGAGACCAGTAGCAGGGCTCTGGATGAAGAGATGGCGCTGAAGGCGGTTGAAAGCCACAGACTCAATGGCCAGATGCCTGCTTTGAGCATAAAAGCGGTGAGAACCAAACCCAGGTAGAAATGTGTGGCCGGTACGTTGGACATGGCTTGATGCACGGCCAGAAATTGTAGATTCTCTGTATTCGAAGCGGCCAGCAGCAATGCTTCGAACAGAGCCAGATCAGCCACAATCAGGCAGATCAGATACAACCTGCCAGCCCGATGCACCTGACCGTTGCCGCCATGGATCAGCAGACCGTAAAAACCATAGCTCATCAGGGTTGAGAAACAGAAGAATGTGACCAGATCGGCGGCCAGAATCAGACCAACATTACCACTGAGGGTGAGCAGAAACAGTGTGGTGAAATAATCATTTGGTGCCGGGTGTTTTGCTCGCCATAACAGCGTAGCGGTCAGCAGCCAGAGCATTACGATGGCAACCAGAATCCAGCGTCCCCCCCCATGCAGCGAAAAGCTTGTTCCAAACAGCAGCCAGGGCACAGTCAATGCGCTATCGGCAGAGAACAGAACCAGGAACGCAGCTGGCAACACAGCCAAATGGCGTGGAAATGGTAATCGTTGATGCAAAGCAGGCAGAGCCAGTAACAGCGGCCAGAGTACGGCAAGCCAGATCAGAATGTTGGAAAAGTCGCTACTCATGGCCGGTAAAACTCCCGTACTGAGATCAACTTTGCCCACTCCAGCGGGCTAAATGGCAGCGTGGCCAGCAGCCCTGCTGCCAGAGCCAGAGCTGCTGTAATCAGGGGCGGCAATAGCAATGCCCAGGCTGTTTCCTTGCGACCAAAGTCATGTTCGTGCGGCCATGATTCCGGAGATTTTCTGAACCATGCAGCATGCAATATGGGCAAAAAGTATGCGGCGTTGAGCAGGCTGCTGCCCGCCAGTACCAGCAACACCCAGCTTTGTCCTGCCTCCAGCGCCCCCATCCCCAGATACCACTTGCTGATAAAGCCGGCCACCGGCGGTGCGCCTATCATGCCGAAGGCACCAATGGTGAATGCCGCCATGGTCCATGGCATACGCCGTCCTACGCCATTCATCTCGCTGACTTTGTGTATGCCCAGTGTTTCAGCCAGGTTGCCTGCACAGAAAAACAGGGTGATTTTCATCAGCCCCTGATGCACCAGATGCACCACCCCGCCAATGGTGGCTATAGGCCCTGCAATGGCGACACCGAGCACAATATAGGAGACCTGGCTGATGGTGGAGAAGGCCAGCCTGCGCTTGAGGTCATCCTGAAACAGTGCGCGCAGAGAGCCGTAGATAATCGTAAATCCTGCCAGCCATGCCAGTGGCTCCATGACACCGAGACCTGTGGCAAAGTCGACGCCAAAGACATCATAAACCACACGTACGATGCCAAATGCACCCGCCTTCACCACTGCCACAGCATGCAACAGAGCACTGACCGGTGCCGGTGCCACCATGGCCAGTGGCAGCCATCCGTGCAGTGGTACAAGTGCCGCCTTCACGCCAAGCCCTGCGATCATCAGCACAAAAATAATAATCAGGGCATGTCTGTGCTCCTCTCCCAGTCCAGAGAGGAAACCACGCGGCGTAAATTCCAGCGTACCTGTCAGACTGTAGAGCCATGCAGTTCCCAGCAACAGCAAGGCTCCGCCTATCATGGTATAGACAAGGTAGGTATGCCCTGCCCGGCGTGCTTCTTCCGTACCGCGATGTACCAGCAGCGGGTAGGTTGCGAGTGTCAAAAACTCATAGAAAATCAGAAAAGTGATCATATTACCGGAGAGGGCGACACCGACTGTGGCGGTCACACAGAGGCTGAAAAAACCGAAGAAGCGGCTGCGATGGGGTGATCCTTCCAGGTAACCAATCGCGTAAATAGTGGTAACCAGCCAGAGCACTGTGGAGAGGCTGACAAACAGCAGTGCCAGAGGCCCGGCCCTTAGAACCAGCTCCAGATTCGGTAGCAGTGGCAAGCGTGTCTCAAAATGGTGTCCGTTGTAAACGCCCCAGAACATCCAGCCGACCAGTGCCAGTTTGGTAAGGGCGCCAAACAGATTGAGTCCTGTACGCAAACGTATCCGCTCTTCGGCCAGGGTGAAAATGACCAGTCCGGGCAGCAGAGAGCTTGCTACCACTAGCAGTGGAATCCACGCATCCCAGTTCAAGGTTGCACGCCACTGGCTGAAAATGGGTCGCCGATGTCCATGAGCGGCAAGATAAATGGCGCGAGAAACCCGAGCAGGATAGCCCCGCAGGCCAACAGCAGTGCGGCCCACTCCATCCTTGCCGGCACGGCACGTGCCTTTTGGCATACCGGCGCCTGAGTAAAGGCGCGCCCCAGCACTTTGAACACATATGCTGCTGCCAGCAAACTGCCAAGAATTATCACAACCACGAGCTCCCATCGTCCCTGTGTGAGTGCTGCTTCAAGCAATAACCATTTACCGACAAAACCACCGCTTGGCGGTAAACCAATAATGCTAACCCCTGCCAGGGCAAAAGCCCCGGCAGTAAGCGGCAGGCGTTGCACCACCCGGTCCAGATCAGCGATGCGATCATGCCCGCCAAAGCGCATCAGGTTGCCTGCCGCGAGAAACATCGCCGCTTTGGCCAGCGCATGTGACAGCGCCAGATATCCTGCTGCACTCCAGACTGCCGCACCTGCCATGGTGGAAAGTGGAAATGCAATGAACAGATAACCCAGCTGTGCTACGGTGGAATAGGCGATGAGCAGCTTCAACCGGGTCTGACGTAGTGCCTGCAGGGAACCCCAAATCACGGCTGCAGAACCAAGCAGCCCGAGCAGAGTTTCAGCACCGCCGCTGTGCGGAGCAAAAATCTCAAGCCACAGGCGCAACAGAATATAAAAAGCGCCCTTGATGACCAAGGCAGAGAGCAGCGCGCTTACCGGTGCAGCAGCACTGGCATGGGTAGCAGGCAACCAGAAGTGCAGCGGCACCAGTGCCATTTTAAGTGCCAGACCTGCCCCCATCAAGCCAAACGCCACCCACAGTACAGGCACAGGTTCCGCCTGTGTGGCTAAAATGGCGATATCCACACTGCCGAAGCCATGGTAGAGCAATGCCACACCGAGCAGGTAGGCCAGTGATCCCAACAGTGTTGCCAACAGGTAACGCATCGCTCCGGCCAGAGCATCCCGGCCGCCGGTCAGCGCTGCCAGTGCCACGGCAGCCAGCCCCACCAACTCCAGCGTGATATAGAGGTTGAAAATATCGGCAGAGAGGTAAAGTGCGTTCAGCGATGCCAGCAGCAACAGCCATAGCGGCCAGAAGCGGGCCGCGTCCTGCTGCTTAAAATAGGATGTTGCATAGATGCTGATGCCAAGCCCTGCCACTGCGGTGATGGTAAGCATCAGCAGGCTCAGGCCATCAGCGTAGAGTCCGATACCCAGTGGCGCTTCCCAGCCACCAATAGCATGGTGATAGACACCAGTCTCCCTGATCTGCCAGCCCAGTGCGGCAACCGACAGCACCAATGCAGAAAGTGTCATCACGCCTATGATGTTGGCTGCTCGTGCGTAGAGGAAACACAACACTGCTGCCGCCAGCGGCAGCAAAATTAGAATGATCGCCCAGTGGGAGTCAGCAATGACGGCTTGCAACACTATTACTCTGGTGAATCATCGGGCAGTGTTGCACTGCCGGTTTCAGCTGCCAGCTTCAACATCAGAACCAGAGCCAATGCCGTGGCTGATACCGCGACCACAATGCCGGTGATGACCATGGCATGTGGCACCGCATCCGGCAGCGCATCGCCGCCACGCCTTGCCAGCGCCACCAGCACAAGTGAAACACCGCTTCCCATGATATTGATCGCCAAAATCTTGCGCAGCAAGTGGGCATGAACAATCAGGGCATGCAGCCCCAGCACAAACAGTCCAATGCCAGCCAGTGCAAAGCTAAAACTACTCATGCTGCCCCTGACCCCCTGAAAACAGTGCCGCCAGTGTGACCGCAATGGAAAGCGCCGCCACCGTTTCAAGTAATAAAATCAGCGTGCCTGCATGCTCTGGTGGGAACTGCAACAACGCTCCTTCCGCGATTAAGCTGTATGCTGCCATAGACACAAATACCACAGGGCCTGCCACCGCCAGCAGCCGCAGCCGCATGGCTGTTAGCAGGCGGTGTAGCGGCCATCCGGCCAACAGCAGCAACACGCAAGCTGCAGCCAGCACGGAGCCCGCCTGAAAGGCGCCGCCGGGTGCATGGGCGCCTACCCACAACAGATAGGCAGCGACCATCATCAATACCGGCACCAACAGGTAAACCAGCGTATCGAGAACGGAACTGGTAGTTTCAAGCGAGGTTTTGCCAATGGTTTCAATTGAGCGATTGAATTGAATCGATCCCATCGACCAGATTGCTATCAATGCCAAGAGCAATACAAACACCTCCAGCAGCGTGTCGTATGCCCGGAAGTTGAGCAGCACCGCTGTTACCGGATTACTCACCCCGCTGGCTGCAAGGTTTGCATTGATTTCAGCGCTTAGTCCGACCGCGTTGCCTGGCAGGGATAACACGCCATAAACAAGACCAAACAACACAGGCAGCAGCAAAATTGCTGACAGCCACTGCACAAGCCTAGCATCGATGTTATTCGGAGCTTCTTCTACGCCTGTATTGCTCGTTACATTGCCCTCCATGCCGCGCAGTCGTGCCAGTGCCGCCAACAGCAGCGCACCGGATAACCCGGCACCGATGGCTGCTTCAGCAAGCGCGATATCCGGCGCCTCCAGCCTGACCCACACCAGTGCCATAAGCAGGCCAAAGGCAATGAACAGTGCAATAGCGCTGAACAGATCGGTAGAATTCAATGCTTTCCATGCCAGCCCCAGCAGCCCCAACAGCAACAGTCCATCAAAACCCCATGCCAGCAACGTCATGACTTCCACGGTCGAATCCCCCGCTTTAATGCGCCATTTGCAACCAGATAGGAGACACTGGCTCCGGCAAGCAGCACCAGCAACCAGATCAAGACCAGCTTGCCTGCCACCGCCCATGACTCCGCCTGCAGGGCCAGTCCGGCTATGATCAAGCCTAAGCCGACATTGTCAGCCTTGGTCAGTGCATGCAGACGGGTATAGACGTCAGGAAAACGCAACAGTCCCAGTGTTCCGGCCAGAAAAAACACAGCCCCGGCAATCAGAAGAAGTACGGAGAAGAGATCAATCACTGCGATCATCTACCTGTTCCGGCCATGCACGGCGAACAAAAGCCACCGCCGTTACTGCGGCCAACAGGGCAAACACCAGTGCCACATCACGCAGCGCAGGATTATCGTACGTTTCAGCCAGCAACAGCAGGATGGCTACCGCAGTGGTGCCGAATAACTGTGCTGCCAGCATGCGATCTGCAGCTGTTGGCCCGCGCAGCACACGCCACATGCCGGCAATAAGCGTGCATAGCAAAAACAGGGCGACGGCGAGGAACAATAGCTGCATAGCCAGCTGTCACTCCTCCAGCGTTACCGGGGTGACAAACTCGGGTGGCTTCACGGCTAGTACTGAGCAATCAATGCTATTGAGTATCTCTTCGGCAGTATTACCCATGATGAACCCGGGTATGCCGGTGCGACCAACAGTTCCCATAACGATAAGGTCTGCCTTAATTTTTTTAGCCTGTTTCGGGATGACTGCTCGTGCCCAGCCTTTCACTACATGTACCTCGGGTTTGAGGTAATCGACAGCATTGTCTGACTGGCCACTGGCCATTTCATCCAGAAATGCAGCCATACTGTGCTCTTCGCTCTTCTTGACCTGCTTAATGTATGCTTTGATCTCATCCTCTGGTGTTCGCATGAAGTGGCCACGCATTGCGCTTTCCCCAATAGCATCCCAGGCATGCACAAGGTGCAGTTCAGCAAAATCAGAGAGCGCCAGTGAGCTGGCCATTTCAAACACCTGCCGGTTCAGCGCCTGTCTGGAATCAAGCTCATGCGACGGGTAAGCATCACCCACATCAACTGCTGCCAGAATACAGCGCCATGATTTCTTCGCCTCTGGCTTGATCAGCCAGACCGGACACGGGCATTTGCGCAATAAATGCATATCGTTGCTACCAAAGAGCCTGTGCAACCACGTATGGCTATCCGGCGTTTTAATGACCAGGTCATGGCCGTTGCGTAGCACCTCTCTGATGATTTGCAGAAAAGGTACGCCGTTCAATATTCGAGTTGAGATGTCGACATGGGCTCTAAAGGGATCAAGCAACGTATCCAGAGCCTGCTCATGCGCCTGCTTTACAGCGGCTTGCAAGTCAGCGGGTGACGGACCATCTTCTGGCAGCCTGATTCGCCCTTCGATCTGCTTGCCAACGATGGCAACGGTCAGGTTGGCCTGATTACTCTCAGCCAAAGCCACTGCACGTTTAAGGGCTGGCTCGCATGCTGTGTCTATATCCACTACACATAATATGTTCTTGAATCGTTTCATCCTATTGACCTCCTTCAGACGCCTGCAAACCCATAACAAATATTCGGGCCACATGTTGCTCCACCTCTGCAAGCTCCGGATAAATATCATTCCGGCAATCCAGAACGTGCACGGTGAGGATATCCTGGTTGATTCCAGCACTTAATGTGCCGGGTAGCAAACTTGCAATATTCGCCATCAATACGCGCGGCAATCCTGGTGGTATGCGCAGCGGATATTCAATGAACGCTGGCGCAATGGGTAACATCGGATGATACGCACGCCGTGCAACATCGATGCCGCCTAACAAAGAGCGCATGAAAAAAAAGGGTATGAATTTTAGTATCGCATAGCCATTCATCTGCACAGGCAAACCCAGCCGGATACTCACCCATACTGCCAGCACCACCGCAGGCACACCTATCCACCAGGAGTGAATATTACCATCAGTGAGAATCCACCAGATCAGACTGAATACGATGACGCATACAAGAATCGACATCATGCCGGTTTTTAGATATTTCGTCCTCATATGTAACCTTTATGGTTCATATCTGGTTTCATCAGTGGGTGCATTTATAGTCCTGTCATGAATCTGTACTGGTTCGTTTTTCCTTATAATAACGAATCAGGAATTTTTCTGTTTCCACCAGAAAAAGAACGGATGACCCAATGGCTATAATTCTCACCCAGGCCTCAACACTGATTCCTGTGGTTGCGAAGAGTGTCTGCATGGGAGCAAGGTAAGTAAAGCCCAGTTGGAAGATCACCAATAGCCCAATGGCATAAAGCACATAACGGTTCCCTGTCAGTCCTTCATAGCTAAGTGATGGAGCATGGAGATAACGTGCACTAAACAGATAAAATATCTCGAACATGACAAGCGTATTCACTGCAATGGTGCGAGCTTCTTCAATCGAAGTTCCGTTTCCCCTTTCCCACAAGAACAGGCCAAAGGTTCCGATCAGAATGATCAGCGAGACAAAGGTTACCCGCCAGATAAGGAACCCGGAGAGTATAGGTTCGTTTGGGTTGCGCGGGGGGCGCTGCATGACATTTCGTTCAGCGGGTTCAAACGCGAGGGTCAAAGCCAATGTGACGGCCGTTATCATATTAACCCAAAGAATTTGCGCTGGAGTAATGGGGAGCATGCGACCCATGACAATCGCTGCGATGATGATAAGTGCCTCCCCACCATTGGTTGGAAGTACAAAAAGTATAGATTTTTTCAGGTTATCATAGACCGTCCTACCCTCTTCAACAGCATGTGCGATGGAGGCAAAATTATCATCGGCGAGCACCATTTCTGCTGCCTCCTTGGCAACCTCAGTACCCTTGAATCCCATGGCAACACCAACATCGGCTCGTTTCAGGGCAGGCGCATCATTAACACCATCGCCTGTCATGGCAACCACTTCACCCGTGGCCTGCAGTGCTGTTACCAGCTGTAGTTTCTGTTCCGGTGATACACGGGCAAAAATATCACAGCGTTGTACAGCATCCTGCATCTGTTTGTCGTTGTAAGCTTCCAGTTCGGCCCCTGTGATGACTTCCACGCCATTGCCTATGCCCATCTGGGTGCCAATAGCACGGGCAGTAATAGCATGGTCACCGGTGATCATTTTGACACGAATACCGGCAGCCTGGCAGTTGTGCACTGATCGGGTGGCCTCCTCACGTGGCGGATCAATGATTCCTACGATACCAAGCAGGGTAAAACCGTTCTCTACATCATGAAAATCAAGCTCTTTTTTCTCGGCAGGAGCTGCCTTGAGTGCAATAGCCAGCAACCTCTGCCCCTTGGAGGCCATGGTATCCATGCAGTCCTCCCAATAGGGCTTGTCGAGAGCTATATCTTCATCTTGGCTGCGTTGCAGCGTACACATCTCCAAAATCCGTTCCGGGGCACCTTTCAGATAAATAAAGCCATGGCCTGTGTGATCATGGTGCAGCGTAGCCATGAAGCGGTGTTGCGATTCAAAAGGGATGCCATCTGTACGCGGGAGTTGACGATGACAATCACGTTGCTCAAAACCTGCTTTAAGCGCCAGCGTCACCAAAGCGCCTTCAGTAGGGTCGCCCTGTATTCGCCACTGCCCGTCTGCCTCAGACAGCGTAGCGTCATTACACAGCAGTGCAGCCTGAGCCACTTCTTGCAGCAATGGGAACTCTTCTGGTGTCATATTCTGGCCGTCGCGACTGAAAGCCCCATGCGGGGCATATCCGACACCGCTAACTTCACATGACCCGACACTGGTGGTCAGGCTCTGCACAGTCATTTCATTGCGTGTGAGTGTACCCGTTTTATCAGAACAGATTACAGTAACCGAACCAAGCGTTTCAACCGCAGGTAGACGGCGAATGATGGCATTTTTTTTCGCCATGCGCTGCACCCCGATGGCAAGCGTAATGGTCATAATTGCAGGTAAACCTTCAGGAATACCTGCCACAGCAAGACCCACAGCAGCCAGGAACATATCACCGATAGAATAGTCATGAAAAAGTACGCCATAAGCGAAAGTAGTCGCCGCAATCACAGCGATGGCGATAGTTAGCCACTTGGCAAATATCGCCATCTGCTGCAACAGTGGTGTGGTGAGCACCTGAACCTGACTTAGCATGCCACTGATACGGCCGATTTCAGTGCTGTCGCCTGTTTCCACCACAACCCCCTGCCCCTGACCATACGTAACCAGTGTGCCAGAATAGGCCAAGCATTTGCGATCACCGATGCTGGCATGTTCGGATGCGACCCCAATGTTTTTTTCAACAGGTACCGATTCGCCGGTAAGCATCGCCTCTTCGATGCGCAGTTCACGAACCTTGAACAGGCGCAAATCCGCCGGGACTTTATCTCCAGACTGGAGCAGAACAACATCGCCAGGAACCAGCTGATCTGCCGGGATTGCTATGAATGCCCCATCACGTTTTACCATCGCCTGCAGTGAAAGCATATTGCGGATGGCATCCAAAGATTTTTCTGCTTTGCCCTCCTGGATGAATCCGATAATGGCATTAATTACCACCACACCCACAATCACACCGCTATCCACCCAGTGGCCAAGCAGGGCGGTGACAACACCTGCCCCTATCAACACATAGATAAGAAGGTTGTGAAACTGAGCAAGGAACCGTGCCAACGGGCTAATCTTTTTCGCAGGTCGCAACCTGTTTGGCCCGTACTCCTGCAAACGATCTTGAGCATTTTTTTGTGAAAGACCATCCACTGATGAAGAAATCTTCTTTAGTGCATCTCCAGCTTCGAGCGCATGCCAATTGCTTATTCTAGAATCACCGGAATCAATCATTATGATGACCTCTCTAAGGAAATATTATAGTCAACCAGCTATAGCAAATCACCAAATATGTCTGGCTTTACGAAATAATTTTTCCAGACTATGCAATAATCAGAAGCGCTCTCTGCCCTGCAGCTTTCCCCGACTTGACTTATTAGCCCCGAGAGTCGGCTAACACGGCTTCAATACCACCACAGAAGATTCACGCTTAATGTCTCAGACAGGAATCTTTTCCGCGAATGCGTCATGAACCACAAAAAAAGCCGCCATCAGGCGGCTTTTCTTTGAGGAGAGAAAATGAATGTTAAACGGAGAAGGAGACGCCACAACCGCAGGCACCTTTTTCATTTGGATTGTTATAAACAAATGCCGATGACATCATATCCTGCTGAAAATCAAGCTGCAGCCCGCGCAATGCGCTTGCATAAGAATCGGCATCCAGATACAAGTTAAAATCATCAAATGGCTGCACCAGATCGCCTTCCTGTGCCGCATCCACTGTTTCCATCACATATTCCAAGCCTGAACATCCTGCAGCTTTTACCGCCAGCCTGAGTGCAGGTTTCCCTTCTGCTGTGAGAATAGCTTTCACGCGCTGTTGTGCCGCCGGTGTCAATTCGATATCGATCATACTGCCATACCCGCCATCTGTTTGAGTCTCTGAAACACTGTCACCAGCGCATCCACTAAAGCAATTGCATCATCTTCACTGTTACCCGGCCCAAAGCTGACCCTAATGGAGCTGCGCGCCATCTGCTCGCTCAACCCCATCGCCATCAGCACGTGTGAAGGGTCTAGTTTGCCAGATGCACATGCCGAACCTGATGCTACGGCAAAACCGGCCAGATCCAGCTGCATCAGCAGCGTTTCTCCGTCCATGCCCGGCAGCATGACAAGGCTGGTGTTCGGTGTACGCTCGACATCCTTGGCGATGATAGATGCCAAAGGCAAACGTTCAGACAGCTCTTTCTCAAACCGATCACGTATCACTGCAAATGATTCAAAATCGACCTCACCGAGAGCTGCCGCAAAACCGGCTATACCCGGCACATTTTCAGTTCCCGAACGTCGTCCACGCTCCTGACCACCGCCGGGGGTCAATTCCAGAAGCTTCACGCCACGACGTACAAGCAGCAGACCTACGCCTTTTGGACCACCAATTTTATGCGCCGACAGACTCATGAAATCCACACCCAGTGATTTGAAACTCAGCGCCTTTTTACCCAGCCCCTGCACAGCATCAACCAGCATACGTATGCCATGCTCCCTGCAATAATCCGCCACCTGCTGCACAGGCTGTACAGCTCCGCTCTCATTGTTGGCCAACATCATGCAAACCAGACGTGTATCTTCGTGGATTGCAGCAATCATATGCTCGGCACTGACCACGCCACTGGCTTCGGGGCGAACCTGAGTTACTGACCATCCCTGCGCTTTCGCCGTGTCAGTTGAAAACCGTTCCAGCGGCTTGAGCACTGCAGGGTGCTCGATAGCTGTAGTTACAATAGCACCAGGCTCTGAGGCCGACAGTACGCTGTGAATGGCAATATTATTAGACTCGCTAGCACCGGAGGTAAAAACAACACTGCCCGATTCCGCGCCTAGATATGCTGCCAGTTTATCGCGCGCATCATCAACATAGCGCCGTGCTGCGCGCCCTGCCCAGTGCAGACTCGATGGATTGCCCGGCGCCTGAGTCGCCACCTGTTCAGCAGCGTCTAAAGCAACTCGCAGGGGAGGACATGTAGCATTAAAATCAAGATATCGTTGCAACATCTACCTTCACTTCGGTGGGTTGTGGCTGGTTCAGGTAGTTCTCCACATCGCCGAGTACAACCTGATCAAGCTCAACACCACTGTTACATACCCTTTCAAGGCTGACAGCATCAAGAAAACGGTAGATGTGATGCCCCAGAGATTCCCACAGCTGATGTGTGTCGCAACGGTTACCGCGATGACAACCGCGCACGCCATTCTCACACATGGTCGTGCGAACGGGCTCGTTTACCGCACGAATAATGTCGGCGACTGAAATATCGATCGCTTCCTTTGCCAGCAAATAACCGCCACCGGGTCCGCGCACTGACTTAACCAACCCTGACTCTCGCAAGCGTCGGAACAATTGTTCAAGGTAGGAAAGAGAAATGAACTGGCGTTCAGAAATTGCAGCCAGGGTGACCGGGCCTTCTGTCTGCTGCTTGTTTAAATCTACCATTGCCGAAACGGCATAACGTCCTTTACTGGTTAAACGCATGCTGACCTCCGTTGAGTAACCCACTAAAAGAGTCGGATATTACAATCCGGATCATTTTAGTCAAGTATAGATTACAGTGAGGTGAAAAGAGTGAACCTTAAGGCCAGTGCGGCCACTGCCACCTTATACCTCTGCCTTATATTCCGCCGCCCAGGAAACGTTCCAGCTTCTCCTGCTCACTCAGACGGTCCTTATCAAGCTCATCGGATACCTTACCCTTCGTGCCTTTTGCATCGGGATGGAAGGTGTCAATGCGCGCATTTACATCATCGATCATCTTCAGAACATGGCCCAAAGCCTCAGAAACCGGGTTGGCCAGCAGATGATGATCCAGGTTTATCTTCCCATCTTCAATCAGCGATTCGGTAGACCCCACCACGGTGCCGGGAATACCGACGACAGTCGAATGTTTCGGTACATCACGAAAGACAACGGAATTCGCTCCGATACGGGATTGTTCACCGATAGTAATCGCCCCCAGCACTTTAGCTCCGGCACCGACGATCACGCCGTTTTCCAGAGTCGGGTGGCGCTTCACCTTTTCCCAGGTTGTGCCACCCAGCGTCACACCGTGATACAGGGTAACATCATCACCAATTTCAGTGGTTTCCCCGATCACGATGCCCATGCCATGGTCGATAAAAAAGCGGCGGCCAATGGTAGCCCCCGGATGAATCTCAATACCGGTTAAAAAACGTGCTATATGTGATACAAAACGCCCCAGCCAGAGCAGCCGTGCATGCCACAGACTATGCGCAAGCCTGTGCATCCAGATCGCATGCAGACCCGGATAGCAGGTCAAAGCTTCCCATACCGAGCGGGTTGCCGGGTCACGATCAAAAGCAGTATGAATATCTTCGCGCATTCTATTTAACATGGTCAGATCCAATTCTATCACAAATTTTTGGCAGTGCCTGCTCTGGCGCGCCAATACTCCACAGCAAGCCCTGTGAAAGCTTTTCGGCCGACCACTGTCTTACTGTCTTGATATCAACAGCATGGATCTCATCTACCCATGCAGCCGGAGAAATCAGCGTCTGCTCATCAAGCCTGGACCCCAGATAGAGCATCTGCCCTTCAACCGAATCCAACCCCATGCGCAATTGCACCTCTAGCTGCCGTTTGGCCCGCAGCAACTCCTCTTCGCCAATATTATCAGCAAAGCTAACCAAAATATCCGAAATGACATCCACACATTCGGCTGCACGCGCTGTCTCGGAACCACATGTAATACTCCATGTGCCAGCATCACACAGTGAGTTCATGTGTGAACCAATACTGTAAGCCAGACCGCGCTTTTCACGAACTTCTCTGAACAGATGAGAACTCATGCCGCCGCCCAGCATCTGGTTAGCCAACCATGCCACCGGACGCTCGGACGATGCCGCATGAATGCCCGGAGCAGAAATAACCATCTGTGCCTGTTCCATTTCCCGTGGCAAAGCCTGAACACCTGTTCTCATCCTTGCAGGAGCTATACGCACCACTCTGTCACTGCCTGTCGCCCATTCGATATCACTCATGGCATCAACCAGTTCAGCGTGTTCAATGCGACCTGCGGCAACGATCATTAAACCCGGCGGTCGATACCAGTGTTGCAGATAGTCATCGAGTTGCTGCCTTGAGATTGCCGCAAGCGCGTCATGATTACCGAGTACCGGGCGGCCGATGGCATGATCAGGAAACAGTCCTGCTACATGCTGATCGGTAATCCACTCTTCCGGAATATCGTCCACCATAGCCATTTCAGCATAGATGACTTCCCGCTCACGCCGCCACTCCTCATCAGGAATGGCAGCATGGCATACCATATCCGTCAGTATTGCCAGAGCATCACGCCAGTGTTCATGCAAGACATGCAGATGGAAGCAGGTGCGTTCACGCGAGGTGAACGCATTGGCATTGCCACCCAATTCATCCAGTTTTTCCGCCAGCTGATGCACATCCATGTTGTCCGTCCCCTTGAACAGCATATGTTCAAGGGCATGGGTGATACCGGCCTGGGCTTCTGATTCATCACGCGCACCAATATCAATAAACACACCGAGCGCAACACTCTGCGCTTGCGGCATAACATGCGTGAGAACCAGCGGACCTCCGCTAATCTGACTTTCCTTGTAGAATATTTCGTTCATCTGAGCCTCTTGCTAACGCGCATGTATTCTTTTCACACCGTGATATGACACAATATCACGGCCTGGGAAGCATCATTCGGCGCATTGTGTATTTCATCTTTCTACAGCACAAACGATAAGAGGCGGGCAAAGCCCACCTCTTATCGCACTATGTATAGGACAGAGCTTTCACCCGTCTTTTGTTGATCAGTCGTCCAACAGTTCTTTCATGGACAGACGAATTTTGCCGTTACGATCCACTTCCAGAACTTTAACACGAACTTCCTGACCTTCTTTCAGTTCATCAGCCACTTTCTCAACACGGTGGTTAGCAATCTGAGAGATATGTACCAGACCATCGGTGCCACCAACAACACGTACGAATGCGCCGAAGTCCATCAGCTTAACAACCTTACCCGTGTAGATAGCGCCAACTTCAACTTCAGCCACGATATCTTCGATCATCTTCCTGGCAGCTTCACCGGCTTCTCCGGTCACTGCGAAGATTTTCACCGTACCGTCATCTTCCAGATCAACCTTGGCACCGGTTGCTTCGACGATGCCACGGATCACTTTACCGCCAGCGCCGATCACTTCACGAATCTTGTCCGCTTTGATCTTCATCATGATCATGCGAGGTGCATGGTCAGCAATGGATTCACGTGACGTTTCGATGCATTTGGCCATTTCATCAAGGATGTGAATACGACCGGCATGTGCCTGTCCCAGTGCTTCCCTCATGATGTCGCGAGTCAAACCACCAATCTTGATATCCAGCTGCAGCGTAGTTACACCTTCACGGGTACCGGCCACTTTGAAGTCCATATCGCCCAGATGATCTTCATCACCCAGAATATCGGTCAAAACGGCATATCCGTCATTTTCCAGGATCAGGCCCATGGCCACACCTGCAACCGCGGCTTTCGTTGGCACACCGGCATCCATCAGCGCCAGAGAGGTACCACAAACAGAAGCCATGGATGAAGAACCGTTGGATTCCGTAATTTCTGAAACCGAACGGATCGCATAACCGAAATCATCCATGGAAGGCAGCACAGCTTCAATACCACGACGGGCAAGTCGACCATGACCAATCTCACGACGACCCGGAGGGCCAAAGCGACGTGCTTCACCAACAGAGTATGGCGGGAAGTTGTAATGCAGCATGAAACGCTGTTTAGCTACGCCTTCCAGGGATTCAGTCATCTGCATATCAGATTCGGTACCCAGTGTAATGGTAACCAGTGCCTGAGTTTCACCACGGGTGAACAGAGCTGAACCATGTGTACGAGGCAGAACGCCGATTTGGCAGTCAATGGCACGAACCTGATCAGTGGAGCGGCCATCAATACGCGGGTTACCAGCGATGATTGAACGACGAACAACACTCTTCTCGAGGTTCTTTATAGCTGAACTGACATCATTGGATGAGTACTGACCCGGTGCTTCGTCTGTACCGGCCAGCTGGGATTGTGCCGCAGCACGAAACGCTTCGATCTTGGCTGCACGTGCAGACTTGTCGACAATCGCATAAGCATCACGAACATCAGCTTCGAATGCCGCATTTACAGCAGTCTTCACTTCGTTGTTACCTGCAAGTTCAACAACCAGCTTGTCTTTGCCAGCTATTTTCACCAGCTCTTCAATGGCATCGAGTACCGGCTGGTAACCTTCCTGACCAAAGATAATCGCATCGATCATCTGCTCTTCGGTCAACTCTTTTGCTTCTGATTCAATCATCAGTACCGCATCACGGGTACCTGCAACAATCAGATCCAGCTTGGATTCTGCAACCTGCGCATACGTTGGGTTAAGTACGAATTCGCCATCAATCAGAGCAACACGGGAAGCAGCAATCGGTTCAGCAAATGGTACGTCAGAAATTGCCAGTGCGGCAGAGACACCGTTAATGGCGACGATATCAGGATTGGTGTTTTCATCAGCAGAGATTACAGTAGCAATCACCTGAGTTTCATGAAAATAGCCTTTAGGGAACAGCGGGCGAATCGGACGGTCAATCAGACGAGAGGTCAGTGTTTCCTTTTCAGAAGGACGACCCTCACGCTTGAAAAAACCACCAAGAAAACGGCCTGCTGCGTATGTTTTTTCCTGATAATGAACAGTCAGCGGCATGAAATCCACGCCCTGCAATGGTTGTTTGGCAGCAGTAGCTGCAACGTGGACAACCACGTCTCCAACCTGAACCAGAACCGAACCACCGGCCTGACGGGCTACACGCCCTGTTTCGAATGAGATTGTACGGCCAGCAACTTCGGCCTTGGTAGTTTTTACATCAAACATCTATGAATTCCTTTTTTAACGCGCATGCCTTTGGCGTGGATAGAACCGATAAAAAGAAAAAAGGCGGCCCGCTAGGGGCCGCCGAAAACTGATTTACTTACGCAGTCCCAAGCTTTCGATGAGGGTGCGATAACGACCGAAGTCCTTACCTTTAAGGTAACCCAGCAAGCTACGGCGCTGACCAACCATCTTCAACAAACCGCGGCGGGAGTGATGATCTTTATGGTTTTCTTTAAAATGAACCTTGGAAAGCTGATTGATACGCTCTGTCAACAGTGCAACCTGCACTTCCGGTGAACCCGTATCGCCTTCTTTGCGACCAAATTTTTCAATAATTGTGTTTTTTTCTTCCAGCGCCAAAGACATGAACGTTCTTACCTCTTATTTACTTTCCTTTTCATTAGGGCGGCGAACCATAGCGATAGGATTCAAGGCATGCAAATATTTATTGCGTCTCTGTTGATTGCTGCCTCACCTGCTCAGCAAACAGAACGGTAAATATACAGAGAAATCCACCAGGGCCTGATGACCGCCAATCAGAAACCGAACAGGCTTATATGTATATAATCGAACGGTCCATTGTGGTTACTTAGCACGCTGTTGATCATGATGTGGCACCATTCTTCCCACGACAGCGGCGCCAACAGCATCACCGAAGACATTGATTGTGGTACGACAGCGATCAAGAAACCAGTCGATGGCAAGGATCAGACCGATGCCTTCCAGTGGCAAGCCAACCGCTTCGAGCACAATCACCATGGTCACCAACCCCGCTTCCGGAATGCCTGCAGCACCAATGGCCGCCATGGTCGCTGTCACCAGCACCAGCATCTGCTGGCCAAAGCTCAAATCAATACCATAGGCCTGAGCAATAAACAGTACGGCTACCGCTTCATACAAGGCAGTGCCATCCATATTAATCGTTGCACCAAGAGGAAGCACAAAGCGACGGGCTTTTTCATCCACACCGGCAGCTTTCACCCCATCCATAGTCAATGGTAATGTGGCACTCGATGAGGCGGTGGAAAATGCAGTCATCAATGCTGTGCCCATATGTCTGAGATATTCAGCAACCGAACGCCGCGCCAGAACCATCAGCAGCATACATAATACCGCTGCATGGGCCAGCAGGCCGGAAATCACTGCCATGGCGTATTTGGCCAGGCCAGATAGCTGGGCAAAGAAGGCCTCTCCGCCACCTGCTGAACCAAGCTTGGAAGCGATTAGCGCAAACACGCCAATCGGTGCAAAGATCATGATCCACCCCACAATACACATCATCGCCTCGTTCAAACCTTCGAAGAAAGCAATCACCGGTTTCCCCTTCTCAGCCAGCGTGGTCAATGCTGCCGCCAGAAGAATACAGAACACAATTATAGGCAACAGCTTCATATTCGCCGCAGCATCGACAATATTCGAATGCACCAGTGATAAAATCAGATCGGTAACACCGACGTCGCCTATTTCAGGCTTAGGGGCGTTGCTGCCAGTTGTCAGGTCAACGCCAACACCGGGCTGCCATAAGTTAGCCATCAGAAGGCCGATAGAAACTGCGATCAGGGTAGTGCAGGCATAATAGGTGACGGACAATCCCCCCATACGGCCAAGCTTGCGTACATCTCCAAGGCCGGCCACACCGGTAATAATACTGGCAGCTACCAGCGGAACAATTAGCATTTTCAGCGCTGTTAAAAACAGCTCACCCAGCCACGCCACAGATTCCATGGCTTCGCCCCAGATAAAACCTGATACTCCGCCAGCCAGGATTGCCACAATCATGGCCATTAAAAGTTTATTCTCGGCACCTTCTCGCATTTCACCTACCCGATCATACAAGTATGAAGAGCAAAACCATAAGCATGTCCTGCCTGAATTGCACACATCACGTTGCCATATCCAATGCTCTGTATATAGTAATTCACATTAGATTCAGCAAGGAGAGTTCATTGTTCAATCCCAATCATCGTAAATTCAGCCGTTCTCAGGTTGCCGTTGCCGCCCTGCTATCGTTTGAGGGTAAGGAACCCGTTGAAGTCATGGTCATGGATGTCAGCATGAATGGTGCGCTTCTGCAGACTGACCTTAGGTTTGATCCCGGCACACATTGCAACGTCAGCATACTGCTTGGCCACTTCCAACATGAACTACCGATTGAGGCTGCAGGCATAGTCGTGCGCTCGTTTGAAGACGGCCTCGCACTCAGATTTGAGTCGGTTAAAATAGACAGCACACCCAGACTACAGAACCTGATCATCGATCATGCTGAAGACCCGGGACAGGTAGAAGTTGAGTTCTCAAAGAATGGTGGCTGGATTTTCAACCCGAACAATTAATAGCACCAAGACCCTTGACGGCTATTGTCAGTCGCGCCACAGGCAATAGCCGGTCTGCTCCGAACATTCGAATCAAAATTTATCTGAGTCTGTAGCTTTAGGGGTAGTCCGGGCCTTCCGCGCGGTAAACTTGCTGTCCGGATAACTACAAATGTATCATAAACGTTGACAGCTCAGGCCTACTGTATCGCTGCAAAACATTTAACCGGACAGCCGTGCATGTTTAATTAATCGGTACGGGAAACTTGCACACTGACTGTCAATTTCTGCTCGACATTACCCCGAAAGATGCCTTTTACGGGCGTAACATCGAAATAGTCACGTCCGATTGCGGTGCGGATATATTGCCAATCGACCAGCTTGTCATTGGTAGGGTCAATGCCGCACCAGCTCATAGTCGGGTGCCATGCCTGCACCCAGGCATGTGTGGCCGCAGCGCCACGAAGATGCTGGCCTGCCTCTTCTGCTTGATTTGAATCGTAGATATATCCGCTGACATAACGTGCCGGAATACCGGCAAGGCGTAAAACGCCGATCATGGCATGAGCCATATCTTGGCAAACACCGCCGCCATGGTCGAAAAATGCTTTCGGTGACGAGTGCACATGGGTCACATCGGGATCATAACGGAAATTATTGTAGAAATAGGCAGCCAGTTCGTAGAGTGATTCTTTGAACTCCTTTTCATTCATCTGCAGGGTGATCCGATTCGGTACTGCATCGTATTCGGCAAGCACCGGCACTCCTTTTGACCAGTGCAGAAATTCAGCATATTGCTGCGATATGGGGCGCGGATCCTGCTCAACAGCAAAACCTGAAATGCAGTTGGATGTGTGCACAACGGACTCGGAAACAATCTCAACAAAATCATGCGGGGCGATGATGTTGAAGTGGTGTACGATATTACCATAATAATCATAGTGTTTGCCGATGCTGCACTCGGGAGATACCGTCAATTCTGCATGTCCCACGCTCTGCAGAGGGGTATCGACAGGCATCATGCGCACTTCTGAATAAGCCAGCGCAACCGGACCGGAGTAATCCAGACGGGTGCTATGACGCACTTTCATGGTGGCGTGCAGTTCTTTTTGTCTTCTGGTCGCATTCATTGGTGAACCTGCTGTTGTTGCTGGGCTTGCGTGCCCATGGGGGTTTCATGTCCGAAACTGTCGAGGATGATCATTGGATCGAGATAGCCGCTTGTCAGTTGCTGGTGAATATCACTACAGCGTGCATTGATCTCTTCAAGGTAGGAGCGCAGACCTTGATCGAGCACGACATCACCGTTGCCTTCTTCAAGCTCTTCATGAAAGGTAGCTATCTGCGCAAACAGCGTTTTTTGCGAATCGGTGTGGCAACCGATACCACTGAGTCCATCACGTACGTGCCTGATACAATAACTCAGCGAACGCGGGAATCGCGGATCGAACAGCATCAGGTTAATCACCTTGCCCGGCGAAATACGGGCCCTATACAGACGGCGGTAGGCTTCATAACCGGATACGGAGCGCAGCAACGCCTGCCACTGATGCAGATCCAGCGGGCGGCCCACCTCATCCGAATCGGGTAGCAGGATGTAATACTTGATGCCGAGAATACGAGCGGTCATGCGGGCACGCTCCAGGTAGCGCCCCAGGCGCAGGAACTGCCACGCTTCTCCATGCACCATGGTGTTATCGGCAAAGCCGTTGAAGGCGTTACAGAAAAGCTGAATACGCCGATTGAAACGGTTGCTGCCTCGGTTGATCACTTCATCAAGGACGACACCCTGAATTTCAATATGCATGCGGTTGATGTGTTCCCAGATCTCCTCACTGATTCGCTCACGCATGCCTCGCGCATGTTCTCGAGCCAGATTCAGGCTGGAAATCATCGAACGCGGGTTGTCCTCGCTGAGCAGCAGGAAGTCATAGACATTGATTTCGTTGACTTCATCGTAGAGTGAATCGAACAGTTCACGGGAGCCGGTGATGGAGAGCATCGGCGACCAGACATCCAGATCGGAGAAGTAGTTTAACTCCAGGCTCATACGGTGGTTTACATCAAGGATACGCGTAACATTCTCAGTGCGCTCGATACAGCGGCCGAGTTCATACATGCCTCGGGCGATACGGCTAAGCATGGTTTTCTCCCTCTTCGGGGTAGAGCACCCAGGTATCTTTACTGCCTCCGCCCTGCGATGAATTGACCACCAGTTGCCCTTCGGCCAGCGCCACGCGAGTCAGCCCCCCGGGCAGCACGGAAATTCGCCCGTCAGATCCGCATACGGCGTAGGGGCGCAGATCGACATGGCGAGGTTGCAATACCTTGTGCCCATCTTTCTCCACCAGTGTCGGGTGGGTAGAAAGTTTCTGTATGGGCTGTGCAATGTAATGCTCAGGATTGTCGGCAATCAGCTGACGGAACGCAATGATCTGCTCCTTCGTGGCATGGCTGCCGACCAGCATGCCGTAACCGCCGGAGGCATCGGTGGGTTTGACCACCAGTTCTTCAAGGTGGTCCAGTACATAGGCCAGCTCATCGGGCCTGCGGCACAGATAGGTCGGCACGATAGGTATGATCGGCTCTTCGTTCAGATAATAGCGAATGATATCCGGTGTGTAGGCATAGGTTGCCTTGTCATCAGCCACACCTGTGCCCGGGGCATTGGCCAGCACCAGGTTGCCAGCGCGATAGGCGTGCATGATACCAGTCACGCCGAGCATCGAATCGGCGCGGAAGGTCAACGGGTCGAGGTACTCATCGTCGATGCGGCGGTAGAGCACATCCACGCGCACCAGCCCTTCGGTGGTTTGCATATACAATATGTCATTATCAACCAGCAGGTCGCGACCCTCAACCAGTTCGGCTCCCATCTGATTGGCAAGAAACGCGTGCTCGAAATAGGCCGAGTTATAGGTGCCTGGAGTCAGTACTGCAATGTTGGGATTCTCGACTCTGGCCAGTGATGACAGGGCGGCAAAAAGCATTTGAGGATAATGATCAACGGCACGAATGCGATGTTGCTGCAAGAGATCGGGCATCACACGGCCCATAACCCAACGGTTTTCCACCACATAGGAGACGCCGGATGGTGAACGAAGATTATCCTCGAGAACGAGCAGTTCGCCATTGCCATCGCGAATCAGGTCAATGCCGCTGATATGAGCGTAAACACCACCGGGAACATCCACATGCATCATTTCACGACAAAAGTAGGGTGAATTGACAACCAGGTCTGTGGGGATGATCTGCTCCTTGAGTATGTTCTGTTCATGATAAATATCATGCAGAAACATGTTCATGGCTGTAAGTCGCTGTTTGATGCCGGCCTCCACCTTATCCCACTCGCTGGCAGTGATCAGACGTGGCATGAGATCGAACGGAAAGATCTTTTCTGTGCCACGGGCATCGGAATAAACCGTGAAGGTTACGCCCTGATTGAGCAATGACAGGTCTGCTTCACGCTGCAGGTCGGTCATGTCCTCACCATTACGTCGCCTTAACCAAGCATAGAGTTTGCGGTAGTGAGGGCGGGGCTTGCCGGACTCATCCAGCATTTCATCAAAGAAAGATTGTGCGTCGTAAGATGGCCAGAGGGATGTGTTGGATTCCATGACTCATATGCTTGGCGGCAAGCCTACGTCTGTCAATAAACATGATTATTATGGGTAAACATGAACAAAGCGTTCGCGCATGGGTTTTGAACGCGCAGCCTCAGGCTGTCGGAGCCGGGGGTAACCTGTTGAGCGGACTGATTACAGTTAAGGCTGTCGATGGTTGCGGCAAAACGCTCAGCTCAAGCTTTTCGCGACGACTTCGCCACGCCTCCCGCTCCAACTACGGGGGATTTTGTCTCGTTCAGGAGTAATTTGATTCGGGTCATCCATGACCCTCACCCTCCGGGCGACTTTTAGTCGTCCAATTTGGCTTCCTGCAAGATTGTGATTCGGGTCATCCGTGGCCCTCACCCTGTGGGCGAGCTGAAACTCGTCCCATTCGGCTATCCTGCCGAATGGTGATTCAACTCATCCGTGGCCCTCACCCTGTGGGCGAGCTGAAACTCGTCCCATTTGGCTATCCTGCCGAATGGTGATTCGAATCATCCGTGGCCCTCACCCTGTGGGCGAGCTGAAACTCGTCCCATTCGGCTATCCTGCCGAATGGTGATTCAAATCATCCGTGGCCCCCAAGCTTTTATTGTAATAGAACAATACGGCGGAATGGTGATTTTCGGCCTCTTTGAGTCAGTCATGACCATCGCAGTCCTAAATGGCTACATTAGTCACATGGTCATCTTAGCTTACTATAAACAGCCCGGTCTACTTTTGGTTGCCATTATATAGACAATAAAAAATCGACTATAGAATCAAACCGATTGAAGTTCGCCCAGTATGTAAGAGGTGATCTTTTTCAGTTTACCTTCGTTTATGTTATTAAGATCAATTTTCAAATTCCTGTCGTAGGCATTTTGAATGATTATCTTAATGGCATCATTTGCTGCGCTATCCTCGTCATTTATACATCTGTAGTGGTCAACAAAATTTGGCCACGTTATTAGAGTTTTTCCAAAATTGCCGTTCAGTAATATTTGGAGTCAACCCATCATTATGTCGGTGAGGTCTTATCTGGCTGTAATAACCAATGATATAACCCCACACAGACCGTTTTGCCTCATCAAATGAATGGTAGCCTATTTGCGGTACCCATTCAGTCTTAAAGCTTCTAAAAAATCTTTCCATCGGACTATTGTCCCAGCAGTTCCCTCTGCGACTCATGCTTTGTTTCATCTGATAGCGCCATAAGCTTTGGACTCATGCAGGAATTTTAACGCAAAGCCAAAGGCACGCTGATAAAATGCCAGCGTTTCTTCTACCGATTCAACATAGATGATGGTGTATCCGAATTTCATAGTGTTTCACTCCTTTGCTGAATGCGTTTTCGTTCCTTGGTGAACCGCCACCAGGAAAGGATTTCACCATGTTCCATAAAATGAATGGCAGCCATGAATACATCAATGATGCAGGGGTCAACTGCTTGGCCTTTCATCAGGCAAAGCTCTGCATGCAACTCAAATGGATCTTTCCCGATCAATTGGATGGGATGCTTTATGCCGATGGATTGAAGCTTCATTGCAATTGCCTTGCCAATATTCGGCAGCGCTTCCAGTTGAGCTACTGTATTCCGATCAGAAGATTTCAAGGTCAACACCTTCCGGCTTAACATGACTTCCAATTCCGATAGTCATCCACGACTATGGTTTGAATGCGCTCGCCAACCGGTTGAATTGAATTAACTCAGATATTTCATCGGCAAATTTTTCAGAACTTAATTTAGCCAGCAATGCAAAGGCCGCCTGATAGCTGATCGGGCCACCGTTGGAAGTAATGATGCCATCGTCAATCACGATGTTGGTATCATACTGAACATTTATGTTGGGATACGCCTTGGCTAAACCTTTTTCACCACCTGCCCAAGTCGTGGCGCGTTTGCCATCGAGCACACCTGCTTTACCCAGTAGGAATGCCCCCGAACAGTTACTGGCCATCCATGATGCCAATTTTTGTTGTGTTTGGATAAACAGGATTAATTTTTTATTATCCAGCAAAGCATCCATCTCATAAGCGCTGGGCACAATCAACACATCCAGCTTGATGTCATCATAGATGCTTTTGTCGGCAATGATTTTCAGGCCTTCCTCTGAACGCACCGTCTTATTTCTGGTCGTCGAAATGATCACCACTTCATAAGATGAGAACCACGCCTTTTTCGTCGCAGCCCCAAACACCTCGACAGGTGCTGTCACATCACTGGTCAGAAAACCGTCGAATACCAGAATGCCAATTTTAGAAGTCGCAGCCTGAGTCGAACTAGAAAATAGTATCACCAGACAAAACAGACTGGAAAATATAGATCGTTTCGCTCTGATCATATGCGCTCCTTTTTTAATCTAGTTTCTGCAAGTCATTGTGCGTGCAGTTTGCCTGATATTTTCAAGCCGTCACGTATATTTAAACCCATCAACCCCGGCCAGTTTCATTTATTCGTTCAAGTCCTACATGGCTCCCCATTTCGGACAAATCCGGGCACCATTGGAATGAGGTTATTTTTATCGGCGAATGCAAGACCATTTCCAGCCAAAAGAAAGTTTTTCCTACCCCTTCAACTAATTTCTTTTTCCATATATGAATGTTGATAAGTTGCATGTTTATATTCACCAAACGGCTCACACAAATTAAATCCATTCTTTAGATAAAGGTGATAAGCATTCTCAAATTGATCACTTGTTTCGAGCTTTAGGGATGCCTTCCGCCTGTGTGCAGCCACTCGTTCAAGCTCATTTAACAAAAGGACTGCTAGACCTCTTCCACGATATTCTTCTAGAACGAACATTCGTGTTATTTCTGCATAATCATCAATAAATTTTAATCCGGCCATTCCACACAGCGTTCCATTGCAGAGTATTCCAAGCAATATTGAGCTAACCCTCTCCAGTTCATCTGGTTGGGTTAAGTGACACTCTTCTGGAAGGCAATGTGTCATGTTGTGTGCATCAAGAAGCTTAAACAGCTCCTTCACCTCAATATTTGTTGGAGAAATTTGTGTAATTTCAATTTTCATATCTTTGTGAATCGTAGACAGATTTCACTCCAATGTTAAATATCCGCTTTTTGGAAACGAACACGTTGCTAGATTCGAGTTATAAATAGGCATGGTTCACTGCTTTTGATTTATTTCATGGATCAATGCATTGAGCTGAAGTTGCTTTTCCGCATCAATGCATCCAAAGAGCTTTGCATCAATGCTCTCAACCGCATGAATCACGCACGGAATCATTTTCTGGCCAGACTCGGTTAGTGAAACAGATACCGAGCGTGTGTCATGGTTGCTTTTGATACGGTTTACCAATTCAAGCGCATCCGGTTCCACAAGCATGGCTTGCAACGATTGCATCTTATCCATGCGCGAATCCCTGCCATGCACCCACCGCATAGCAAGCGCCGATGAAAAGGCAGAGCACCGAGCTGATTACCATAAACAACATCTTCTCTTTGAGCTCAAGTGCATATGGATACTTCAGGAAGAGCACAGCCGGAATTGCCAGCAGTCCCCGCAACAAAAACACCACTGAAATCAGTGCAAGCGACTCCCTTAATAAGGGCAATCGGGGAAGCATCCCCGCAGCCGAGAATCCATACAATGCCCAAACTCCTAATGCAGAAGCAATCACTCCGGTCACAATGGCCGGGTGGCGGGAGCCTTTTTCCGCAAGCTGAGCCATGCGTTCGCCTGCGCCGAAGAGGCGATACCAATCGGCTCCACCGAAGATGATGGCAATGTGCAAGGCCGCGGCGATCAAGCTTAGTAGACCGGCTGTCATCAAAAAAATATTGTACCGGTGTCCGGCAACCTCAATCAAATATTCCATTCTTGGCCAGCCCCCAATTAATCATAGCTTACGCACTGGTCCAGCGGTTTTGCATGCGCACGGTTGCGCCCATCTGCTCGAAGATTTTATACAAACCGTAGAGCGTGCGGTCGGTAAAAACAAAATCACTGTTTAATACAAGATAACCATCGTCGAAACCTTTATGTTTTCTGATATTTTCAAGCAGTTTCAGGCTCTCTGCGGCATATCCGGCATTGGCGGCGAAATCAAAATATTCACATTTGAAGGGTCGGCTAACCCAATCAAAAAACGGTGACAGGATTGTATCGAAATATGCGTTTGAAAAACCATCACCTGAGTCCGACTTGAGCATGCCCAGCTCTCTATAAGTATCCAACAGCGTATCTGTATCGGCAACCACAACTGCTTGGTATAGCGTAGATAAATTTACTGCAAAGCGTGCCGTAAGGGTTTTGACACAGCCAAAATCAATCAGGCCAAGCTTGCCATCTTCACAAAAAAGATAATTGCCGGGATTGGGATCGGCATGAAAACGATTCAGCTCGAATACCGAACGGATATAAATATCATAAATAGTCTGAGCGGCTTGGTTGCGCTGCTGCTGTGGCGGATTTGTCGCCAGCCACTCCTGCAGGTGTTTGCCTTCCAGCTTCTCCATACTGAGCAGGTGTTTGCTACTCCACTGATCATACACCGCAGGAATAATCACCTGACCCATCTTCAGATGCTGATCAAACCACCGGATATTATCCGCCTCCAACTGGTAGTCGGTCTCTTCCTGCATGCGGGTTTCAATCTCGCTCAAGGCGTGGCCTGCTGATTCATAGCCCTGCATGTGTTTTATGAGTTGCCTGACCATCTGAATATCACTCTTGATGGTGGCATCAATGCCAGGGTATTGTACTTTGATCGCCAGCTTCAAACCATCCTTCGCACACGCATTATGCACCTGACCAAGGCTTGCTGCGGCAAATGCCTGAGTATCAAATGATGCAAACACCTGATCTGGTGCGTGACCCAGCTCCTGCCGCACCACCTTGCGAATCAATGCCCGATTAAGCGGGGGCACCTGATAGTAGGATTTGGCCAATTCATGGCGGTAACGTTCAGGCAACATATCTGTTTCCATGCTAAGCATCTGGGCTATTTTTAATGCTGTACCGCGCAGTTGCGTCAAGGCATTGAAAATAACCTTGGCATTAGCTGCATCTGTTTCCTGTTCATGCTGGTCTCGATTTTCGGCAGAGAGAAAGGGGCGCTTGGCAACATGAGACAACTGACGAGCGCCGACTCTGGCCGCAGTCATGGCCGCCAGACCGGAGCGCTTCAGTTTTCCACTTGGAATATCGCTACTCATGGGGTGGCTCCATAAACGGACGTTTGCGAATTACCTTTTTTATGGGGCTTGCCGCAAGGTTGTCGAGCAAGGAGCTGATATGTTGACGGAACAGAAATGAAACGATATCGAGCGCTTTGACAACCACGCCGCTCTGTAACAGGCTGACAACCAGATCAAGACTTTTGTCCAGCAACTGGGTCGTGCGCGTGAATCTTTCCGAATCATCTTTGAGCCAGTAACACAGAATGCCCAGATAAAGATCGGTGGTCAGTTCCGGGAGCAGGCCCTGATACGGTTGCTCGGGAATCTCTTCCGCCTCAATGGCTGCATCCAGCATATCGCTAACGACTTCGATAAACATGGCGCGGCTGTTGGCCATCTCACTTTTGCTGACAACTGGCGTTTGAAAGGCTCGCTCAAAGGCAATCGCCACAAACTCCCTATCTGGCAGGAATTGTTCCAGCTTGGTTTCAATCAAGGTATGTAGCTGTTCCTGAAGCGTATATGTATGAAAGTCGCTTATGTCCTTCAATATCTCAACCGTCGTCAGTTGCGATTCTTCAAAATACGCCACCAGTATTTTTTCCTTAGTGGGGAAGTAGTTATAGATGGTGGCATCAGAAACTTCACCACGCCGGGCAATCTCTCGCATAGTGGCCGCCTTAAAGCCTTTTTCAGTGATGACATCAACGGCTGCCGCTATCAATTTCCGCCGTGTTTTGAGTTGCTCCTTCTGACTAACCTTCATAAGAACCTCCGATACAATAAACACTATAGTTAAATATCATATTAACTGTCAATATACTATTGTAGTTTAATTCATAGAGGGTGCGTCATATCATGTTATTACCGAATTTGTTTTGGATAATTACTTCAGGTGAATCAAGCTTCCCGCCTCTTGGGCACGGCTCCTTGATGCACTTTCCAATCGCCACGAATATGGCAATGACATGATCTTCGGGTAAACGGATCAGTTCAGCTACTGCCTCAAAATCAAACCCATCTATCGGGCAGGAGTCATAGCCTAAACCTTTTGCAGCCAGCATCAGTGTTTGGGCGGCAATGCCACAAGAGCGTCCCTCATTCCCGGCATCACCCAGCGCATGCTGACGAAACAGTTACGAGAACTTGAGTCAGATCAGATATTCGCCGCAAGGTTTATGCTGATTGTCGTCCAAGGTAGCATATTCCATGGCAGAATTCGGCCGAATCCTTGCCCCCACACTCGATGCTCTGCAAGCATGGGGCGAAGATTATATCCAAAAGCTTTCGCTTATCCGGAACAAAACTCAAGAAAGCGCTGGTTGAACTTGCTTATCCGCATGCGTGAGAATTTTAGTGATTACTCCTGTATTCACGGATAATTTCTACAACCTGAATGTGATATGACCTGTACCATTTTGATTTGCCAAACTCTTGCGCAGCCAGATGTTCAACATCCTGCTTCCATCGCCGTATCTGCTCCTGACTCTGCCAATATGAAATAGCAATTTCATTCGCGCCTTCAATAGCAGACGTAAATTCGGTACAGCCATATTTTTCCATTGCCAGCTTTCTCATTCGCGCCGCCATCTCCACATAAGCTTCATCAAGCCTGTTAACTTCGGCTCTGAATATAACTGCATACATTAGTTACTTCCCTTCACCCTGCGGGCGAGCTGAAACTCGTTCATCAACGCCCAAGCGCCCTGCAAGGATGGCATACACGGATGTGCGTGATGAATTCCTCAACCCTGAGAAATAGTGGCATATCATTTGCTCGGGATGATCACTTATGAACGAGATCGCCAATCATTCAACCCAAAACAAGCTGCACACAATCATGGTCATTGATGACGATGAGATGCTGCGAGAAGTCATGATTGAGACTCTGCGTGACGATGGGTATGCAGTCGTACAGGCTGGTAATGGCAAGGAAGCTTTAGAAATCCTCGAACAATCAACTCCCGAACTGATCCTTGTTGATGTCATGATGCCTGTCATGAACGGCTATGAGTTTTGTAAAAGACTGCGCAAACTGCCAAACGGGCACAATGTGCCCGTCATTATCATGACTGGGCAGGGTGATGTTGAGGCCATTGAAACGGCCTTTGATAGCGGCGCCACAGACTTTATCTCAAAACCTGTCAACTGGCACATCATCGGACATCGAATTCAGTATACCCTACGAGCCAGCCAGGCTATGAAGGAAGCCACCCTGAATGCCAAGCTTCTTTCCGACGCCCAGCGCATAGCCAAGCTGGGCAACTGGAGTTGGGACACCGGCACCAAGCAAATGCATGTCTCGACAGCGGCGTATCGCATTTTCGGAGTGCCGCACACATCTCCCGGCATATTTTATCAGATGCTACGCTCTTCCATCGACTCTGATGACAGCGATGCTTTTGAGCTGGCTATCCAGCAGGCTCAGGGCGGAACCCCTAGCGACGTTGAAATTCAGGTCATTCCGCCAGACGGCAAATGCCGTTCATTGCACATACATGTCGAACGTGTGCCTGACGGGGGAGTATCCCAACTCTTCGGTACATTTTAGGATATCACTGAGAGAAAAAATGCAGAGGCAGAAATTCGCCAGCTGGCTTACTACGATGCAGTAACCGGGCTGCCTAACCGAACCCTGTTTAAAGAACACCTGCAAGTTGCCCTGCATCAGGCAGAGCGAAACGGTACTAAAGTTGCTGTGATGTTTCTGGACCTGGATAACTTCAAACGCATCAACGACAGTCTTGGCCACAAGGCAGGCGACCAGCTGCTTGAAGAAGTCTCCAGACGACTACAACAAAGCGTCCGCACCACTGACGTCGCAGCAATAGATAAACCCGGAGGCAGTGGTCATTCACTGGCAAGACTTGGTGGTGATGAATTCACAGTCATGCTCAGTGGCATTAAGGATTTACATCATGTCGGCATCGTTGCCGATCGAATTCTGAAAAACCTGAGTGAACCGGTCATGCTGGAAGGAAATCGCGTGGTCGTTACCTCCAGTATAGGCGTTTCAATTTACCCTGAGGATGGCAGTGAAATTGACTCACTGCTCAAACATGCCGATGCCGCCATGTATCAGGTTAAATATAAAGGGCGCAACGGTGTGTTCTTTTATGATGATGAACTGCGCCAGCAGAGTCAGAATAGAATCCAGCTGGAAGCTGAACTGTACAAAGCACTTCAAAATGATGAGATGACGCTGTTTTACCAACCCAAAGTTAACGCCACCACCCAGAAGGTTGAAGGATTTGAAGCACTGATTCGCTGGATTCATCCGGAAAGAGGCATGGTATCCCCGGCCGATTTCATTCCCGTCGCAGAAGAGTCAGGGCTGATTATTCCGATGGGCAAATGGGTCATTAAAACTGCCTGCAAGCAGCTGCAAGCATGGCGCAAAGCAGGTGCAGGGCCGATCACGATGGCTGTAAACATTTCATGCCATCAGTTTGCAGACCATTATCTACTGGAATCTGTCGAGCAGATTTTCGAAGAGACAGGCGTAGAGCCGGAGCTCATTGAATTTGAACTGACTGAAAGCGTCCTGATGCAGGATGCTGAAACCGCGATGAAAGTGCTCAAGGAAATGAAACGCATGGGGCTGAAATTGTCCGTTGATGATTTTGGTACCGGTTATTCAAGCATGAGCTACCTCAAACATTTCCCGTTGGATGTTATTAAAATTGACCGCTCATTTATCATGGACATTCCACACGATGAACAGGACATGACCATCACCACAGCCATCATCTCTCTGGCCAGGGCCCTGGAGCTTGGCGTAGTTGCCGAAGGTGTGGAAACTCAGGAGCAGCTGGCCTTCCTTCGCGACTGTGATTGCGAGCAGATTCAGGGCTTCCTGTTCAGCCCCCCTGTACCCGCTGAAAAAGCTGAGCCTATGATTTACAAACCTTTCTCTATAGGGACAGACGATTAAGTCAGACTATGGTAAACCTGAGCCACACCTTCGGGCTCACACACCAGCAATGCATCACAACCGGCTTTCAGGGCCGCATGAGCAGCATGCAGCACATCTTCGCCCACGCCTTTCATGCACAAATCATCGGACCAGATACGGCCAAAGAAGTGCATGCGCTCTCTTAACACATGATGCACCCAGAACGGTGAAACCGTAGCCACTTCCGGTCGCACCTGCGAATAAATTACATGCGCAGTCATGATATGTTTCAGCCCACTCGCAATCAGGGCAGAAAACGGCTCGGATTCATCAAACAACGTATTCAAAGCAACATCCACCACCGGCACAGCCACATGTGAATCGGCATTGGCACGACCATGGCCGGGAAAGTGTTTGCCGACTGCTTCAATGCCTGCATCGTGCAGGCCGCGCATGCAGGCTGTTGCCAAAGCCACGACCTGAGCCACGTCTTCGCCGAAGGAGCGCTTGCCGATAATCGAATGACCCTCAATACAAAACAGGTCCAGCACCGGCGCGCAGTTATGCGTAAAGCCGAGTTCTTTCAATGCCTCACCTGTAACAAAACTGTCCTGATAAACGGCCTGAATAGCAGTGCCAGCATTGCGGGCATACATCTCTCCATACTCCGCAGCATGACGACGATTATTCAATGGAGCCCATGGCAGCCGATTCACCCTGCCTCCCTCTTCATCAATGGCAGCCCATGTAGCTTGACCGGTACAGGACCGCACTTCAGATAACAGTGATTTCACCTGCTCCGGGCTGTCGATATTGCGGGCAAACAGGATGACACCGAGCGGCGGCTTACTCTTAAGCCAGGCGCGCTCCTGATCTGTCAAACTCAACCCTTTCAAACCGACAATCAGATGTTCATTAATCAATGATGACTCCCCGCAGCTTTTTCTGCGTTGCTTGCGCATGTACCCTAAGCCCAACCTGGCCATACTGCACAACAGCCCATGTTAACCAAGCATATGACGCAAAAATTGGCCGAGCCGCTCAAACGAAAAAGGTTTTGTTAAAATTTTACAGTTCACGAAATCAGCTTTGCCGGAAGTCACCCGTTCCTTGTCGTAACCGGTCGCAAGTATGATAGGAATCTCAGCATCAAGTTTACGAATTTCTTCCGCCAACTCTATTCCTCCCATTTTAGGCATGACTACATCTGAAAAAATAATCGCGATTTCACTTTGATGGGCGAGATATTTTGCCAGTGCCTCTTCACCATCGCCTGCCTCGATAACCTTATAATCAAAACCCTCCAATACCTCAGCAGTCGTCATGCGCAGATTTTCATCATCATCAACCAGTAAAACAACCTGTTGATCACCCCCGATCAACGCCGATTCGGCATCAGCTTGTGGCAAAACCGGGGTGGACTTGGATAGAGGAATATATATAAAAAAAGTTGTACCTTCGCCCGGTTCGCTCTTCACCTCCAGCACACCACCAAGCCGCTGTATTGAGCCGAACACCATAGCTAACCCCAGCCCGGTACCCTTGCCTGTCTCCTTGGTGGTGAAGAAAGGATCAAAAATAACATCTAAATGCTGGCTCTTGATGCCGCATCCGTTGTCTTTCAATGAAATCATAGCCATCTGGCGATCTACTATTTCGGGGTGCCTGTTCATGAAGGTTTCGTCTGCCTTATATAGCTTCAGGTGCCATTCGATAGATGGTTTCGGAACACCCTCAAGCGCATCTCTGGCATTATTTGACAGGTTGATAATCACCTGTTTCAGCTGGGTGGCATCGGCATCGACATTTAAAATATCATCACACAGGTGTAACTGGTGATTGATATTTTCAGGAGTCGTGCTTCTGGCCAGCCTAAACCCTTCGCCAAGTAGGTTATTCAGATTGATCGTTTTGACCTCAACAATATCTTTTTTGGCAAAGGCCAGCATCTGCCTGACAACTTCAGCAGCATCTCCTGAGATCTCATCAATAAGCTTCAGTTTGTTGGTGATAAGCTGCTTGTCATCCAGATTTTTCATAGCGATATAGAGGTTGCCCTGTATCGCAGCCAGCATATTGTTGAAATCATGCGCAATTCCGCCGACCAGCGTACCCACAGCCTCCATCTTCTGTGCCTGCAACAGCTGATGCTCCATTCTTTTCAGCTCGGTGATATCCTTCATGATTGAGACATAATGCGTGGGCTTTTTATCCTCATTGAATACAGGCGCAATAGAAATCATGGAGGGGAAAAAACTACCATCCTTACGGCGATCAATCAGCGTCCCCTGCCACCGCTTGCCTGCGGCAATGGTTTGCCATAGCTCCCGGTAAGTGGCCGGATCCTGAGCTCCACTTTTCAGCATCGAGGTGTTTTGGCCAATAGCCTCTGCATAGCTATAACCCGTAATTTCGGTAAAAGCGGGATTCACGTATTCAATGATCGCCTCGGGAGAGGCGATCATGACGGCTTCCCCGGCTTGCTCTAGCGCCTGTGAAAGCTTAGACAGCTCCTTCTGTTGGGATGCTATCTCCTCTTCGGCCCGTTTCCTCTCACTGATACCCCTGGCAATGCCCAGCACCCCGATAAGGTTATCGTTTTCATCGTACATAGGCGTCTTGATCGTTTCGAACAGGCCGGAATAACCGCCAACAGCAAAGCTTAACTCCTCCTCGTTGATTCGGCTCACTTTTGCCTCGATAGCCGCCAAATCATTATGGCGGAAAAAATCGGCCAGTTCACTGCTGACAAAATCGTAGTCGGTTTTACCCACGATCTCGGCTTCGGGATGGCCATACAGCTTTTCAAACATCGGATTACAGCTCAGGTAAACCCCATTGGCATCCTTTAACCAGACAAGGTCGGGAATGGTGCTGACCAGGGTTTTGAGCTGCCCTCGCTCCAACACCAGCTTATTCTGACTCACAATAAACTCAGCTTGCAGCGCATACAACTGCTCCCGCTCCTTCATTAAGGCGCCCTGCCTGAACATGGCCAGCACCAGCACTATTACCGCCCCCATATCTGCGATGACCTGCACGATATGCGGCAGATCCAACGTATGAGATAGAACAACCGCTGCTGCTGCGACCACCACAGTCATCATAGGTAGCATTCGTAATGCAGCTTCGCAGCGCAGATCCCACTCCCGATCTGTATTGATCTCAATCTTCCAGCCCGTCAGGGCAAACGCGATCAACAGTACGGCAACAGAAAAGGAGGGATTAAACCAGCTGCCATCAATGGTAACGCCGTCGAGCGCCAGAAAATTCCAGTGCATCCAGCTTAGCCCCGTCGCTATCAGACCGCCAACAAACAACAGTAAACTGCCGTTCACACGCAAACGCAGGGATGGGATCATGCTCAGGGCAGTAATTGCCGCGGCAAGCAACGTAGTTGGGTAAGCAATCAAGACCAGCATCGGCAACCACGATGTATCGCCACGCTTAGGTAAATAGAGTGCAAGCACCAGAGTCAGCAACGCAACGGTGAGGATAGTTGCATCCAGCCAGGCCATTTTCCTCTGTGATGGAGTGGTGTATCTGCTGATCTCCTTTAGCAAGCCTATGATAACACACAGACCCAGCCAGAGATAAAAGAGATCTGACGGGGCAGGGAACCCTGTATAGGCAAGTGCCACCTGAACATCCCATAGAATTTGCCCCACTGCGTAGCCAGTTAATCCAAGCGCTATCCAGAATAGCCCTTTGCGATCAGCAACTGATGCAGATCTAAAAACCAACCAGGCAACAATGGCTGCCGTAGAGGTACTGGTAGTCCAGTGTAGATTGTCGAAAATGCGAATCCAGGAAGTATCCTGTGCCAAGCGAATGCCAATAGCACCGGTCAGCGTGCCGATAATACCTGCAAGCATAACGGCATTGATCATGCGGAACTTACTTAAAGCGACGGCTCCCTGCACACTAGAACTCCTTGCTCATCACGCCAATCTGAAAATGTGTCCCGCCGATATTCGAGGAGAGCAACAACTCACCCATCTCGACAGAGGCAGGCAAAGAAGACGGATACATACAGGCTATGATTTACACTTGCCATAAGTCAGCCTTCTGTCTTGCAACATTATCAGAAAGTCAGAGCAGGAACAGTGCCAAGTATGAACTACAACAAATGCTTATTTGATTTCCATGCGCACATCGAGTTTATCGCGCAGAGCATCACCCAGCAGATTTACCGCCATGACCAGCGAAAAGAGAATCAGACCGGGCCAAACAACCAGACCGGGAGAGACCAACATCAAACGTGTGCCTTCACGAATCATCGTACCCAATGATGCGTCGGGGGGCTGAACACCTACCCCGAGGAAGGAGAGGCCGGCTTCGCCGATAATCACGGCAGCAAGGCCGAAACTGGCCTCTACCAGCAGCGGAGCCGCGATATTCGGCAACAGGTGACGCAATGCGATATAAGGCACACCTGAGCCGTTAGCGATGGCTGCTTCTACGAAGGGTACGGATTTGAATGACAGCACCTGCACCCGGGAAAGCCGCGCAAAACCAACCCAACCGACTGCCACCAGCGCCATCACCAGATTATCGATACCGGGACCAAGCATCGCAGCCAATGCGATGGCCAGCAAGATGCCGGGAAAAGAGAGCACAATATCGGCAATACGCATCAGTAAAGCATCCACCCAACCGCCGACCCATCCGGCCAGCATACCGATAGCTATGCCCACCGAACCACCAAACAGAACCACCGTAATACCAACGCTCAGGGACAACTGAAGCCCTTCGGAAAGTCTGGCCAAGACGTCACGCCCCAGTGCATCAGTACCCAGCAGATGCGATCGAGCCACACCGGAGAGTACAGCGTCCAGGTTGATGGCATGACCATCCACACCTGTCACTGCGGCCACGAATAACACCAATAAAGGGAATGAAAGGCACAGGCCTGCCAGCTTCAATGCCGACCTAGACATGAGGCAGTCCTTTAAGCATCACAACAGACTCACATACCATGTCTTTGCCTCGGATCCAGCCACATGCCCAGCAGATCGGCCAGCAGATTCGCCAACACATAAAAGCCTGCAATCAGCAGCACACATCCCTGCACCAGCGGATAATCACGGCTCTGAATTGCTTCAATCGTCAGCAATCCAAGACCCGGCCAGTCGAATACAGTCTCGGTAATCACCGCACCACCAAGCACAGCTCCCAACTGCAAGGCAAACATGGTAATCACCGGAATCGCAGCAAGGCGCGCGGCATGACGCCACCAGATCATGCGCTCCGATACTCCAAACGCCCGAGCTGTGCGCGTCGCATCCATACTCATCGCTTCCAGCCATGATGAGCGCGCCATGCGTGACAACACAGCCGCCAGTGCCGTACCCAGCGTCACTGCAGGCAGAATAATTGATCCGGGTTGGTCCATGCCGGATACCGGCAACCAGCCGAGTCCCACGGCAAACAGCAGCATCAGCATAGGTCCCAGCCAGAAGTTGGGAATGGAAACGCCAATAAGAGAGAAACCCATGGCGGCAACATCCTGGGATTTTCCAGCATGCCGGGCAGCCCAGTAACCCAGAGGTAAAGCCAGCAGTACAGCAAGAATCAGACTGATCACCGCCAGCTCAGCCGTAGCCGGAACGCGCTCAACAATACGTTCGAGCACCGGCCTGTGATCAATCAGGCTAGTGCCCCAATCACCCGCGGCCAAACCGGAAAGGTAGTTGCCATATTGATAAAGTATGGGTTGATCAAGATTCAGAGCCTGACGCAAAGCTTCACGGTCTGCGGGCATGGCTGTTTCGCCAAGCAGGGCATCCACAGGATCGCCCGGCACCAAATGCAGCAGAAAAAAGACAAGTGTGGCCACGCCCAACAGTGTGGGAACAGCCTGTAGCAGACGGGTTAATACGATTTGAGCAAACACCCGGGCAGCCTAGCTGTGAAACTGACCGGAAAGAAGTCCGGCTTAACCGTGCAGCAAAGAATCGGTTACAAAGCGATAAGTGCTGCCATCTTCTGGTCTGCCCAGTGCATGGCCTCAACCTGCAGGCGCGTCACGTCCGTATAAGCTATGCGGCGGTTATCTTCAGTAAAGACCTGGATGAAATCCCGGTTCCCTTGCTCAATGGCAAATGAAAGCGCCAGCTTTTCACCCATAGGTGTTGTCAGATCGATCAGACCATCATGCACATGTTCGGCCAGATGAATTTCCTGCAACGAGTCCTGCATGGAGCGATCCAGTAACGCATCCAGAATAGAGAATAGCCCCAGAAGGAAATCATCATCGACACTGTTCTCACCCATTGCTCTGGCCAGCGACTCAAGGAAACGCGCACGCCACAGTGCCTGACGGATCAGCTCCTTCGGTTTGTTTTCACCCAGCGACGTCATGGCCAAAAGTGTCAACCAGCGGCGTATATTGTTCAGTCCCAGCAGACTCAGCGCCTGCTCAATCGACTGCACTTCCCGGCGCAAGCCGAAAGCAGCCGAATTGATATATTTGAGTAACCGATAGGACAGAGTCACATCCTGCCTCACCACATCAAACATCCCGTCAATCGACGTTGCAGTCATGGCCTGTTGCATGGCTCTTAGAATCGACATTTTTGATTCAGGTATTTTTTTGCCCGATACGATAGCCGGCTTGCAGAAAAAGTAGCCCTGATAAAAATCAATACCGAGGGCCTTGGCAGCTTCAGCGGTCTCATATGAATCGACCTTTTCAGCCAGAAATTTCACATTGCGACCACAAAAAGCTCTGATGATCGCTCCCGGATTGCTGGCATCAATCCAGTCCACTTTAATCACATCAATATAATCAACAAAGGCCATACCGTGTTCAATGGAGACCACATCATCCAGCGACAGGCTATAACCTCTCTCCCTCAGCCGACTGCATGCTGCCAACACCGCTTGCGTAGGCTGCACCGTTTCAAGAATCTCGAAACGAACCTGTTCGGCAGGCAAGGCTTGCGTCAGTTCAGATTCATTGAGCAGGAAATCCTCATCAATATTGAAATAGACTGGCAAAGTACCCGCAACATTTTCCAGCCCTATATCCATAAGTGTATTAACCACAACTTGAGACGTCATCTCGCTATCCGCAATAGAAAAGTCACCTCGAAACAGTATCTCGTACGCCACCACGTTATATTCGCGATCAAAAATTGGCTGACGAGCAATCATAATTTCATTCGACATTCAAGCGCTCCTGGCTTCACAATTATGGTCCAGCGGCCCAAACCCTTTTCCAGAGCTGCCAAGATCATCGAGCCAAAGTCAGCACGCTGCTCAACAGCACAAGCAATGCCAGACCAGATCACTCTTCAGTAATGGCTGACTCTATGACGCACCTTACGAGCTGCGAGCCACCTCGAACATCCGTAATACTACGGATTTCATGCCGGATCTGGCTTGGAACAGGGCTGAGACGCATCGCTTATGAACGGGAAGAGAAGGCGATATGAGCATCCCGAAACCTCTGCATCATCTGGATATATCTACGCAGTACAGCAGCCTCAGCCTGCTAACCACTACGAGCCTGAATGTTACACCGCCCTTGCCTTCATCATGTGTCGCCGACATGCTTTCGCTTATGCAGACAGACAAGCATTTTGACACCGAAGAAATCGCCAAGTTCGAAGCCATGGCTGAAGAGTGGTGGGATCCCACCGGAAAATTCAAGCCATTGCATAAAATCAACCCGCTCAGGCTTGATTACATTGCGCGGCAGGTAAATCTCCCTGAAGCCTGCATCCTGGATGTTGGCTGTGGCGGCGGACTTCTTGCTGAAGGCATGGCATCGCGCGGTGCAACGGTGAGCGGCATTGACCGCTCCCCCAAGGCACTGGCCGTGGCACGTCTGCATAGTGAGCAATCCGGTGTGGCGGTAGAGTATATAGAAAATGATGCGGAAAGCTGGGCTGGCTCCCATGATGAATATTATGACGCTGTAACCTGCCTGGAAGTGCTTGAACATGTTCCCGATGTGCCACGTACCGTGGCTGCCTGTGCTTCCATGATTAAACCCGGGGGACACTTCTTTTTTGCCACGCTGAACCGCAATCCGGTTTCTTATATCAAGGCTATTCTGGGTGCGGAGTATATTCTCGGCTGGCTACCCAAAGGTACACACGAATATGCCAAGTTCATCAAACCATCCGAGATGAATTCCGCACTTCGTGATGCAGGCCTGGAAATCAAAGACCTGAGAGGCATGAGCTACGCCATGCTTACCGACCATTTCACACTTTCCGATGATTTATCAGTAAACTACCTGGGCTTCGCCATCAAACCCGAATAACCACTCCGGTTATTCCCGAGGCATGGGCAGCAACACTCTGGCTTTGTTATCAAACCTGATTTTTTAACGGAAAGACACCGACTTCCATGCCCTGCAGGCATCAACGTAGTGGACGCTTATGAATTGTAGGATAGCCTTCCACCCCATGCTTCAACTGCCCCGTTTATTCCTTATTGCAGCCATACTTGTCGCAGCGCCTCTCGCCCATGCCGTGCCGGTCGACATTGCCGCAGATGAGATTTCGCGAGATGCCAATGGTGTTGTTGTAGCCAAAGGCAATGTTGTCATCAAGCGAACCAGCGACACCCTGCGCGCTGATGAAGTCATATATCGAACGGATCAGCAGGTGCTCGAAGCTCGCGGACATGTTGTCATAGAATCCCCTCAGGCAACGATTCACGCTGATCAGGCTGTGATGAACACGGACAGTCAAGCCGGTAACATTCAAAATGCTGTTATTACATTACCCGGAGGCGAGCGCCTGCAGGCTGCGCGTGTAAAACGCATAGATGATCAAACCTTTGAAGCTGAAGAGATCATCTATTCCGCTTGCCCGATAGACGAAGAGTCATGGCGTATCAGGGCAAGCCACGCTCGTCTGGACCAACAGGATGGCAGCCTGATTACAACAAATGGTCGTTTCGAGCTCTGGGAAATTCCGGTGCTCTACACACCATGGTTGCAACAGTCGCTCAGACGCAAGTCCGGCCTGCTCATGCCCAGCGTAGGCATTGGCAATCGCAGGGGAACCGAGCTCGGCCTGCCAGTCTATCTTGCTCCATCTGAGAACTGGGATATCACCATGACCCCCCGCTGGATGAGCGCACGCGGCTTCATGGGTGAGGCCGAACTTCGCCATGCATCGGGCATCGGCACAGAACGCTTGTCTGCTGCAGGTATTAACGACACATTAACAGCCAGATCCCGTTCTCGCCTGCAGGGAGATATCCACTGGGGCCTGCCCGCCGGCTTCAACTTTGATGTCAAGGCAGACCATATCAGTGATCGGGATTATCTGGCCGATTTCGCCTCGGAAGATGTGGGCAGCACACGTTATCTGCAAAGTGTGGCGACACTTTCTCAGTCAGGTGTTTATGGAGATTTCAAGGAGGACTGGGCTCTTATTGCGCAACATCAACAGGACCTGCTTTTAACAAGCAATGCATCAACATTGCAGATTCTACCCCGACTGGAGGGCCGGATGTTATGGTCACGTCATTCCAACCTGATCTTTGGCCTGGAGCATCAGACAACACGCTTTGATCGCAAGCTTGGCGTAGACGGTTTGCGTATGGACTTGCACCCCTTCGTTGAAGTCCCGTGGGAACTGGCAGGCGGTGGCATTTCGGCCAAACTGCATGCGGGTAGCCATCACACCCGCTATTGGCTCAAACAGCAAGCCAATAACACAGCCGCCAATCCGTTCCGCACTAGCGGTGAAGTCAGTCTGGAAGTTCGCAGTGATTTTGAAGGCATCAGCAGCGACCGAACTTGGCGGCACGCGATCTCGCCTGTCCTACGTTATGATTATATCAATGTTCCGGATCAAAGCACTCTGCCGAACTTTGATTCGGCATTTGGCCTGCTCGCCTGGAGCAATCTGATGTCAGGCAACCGCTTTTCCGGTTTCGACCGCATTGAAAAAGCCAATCGCTTCAGCCTGATTCTGGAAAACCGACTGCAGCATAAACCTGACCCGGAGACCGCAGCCAGCGATTTCCTGATCATTCGTGGCGGTGCTTCTTACAACCTGCAGCGACAAACCATTGATGCCGCGCTTAAACCTGCTGCAACCAGGCCCTTCTCAAACCTGCTCGGAGAGGTGGTTTTTCAACCCTTTACCGGCGTCAGCCTGTATAGCTCAGGCCAATACAACACCGTCGACCGCTATTGGGCGACATTAAGTTCAGCCATCAGCCTGAGCGGAGCAACAGGCAACAGCTTGATTGTATCCCACCAGTTCACTGACGCGCGTTACACAACTGAATCACAACTGCTGAACATCTCTGCCAATCTGCGTCTGGCCAACCGCTGGCAGGCCAGTGGCCGCTGGCAATATGATTTTGTGCAAAAAATCTCCCAACGTACTGCCCTGGAAGTACAGTATCAGCACCCCTGCTGGAAACTGGGCGCTGAAGGTTATCGCATCAACAGTCGCACAGGCACCGCCAAAGCATCCAATCTGGGCTTCAGAATCTTGCTTGAATTCAAAGGCTTAGGTAGCGTCGGTTCGTGACATTTCGTTCCTCTAATCGCCCACCGCGCATGCATTCACACAACGTTGTGCGGCCCAGTTCATCCGGAGTTTTCATGCGTTCCCTTATTTTGCTTTCAAGCCTGCTGATTTATGTCTCAGTCGCTAAAGCCGAAACATTCGATTCAATCGCAGCCGTTGTTAATAACGAAGCCATCAGCTGTTACGAGATTCAGCAAGAAATTCAAACTGCAGTTGCCCAGATACGTCAATCAGGACAAGCATCCCCACTTTCTTATAACGAGCTGAAATACAGAGCCTTTGATGCAAAAGTCACCAAATTACTGCAAGTTCAGGAAGCTCGCAAACTGGAGCTAAGTGTCACTCAGGAAGAGGTAGACAATGCCATTCAGAATGTAGAAAGCAGCAACAATCTGTTACCGGGTCAACTCAAGGATGCCATTGCGCAGCAGGGCATGAATTTTGATGATTATAAAGAAACACTAAAAGACCAGATCCTGATCGGTAAACTCATCAATGTCGCCGTGCGCAGCAAACTGCAAATTTCCGAAGAGTCCATGCGCGAGTATTACCGTAAATATCTGGCTGTGCCAAAACCTCGCAGAGAAGTGCATCTTGCCCAGATTTTTATGGCAGTGCCAAACGAACCCACACCTGAGCAACTCAATAAGGTTCGTGACAAGGTTCGCTGGATTCACCAGCAACTTGTTGACGGTACAGACTTCGCCCAAATGGTCGCCACATATTCCCAGTCCGCAGAGAGAGAGCAGAAGGGAGATATGGGCTGGTTCATGCACGGCGGAATCGCACAGCGCTTCGTGCCCGCACTGGAGTTGCCTGTGAATGCTTTGACTGACCCCATTCGCTCACCATCAGGCTTTCACATTATTAAAGTCCTGGAAGACAGATGGCAGGACACTGAGCAAACTGGTGAAAGTTACGATGAAGCCCATGCCCGGCACATTCTCCTGCAAATCCCTGCTCTCGCAGATGAGGCCACGGTCGCGAAAATAAGACATCGTGCAGATTCCATTGCAGCCGATATGAAAGGCGCATCTGATGAAGCGTTTGCAAAACGCGCCGAGGAAGACTCCCAGGGACCTAGCGCCAGCAAGGGCGGGGACCTTGGATGGTTCAAAAGAGGCATGATGATCCCAGCCTTTGAAGAGGCAGCCTTTAAGCTCAAGGCTGGAGAAACCAGTGGCGTGGTTGAAACTGGTTTTGGACTGCATATTATTCGGCTTGTTGCCCGTCGTCACATTGACCCAAACTCATTTGAAGCGAACAAAGACAAGATTCAACAAATTCTGACCGACATTGAAATGCAGGAGCAGCATCCGCACTGGCTGGCTGGTCTGAAGGCAGCAGCAAAAATTGAGAATTTCAGCTGTGCCGATATAAACATAGGAAGTGCCGCGCCCGTGGTTGAACAGGCTCAGCCAACGACAAACGCTTCTGAGCAACAGATTAGCCCTGAAGCCGTGGTAAATTCCTGGCTTAAGGCTTGGAGCAGCAAAGACCTGGATGTTTATTTTGCCAACTATTCCGAGCACTTTTACCTTGGTAAATCCCATGCATCTATTGCTGAGTGGAAAAAATATCGCACCCAGATGATAGAAAACAAAACTTTTATTCGTGTTTCCATCCATGATTTAAAGGTAATTCCGGTTGATGGCAACCATGTCCGCTGCGAATTCACGCAGAATTATGAATCCGACACATATTCCAACAAAGGTAAAAAATCTCTGATCCTGGAAAAAGAGGGTAATAGTTGGAAAATCGTCCGTGAGCTAAGCTTTCTCTAAGCCTGCATGAAACCATTATTGCTTACCCTTGGCGAGCCTGCAGGGATAGGCCCGGATTGTGTCATCCGAGCTTATAAAGACCACCCTGAGAGCTTCGATCACATCATTATTGTTGCACCAGCAATCTGGCTGCAACAGCGTGCAAAACAGATTGGCCTGCAAACAGAAATCCGTGAGTTCGTCACACTAAGCACTGCAGAGCAATCGAGCACAACAGGCCTGAAGTGCTGGAATCCATTAACACCTGACGTCAAAGTTAGCCCTGTCACAATGGGTAAAACTTCACAGACAACTGCTGCTGCAGTCATCAACTGCATTCAAACTGCAGCAGAAACCTGCCTGTCCAATCAGGCGGCAGGACTGATTACCGGTCCGATTGAAAAGGCCGTATTGCGCAGTGCCGGATTCAAGTTCCCCGGCCATACCGAGTTCCTGGCCCACATTTCACGCAAACCCGATGCAACTGCAGCAACAGATTTTGTCATGATGCTCGCCTCAGCATCACTGCGCGTGGCCCTGCTTACGACTCACCTTGCCATCAAAGATGTACCTCATGCCCTTTCGATACAGCTAACGATTGATTGCATCCGCATTGTGCATCATGACCTGAAACAGCGTTTTGGCATCAAACAGCCAAGACTAGCTTTATGTGGCTTAAACCCGCATGCAGGTGAGCAGGGACACTTTGGTCGGGAAGAGATCGATATTCTCAATCCTGCAGTTGAAGTTGCACGTCAGGAAGGCATAGAAATAACAGATGCAATACCGGCAGATACAGCCTTTTCTGCAAGCAATCGCCATCACTTTGATGCCATCATCTGCTGTTACCACGATCAGGCCCTGATCCCGATCAAAGCCATTAGCTTTGGTGAGTCCGTCAACATTACACTCGGCCTGCCATTTATTCGCACCAGCGTTGATCACGGTACGGCCCTTGACCTGGTTGGGTCTGAAGACGTATCTTATTCTAGCCTGATGGAAGCTATCCATATGGCTAAACTGATGGCACAGAAAACATTGTCATAATTCAGCAGGATTCACATCTTGTCATCACAAGGAGGCAACGTGCAGATTAACAAACTCGCCGGGCAGTTGCTTCTGGCAACCCCTTCTCTGCAGGATCCGAACTTCAAGGATTCCGTGGTATTGATCTGCCATCATGACGATGATGGCTGCATGGGGCTGATCATTAATCGACCGCAGGATATCTCTTTGTCAGATGTACTCATTGATCTCGGCCTTCAGAACAAACAAAGCCTTGCTGATCAAAGCAATAAAGAGATTCAACGTGTGTTTGAAGGTGGGCCTGTTGATGATTTTCGCGGTTTTGTGCTGCATGACAGCTGGCAAGTCTACGACTCAACCATGGAGATCACACCTGAGTTGTTTCTGACTTCGTCGCGTGATGTACTTGAGGATCTGGCTCAGGGAGAGGGCCCTGAACATTACATGTTAATTCTGGGTTACGCAGGTTGGCAAACAGGACAACTGGAAAGTGAACTATTCAACAACGACTGGCTGATTGCACCAGCCAGCCAACGTATCGTCTTTCAGGAACCACCGGAACAGCGCTGGGACTTTGGCGCACGATGCATGGGTTTCGAGCGCAGCCAACTATCGGACCAGATTGGTCACGCCTGACGCAAAGACAATCAGCAGACTCTTTCTCTGATTGCCTCGGTTAACTGCCCACCAATATTGAGCATTATAGTCTCATCCTCAGCTTCAACCATCACTCTGATCTTCGGCTCTGTGCCTGACATGCGCACATTGATACGCCCACTTCCACCCAGATGCCGCTCAGCATCGCAGATAAGTTTCTGCACCTGCTCATCAGCCAACACATCCTTAGGCTCGCTCATCATGATATTCCATAACTTTTGCGGAAACAGCGACATGCCAGCAGCCATCTCTGCAAGAGCTTTATTCTGCTCCTGCATGGCCGTAAGTAACTGTAGCGCCGTCATCACCCCGTCTCCGGTTGTATTGTGGTCCAGTAAAATCATGTGCCCGGATTGTTCGCCACCAACATTACAGCCTGTCTCTCGCATCATTTCGAGCACGTAACGATCACCCACTGCAGCCCTGAACATGGAAAGCCCTATACCTTCCAGGTAACGCTCCAGCCCCATATTGCTCATCAGAGTCGTCACAACAGCTCCGCCCGTCAGCTGCCCCTTCTTGTGAGCATGTTCTGCCAAAATGGCAATCACACGGTCACCATCAACAATGCAACCCTGAGCATCGCAGGCGATCAGACGGTCAGCATCGCCATCGAATGCCAGCCCGACATCCGCACCGACATCGACCACCTTCTGCATCATACTCTCCGGGTGGGTTGATCCGCATTCACGGTTAATATTAAATCCGTCCGGTTCGTCAAACATGGCAATCACATCACAACCAAGTTCGCGCAAAATACGCGGCCCAACGTCATAGGCTGCACCATTGGCACAGTCGACCACGACTTTCAAACCATCGAGCCGCAAGCCTCGTGGCAACGAACCCTTTAAAAATTCTATATAGCGACCTCGTGCATCTTCAACGCGTGCCGCTTTACCGACCGCAAGGGCCGCTGGCAAAGGAGGAAGCTTATCCAGGCAGGCTTCTATCTCCAGCTCAATCTCATCCGCCAACTTGAAGCCATCGGCAGCAAAAAACTTGATGCCATTATCGCCTGCAGGATTGTGCGAGGCCGACAACATGACGCCTGCATCCGCCCGTAAGCTGCGAGTCAGGTATGCGACTGCGGGTGTAGGCACTGGCCCTACAAGCAACACACTCATACCTTGTGCAGTTAATCCGGCACATAGAGCCGATTCGATCATATAGCCGGAAAGCCGTGTATCTTTACCGATCAGGATTCGGGGCTGATGATCCAGGTGCTGAGTCAGAACATGGCCAGCAGCACGCCCCAGAGCCAAAGAAAACTCTGCCGTCATCGGAAACTGATTGACCGGGCCACGCACGCCATCGGTGCCAAAATAACGTCTCATTTCTGCTCTCCTCCACCCAAACCATCCGGTAAAACCGGTGCATCTGTTTGCACCAGCACACCACGCACATCAATTTTCACCTTGCCTTCAACCAGCCGAATCGCCTTGCCGGACGGACTTTCAACTCCAGAGCTCGCCTTAAAAGGACCCGCCTTCAAGGACGGACGAATCGGTGTGGTTTCTACCTTTCTTAAGGTGTCCAGCCAGACTTCAGGCCCAATCAGGTGCACCTGTTGCGGCTCAACAGTGACGGAGGCTGCCTTCCAGCCTTCAGGTAGCTCAAAGTGTGCTTTCACAGGAATAGACCGGGTCACCAACCTGTCCACCTGCAGCTCCAGCCTGTCCGGCTGCACCTTCTCGATATGTAAACCGACAGGCAGAGACACTGATGAAACTTGCAGCGCACGCTCAACCACACCTGGAGTGGTGATATCACTGACCATGATAGGCAGCGACATATCCTGTTGGTGCAGATCCTTCAAACGTGATTGTAAGCCCGTCACCGTAACACGCACATGATCCGGCAAATCATTGACGATCACCATACCTGCTGGCAAACCCTGAATTTGCAATGGAACATCCATACTCAAAGAACCTTCACCCTGGCCATGTACCTGCAACCACAGTGCAATGGCAATAATAATGGCCCAGATGTGCAGATTAAATTTTCGGAACTGACTGACAAACAAGCGCATCAGACTTTGTCTGCCGTTTCAGCAGATTTCCCCTGTGAATAAAGCACGGATGACAGTGTTTTTTCCAGGGCCTGATGCAATTCCCGGCTGTTAAGCGACTCGCCCAATTGCCCCTCTTCAACCAGATGAACGTCACCCCGCTCTTCAGACACCACAATCACCAGCGCATCACTCTCTTCGGACAAGCCGACAGCGGCACGATGCCGTGTGCCGAAATTACCGGGGAGGGCCGTCACCTGAGCCAGAGGAAGCAACACACGTGCAGCGACAACTCGCCCTCCGCGAGCATCCCGGCAAACAATAACCGCCCCATCATGCATAGGGGCATCAGGGCAAAATATGGCTTGTATGACATCCGGTCGAATGGGCGCATTCATTTCAACACCGGATTCGAACAAGTGGCGCAGGCCAGTTTCACGTTCAATCACAATCAGGCCACCCCAACCACGGTGCACCAGAGAAAAAGCCGACTCTACCAATTCATCGAGCATGGCTACTGTTGGTGTAGTACCGGATGAAAGTGGATTGACCGCCACACGCACCAGAGCACGACGAATTTCCTGCTGAAAAAGTACAACCAGAATCACCATAAAAGCGGAAAAGAAGTGCCCGAATATCCATTCAACCGTAAACAGACCAAACACCTGAGATAACTGATAAACAACCACAACCATGGCAACGCCAATCAACATCTGCACTGCACGAGTGCCACGAATCAAGCGTAAAAAGAAATAGACCACGATGGCCACCACCGTGATGTCGAAGACATCAGAAAGTCCAAACTGCCAGCCGCTCATGAGTCTGCCTTCTTGTTCATCCCAGTAAGGGTAGTTCGATTAAGCACGCATGCAAGCACCAACATATTCAGGACAGGGCTGATGCCACTTTAATCGCTCTTCGCTGCAACTTCACATCATGCACTCGCAGCACATCTGCTCCGTGTATAATGCCTGCAGCCCCGGCCACCGCCGTTTCAACTTCACGATCATCAACAGTACATCCGGTAAGCAAACCGAGGAAAGATTTTCTCGAAACACCGAGCAGTACAGGCATGGAAAATCGATCTTTGAATTCAGCCAGCGACCGGATCAGTGTCAGGTTATCTTCAAGTCGTTTACCAAAACCGATACCCGGATCAAGCAAGATTGAAGAAGCCTGAATACCCGCGGCCAAGGCCACATTGATTCTTTCTGCGAAAAAAGCTGCCACCTCCTCGATCACATCATCGTATTGCGGCCTGTGCTGCATAGTTTCTGGATTTCCCAGCATATGCATCAGGCACACATCGACACCCGACCCGGCAACCACAGCAAGGCTTCCGGGGTCATGTGTGAGCGCGCTGACATCGTTCACCATCACCGCTCCGGCGGCAATCGCCTGCGCCATGACTTCAGCCTTCATGGTATCAATGGATACGGCACAGCCATGTCTGCTCAGCTCACGCACTACAGGAATTACACGTCCCAGTTCATCGTCTACAGTTACTCTCGCAGCTCCCGGGCGGGTAGACTCCCCCCCCACATCCAGCAGACGGGCTCCATCATGCCACATGGAGAGACCGTGATTTACTGCAGCATCGACATCGACAAAACTACCGCCGTCCGAAAACGAGTCGGGGGTGCAATTAAGCACCCCCATAATCCACGCTTCACCATCAACCGGACGGTGCCACAGTGAAGGCATCAGTGAACCTGCCCAGCCTCATCACCTGATGATTTTTCCTGTTCAGGCTCCTTGCCAACATCTACTTTTGCAGAAGGCTCTTCAGGCGGTCTTTTGCCAGGAGATGCCGGTTTCTGCTCGAACTCCTTGATCAGCAACGGCTCCTTACCTTCCATCACACGATCAATATCGGTCGTGTCCAGCGTCTCATATTTGATCAACCCCTTTGCCAGCAGGTGCAACTGATCCATGTGCTCTATGAGAATATTCTTGGCACGGTCGTAGTTATCTTCAATCAGCTGGCGAACCACGACATCAATCTTGCGTGCTGTCTCTTCCGAGATATTGGTCTGACGGGTAATTTCACGACCCAGGAATGGCTCGTGCTCGCGTTCACCATATACCATAGGCCCCATCTCATCGGACATGCCCCACTGGGTCACCATGTTGCGCGCCAGTTGTGTCGCACGTTCGAAATCATTGGAAGCACCGGTCGTCATCTGCCCCAGCACCAGCTCTTCGCCGAGACGCCCACCCATCATGATAGATATCTGGTCACGCAGATATTCCTTATCATGATTGAATTTGTCTTCTGTCGGCATCTGCATGGTAATACCGAGGGCCTGACCACGCGGAATAATACTCACCTTATGCACCGGATCTGCATTTTTCAGGTATTTAGCCACCAGCGTATGACCAGCTTCATGATATGCCGTAGTCTTCTTCTGATCATCGGAGATCAACATGGAACGACGCTCGGTACCCATCATCACCTTGTCTTTGGCCGTTTCAAAGTCGGCACGGCCCACCTTGTCACGATCGAAACGGGCCGCATTCAGCGCCGCCTCATTGACCAGATTGGCCAGATCAGCGCCAGAGAAACCCGGCGTACCGCGTGCCAGCTCCTTGGTATCCACATCAGATGCCAATGGCACTTTACGCATGTGAACTTTCAGGATCTGATCGCGGCCCAACAGATCCGGACGCGGCACAGTGACCTGACGGTCAAAACGACCAGGGCGTAGCAAAGCCGGATCGAGCACATCGGGACGGTTGGTGGCAGCCACCAGAATGACGCCTTCATTGGATTCAAAACCATCCATTTCAACCAGCATCTGATTCAACGTCTGTTCGCGCTCATCGTTGCCGCCACCGATACCGGCGCCGCGATGACGCCCCATGGCATCAATTTCATCGACAAAGATAATGCATGGCGCATGTTTTTTGGCCTGTTCGAACATATCGCGCACACGCGATGCACCAACACCAACAAACATCTCCACAAAATCGGAACCGGAGATTGAATAAAACGGCACTTCCGCTTCCCCGGCAATGGCACGCGCCAACAGCGTTTTACCAGTACCCGGAGGGCCAACCAGCAAAACGCCTTTTGGAATTTTACCACCAAGGCGGGTAAACTTGGATGGATCACGAAGGAACTCGATGACCTCAGTTACCTCCTGCTTGGCCTCATCACATCCGGCCACATCTTCAAAGGTGACTCGCGCAGTATTCTCATTGAGCAATTTGGCCTTACTCTTACCAAAGCCCATGGCACCACCTTTACCACCGCCCTGCATCTGGCGCATAAAGAATACCCACACGCCGATCAGCAGCAGCATTGGGAACCAGGAGATCAGTATGGAAAGAAGGAACGGCACTTCGTCCGCCTCTTTGACATTCACCACTACTTTATTATCCAGCAGACGCTGCGTCATGGACGGATCATTCGGTACGTTGACATCGAAGTTCCTCAGATCACCGGATTTATCACGATATTGACCGATAACCTGCTTGTCTTTGATGGTTGCCGATTCAACCATGCCGTTATCCACCTTCTCGATAAAGGTGGAATAAGCCATTTTATCGGCCTTCGACATTGGTGCCGAAAACATATTAAACAGGCTCATCATGGTCAGGCCTATAACCAGCCACAGCAGTAAATTCTTACCCATTGATTCTAATCCTCTTGCCCGTCAAAACGGGCTTAAAATATCTGTTGTCACGCAAGCGTGGCCTATTATGCATGAAAGTTCGATTAAATAATAAACCTATTTATTCTAATATTCACCCGGCTCTGACAGTCTGCAGGTGCAGGCGCCCTTGAGCTCTATAGAGTCGGCAACGGGACAAATCAAGTCCCCCCCGTGCCTTTTTCGACGTCCATGTTTCAACCAGTTCGATATGACGCCGCCCGGGAGTACTACCTTCGCCAAGCACGATAACCATAATTTTCTGCAACACACGTGCCCGCACAGGCGGCGAGCTTGCACACCAGGCCTGCCAAGAGAGGGAGGCCACACCCTGTTCATGCAACAGATCATTTTCCAGCATTTTTTCCGCTGCCGTATCCAACCTGTCAGTAAGACAGTCAGCCTGAACTTTCCAGCGCAAAAACAGCTGGCGGGGCTGATATCCAGCCTGATGCATGGCAGAAAAATCTCTCGCCCTTATCCGATTGCGCCACAAGCCTGAATCATCGTTGCTGGGATCTTCCAGCCATTCAACTTCAGCCTCTCTTAAAGCCTCTTTCAGCATGTTACCCTGCACATGCAACAGTGGGCGCAGCAATCTTAATGTTCCAAGCATACGTTCGTTATGCATGCCCCGGCAGCCTGCCGCCCCTGCCCCTTGCAGCATACGCATATAAACAGTCTCAGCCTGATCATCCAGATGATGACCCAGACACAAAACATTCACATCAAGCTCTTGTCCCCAGCGTGCAAACTGCGCATAACGGCCAGCTCTGGCCTCAGCCTCCATATTCTTACCGGTTGGTTCATCCAGCCTGGTTGAATAAAACGGAATACCCCACTGCTCTGCTCTGTTCGCCAGCAGCGCGGTTTCATCATGGGAAAATGATCGCCATGCATGGTCCACATGCCAAGCCTGGAGCTGGCATCCAGTCGATTTCAGAGCCAGTAACAAAGCGGTTGAATCAGCCCCGCCCGACCAGCCCACAGCCACCGTTTGTGAGGTCGTAAAAATAGTCTGACCATCCAGCCAGCCATTGAATATTTCAGATTGCATGTTTTGCATCAGATCCAGCGAACCAGCCCATGATCAATAATATTTTGGGTTGCAACAGCATCTTCATCCAGCAGCTCGAACAGATCCACATCAAGACCCGCCAGACACGGCTTACCGACCTTCATCAACACCCATGGCTTCTGCTTGTGCTCACCGTAGCGCTGAATCACGCATAGCTCCAGACCGCAAGCTGGCAAGCGGTAGCCATCGAGTACCCCGGCAATATCCCTCGGATTCGGGTGTATTTCCCGGATGGTCGCCTTGCCGGACAACACCGAGCTCAACTCTTGCCTGGCTGAAGCTGTCAGTGCGAAACCTGCATTATGCAACACCTGAACCTTGCCTCCGTCGCTACCCTGTACCGGCTCCACATTAACACCGCCAATCGGCTTCGGAGCATGCTTGCCAACACATGCGTTGATCAAACGCTCACCATTACTATCCCTGCATACGCCAGCCTCGACCTGAGGCACTGCCAGTGAAAAGACTATGCGCTGGACGCCGAGCCCTGCATGTTGATGCTCAGAAAATGCCCACTCTCCAGTCATATCCATACACATGGAAAGCTGCGGCAAATTCAGCTGCGCGATACTATCAGCTTCCTGCTTACACGCCTGCCGATACAGGTGATGCAAAGACTTGCGCATTGCGATGCCGGTTTCAGTTAATGATAACACCGAGCCACGCAACAGGCAGCCGGATGCTGAACAGCTATCAAGGAAAACATCTTTCTTTGCTTCGACAATAGACAACACATTCGGCAAAAATATCTTATCAAGAAATTCGGCCGCAGATGAGCCGGACAGGACATGCATTCTGGCCAGATAATCGGACCACTCGATACGCATGCAGCCATGCCGCTGCGACAGTGCCTTACCGCTATGCAGCGCTTTGCTCACATCAGGCTGAATCAGAACCAGATCTCCATTCTGCCATGCTGCCTCAAGATCATGGGCCACCTGAATATTCGCACCACTGCGCAAAGCACCTATGGCACGCGTAACGGAAGCTGCCCCCGAAGTCTTATTCGCAACAGCGCTTTTATCTACCCAGAATATTTCGGCCTCACGTCTGGCTATTTCTACCCGTACATCTTCATCAAATACCCTGAAAGCAAGCAAGGTAATATTATCACGCAACCACGGCTCGCCTGCATTTTTTACAGCTTTACCACCAGCCAATTGCGCCAGCAGCCATGCAGCGACCGGCTCATTGATATTGGCTTTCAGATTCTCGATAGAAGCAGCATCAGGTTGAACCTGCCCGGCTAATAGTTTGTCCAATTGTTTGGCATCGAGCACCCAGCGCATCCAGGCGCCATGCCCGGATTTCAAGGCAAGCTTCCATAGCGACAGTCGTGCCCAGCAACGCCGCAACAAATGTTGCCCCAGCTTATCCTTTGCAAGCAGAGCCAGCATGCCACCTTCATTTTTAAAGCCGACCTTACTACGCAGATAACGCAACTGCGGCACGATCTCAGGCTCAAGCCCATAAAGCCGAATCAACTGGCTGTCATCAGCCAAAAGGTTCGATTCCGGCTGATGGTGCAAAAACACCATGGGGGTAACCGGCAACATCATTGATTCATAAGAGGCAATGCGCGAAACCTCGACCACACCTTCCATGTATCGTTTAAGAAATTCCTGTAGAGCCCAAAGATACAAACCGCCAACCACACACAACATGACGTGGTTACTGGTACCACTTTCTTCATTCGATAACGCAGCCATTCCATTTCTAATCATCTTCAACAGCAGCACATTCACAGCGGGCACCCAGGGGGCTGCATCCATCCGATCCTGCTTCCAGCCCTGTTCCCACAATTTCTCGCAAACCTGCAGCAGAGCAGTGGCTCCTTTCGGGTCGGCACACCAGTGATGCAGCATATCTCGCGACAGATGTGGATTTTGCTTGCGCAGGTATGTAACCATCGACCTGATGCGATCATCCATAACAGGCAGCACATGAGCGGAGACCTTCTCCCCTTTCACCATATAACGAATGGCGTAATCCTGCAGTCGGTGCAGTGAACCCGAAATAGCCGTCTTGATTTCGGGATGAACGGCGTAGGGAATATATTCACAGGCGTCCTTTCCCGACACACGAATGGGCAAACGTCTCACATCAACCGCACAGCGATCGGACGGCTGTTCCTGTCGGTTCAGAACAGGGCTATACCAGCTCCAGCGAAATGAAAAATAGTCTGGTGAAATCATAGATTTGGCATGTTCCTTTCATTCCCTCTTTTAATCAAGTTGCGATAGCAACAACACGGCCAAACAAATCCATAGATGGACTTTTCCGGTATCATGCTAGCATTGCCCGCATGCCCGTTCACTTTCGCACCGTAGCTACGCTTTTTTTATCTCTGACACTGTCTCTGGCAGCACCATTTATGGCGCCTGCAGCAGAGATTGCGGTCACGCTGCCACCACTGGCTGGACTGGTGAAAATGCTGGACAGAGAGTCAGAAGTGATGTGCCTGTTGCCAGCGGGCGCTGATCCGCACCACTTCCAGATGCAGCCACGTACGATTGAAAGACTGGCCAAAAGTCATCTGTTGATTCGTGCCACCTTTGATGATGGCGGCTGGCCATTGCCACCGAATCATAACAACGTACTCGACGTCTGGCCTGACAAAGATCACGGATGGGTCAGCCCGAAAGAAGTACGCCTTATTTTACCCGCTATGGCTGAAGCGCTGATCAAGCTGCAACCAGATCAGAGCGAATCGATCAAGCACAATCTCGATCTGGCGATGGCAATAACAGACAAGATAGAGCAGCAGTGGCAGAAGACGCTGGCTCCGGCCAAGGCATCGGGTGTCATCATGCAACATCCATCCTGGCGCCGACTGATGAACGACATGCAGGTGCCGATACTGAATGTGCTTGAGTCAGGTCAGCACGGTCATGAACACGGACCGCATGCGCTCGATCAATCCCTGCACCGGCTTGAAGAGCACCCAAAAGCCTGGCTGATCAGCGATGCAGGCCACAGCAACCGCGCACTGGACTGGCTGAAGCAACACAGTGATCAAACCCCGCGCCAGATCACACTGGATGCGCTGGGTGAATGCGGCACGCCATGGGATCAACTGATGCTGCAAAACTTGCAGCAGATTTCAGGGCAGGGTCACTGATGGCCGAAAACATCGTTAAGATCAGTCACCTTCGCTTTGGCCCGGCCAATAAACCGATTCTGGATAATATCAGCCTGAGCGTAGAGGCCGGTCATTTCATGGGCATCGTTGGCCCCAATGGAGCTGGCAAAAGTACACTGATCAATATCATCGCAGGATTGACGCAGCCCGATGGCGGCCATATCGACCTGATGGGCGAGTGTCTGACACGCTACAGTCGCCGCCGTCTGCTCAAACAGATAGGTTTTTTACACCAGCTTCATGATCATCAGCCAAGGCTACCAATGCGCGTGTCCGATGTGGTTGCCATGGGCCTTGGCCAATATGCCTCGCCCTGGAAACGGACCGATCAGCAAGCCATCAAACATGCACTTGAACTGGTGGATATGGACAAACTGACCAACAGCGATTTCCGCCAGCTATCCGGTGGCCAGAGGCAGCGTGTTCGCCTTGCCCGTGCTCTGGTGAACAAGCCCAAGCTACTGCTGCTCGATGAACCATCCGCAGCACTGGACAGCGTAAGTCAGGACAGACTATTCCGCTTGTTACGCAGGCTTTGCGATGAAACCGGCATGTGTGCCATCATGGTGGAGCATGATATAGCCGCCATCAGCAGCCATGTCGATTCTGTTGCCTGCCTGAATCGACAGATTCATCACCACGCCATGAAAGGTGAAAATATTCCGGACGATGTCTGGCGTGGCATGTACGGTGATCACATTCAAATTGTTGCGCATGATGCCGGCTGCATCGGCTGCCACCCTGAAACAGGAACGCATCATCATGATTGATCTGTTAAGTGATTTTCTCGCCAGCCCCGTGATGTCGGCAAGCCTGCTTCCAGCACTGCTGATTGCCGTGGTTACCGCATCCATGTCGGTGATGGTGATGGCACATCGCCTATCATTCCTCACCGTCGGTGTTTCACATGCTTCATTGGCCGGACTGGGCATTGCCGTTTCGCTTTCGCTACCACTACTGCCCATCGCTACGCTGTTTTCCGTTGCCATTGCTCTGTTGCTGGCTTTGATGCCCAAACGGCAGGGCATATCTGAAGATGCAGGTACAGGCATACTGTTTGCTGGCTCCATGGCCCTTGGTATCGTATTGATTTCCACCGCCACAACGACACGCGTGGATCTGTTCGGCCTGCTCTTTGGTAACATACTGACTGTCTCTGCGAATGAAAAAGTTTGGCTCTATTTCCTCGGCACCCTGATTTTGATTGTCATGCTGCTGGCATCCCGGGCATGGTGGAGTATCGCCTTTGATGCAGTCACGGCGGAGGCATCCGGCCTGCCAGTGAATGCGCTGCGCCTGCTGCTCTACGGGCTGGTCGGACTGACCGTGATTCTCTGTGTTAAGCTGGCTGGCATCGTATTAACAGCAGGTCTTTTAGTGCTTCCAGCAGCCTGCGCCTGGCTGTGGGGCAGATCGCTGGCAAGCCTGTGGTTATTATCGGTTGGATTCTCAGTCACCGGCACGTGCGCAGGCTTGATCTGGTCCTATGCTTACGAATGGCCTTCCGGAGCGTCGGTTGTACTGGCACTATGTGGCCTCTTCGTAATCAGCTGGGCTAGCAACGGCATCAGAGCATCGATCACAACGCGGAACTAAGGAGATGCTGATTTATTGCCATCCTGGCAATAATCAGCTCGCAAAGACACCATTCCACAGGATAGTGGAATGGGACAGCGAAGGGTGCCACGTAGTGGTGTGAGGCATGGATGCCGAGCATCAAAAGCGTGGTTTACCTTTGCTTACAAATCAGGCTCTTACATGCCTGATTTGGCAGGCCGTCCATGGCCTGCACGGAAGCGCTGAATAAATCAGCGCTTCCCTAACACACGGTATGATATGAAGATGGGGGGAACACATGGCAGAGAACACACGCGACCAAGGAGTAAGAGCAGGCATCATTGTCCGCATACTTGCCAGCGCTTACGACCTCACCATTCTGTTCGGCGTCACCATGATTATGGTGGGCATTCCCATCACCATCAGCGTTGAAATGTTCGGCATGACGCCGCCGAAATGGCTGCAGGGGCTGTTGTTTCTGACTGTCATCGCAGCGTATTTCATCGGCTTCTGGGTCAAAGGTGGTGCCACCACTGGCATGCGTCCGTGGAAGCTGAGGCTTGCCATGCTGGAGACCGGAGACCCGCTCACACCGATTACCGCCAGCATCCGTTTTGCCGGACTGATCATCACCTGGCTGGCACTGGCCATGACGCTCTGGTACATCGCCACCAAAGACACCAACCACTTTCTCTTCTTTGTGGCAGCAAGCATCCCTGCCATAAGCATGTTGGTGATGGCGCTGAGCAAAGAAAAACTGGCGCTGCACGACATGATTTCAGGCTCGACGGTTTACAGACTCAAACTGAAATAAAAGCCATCGATCTCTTCTTCAAAATTGGCCTCTCCGCCTGGTTGCTCGGCGCAGGTGGGACTGCGCTTGTATTCATGCTCTCATGTGATGACCACCAGCGGCATTGACTGGCGAATGGCCTAAAAAGGAGACGCTACCGAATGGCGCTAAATCAATCGTGTCTGACCCTGTTGATTCAAATGTCGCTTCGGATTTCAGTTATTTTATCAATATAGCCGACACCCCAGCCTCTAAGTGTTTGAAGCACGGGAATAAGAGTCATTCCAAAATCTGTAAGAGAGTATTCAACTTTGGGAGGAACCTGAAGGAATATTTCCCTATGGATTATCTGGTCAGCCTCAAGCTCTCTTAACTGCTTTGTTAACATACGTTGGGTAATTTTAGGAATCAGACGTTTTAATTCATTAAATCGCCTCACATCACTGATTAAGTGATAAAGAATGAGTCCTTTCCATTTTCCACCGATCACTGCTAGCGCAGCTTCTAAGGGGCATCCAAAATTACAAGCATCATCATTCTTATCCATCATTCCAATCCCTATAGTATACAAAATGTATCTATGTCACATTATTGTGCCTTCTTACATAAAAAATACTCTTAAATATAATTCACTTTGTCCAATCACATAATGTTTAGGAGAAAAACATGAATACAATTGATGCAATTAAAAGCCGTCGTTCTATGAAGTCATTTGATCCAAATCACGCATTTACTCAAGATGAAGAGAATGAATTAATGCGTTTAGCTATGCTGTCGCCAACAGCATTTAATATTCAAAACTGGCGGTTTATTTTTGTAAAAGAACAAGCATTACGCGAACAGATAAGGGATGTCTCCTAGGGCCAGTCTCAAGTGGCAGACTGTTTGTAGCCCTTGGAAAGGGAGCTAAAGAACCTTGGCCAACAGGCGGACAATTACCTGTTAGTGAAATAGTAGTGCATGATAAATTTGAGTCATAAACCTATTAAATCAGTAGGCGCATATGGGACCTTATTGCATCAAAGGCTCCAAAGCTGTTGGCCGCATATATACAAGATAATCAAGGAAATAACGGAGAAAAATAGTGCGTGCATTACATGACATATTTCACTCAGGTGAACTTGAGGCGCAGGATAAGTTTAATAAAGAAAGAAATTGGACAGACCGTTCATTGGCTTCTCTCAACCATATGTTTAAAGAAGCCATCGATGATAGCACTGCATATGTGATTGAGGGTCAAAAGTTTTTCTTTATCGCAACATCAAGTAAAGATGGGGCCTGTGATTGTAGCTTCAGAGGTACTGAAGAGGATGATTCCGGTCAGCTGCTGCAAAGTGTTTTTGTCGAAAGCCCAAAAAAATTAATATTTCCTGATTACTCCGGTAATCATATTTACAATTCACTGGGTAATATGATCTCCAACCCTAATATTGGTATACTTTTTATAGATTTTAAATCTGCATTTCGATTGAGAATAAACGGAAGTGCGAAAATAATTGATGACAGCAATACCTATCACCATATTTGGCCAAAAGCACTGAGGTATATCGAGGTGAATGTGGAACAGGTGTATTTTAATTGCCCTAAAAGAATCAAAGAAAGCGTCTGTGTATAAATGATATGATTAAACTTGCCGAATCTTTAAAGCACTGGGGTGATGCTTCATTTCCAGCCATTCTTAAGATTGAAATCATGAAAATAGGCGTAAATCACTTACCGCTCCAAAAAGCAGTATCTCCAGGTAAATTCATTTCGGAAGATGCTATTGATGTCATGGTATTAACTGTGGATGACGATAAAACAACTATTAAGGTAAACGTAGGCATTATGTTTTCAGAGGTTTTATGGGGCTATTGCTGCGGAGAAGAGGAGCCGATGGTGAATAGCGCATACTGTGAGCTTAGTGTGTTAATAAATAAAATTACCGCTGATACAATATTTGAGGCTGTGAAAAAGGGACAGTTTGAAGGGGTCAGATTGAAGCTCCCCCAAAAGACTGATATTCGGGGGACATAATAGAATGGCACTAACTTAAGGGTTTTCAGCTTGATATTTACTTCGATGCGGAATCGGATTCATTTCATGTCTGGGTTTGTTTAACAGTTGATAGTTTTTGGGCCGTCGTTTCACGGCTCTTGGCTCACTTCGGCCGAGGGTGTAAGAAATTTTGTGTAAACGGCTTTGGTTTACTGCCTTGGCATCCTGTCGTCGAATTGAATGCTAAAGCGGTTTAGTGCTGCTTTCCAATCTCTGATAGGCATCGTCGGAAATTACGGTGACAGTTTACTAAATACACTTAACTTTCATCCGCTATCTTTTTTTGGCCCGCGCTTCTGGGGCTTTAGCTGTCGGCCTGTAAGTAT
>JAJFLE010000058.1 GCA_021772835.1 Mariprofundus sp.
GATCCTCGGGCTTCTTGTAGTCAGCTAACAGACCATCAATTAGGTCTGCTGGTAATTTTGAAACGGTCATACTCTCTCCTTTGAGTAAGACGGAACTATCCGTCAATTTAACCGTTTACACAAAATTCAGGACACCCCCGACGATCAATAATTGCAGGCCCGTCAGCATAGAACCGCTGAATACTCATATGTTTTGCTTTTGACCCTTTGTTACCACGGCGTAACAATTTGCCAAAAGCTGGCTTCAAGCATCCATAGTATTCATCTTGCATATCAGACATTGCCTTCTTTCCATTTGTAAAATACCTGGCATTCAATTTCCCACTATGCTCAGGTACAATAATAGCGTGAATATGTGGCGTAGCCTCGTCTAAGTGCAAAACTGCGTTCACAACATTTTTTTTATTGAATTTTTTATTAAGAAAATCTATTGAATCGTCACACCAACGGTCAATCGCTTGCTCGCCTTGTTTGTTTTTTAAATTAAACATATTTTATTTCTGATCGTGCGAGAATGTCATCAGCACTTCATAGGCAAGCACGCCGTTCTTTCTAAGTTTCGTGATGCCTAACTCGTCTATTCTTGCCTGCCAGTCATCTGCCGCATTGCTGCTGCCTTTCAATATCTTGTTGTTCACCTGCTGGTCAGCATTTGGAACAGGAATGATCCTGTGGTTGTGATCACCCCTGTCTGCGATCTCTTCTTTAGATTTAATTTTCTCAATTCTGAATATTGCATATGACATTAGGTGTTACCTATGTTCCCGGAAACAATTGTGTAACACACTACACAATTCGCGCTACGCGCAATTTGTTACTTGTGCGCTTGCAGCGTGCTTTTTTGCATCATTTCCAGCTTAAAAGAAAGATCATGACAAAATTCTCTGATCTCCTCTTCTTCACAATCCATCATATTAAAATTTACTCTGATTTGATCATCATCCACGTCTCCGAGTAAAAGAAATAGTCCAGCCAGTTCCTTATTTGTTAGTTTCATTATTATCTCCTATTATTGTATTTACGCTTGTTCCTACAAGCTTGGCAAAAGGGTATTTTAAGCCTGCGGTTGAACTGCACCGCAAGCATAAAAATACGATTCATTTATTTAGCTATTTCTTTTTTTAAACCGAGGGAAAGTGCCATGCTTTCTTTATGTTTTTCTGACAAGTCTATGCGCTTTTCAAATCGTTGTTCAAGTTGCCTCTCTTGTTCAGATTTACTAATTAGCACTTCAGCCGTGAATTTTGCGAACCTGCGTTTGCTGTCTTTTGATTTCCATGCAATTGTACTGTTGACATGGTAAACGCTTGAACTACCTGTTCTTGCTGTTTGAATCAGATTGTTGACTTTGCAAAAGCCGATCCATCTATCGACGGTAGGCTTTGATACACTAAATATCTCTGCAAGTGCCTCTCTTGAAACGATCAAAGCATTGTTTCTGCCCATATGCTCAAGCAAAAACATAAGAAAATTCATTGCTTTATGATTCTTTAAATTCAACCTTCTGAATAATACCATGTGATTTTCTTTTAACTGAACGAAGTCTTTATTTTGACTGACCATTCTCTGACTTTGAATTGCACCTGTTTCTGTATCTACTACTTGTTCCATTAATGGCATGTTGTAACTTCCTGCTATTTTTCAATAATGATAAATCCAATTATCATTTGCTAATAACACTTATAACATTTTTCGATGGAGGAAGTCAACTCATGATTTACAAATTAATCTTCTATATCAGTCACTTACATCCAAAAATTATGATAACCAGAGTCATCATTTCTTATTGATAACTCTCAAGACAAAGAATCGTTGTACCACAACGGTTTTTTGTTGATCCCCTCTCTATCTCTACTTCTTTATATATATATCTTTATATACTAACCCACTCAATATTCACTTCATAAATATTAACTCTACCATCAATATCTGATCTCATGATCTTGATAGCTTCTACACTTTTCAGTTTATTTAAGTGTTTACTGACTGTTTGCCTGCATAATCCTGTCATGGTTGATAGTTCTTCAACTGATAATGTTGAAATATTATTGATATCCATACCTTGGGCTAATGCGAATAATACTGACAATGACTGATTGCCATTCGTGATTGATAATATGCGATCCGGATCAATTCCTAACATTCAGAAACTATGTCGCACATCCTGCGACATATCCATTACTTCTAATAATTATCGATTTCTTCAATGACATGATTAATGACATCCAATTCTGCCGCTATAGAAATTTCTTCTGTATGTTCTGCTAACTGAATAATTCCTTTTTGCTGTGTACTGGTCACATAATAGAATACACCCGATTGATTGAAGTAGATGCATAACCCTGCCCGTTTGAATAATGAATTAATCTGTGTCCTGACTTCATACAACTTTTCTGAATCACTATCGTCATTCAACATAAAGAACGCTTTGTTTAATGTATCAAGTGTAGTTTGTACCGGAGTATATGTTTTAAGTTCATTTTCTTTAGTTTTAACATTAAGTTTTATTATTTCGGCTTGCTCCATAGCCTCAACATACCGATTGCGAGCATCTGTTAATGTAATGTTATCTGATTGTTCAAATAATAATGCATAGCGTTTAATCTTAATTTCAATATCTGTAAGCTGTGCCTGTAATGAATGAAGTTCTGATTCAATGTTTTGCTTATCAGATTTGTTACCACCTAATGCACTGAACCAATCAACCCGATCTGTTAATATTATAAGTGCTGCACTCTCGACATCTTTCAATCTCCAACGCTTGTCACAACTGCACCCTGTTTTCATATAGCTGCTGTCGCATGTGTAATATGCCGTGTCTGTTAATTTGATTAATCTGTAAGTAGAACCGCACTCAACACATTTGCACATGCCCGTGAATAGATTACTGAACACTTTACCTTTACGACCTGCACTACTCGGACATTGCCTCTGTTTGGTTGCTGCCTGTGCTTTATAAAATGTTGTCTGGTCAATTACTGCAGGGTAATAATCTTTAATAATATTACCTATCGCCTCGCTTCTGTGTTTTGGTTGATATTCGCCAAGCAATGATTTGTTTTTAATGATTTCTCTAATATAAGTTGTGTTCCAAGTCTTATTGAATGGTGTTACACCCTGTTCATTCAATATGGTTGCGATCTTACGTTGGCCTGTACCGTTAATTGATAACTGGAATATTCTTTTGATAATCTCAACCCTGTCATTCAACACGATAAAGTGAGTCATATCTTCAGATACTTTCAGCCACGAAGGACATTGCCTTGTCATAGGCTTTTTCTGTTCAAGTGCCAATCGACGTTTATTGTCCCAAGCTGATTTTCCACGCTTGGATTTAATATCTGATTCCTGATGCGCTCGGTTCATGGTCATAATTGAAAACATTAATTGACCGACTTCCGTTATTGATTGTGCTGTGTAATGTTGATCATCTGTCAGGGTGACAATCTCAACACCTGATTCAAGTATCGATGTGAAGAGGGTTAAGGTCTTTAATACTGCCTGCCGGGAAAGTCGATCAAGTGATTCAATGATCAATATTGAACCTTTTTCAATTCGACCATCTTCAATGGATTTTAGAAATAAATTTAATGCGCCTTCAGTTGCATTAGCTCCAGTGTATGCACTAACTCCAAAGTCATCTAATGTCTCAACAAGATCAAGATTGTGCTTTTTTGCGTATGAAACGGATGCATCTAATTGCCTCCTGCGACTGTCTCCTTTAGTCTGAATCGTACTAGAGAACCTAATGTATGAATATGCCTTTACCATTATACACCCCGTTACAATGTGACAGTCTAACACCGTCACTAATGTATGGAAATGTTATCACTTACCTCGCTGGTGGCGCTGTAGCCTTCTCTATCGCCATGACCATGGTTGCCACCATGCTTTCCCCTCTACTGACCCCGACGCTGGTAGAACTGCTTGGCAGCGCTTATATGGATATCCCATTCTGGCCGATGATGCAGACCATCATCCTGACTGTTGTTACGCCATTGACCCTGGGCATGCTCTTGCGTACACGCCTTGGCGACCGCATCGCTTTGGCCGAACAGATCGCGCCAGGCATTGCCTCGACAGCCATCATTATTATCTGTGGTTATGCAGTGGCCAGCAATCATGAGCGCATTGCCGACACTCCATTTACCGTCATTTTTCTTGTCATCCTGCTCAACTTTCTGGGTTATCTGCTAGGCTGGCTGGCAGGTAGAGTGTTCCGCTTTGAACGCAGCTATCGCATTACGCTTGCCATTGAAATCGGCATGCAGAACGCAGGCCTGGGTGCCGCACTGGCCCTGAAACATTTTGAGCCGGAAACCGCCCTGCCGGGAGCCTTGTTTGCTGTATGGTGTATCATCACGGCTACAGGTGTAACACGTTATCTGCACAAAAAATCAGCTACAGCGCTGCCCGCTGTATAATAGCTGCCCGCAAGCAACCCTGACATGCTGATTTTCATCCATGGATTCAACAGCTCCGGAAACAGCGATAAGGCATCCCGACTACGCTCTGAGTTTCCGGATATGCAGGTACTGACACCCACCTGCCCGTTCGCACCGGATGATTCGATCGCGGAACTGTGCAGCCAGATCGAAAGCGGCCTGGGATCGGGCAACAGCGTTACCGTGGTCGGTTCGTCTCTGGGCGGATTTTACGCCGTCTACCTGGCGCACAAATACAAGCTGGCCTCTATCCTGATCAACCCGCTGGTAGATCAGACGGTTTTACGCCAACAGGTCGGCCCGCAGCGCAACTATTATACCGATGAACAATACGAATGGACAAAAAAGCATTGCGATCAGCTTGACTGTTTGTCCACAGAACCTGCTGCACTGGCTATCAGGCCACTGCTACTGCTTGATGCAAATGATGAGTTACTGGACAGCCACATGGCGGCCAGACATTTTGGAGCTTTGGCTGAAACCCACCTTTTTGCCGGTGGCTCTCACCGCTTCGAACATATGGACGAAGCGGTGCCGATCATACGCAGTTATATCGAAAGATATAAAAAGAAAGACTGAGCTTTAACTACGCTTTTCAACCGGGATGTAAGATTCGCCTTTTTTACCGATATAAATCTGTGCCGGACGGTAAATACGGCCGGTCCCCAACTGCTCTTTCCAGTGCGCCAGCCAGCCAGAAACGCGGGCAATAGCAAAAATCGGTGTAAACAGATCTGAAGGGATACCCAGCTTGCGATAGACAATGCCGGAATAGAAGTCGACATTAGGGCAAACCCCTTTCGCTCCAAGCGTCTGTTCGGATAACGTTTCAATCTGACGGGCAATGCGGTAGTCGGTATCGACACCGATTTTGTCAGTAAGCTGTGTGTAGAGCTTCACCAGCAGTGTGGCGCGCGGGTCTCTGGTTTTGTACACACGATGCCCAAGGCCTGCAATTTTCTCTTTATTGGCCAGTTTCTTGTTCAGATAGGCTTCAGCATTTTCAAGCGTTCCAATCTCATCGAGCATTTTCAATACATCTTCATTGGCTCCGCCATGTAACGGGCCAGAAAGTGAACCGATTGCAGCACTGATCGAAGTATATGGGTCAGCATGTGTGGAAGCGGTAACCAGCGTTGAAAAGGTACTGGCATTCATGGTGTGCTCGGCATGCACAATAAACGCCACATCAAGAATCCTCTCGGTCAATGGATAAGGTTCTTCACCAGTCAGCATATAATAGAAGTTTGCCGCATGAGAAAGATCATCACGTGGCGGGATAGGGTCATCACCATGACGCATACGGGCGTGTGCCGCCACCAGCGTAGGTAGCTTGGCAATCAGGTTAACACAAACGCTATCCACGGTGTCCTTATCAAGTTCACCTGACAACGTCTTGGGGAACGGATAATACATACCCAGTGCTGCCACGGTCGCCTGTAACGAGTCCATCGGGTGGGCAGACTCTGGAAAAGACTTCATCATGTCACGGATACGGAACTTGATACGGCGGTGATGCTTCAGCTTGGCATCGAAAGCACTAAGCTGCTCTGCTGTCGGCAAATCACCATGCAGAAGCAGGTAGGACGTCTCTTCAAAAGAAGACTGCTCCGCCAATTGTTCGATATCAATACCGCGATATTCGAGATAACCTATATTGCCATCGACAAAAGAAACGGCTGACTCGGCCACTGGAATGCCGGCAAGCCCAGGTGAAAAACATGCTATTGAACGGTCTGTATTATTATCTGCCATTACATTACTCCAGTGCTGCGATCAGGTCATTGGTCGGGAAAGAAAGCGCAGCATAACAAATCATTTCAACTGTTCCTATTGTCACTTGATGCTACCACCAAGTGGATGACTGCGATTGACCAGATCGTGCAGGCGCGCACGTGTTACATGCGTATAAATCTCGGTAGTCGTAATGTGCGCATGCCCCAGTAGCATCTGCACGGCCCTGAGGTCAGCGCCGTGATTTAGCAGATGTGTGGCAAACGCATGACGTAAGGTATGCGGCGATGGCAAAGGGGAAATGCCAGCCTGCATGGCATGCTGCTTAAGCCTGAGCCAGAAATTCTGCCTGCTCATAACCTTGCCAGCACGACCGGCAAACAGAAAAGCTGTGGCAGGGTGAGAAGGTCGAACAGCCAACCATTCACGCAGCCATCTGGAGGCCTCTTCACCAAATGGAACCAGTCGTTCTTTATCACCCTTACCGATCACACGCACCAGACCAGAGTCCATATCTGCATCGGAAAGGCGTAAATTCACCAATTCGCTGACGCGCAGGCCTGTAGCATACAATATTTCAAGCATGGCCCGATCACGCAGGCCTGTTGCTGTGTGTGTATCAGGAGCATGCAGCAGTGCCTCAACATCGCGTTCGCTCATCAACTTGGGCAGCGGTCTGCTTTTGCGCAGGCGCGGCAAATGTCTTGCAGGGTGATCTTCGCGTTTGCCTTGATCCTGCAGATAAGTAAACCAGGTGGAAAGCGCACTGCGCCGGCGCGAAATGGTGCTCTCCTTCAGCCCTGTCCGTCGAAGCGACGCCAGATAACTCAGCACGGCAGACTGGTCGGCCAACATCAGTGTGGTCTTGCTGGTCTGGAAAAATGTACTGGCATGCAGCAGGTCAGATCGGTACGAGACCGTCGTTTTAGGCGACCAACCGCGCAACATGGCCAGACGTTGCAACAGGCCGTCAATCACTTCCTCATTTCCCAGATCAGCTTCAGACATGGGCTTGAGTATAGGGATTGCCGGGCGAACAGTCATCGCAGTGCAGATAAAAACATGCTAGAGTCCGCTTCGACTTGGCCAGGCTAGGACTTGCGGCATGCAATAGATAACAGGTTCAACCTATTCTCTTAAACGGAATTCAGCGCTTATCAACCTCTGATTAATAATCCAAAAAGCAGCAGCCCCTTGCAATGGTCATGATATAACTAACGCAGCTCTTCGAATATGATTATATTCACGGGGCCAAAAACGAATAAGGGTGCTGCCGACATAATCTGCAGGCCCTTTACTAACGAGATGGATTCGGCGGTGGAAAATCGCTGATTGTGGAATATTACGAACGCGCGGCGTTGAAATAAATTTGACGCGTAAAAGTAAAAGAGCCTGCAGATGAATCTGCAAGCTCTTTGCTAACGCGCTCCACTGAATATTATTAACATTCAGTGGAGCTTTGTTGGTACCGAGGACTGGAGTCGAACCAGCACTTCCGAGAGGAAACTGGCACCTGAAGCCAGCGCGTCTACCAATTCCGCCACCCCGGCATATGGTCTCTTACAGCTTGGCTGTGAGAGGCGGCGAATCATAGGATGGAGCACACTAGTGTCAAGTAAGAAAAACAGTAAAAACGAAAAATTCGAATGGGCAGGAAAATCTGCCAAACGGGAAGAGCCTGTACGCGATAGCAGTACTCGTAAGCCCGGTCGCAGAAACCGGTCTGAGACAGGAGCCTCATCCGATGGTCCTGAGCAGGCAAAATCGCCCTGGGCAAGAGCTGGCAAAAAAGATCGCGGCGCAGGTTCAGGGAAAAGTCATGGAAAAAATCATGGCAATCGTAAGCCTCACCGGAAAACGGAAGCGAGCCTGATCGGCAAGGTTTCCGCACACCCGGATGGTTTTGGTTTCGTGGATGTGGAAGGCCGTGAAAAAGGATTGTTCCTGCCACCGGATCAGATGCGCGATCTCATGCACGGCGACACGGTTGAGGTGCAGCCAGTACAAAGCCGTGGCCGTGAGTCGGCTGAAGTGATCCGCATTGTCGAACATGCACCGAACATTATCGTCGGCCAGTTTGAGATTAAAAACAGCGTAGGGCTGGTACAACCCCGCTCTCGTAAAATGCCACAGGCTATCATGATCACCCGTTCTGATGCGGGGGCGGCCAAGGATGGAGACTGGGTACGTATCAAGATCAAGCGCGGCTCTGGACAGCTTCGCGGTCAGATACTGGAGGTACTCGGTGACAACCTCACTCCATGCAAACTTATTGATCTGATCGTCGCTGAACTGCAGCTTGAAGAAGAGTTTCCGGCCACCGTATTTGCTGAGAGTCTGCAGTTTTCCGACACTGTTGATGAAGCCGAATTCAAAGGCCGCAAAGACCTGCGCCATCTGCCATTTGTTACGATTGACGGTGAAGATGCACGCGATTTTGATGATGCGATCTGTGTCTTGCCACGCGGGGAAGGTTTTGAAGCATGGGTGACCATTGCCGATGTTGCGCATTATGTGAAAGCTCGTTCAGCTTTGGATAAGGAAGCACTGGAACGCAGTAATTCATTTTATTTCCCTGATCGCGTGATTCCAATGCTGCCGGAGAAACTCTCCAATGGCCTGTGCTCGCTGAATCCACATGTGGCACGGCTGGGCATGACAGTACGCATGCGTTTTGATGCCAATGGCTCGCGCCGTTCTATCCATGTCTATGAGTCGGTGATTCATTCACAGGCACGCCTGACTTACACCCAGGCTGCAGCATGGCTTGAAAAAGGCGATGAAAGCGCTGTCGAAAAGCCTGAAATTCGTCAGATGCTCGATGATACAGCCAGGCTCTTCCGCAAGCTGGAGAACAAACGCAAACATCGTGGTGCGCTGGATCTGGATATGCCTGAAGTTCGGGCCATACTCAAAGATGATGTTGTTCTTGATATTGTGGCATCGGATCGCAATATCGCCCATCGTCTGATTGAAGAGATGATGTTGGCGGCCAATACTGCTGTTGCAGAATATATGGAACAGCATCATTGCGAACTGCTCTATCGCATACACCCGGCACCCGAACGCGAAGCCATTGAAAAGCTGAATGAATACCTTGCTCCGTTTGATCTCTTTGTCGCTCTGCCGAAAGCGAATTCGGAGGATAGTAAAGTCAAACCCGGCAATGTGCAGCGCATACTGGAGAAATCTGAAGGCAAACCGTTTGCACATGTATTGCACAGGCTTGTACTGCGCTCCATGCAGCAGGCCAAATACACGCCAAACAACGAAGGTCATTTCGGTCTGGCTTATGATAGTTATGCACATTTTACCAGTCCGATCCGCCGTTATGCCGACCTGATAGTGCATCGCAGATTAAAAGCACTGATCAGGAAAGAGGACCCCAACCGTGCCCAACCTGCCAACACACTGGCAGAAATTGGTCTGCAAACTTCAACTCAGGAACGCAAACAGCAGCGCGGCGAGTGGGATACACAGGCTATGCTTGCTGCGCTATTCCATGCCAAAGATGTTGGCAAAACCATGCCTGCACGCATTGCCGGTCTGACCAAACGCCGCATCTTCTTTGAGATCGAACCCACCATGGCTGAAGGTGGCCTAAACGTGGACGACCTGCCCGGCTCCTTTGTGCTCGATGATAAGGGACACCAACTGACCGCCAAAGCTGGCGGACTCTCTTACCACCTTGGTGATCAGTTGAATGTTATTATCGACTCCACTGACCCTGTGCGCGGTCAGATCAACGTCCGTATCGCACCGACGACTGAGTAACCCCTTGTTGCGCAATCCTGTCGCTTTGGCAGGATTGCGCCCGCTCAAACAGTTGCTAGCCGGGATGGTGGAACTGGTAGACACAAGGGACTTAAAATCCCTCGGTAGAAATACTGTACGGGTTCGACTCCCGTTCCCGGTACCATCTCAAAACCTTGATTTATCAGGGCTTTTTTTCTTTTAATCATATCATCAGTGACCATTTTGTGACCAAGCCGCTCTAATTTTATCGCCAGCATGCGGATACATCTCAGGCATCCAGCGTGCATACTTCTTAAATAGTACACTCGGGTCGGTATGTCCCATCTGCCTTGCTATCCACATAGGATGTTCACCAGCAGTAAGCATTGATGACGCATAGGTGTGCCTTGTCTGATATGGCTCACGGTATGGAATATCCAACTTATCATAAGCTGCCTTCCAGTGCCTCCATATTGCCTTGCATCCTGCCCACTCTTTTTTTGTTATTGGATTATGAAATATTCGTTTACCTAAATGAATTGTAAATCGCCTCTGAGCATCTAATGCTTCGATAGCAGGTTCAAACAAAACTACATCACGTTCTCCGGCAGCTGTTTTTGTTGTCGACTCTTCTTCCCTACTGATTGAGCGCCTGACCCGAACTAGCCTCTTATCAAAATCGATATCTGACCAACGAAGAGCTATTAACTCCCCAGTTCTAAGGCCAGTATACAGAGCAAATTGAATTAAGTTTTTTGTTTGGTCATGAAGTTCGGCTAACAATTTATTTTGTTCTTTCTGCGTAAACGGATTGGGTTCTCTGGGCCTAAATCTTGAATTATTAATTCTTTTAACCCGATCCATAGGGTCTTGATCAATCAGCCCATCGGTATATGCATCTTTAAGCATACCGCGGAAGGGGGTTAATATATTACGCATTCTACTTGGAGAACAGTCTAGTGAACCTAACCATTGTTTTACCATTCCAACATTCAGATCAATAAGTCGAACATCCTTAAATGCTGGCACCAAATGGGAATCGATTGCCTGAAGGTTTGTCTGTAAATAAGACTTTTTCCAGCCATGTTTGTTTAAGTCGAAATATGCTCTTAGAGCCTCTTCAACGGTCATGTTTCCAGCCAGTGGGTTTCCGAAAATCATCGAACTATGGCTTTTACTGTTTGGGAAGTGTTTTCTGTATTCAAAAGTGTTTGTAGCAATCTCATGTTTAATAGTTGCTAGGAGATTATTTGCATAACGTATGTTTGATTTTGTCGGTGCCATTTGAACAGTCTCGCGACAGCGAACAGCTCGATAATAGAAATCAATCTGAATACTTTTCTTTCTAGGATAGACACTCATTTAGAGAAACCTTTTATCCACCTAATAATCTCAGGCACTGAATACCAAATTCGTCTTTCAGATTGTTTATACCAATGGATTCCCTCAAGCCACTTCCCTTGGTGCCGCATTGCATTAATTGCAGCAACAGACAAACCCGTCATTTCCGCTAATTTGTTTGATCTGACAAAATCCATAACTCAATTATTCAAATAGTATTCTGGCGAATGCTGTAATATTTCTTTGTACGCGTTATCTAAAGCAGAAAAGAGTATGTATTGGACAGTTTCAACTTGAGAAAACATGAACTCACCTCGAAGCGAAAGTCGAGTGTTTTTCTCTGACGTTTTGTCAAAAATATCATGGCCAACCACAACAGTTACACCATCAATTATTAATTCAAGCTCAAAGCTAGAGAAGCCTTGCTTATAGGCAGATAAAATAGCATCCCTTAGAACCGGAGCAAACTTATCAATTTCTTCAGTAGACGTATTAGATGGCATATCACCTCCACGGGCCACAATTGGCCTCAGGGGAGGTAATATGTTATTGGCCTAAGGGGATGTCAAGTATCCTCTATTGCCCTGTCGATATTTGGAGTCTTTACTTCAGGGTTGCCGCTACTAATTGCCTTCCAGAAATTCGACATAGTTTGTACAACTCTAAATCCAGTGGAGCGCTCTGCTCCTATGCCCTTTTCAGGGAAACAGTCCCGAATTTTTATATCTAATATTTCTTCATATTGCCTTACAGTTTTTTTACTATGCGCGAGATACATGAACTTCCAGCCGAAATGAAACCCAAGCCAGAAAAATCCGATTGCACTTTCCAACTGGGTTGCATTACCTTGAAATCCTTTGATAGCATTATCAACTATCTTCAATTTCTCTTCGTCTAACATTTCTTCCATAGCTGGAAGCATGCACTCAAATAAATTATTCTGCTATACTGTAATCTTAATAAGACAACTAAGAATGCAGTTCTTTATGGATAACCCCTGCACAAACGTGTGCATAGCTATCTTGCATATTCCGATGAAAGTCCCATGTCATTCCAGCAAAGTCGCACTCATTCCAATGTATAGTCCCACCCAATATCGAATGTCCGCGTTCGGCCTAGACTGTGTGAAAAGACGAAGTATTTCAGGCTGGTGGGAGCTCAACCCTAAATAGGCATGGTATCACAAACGTGTGGCAAGACAGGGTTCACTTCTGGTCATGGTTGGCCGATAAACCCTACAATTCACCACTTTTAAAAAAGGCTTTTAGTTTTCACACAGCCTAGGCCAAACCCGGACACTCAGACTGAAACCATAGATGACTAAATTTAAGTGAAATAGTGCCTACTGAATTAGGGCAGCCCAATTCTCAAAACTCAAATTGAACAGCACGCAACAAAGACATAAAAACTTATTCATTGATCGGGATATTTTTCAAAAACTAATAACATTTCCATGCTGAAAAAGCAAAAGCTCATTGGGCTTGACCGCAGTCCACTCCTCATTGTCAGTAAGGGGCTGAGTAGCGATTACGGCTACAATATCTTGCGGTGTAGTAAGCTCACGAAAATCTACCGTAACGTCTTGATCGATCAGGTGAGCAGGGGTGAAAGGTGCCCTACGTACAATATAGTTCAAATGGTCAGTCGCATAGGCAAACATGAACTCGCCATTGGATAACAGATAATTCATTGTTCCGTTATATCCTAGGCTAGTACTGATGTCATTCAATGCAGCATTTAGCACTTTTAGTGGTGGCTCATGATCAAATTGGCTACGCAGAGCATTTAAAATTAAGCAGAAGGCTCGTTCACTATCTGTATCACCTACAGGTTGGTAGCTCCCTGAATCAAGGGAGATATTCCTTAGATCGCCATTGTGAGCAAACAACCAGTATTTGCCCCATAGTTCCCTCAAAAATGGATGTGTATTCTGCAATTCAATTTTGCCTTGGGTGGCCTTACGGATGTGGGCAATAACATTTAATGAATGAATGGGGTAGTTTTGCACTAGCTCGGCTACCGGCGAGTTGACGGATGACTTGGTATCGATAAATAAGCGACAACCCGATCCTTCAAAGAAGCCAATGCCCCAACCATCAGTATGTTCATCAGTGGCGCCACCTCTGGCACGGAACCCCTCAAATGAAAAAAGGATATCTGTGGGCAGATTGCAGTTCATACCTAGCAGTTGACACATGATGGCTACGCTCCAATCACTCCTGAGATGGCATTATATCATGAACCTACACTCTTTCAAATTCCATGACGGTCACGCATAGGATTCCAGAACTTGCCTGAGTGCAATCTATTATCATTTTGCGGATTCAACTAACAAGCGCAACT
>JAJFLE010000059.1 GCA_021772835.1 Mariprofundus sp.
TAGATCAGGGCAGGGGACGGGGTGGTTTCGCTTTTGATGCGAATCTCATCCCACAGACGGCGCAGGTACTGATAGTCACGCTGCAGTGCTTCAAGATTCTGGTCCTTGCCTGCGGTGCGGATGATCAGCCCCATATAATCCGGAACTTCCAACTGGGAGAGGATTTCTTTCATCGATCGACGTTCTTCATCCGATAACTTGCGGGAAACACCACCGCGCGTGGTGTTCGGGCTGAGTACCAGGTATCGACCAGCCAGTGAAATCTGCGTGGTCAGGGCGGCACCTTTGTTGCCACGCTCTTCCTTGACCACCTGCACAAGAATCTCCTGCTTGGGCGCGAGAATATCCTGAATGGAGAGATTGCGTGTATTGGCTGTTTTATCAACGCCTTCCTTCCAGTAGTCAGGGTGAATCTCACTCATCGACAGGAAGCCTTGACGGGCTGCGCCATACTCGACAAAGGCAGCCTGCAGGCTTGCCTCGACCTTGGTAATTCGGCCTTTATAGATGTTGCTTTTGGTTAGTGCTTTGCTGGATGATTCGATATCCAGTTCGTGTAGATATCCGTCCTCAACAATGGATACACGGCTTTCTTCGTCGTGGTTCGCATTGATGAGCATGAGTTTTTTTGGTGTAGTCACGCCATCTTCCTCTTGGCGCTCGAGAGACCTGTCTTCTACAGATCGGCAGCAGGCGGCTCATACGAACAGCCCTGCCTAACGGTGGAACAATCCACTGTCCGGAATAGATTATCCCTTACAGTTCTAAAGTCTGGACTATTCAGCCACATCTATGTTCGCTTCCAGCCACGCGAGTCGGGTTGGTGGTAAGCTTCAAGTCTTTCAAACGCATTCTTTTTATTTATGCGGCTCAACGTTGGCAAACGATCACATGACATCTTCGCGCTTACAGCAATACCGGGATAAAAATAATGAACCCATGCCATCTACTAAGTCGGAGGCTGGGATTCCCGAGTACAAATCACTACTATTGCTTGTGCGTTGGTGATTGTCGTGTGATGCAGGAAAACACGGAGCTCACTGCATACCGACGCTACTCTATAGACCCAGGGCGGTAAGGCAAGAAAAATGCACGAAAACGGTATCTTAACGGTAGACCAAAATGAAGATGGAAGTCGTTTGGATCGGGTGCTTATCCGACATCTGGGGGCATCGCGTCGCTCCCTGATCCTGCGGTTGATTCGCAAAGGTAATGTGCGGGTGAACAAGAAGCGCATGAAGCCGGAGGCCCATGTTGTTTGTGGTGATCAAATTTATTTGCCTGCCAGCCTGCGTGAAGCCGAGCTCAAACAGGATAAAACAGAGATAAGCACCTCAATGCTCAGGAAAGTTGAACTATTACCTGTGCTCTTTGAAGATGAATGGCTGCTGGCTGTGAATAAACCGGCCGGTTTGGTAGTACACGGTGGTTCAGGTCATGATGCGGGCCTTATTGAAGCGCTGAAGGAACAACGGGGGCTAGCCGATCTCAGGCTTGCTCACAGGCTTGATCGCGATACCTCGGGTGTCTTGTTGATGGCCAAGAACCTTGAAGCGCTGAGAAAGCTCACGGAGTCATTTCGTGAACGTGATATGCAGAAAACTTATTTTGCCCTGATTGCCGGTATTCCTTACGCCCACGCCGGACGTATGACGTCAAAACTTGCCAAGGGCATCGTGCGTGGTGGTGAGCGCATGGTCATTAATTCTGAAGATGGCAAAGAGTCGGTTACCGATTATCAGGTCATGATGGAATTTGAGCGTGATGGTTTCGATTACGCCATGGTGGCACTTCATCCACACAGTGGACGCACCCATCAGTTGCGCGTGCAATTGCAACATGAAGGTCATTCAATTCTTGGTGACGGCAAGTATGCAGAAAAAGAGCAACTCGCCGTGTACAAATCCATTGGTGGCAAAGGCTTGATGCTGCATGCCTGGCGTTTACGGTTTAAGCATCCGGTCAGCAATAGAGTTCTCGAAATGAAAGCCCACTGGCCGAATAACTGGGGGCCACTTCTTCTGAACTGACAGCATCATCAGACGGACTTCAGCAAAACCGGCTATTCAGATCACACTCATCGTGAGTTTAGGCAACAAGCGAAAGCGAAGGCCAGAGATGAAGTCGGGAACGAATACAGATCAGGGCCCGTGAAGCTCCATTCTGGGCGTTGTCAGGCATTAATAGTTTTTGACTATTTCACTATCGATGAGTGCCCGCAGTTCATCATAACCAAAAATGGCGAGAGGTGTGCCATTGACGAAGTATGATGGCGTTTTGCTGACACCCAGCTGCTTCGCATCGGCCAGGTCCTGTGCAATGTTCTTTGCAATTTCCGGATCGTTCATCTCCTGTTTCAGGCGTACCACATCAAATTTATAATGCTCAAGATATTGCCAAAGCACCTCCGGTTGTGCCTGATGATGCGAGGTCCAGTGAGGCTGTGATGCAAACATCAGATCCAGTACTGGCCAGTAAACACCCATCTTTCTGGAGCCTTCAAGGATTTGCAGGATGTAATCGGAGCCGTGGTGAAGGGGCGCATAACGAATGACGTGGTTCACTTTACCCTGGTGCTCGACCAGCAGCTTTTTAAGCAGCGGGTAAAAGGCGCGGCAGGTTTCACAGGCCGGGTCCATAAACTCGACGATGGTTACTTTGGCATCAGGACTTCCTGCTCTGGGAGAATACGGCTTGATCAGGAGTTCATGGTTTTGACTGGTAAGTTCAGCCTGATTCTGTGTCTGTTGAGACTTATAGAGGTAGCCGCCTGTGATAAAAACAAGTACCAGCAGCAGGGCTGTAATCATGACAATGTGATTTTTTTTCATTTATCTATCCTGGCTCGAATCATGAGCAATAAGATTATTATGGCTAAAAAGGACGCGAGTGAAAGAAGCGGGATGGGCAATACATCAAACAGCACCATATTGGCATCCTTACAGGATACGCCCTGACTGCATGGCTGTAGGCTTTCCGGGATGACACCAAAAAATAGCAGGCAATGGTAAATGGAGAATAGCAGGCCTATGGTCGCAACAGGCAGGGCATAGCGAACCACCTGTTTGTCTACGGGATAGAGCCCAACAAAAAGAAGGATGGGCAGGGGGAATAAAAATATACGCTGATACCAGCATAACAGACATGGTGTCAGCTCCATAACCTCGCTGAAAAAGAGGCTGCCAAGCGTTGAGATGGTCGCAATGAACCAGCAGCTAAAGATTAATAGCCAGTCTGTGGAAACATTTACCGTTTGTCTGTTCATTCCTCGCAAGCTAAATCAGTTGCGCGATAAAATCCCGTTTCAAAGCGACGAGATTATACTCATTTGCTCTAACAGCACGTTCATGCAAGGCAGGGCATCTTTGGCTCTATCGAAATTGGCCAGGAACTGCCCGTGAAGTGGGCAAATGTGTACTCTAGGAATGAGCGAACTGGAATCGAAGATATTTATTATCGGGACGGCAGTGCGAAAAGTTGGCAGAGTTCTCGGCGGTTCGATTTATTGGCATCTGCAGCGGGGAGGCCGCTTGCGTTGATCGGACATAAGCACAATTGGAGGTGCCCCATTGGCCAGAGCGAATTTCAAATTCGAAAAACGTCAGAAAGAGATCGCAAAACAGAAAAAAAATGAAGAGAAACGCCTGCGCAAACTTGGCCTGCTGGAAGAAAACCCGGAGGGTGAGGTTGAAGCACCGGTATCGCCAGCGGATGAATTATCTGATTGGTTGTCTAAATAACTTCTATTTTAGCTGATATGTCGCAATAAAAAAGGCTGGTCGGGTTTCCCCGCCAGCCTTTTTGTTTATGCAGTGATGAGTGCAATCAGCCAGCTTGCTGAATACCTGCAAGGTACCAGGTTGGATCTTCCGATTTTGGTGCATGCTGAAAAATCCACACTTCATTTACTTCGGCCGTCTGGTCTTCAATCGTGGCCCCGGTGTGGTCCACAGCCTGCTCACGCAACATAGCGGCATAGTTCACAGCTACCCACTCCAGGTCGGATTCAATCCAGCTGTCGGAGATTTCGGCGTTCAGCGTCGCTACTTCAGTGCGGTTCTCACTGTTAGGTCCCATGTCGCGAGCAATGCGATCAGCAATCTCAGGCGTGCAGAACTGACGGATATCTTCGATATCGCCAGAATCCCACGCTTTCTGCATGCGAACATAAATATCTTTAGCAGCAGAAATAAATTGTTTCTCATTGATCTCAGGACGCAGGGCAGAGCCGACCGGTTCACGCGGACTCTGATCAATGGTCTCTTCTTTATCTGTTGCATAGTTCTGTGCGTAATCGTGCATGGAGCCAGATGGTTGTCCGCCTGCATAAGAGGCTTGCTGAGCCGGTGCTCGCTTGCGCAGGAAGAAGAATAGCAATGCGATGATGCCGCCGATTAACACGATGTCGAACAGGTTGATACCTTCAAACGCACCGCCGAAGAACATCGCACCCAAAAGGCCTCCGAGCGCCAGACCACCAAGCATGCCCATCATGCCACCACGGGTGCTGCCACGCTGGCCTGCTGCGGCAGATTTCTGAGGAGCGACTTTCTGCTGGGAAATACTGTTTGATTTTGGCTGGCTCATGCGTTGCTTGCCAAAACTGGAGCCCATGCCAAAGCGTTTGGCGTCTGCCAGATCCACGCCTGAGATCATGATGCCGAACATGGCAATCATTGCCACAGTAATCAGTTTCTTCATTTGTTCTCCTCGTCACTATATGCAATCTGCGCCAGATGTGCCTTAAAAACTGCCTTGCGCAGGCTGCGATCCTTAATACTTGCCACATCCTTGGCAAGTGTGCGTTTTTGACTGAATGAAACACGTTTGGCTTTTGCCTTGGGGGCTTTGGGTTTGATGCCAGCACCGGGTAAAACGCGCGAACGTATTTTGTGCAGGTTTTTGATGCGGGTATGTTTAAAGCAGGCCTCACGAATCTGGTCGCGAAGAAAGCGGATCTGCTGAGTCATGATTGAGTGATCGACAGCCACCCATAGACAGATGCCATCACCCGTCAGATGTTCGAGCTGAACCGGCTCAGTGCGCTGGGACATCATCGGGCCAACAATATCGGGCCAGGCACGGCGCAGTCGAGACAAACCAACCAGTTCATTGAGCGAATCCTCACCGAGAATCTCGGTGAGGTTGCCGTGAATGCCCGACAGATAGGAGCGTGAGCGTTTGTTTTTGAAATTCAAAACGGCAGTTTCTTACCACCGAGAATGTGCATGTGGATATGCATAACTTCCTGGCCTCCACCTTCGCGAACATTGAGTACGACGCGGTAACCGGCATCAAGATGCAGTTTTTCATCGGCGATGTGGCGTACCCGATCCATCATTAATCCAAGCAGGGCAGTATCCTGTTCGGTTGCATCAGCAAGGGACGCCAGATGAAACTTCGGAATAACCAGCACATGGGTAGGCGCTTTTGGATGAATATCGTGAAAAGCGAGAAAATCCTCGTCTTCGTAGACCTTGTTACAGGGGATGTCTCCGGCAGCAATTTTACAAAACAGGCAGTCACTCATCTTATCTCTCCTTGCTTTGGCAGGATTTCCATATTTGATTTACCACAGAGAACACGAAGGTCACAGAGAGAAGCTGTTAAATGATCATGCACGTACGCTGTTTTTCGCTTCCTCTGTGGTGAGAATAATTTATTTCTTCACGAACTTGGTCAAAATGACGATTTGCTGACCATCAACGCGCCCTTCAATCTGCTCGGCGTTGTCCTGCACCAGACGGATATTGCGTACCGCAGTGCCACGCTTGGCCGTAATGCTTGAACCTTTTACATCCAGATCTTTGGTCAGGGTGACTGTATCGCCGGCTTCAAGCACTGCGCCATTGCTGTCGCGGTGAATGACCTTGTCTTCGTCACTTTCGCCTGCAGCTTCAGCCCATGCACGTGTTTCGTCTTCCAGGTACATCATATCAAGCAGATCCTGTGGCCAACCTTCAGCTTTCAGGCGGTTGAGCATGCGCCACGCCATGACCTGCACCGCAGGCACCTGACTCCACATGCTGTCATTCAGACACCGCCAATGGTTTGCATTGACTGTTTCAGGGTTCTCAATCTGTCCACGGCATGTTTCGCAGATGAAAATGCACTCATCGACGCCGCCACCTGAAGCAGGGGGAACTTCATACACACCCAGATTATCGCTTGCACCGCACAATTCACATTTGCATTCGCTACGGGCCTGTAATTCTGTTTCTGTACTCATAATGATTGCTTCCTGTCATTAACCACCACTGCGGTAGGTTAGCTATTTAGTTCGTCAGCAATGCTTGGGTTTGTGCATGGTGAAGTCAATTGCATCTCGACATCACAGAAAGGCGCAAGTGTTAACTGTTGATGAGATGATCACGCTCAATCACCCAGCATCTTGGATTATTTGTGTACCCTACAGCTTCATAATAAGTATTGGCTGCCGGGGCGGAGATGAGTATCAATTTGCACCTGGGCCCTAACTGTTCCTGAGTTTTGGCTTGCAATGTTTTTCCAATCCCCCTGTTTTGATATGCTTTATCTACGGCGAGGTCAGAAAGATAACAGGCATAATGAAAGTCGGTCATGCAGCGGGATATGCCGATTAGCTCTTCGCCGTTCCATGCGGAGATCATCAGGTTACTGTTGTTTAGCATCCCCTCCAGGCAGGCGCGGTCTTCAACCGGTCTGCGTTCTGCGAGTGCGGACCTGTCCAGTAGCGCAATGAATTGATCTACTGACACCGGCGCATTGATGTTGTATTTTATACTCATGGATGCCTTATTAGCGCCATCATTTATTTGTAATATTGTTTGAATTCATCTGATGGCTCGCGTTCAGAATAGATGTAAACGGAGTTGCCTATCGGATCGGGGATGGAAAACCCTCGATCTCCCCACGGATGCTCTTCCAGCGGCATGCCTATTTGCAGCCCGGCTTCCATGAGCCTTGCATGTTCGACATCGACATCATCGACCTTGAAGTTGAGCACAACCCCTGTGCCGCTGAATGGGGGCATATCACCCTGGGGTTGCATGAACTGGATAGAAGGGCCATCGCCGCCAATAGACAGGTTCACATACCAGCCGCAGTCAAAAGTTACCTTGGCTGCAAAATGACGTTGATAAAATTCACGGCAGGTTTTTATGTCATGGGTGCAAAAGCATGTTGATAGCTCGTTGGTTTTCATATCACCTCCTGTGCTTGCTGAGGTATTGAAGACCAGAGAGACTATTCTGTCAATTGTAGAGCCAGCGGGAGGGGGCGATTGGTGAAAGCTAGCGCTGGTAGCGGAGAACTTGTCCTTTTGGTAACGGTTTTACCAGGTATTCGATGTTTTCGGGTCTGCTCTGACTGTGTGAGAAACCCCGTTTCACCATTTGCTTACTAAAGCGGGCATGTTTGCCTCGACCGGGATCGACAATGATAATTTCACAATGGGATTTTGCATGCTGGTCGATAAATTCAGATAGTAATTCGGCATGCTCCTGCTCATACAGCAGGTCGCTGCCGATAATCAGATCGAACTCACCCAGGTTTGTGGCATCATCCGCCCACCCTGTACGTACGAATGGAATATTATCATCATCGTTTAGCTCGGTGTTTTCCTGCAGAAAGTTGCCAGCCTCGGGGTGATAGTCGGTGGCGGTGATGTCTGCATGACGGTGATTAAGTACAAGACTTGAGAGCGCGATGCCACAGCCCACTTCCAGAATGCGTTTGCCTTCAATGTGAAAATCGGACATGAGATGGGCAAGCACTTCACCTGATGGCCATACAATACCAAATAACGGCCAGGTTGCAGATGAAATGCCCAAACCTTCAGCAATACCATCATCATCAGAGAATTCCTGATTGTCTCGCAGGGTGCGCACATGAATATCGATGCCGTCAAATTCGAGGGTCTGGTAACGTACACGTAATGATGAAGCCATGGTTTTCAGCCTGCCGGGTCGATAGTTTCGACATAACGCAGCATGCGTGATTCAACTGATTCACTACGAAGTAATCGCTTACTTTACTCGATTGTTGGCTTCATGACCAATTCAGGTTATGTTGATTGCTGGCATTATATGTATGCCTCTTAGCTGAAGATGAGTATGAGGGCTATATTCGAGAAGCGCTGACATACACGAAGAAAAAATAACAGTCGTACCGGGTACAAAGCATATTTGATTTAATAAGGAGAGAGACGTGAAAAAATTTATGTTTTTGCATTTTGGATTTGAAAAACCAACCCCGGAAATCATGCAGGCTTGGCAGGAATGGTTTAAATCTATTTCTGACAGGCAAGTGGAGCAGGGCGGATTCAATGGTGGTCGGGAAATCTCAAAGAGTGGAACCAGAGACTTGCCTTGGAATATCGAATCCATTACCGGTTACAACATTATTGAAGCGCAGAGTCTTGATGAAGCCGAAAAACTGGCTCATGGCAATCCATTTATCGCCAGTATTCGTATCTATGAATTGAGGGGTTAGGGGGTTGCCTCTTGGATCGAGTTAAAGAAGGGTTTGTTTATGTATTACTACCAGAGCTCACGGTGTTATCTCTGAATCTCTTTTCAAGAAAGAAACAGCCGAAAGGCAGGACGGATGTAATCAAGGCATAGTTCCAGCTGGCTTTGGGCCACGCAAGGCGCCGACTGACCATTTCCAGCATGGGCAGGTAGGCCAGCCAGAGCACGCCATGAACCGGACCTGCTATGCGCACGAGGTCTACGTCAAACTGATATTTGGCTGGCATGGCAATGAAGAGCAGGGCTATGAGCGATAACCCTTCTACGAAACTCAGTATTCTGAAGGCTTTTAGCATGGCGCGAACTGTAGTGACTCTGCTTTAATTGTCTAACACTGCAAAAGTCGCAGGATTGCCTGGCACCTATTGTCGGCAGATTTTCACCGATTCAGATTGCCATGAATAACAATAGAACTTCCTGAGGGTTTGAAAAACTATCTGGTATAGGTTTGATCCTGTTGATTTTGGCTGGTTATGGGTGTTGAGCGGGGGGTGTCCTGAATTTTGTGTAAACGGTTAAATTGACGGATAGTTCCGTCTTACTCAAAGGAGAGAGTATGACCGTTTCAAAATTACCAGCAGACCTAATTGATGGTCTGTTAGCTGACTACAAGAAGCCCGAGGATC
>JAJFLE010000060.1 GCA_021772835.1 Mariprofundus sp.
TCTCGCCGGTCGTGGGGTCGATCACGCCGACCCGCTGACCGTTTAGCTTTGTGAACCATATTCGACCGTCCGGAGCCGCATCAATGCCGTAAGGGACGATGGCCCCGGCCTCGCCGCGAGCCGTGCCGCCGGTATGGGAGCGTGCCTCGCTGGGCTTGAGAAGCGGATATCGCTTAACAACCTGCGTCTCTGTGTTGATGCTCAAAACGCTGTTTGTGGCGGCCGATGTATACCAGCAAAGCCCATCGCGATCGAAACGCAGCGTGTGCGGATAGAAGATGTTGCGGCCGTTCTCGCCGCCGGGATAGACGTTGATTTCCTTCGTGACCGGATTGAAACTGCCCATCTTGCCGCCCAGAGCCAGCGTCATCCAGAAATCTCCATTCGGCGCGCGCTCGATCGAATGCGGCCCGAGAATGGGGGCATCCGGTGTCGCGGGATCCTTGCCACCCGGGAACGAGATCGTTTCGCGCTCGCCGGTGCGGGTGTCCAGCGCCTCGATGGAGTCGTTGACCTGATCGACGACATAAACCATGCCGTTATCGCCCAGCTCAAGATCATGCGTCAGAGCCATCTGTCCATCAGACTTGCCAATCGGCCATTCGGTGATGATTACGTCGGTCGCCTTGCCGCTCGGAGGCGCCGGAGGCGTGTATTCAGGCCACTCCAATTCCTTATCCAGCCCGTAAACAGCGGCCAGCTTCTCGACCAACTCATCCTTGGTCTGCTGATGCAACGCGGCAAAACCATCCATCCGCGTTACGAGCACTTCCCAATCGACCGGCTCCTCAGGCGTGCGGAAGCCGTCCGTGCCGATTTGGTGGCAATAGGTGCATGACATCTTGAAGTTCATCCGCAGCTCATCGGTTTCCCACGAGAGCAGGCTAAGGCGATCAACGGCGGGCCGCTGGAGCTGAAGATCGATGCCTTCGAGCGCCGCCAGCTTGACCTCAATGCCTTTCACTCCGGCGGGATCCGCGTCGATGTCCTGCCATTCGTCGTCGAACCCGATCAGGCGCACGCGCAGTTCGTGGTCGCGCAACGCCAGACCCGCCAGCTCGAACGTGCCGTCCGCACTCGTGAAGACCGATGTTGATTTATTATGGGCTTCATCGAATGCCGAGACCATGGCGCCGCCCTGGCCCGCGCCGCTCGGATTAAGGACGCTGCCCGAGATCGAAAAGTCTGCCGCTGCGTCGTCGGCTGTCGTCACTGCGGCCAATGCCAGGCAGGCCACGCCCATAAGGCTGATCCAAAGTCTGTTCTTCATCGCATCTCCCCTGTTTTCGCCTGTTCGGCGGATTGTCATAATGCTCGTTGTGAGCTCCCCCCGGATCGGGAAATTCGCTTCGTCGAATTGGGGATCAAAATAAGCCTCTTAGGGCCGAAACCCAACAAAAAACTGGACCGCCCCGGCGCATGGGTGGAAAGTGAGCGTCCACGCCCCCACCTCAGCCGACCCAGGTAACCACCGGCGAGGGGCTCGGAGGCACCGAAAAGTGACGAGGTCAAGCATGGGATTCTACAGCAAATACATTTTTCCGAAGGTGATGAACACCGCCATGAGCACGCGGATTATCGAGAGGGAGCGGCGCAAGATTCTGGGCGAAGTCAAAGGGGACATCCTGGAGATCGGCTTCGGCTCGGGCCTGAACCTCCAGTTCTATCCCGATCACGTCCGCCGGATCACCGTCATCGATCCCAACGCGGGGATGAACAAACTGGCCAATCGAAGCATCGAGGCCTCGCGGATCGAGGTCGATAGCCACACGCTGGCCGGCGAGAATCTCCCCATGAATGATGATTCGTTCGATACGGTCGTCTGCACCTGGACGCTGTGCAGCATCGTTGACACCGAACAAGCGCTTGCCCAGGTCCGTCGCGTGCTCAGGCCCGGGGGCCGGCTTCATTTTGTCGAGCACGGCCAGAGCGATCGGCCGGGCGTCGCCAAATGGCAGGACCGGCTCAATCCGATCCAGAAGACGATCGGCGACGGCTGCAATCTGAACAGGCCGATTGATCAAATGGTGAGCGCAAGCGGACTGAATCTCGTCACGATGGATCGTTACGATCTCCCTAAAACCCCCGCAATCCTGTCTCACACCTACCACGGCATCGCTGAGGCATGACGGGTATTCGGTCTGGCCAGACGGTCCTCAGCGTATTGAATTATGATTTGCTGTCTGATAGGGTTACGGGACTGTGCGCCGGAGGGGCGGATTAATTAGGGACAGTTACCTTTCTTCGGTTCGGCGTTCGGCGAGCCAGGCGCTGAAGTGAAAATGGGCAACGGTCCCTAATTAATCCGCCCGCGCACAAATCTGATTTTTATATAGTTACCTGGATAATATGGACGGGAAGGCAGCGAGAAAATGAGCAACAAACAAGGGGCGGCCCAATCAGACCGGCGTCTTGCATGCCGCCTGCGGCGTGAGCGATTTCTGCCGGGACGCCCCGGTCGTCCTGGGCGCCGAGCCCGAGTTGGCGTGCTGAACGGAATCGCCGAGGCCGGCGCGGCCAGCGCGGGCGGGGCACGAACCGAGGCGCTCCTCGAAAAGCAGAAAGAGCAGGTCGTCAGACTACGCGCGGAGTTCGATAATTTTCGCAAACGCTCTCGGCGCGAGCTCGAACAAATCAAAGAGACGGCAACAATTGATCTGATGGCCGGGCTTCTTCCGGCGATTGATAATTTTGACCGGGCGCTGGACCATCCGGGTGAATCCTTCGACGGTTTCGTTGATGGCGTGCGCAT
>JAJFLE010000007.1 GCA_021772835.1 Mariprofundus sp.
TCCATAGCTACAGGGTAGAAGGCTCCGCGACCAAGAAAGAGAGCGTTATGTTTGTCCGAGAAATCTGCGGCCATAGTCCGGATTTCATCCGCAAGATCCAGCACAACCTCAATCTGGCGCGGAAGAGAATGAAGTTCGTTAACCATCACCTCTTCATCTTCGCTGGTCAGGCCTTTACGGCGAGCAAGCGCGATCATCAGCAAACGCAGCGCCACCAATTGCGTGGTAAATGCCTTGGTGGAGGCCACACCGATTTCGGTACCTGCACGGGTCATGAAACAAACATCCGACTCACGCACGAGGGAGCTTTCAGGTACGTTGCAAACAGTAAGACTGCCGATATATCCTTTTGAACGGCTATCGCGCAAAGCGGCCAGTGTATCTGCCGTTTCCCCCGACTGGGAGATAGTGATAAGTAGAGAATCATCCGGCACAACCACCTTGCGATAGCGATACTCGGAAGCCACCTCAACGCTGCAGGGGATACCAACTTCTTCGAGCCAGTATCGCGCAACCAGACCAGCATGGTAACTGGTGCCACAGGCAACAATCTGAACATGTTTTGTCTTGTCCAGCAGAGCAGTTGTCTCATGACCAAAGCTTTCTTCAAGCAATCGGCCCTTGTGAATGCGACCCTCAAGCGTTTCAGAGACTACACCCGGCTGCTCAAAGATCTCCTTAAGCATATAATGTGCATATGGACCTTTATCAATACTGGCGCTGGATAGCGCAGACTCTTTGACTGGCCGCTTCACTTTATCACCATCAGCATTGTAGATGGTAACACCATCACGACGCACTTCGGCAACATCACCCTCTTCAAGAAAAATAAAACTGTGGGTAACCGAAAGTAGTGCTGCCACATCAGAAGCTATGAAGTTTTCGCCTTCACCCAAACCGATAACCAACGGGCTTCCTTCTCGTGTCACCACGATACGATCAGCATCTTCAGGGCACGACGCAGCAAGCGCATAGGCACCATCAAGCTCTGACGCTGCCTCAACAACTGCTGCAAGCAGATCTTTACCTGATTCAAGCTTGTCCGCCATCAAATGTGCAATCACTTCGGTATCGGTTTCAGAGGTAAATGTATAACCCAGGGCAGTGAGTCGATCCCTCAGTTTGTTATGATTTTCAATAATACCGTTATGAACGACTGCCACTCTGACACCGGACATATGTGGGTGCGCGTTGCGTTCTGCCGGCGCACCATGAGTTGCCCAGCGAGTGTGGGCAATACCAAGATCACCTGTGACATCAGACTGGTTAACGAGCTCCTTTAAAACCGCAACTTTACCAAGGGCTCTGAACCTTTTCAGGGCTCCATTCTTATCCCTGACAGCCACACCTGCCGAATCATAACCGCGATATTCCAGCCGTTGCAGTCCTTCCAGAAGGATGGGTAATACATTCCGCTTTGCAATAGCACCTACAATACCGCACATTAAATATTCTCTTTCTGAGGGCGCTTCCAGCTTCCGATATGGCGCTGTTCATTGCGCTCAGAGAGTGTTAAACCACCGTCAGCGACATCTCGAGTTATTGTGCTTCCCGCACCAATAGTCGCACCATTACCAACGCGCACCGGGGCAACCAGATGTGTATCTGAACCCACAAAAACATCATTCCCAATGTCAGTATGGAATTTATTCGCACCATCATAGTTGCAGGTAATGGTTCCTGCTCCGATATTGCAGTTTGAGCCAATAGTCGCATCACCAATATAGGAGAGGTGGTTGACCTTGCTACCCTCACCGATCACTGACTTCTTCACTTCGACAAAGTTCCCAATATGAACTTTTTCATCTAAGCGGGCATCAGGCCGCAAACGCGCATAAGGGCCAACCTTAGAATCCGATCCCACAGCAGCCCCGTGAATATGACTAAAGGCAAAAATATTCACACGATCATCCAGCCATGCATCTACAAGCACAGCGTTAGGACCAACTCGGCATTCATCCCCTATCTGGGTAGATCCAATCAGATAACAACCCGCCTGAATCACAGTATCAATACCGATTTTAACACCGGCCTCAATACGTACGGTTTCAGGTTTTTCAATCGTAACGCCATTGCGTTGCCAGTCCTGAATAATATGTTTCTGCATAATAGCTTCGACATCAGACAGATCCACTCGATCATTCACGCCGACCATCTCATCCGAATCAAACATGGCAACGGCTCGTACTGATTGCCCGGCATTCAATGCCAGGGGCACAATATCTGGCAGGTAATATTCACTTTGTGCATTGGTGTTGCCAATGGCATGCAGCAGATCAAACAGAACCTCATGGCGCACACAATAAATACCACTGCTTACTTCACTAATCTGACGCTGTTTGTCAGTCGCATCCTTCTCTTCAACAATGTTTGTAACGTTTCCGTCGTCATCTCGCACGATACGGCCATAACCCAGTGGGTTAACAGGTTTTGCAGTTAATACCGTCACATCAGTGCCTGCACTGCGATGCTCATCAACCAGTTTGGCCAGCGTATCCACACTAAGCAGCGGCGTGTCACCGCAAACAATCAGCACATCACGAACATCTCGAATAACATTTTCACACTGTTTTACTGCATGGCCGGTGCCCAGCTGTTTATCCTGAATCACCCAATCAAGGTTTACAGGTTGTCCGACATGCTCACGCACCATTTCAGAGGCATGCCCTGTTACCATAGCAATAGCCTTAGGTTTAAGAGATTCAACGGTGTGCAGCACATGATCGATCATGGCCCGACCCAGCACCTTGTGTAACACCTTGGGCAGGTTGGATCGCATGCGTTTGCCTTTACCAGCAGCCAAAACGCAAACCTGCAAATCCGGATAATGGAATGTGCTCATAATAGTATCCTCCGATGGATGGGGGGTTCATAGTTAGTAGGGTCGATTATAGACCAAAAACATATGTTTGCAGTGACAATCTTGCAAATGAAATGGATTTGCAAACGCAAAAGGGCCGCACAATGTGCAGCCCTTTTGGATTTATCTGTAAAATTATTATTTCTTCTTCTTTTTGAGCCAGATCAGACGAGCAGTCATCATAGCCAGTTCAGCTTCAGCTGCAGCATAATCAATATCATCCTTGGATGAATCGAGCGCTTCTTTGGCTTTACGCTCAGCTTCAAGCGCTGCGGCTTCATCAATATCAGTAGCACGTTCAGCAGAATCAGAAAGCACAGTTATCATATCCGGCTGTACTTCGATAAAGCCGCCAGAAACGAACACCGCATCAACATTTTCGCCATTGCATATGCGGAGCTCACCTGAGGTCAACGCGCTGAGCAAAGGACTATGTTTTGGCATAATACCGAGTTCACCTGCTGCACCCGGTGCAACAAGGAAATCCGCTTCGCCGCGATAGACTTCGCGTTCGGCCGTAGCGACCAGCACTTGCATGGTGGATGCCATTAGCCCTTAACTGCCTTAGCAGCCATCTTCTCAGCTTTAGCAACTGCTTCTTCAATGCCGCCAACCATGTAGAAAGCCTGCTCCGGAAGGTGGTCATACTCACCAGCCAGAATGCCTTTAAAGCCTTTGATAGCTTCGTCCTTCTTGGCATATACACCTGGAGATCCGGTAAATACTTCAGCAACGTGGAACGGCTGTGACAGGAAGCGCTGAATCTTACGTGCACGTGTCACTGCAGTTTTATCTTCGTCTGAAAGCTCATCCATACCCAGAATCGCGATGATGTCCTGAAGCTCTTTATAACGCTGTAGTGTGCGCTGTACGCCCTGAGCTACTTCGTAGTGTTCAATGCCGATGATCTTTGGATCAAGCTGACGAGACGTGGAGTCAAGCGGATCCACCGCAGGGTAGATACCCAGCTCAGCAATCTGACGAGAAAGTACGATAGTAGAGTCCAGATGTGCGAAAGTTGTAGCAGGTGCCGGATCGGTCAAGTCATCCGCTGGTACGTAAACGGCCTGAACAGATGTAATTGAACCAGTTTTGGTCGAAGCAATTCGCTCCTGCAGACGGCCCATTTCTTCGGCCAGGTTAGGCTGGTAGCCCACCGCTGAAGGCATACGGCCCAGCAGTGCAGATACTTCAACACCGGCCAGTGAATAACGGTAGATGTTGTCGATGAAGATCAAAACGTCGAGGCCTTCGTCACGGAAGTACTCCGCCATAGTCAGACCCGTCAATGCAACGCGCAAACGGTTACCCGGAGGTTCGTTCATCTGGCCATAAACCAGTGCCACTTTGTCCAGTACGTTGGATTCCTTCATTTCGTAGTAGAAGTCATTACCTTCACGCGTACGCTCACCAACACCAGCGAATACGGAGAAACCACCGTGTGCTTTCGCGATGTTATTGATCAGTTCCATCATGTTAACGGTTTTACCAACGCCAGCACCGCCGAACAGGCCTACTTTACCGCCTTTGGCAATAGGGGCCATCAGGTCGATAACCTTGATGCCGGTTTCGAGAATTTCCTGAGCCGGAGAAAGTTCTTCAAAAGTAGGTGCCGCTCGGTGAATTGCCCAGCGAACGTCGGACGCGACCTCTTCGCCTTCGAAATCGATGCCTTCGCCGAGTACGTTCATGATACGACCGAGAGTAGCCTTACCAACAGGAACCATGATTGCCGCACCTGTATCGGTGACTGTCATGCCACGCTTGAGGCCATCAGTAGCACCCATAGCAACTGCGCGCACGGTGTTATCACCGACGTGCTGCTGAACTTCCAGTGTCAGCTTTGGATCTGACATTTTCAGTGCGTTATAAATACTTGGCAGTTCGCCTGCATTAAAACGGATGTCCACTACCGGACCGATCACCTGAACAATAGTACCTATACTCATTTCTGACCTCTCCTAAATCCTTAAACTGTGTTTAGCCAGCAGCAGCCGCGCCGGCACATATTTCTGCCAGTTCTTGCGTGATGGCGGCCTGTCTGGCCTTGTTGTATGTAATGCTCAGATCTTTAACGATATCTTTGGCATTATCGGTTGCGCCTTTCATGGCAACCATACGTGCAGACTGCTCACATGCTTTATTTTCAAGCAATGAGTGGTAAACCAGCGATTCTACATAACGACGCAGAACGCCTTCCAGCACATCCTTGGCTTCCGGCTCATAAAGGTAATCCCAATAACCGGATTTCTCTTCTTCTGGCACAGGACAAGGCATCAGACGCATAGCTGTTGGACTCTGAGTCATGGTATTAACAAATTCTGAATAGACCAGATGCACTTCATCAAGCTCGCCAGCTTCATACTTATCTATAGCCAGGGTAACTACTCCCAGAATATCTGAAAGCTCAGGTGTATCTGAAATGTTTTCCGCTACACCGTTAATCTTGGCACCGATGCGACGCATGAATATGCCTGCACGTTTGCCTATGGTGAACACTTCAACATCAACAGTCTGCTTTTTCATCAAGCCAAGAGAGACCCTCAGAGCATTGGTGTTCAGACCACCACAGAGACCTTTATCGGTAGTGATTACAATAACACCTACCTTTTTAATCTCTTCGCGTTCAACCAGAAACGGATGCTGGTACTCAGGGTGAGCACCCATCAAGTTGCCAACGACTCGCTTGATGCCTTCGGCATAAGATCGAGCTGCAACCACACGATCCTGAGCCTTGCGCATCTTGGATGCAGCAACCATTTCCATCGCCTTGGTAATTTTACCAGTGTTCTGGATAGCTTTGATCTGGGTACGAATTTCCTTAGCTGATGCCATGGTTTAATTCCTTATCAGTACGTGCCGGTAGACTTAAAGTCTGCGACAGCGTTCTGAAGGCCTTCTTCGACCTTTTCATTCAGTGCAGGAGCAGCATTCAGCCCTTCAATCAGGTTACCGTGCGCGCTGTTCAAGTGCGCCAGATATGCCTTCTGGAAAGCTACAATCTTACCTACTGCAACATCGTCAAGGTCACCGTTGTTCAGCGCGTACAATACAGCTGTCATTTCAGCTACAGACTGTGGATTGTTTTCGTCCTGCTTGAGGATTTCCATACCACGCTTACCACGTTCTATCTGCATGCGAGTTGCTTCATCCAGATCAGATGCGAACTGTGCGAATGCAGCCAGCTCACGATACTGAGCCAGATCCAGACGCAGACCGCCGCCAACCTTCTTCATTGCCTTAGTCTGGGCAGCACCACCAACACGGGATACAGACAGACCGGCGTTGATCGCTGGACGCTGACCTGAGTTAAACAGGCTGGTTTCCAGGAAGATCTGGCCATCGGTGATTGAGATAACATTGGTAGGAATGAATGCAGACACATCGCCTTCCTGAGTCTCAATAATAGGCAGTGCAGTCAAAGAGCCTGTTTTACCGACTACTGCTCCGTTGGTGAACTTTTCAACATAAGTTTCATCAACACGTGAAGCGCGCTCAAGCAGACGAGAATGCAGATAGAAGACATCACCAGGGTAAGCTTCACGGCCCGGAGGACGACGTAAAATCAGTGAAATCTGACGGTAAGCCCAAGCCTGTTTGGTCAGATCATCATAAACGATCAGTGCGTCTTCACCGCGATCACGGAAATACTCGCCCATGGTGCAGCCAGAGTATGGCGCGATGAACTGCAGTGCAGCAGATTCAGAGGCAGAAGCTGCTACGATAATAGTGTTATCGAGAGCGCCATGTTCTTTCAGAGTACGAACAACAGATGCAACTGTAGATGCCTTCTGGCCCACAGCTACGTACACACAGGTAACACCGGTATTTTTCTGGTTAATGATAGTATCAATAGCGATAGCTGTTTTACCAGTCTGACGGTCACCAATGATCAGCTCACGCTGACCACGACCAACAGGAACCATGGAGTCAATCGCTTTAATACCAGTTTGTAGAGGTTGATCCACAGATTTACGTTCAATTACGCCCGGTGCAATCTTTTCTACGGCATCAAATACTGTAGCGTTGATCGGACCTTTACCATCAATCGGCTGACCTAGCGCGTTGACTACGCGGCCCTTCAGTTCAGGACCAACCGGAACTTCAAAGATCTTGCCTGTGCATTTCACTTCCTGACCTTCACCAAGCGTGGTGAATTCACCGAAGATTACAGCACCAACACTGTCTTCTTCCAGGTTGAGCACCATGCCCATGATCTCGCCAGGGAATTCAAGCATTTCGCCAGCCATTGCGCCTGAAAGACCATGAATACGTGCTACACCATCACCAACGGAGATGATGCGGCCAACATTTGCGTCAGCTGCGCTTGCTTCAAAGCCTTTGATCTGATCTTTAATAATCGAACTAATTTCTGCGGTATCGAGCTTCATACGTTATTTCCTCTAATACTCAGTCTGCTGCTTAAGATGCCAGTGCACGGCGTAGGCCGGCCAGCTTCGTACGCAACGAATAATCTATTTTACGGTCACCAATGCGAACTACCATGCCGCCAAGGATCGACTTATCTTCTGATATGGAGAGCCGCACTTTTTTGCCCGTTGAGACTGCCAGTGCATCAGATAACTTGACCTGCATAGCTTCGCTGATTGGCGATGCAACAGTCACATCAGCTTCCAGCTCACTTTCAGCCTGATGAACCATCTCTTCAACCATTGCAGCAATCTCAGGAAGCAGAGCTGCCTTATTACGCTCAGCAAGCATGGTAACCAGACGCTCTACTTCCGCAGAGATCTTGCCGCCGGAAGCTTTAATGATCACCTGCTGCTTCAGCGATGCCGGAAATTCCGGAGATGCCAAAAGCGCAGTCACTTCAGCTTCAGAAGCTACTGCTGCAACCGCCGCAAGATCATCACGCACATTCGTGCCTTCATTAATCAGATCAAACAGGGCGCGTGCGTAACGGCGGGAAATCTGCGACGTGCTCATGCGTTACCAAACCCGCTGCTAACGATACCATCAATCAACTTGGCATGACGTTTCGCATCCAATTCAGCTTCTACAACCTGCTCGGCAGCGATCATTGCAATATCAGCAACTTCGTTACGCAGGGTCTGACGCGCACGGTTTAGCTCTGCATTTACTTCATCGCGAGCACTGTCAACGATCTGCTGTGCTTCAGTGCGAGCCTTGATAACAGACTCTTCATTAAGCTCAGCCGAACGCTTTTCAGCAGCGACAATGATTTCAGAAGCTTTGGTGCGAGCCTCCTTCAACTGCTCAGTAATTTCAGCTTCAGCTTTCGCTTTCGCTTCTTTACCAGCATCTGCAGCAGCAAGTCCCTGAGCGATCTTGGTGGAACGAGCGTCCATAAGATCGGCCAGTGGGCCGTACAGGTATTTCTTCATGAGAAATACCAGGGTCAGGAAAACAACTATCTGACCGATAAATGTCAGGTCTAAACTCATATGACCTCCTCTTTAGATTCCAATGTTCTTTTTTATTAGCCCAAGAATGGGTTAGCGAACAGGAACCACAGAGCGAATGCCATGATGATGAATGGGAATGATTCCATCAGACCTGCAAAGATGAACATGTTAAACATAAGCTGCGGGCGCATTTCTGGTTGACGAGAGATGCCTTCCAGCGCTTTCGAGCAGATAAGACCCCAGCCAATTGCAGAACCTAGGCCTGCAGCAGCGAGGATAACACCGACTGAAATTGCGGTAGCAGCTGTGATGATTGTTGTTGGGTCCATATTTATATACTCCTATCGTTGTTGAAAATTAAATTAGTGTTCTACCGGTTGGTGTGCAATAGACAAGTACACCACCGTGAGAATCATGAAGATGAATGCCTGCAGCAGACCAATAAACAGATGGAACATTGTCCATGCCAGACCCACGAAGAAACCTGCTGCCATACCAACCGCACCGCCGCCCAAGAGCAGGAATGCAATCAGCAGGAAGATGACTTCCCCTGCAAACATATTACCGAAAAGTCGGAAGGACAGTGACAATGGTTTGGCCACTTCTTCAACGAGCTTCAGAATCAGATTAATAGGCATCACAAATGGCCTTAAGTAGACAGGAACCAGCGATGTAAACGGCTCCATCACCAACTCTTTACAGAAATGAACCGGCTTGAGTTTAAATTCATAGTAGAGCACCAGAACAAAAACGGACATAGCCATTGCAGCGGGCAGATTCAAATCGTTGGTAGGCACCGGACGGAAATGCTCAACATCAAACATATGTGCAATATTACCCAGCAGGAATGCAGGCAGAATATCAATAGTATTCACCAGCGCGATGAAACAGAAAACCGTGAATGCCAGAGGAGCAATCAACGGGTTCTTAACAGGGAAGTTATCCGTGACGGTCTGGTCGATAAAGCCAACCACTGACTCCATGAAATTCTGCGCACCAGTGGGTGCCCCTTCAACCAACCTACCCTTCAACCATAAGGCAAAAATAAACATGCCACCGGCAACCACAATGGAAACCAGCATAGTATCAAGATGAATTTGCATGAATGGATTGGACTCATCAAGCTTGAGTGTCCAATACTGCAGATGGCCAGCAATTCCGCTGTCGCCGTGACTCTGATCAGCCAAGTCCCTCTCCTTTACCTTCTTTCTTAAACTCTATTAGGGCAGTCACAAAAACCGCCGCCTGTGCGATAAACATACCGGCTGCCACAATTAGCAGATGCAATCCGATTAACTGCGCCACCAGCAAAGCTACTATCAGCGCAACAAATCTTAATGCCGCTCCAGCAAACAGGGATCGCTGCCCTGCCTCAACTTCCAGACCCTGAGTTTTCTCAAGCCTGTAGGCGAGCCACCATGCATTCCCCATCATCAGGCATGCGCCATAAAGCAGGGAGAAAGCATATACAGCCTGAGTCAAAACTATCAGGCCAACAAAACCAAGTGTTCCCACAATCGCCTGAGTCCGGAAAATATTCGAAAATGCAGTCGATTTTTCCAGAGCCATTAAATCCTCAAGAACAAGGTCATTGAACCACTAATTATACGTGAATTCCTTCCCCTCAGCTGGTGCGCGACGCATTATAGCGAGTCACACCCCTCAGTTCAAGCGTACAATATAAATTCCATTGTTTGCTTGAATATGTTTCATATCACCACTTGCTCCACCGCTTGTCCATACCAACGATAAGATCATAATCGTTATATCAAGCCGCCTAAAGCCTGTTTACACAATGCCATCAACGGCTCCGGGTAAACTCCAATAAGCACAACACCAATCGCTGCAGCGACTACAGTTGCCTGTAACGGTTTGCTCTCAACAAAGTTGAATGCAACACGCTCTTCATCAAAATAGATGTATTTGACCACGCGCAGGTAATAGAAAGCACCAATGGCTGAAAACAGCAGAGCAAACAGAACCAGATTAAGATGTCCTGCCTCAACAGCCGCCATAAATACCGCATACTTAGCCCAGAAGCCGCCCAGGAATGGAATACCTGCCATAGAAAACATCAGCAGCCCCATCGCCAGGGCATAACCCGGACGCACACGTGACAGTCCTGCAAAATCATCCAGCAACTCACCCTGAATGCCTTCACGGCGCATGAGTATAATAATGGCAAATACTCCCATGGTCATGATCAGGTAAATCGACAAGTAAATCAGGATTCCGGAAAAACCATCAGCTGTGCCTGCGATCAGGCCCATCATAATAAAGCCAACGTGGCCTATGGTTGAATAGGCCAACATACGTTTAATATTACGCTGAGCGATTGCAGCCAGATTACCAACGACAATCGTCAGTACGGCCAGAATCGTCAGTATTGCTTCATACTCGTGCTGCACTGCAGGTAACAGGTCGGCAACGATACGCATAAGAATGGCAAAACCGGCCACCTTCGGTGCCACAGACATGAATGCTGTAACCGGCGTCGGTGCGCCCTCATAGGCATCCGGTGTCCACATATGAAAGGGTGCCATGGATACTTTAAATCCGAGCCCTGCGATCAGGAACACCAGACCAAGCATGAGAGCTGCGTGGCTGTTGCTATCGGTGTGCTGCAACGCCTCGCCCATAACTGCAAAATTGAAGCTGCCAGTCACGCCATACAGGAAAGTAATACCGTAAAGCAGCATGCCTGATGAAAGTGCACCGAGGATAAAGTATTTCAGTGCGGCTTCATTGGAACGCAGCACTTCTCGCTGATAGGCCACCAACACGTATACACAAAGCGCCATCAACTCAAGACCGAGATACATGATGATAAAGTTATTCGCTGAAACCATCAGCATCATGCCCAGCATAGCAAACAACATCAGCACATAATATTCACCGATATTCACTTCATTTTTCATATATTCCAGCGACAGAATCATACCCAATGCCGTGCCGATAAAGATCAGCATCTTGCTGTACACTGCAAACTGATCGAAGACAAAAAAGCCGTAGAATGCTACCAGCACTTCAGAGCTCTGCAGTGACCACGTTGCAACAGCTGCAAGTAGCGTAGTCAATATCGCCAGATAAGCCGTGATTTTATTGCCCTTGGTGATGAACACATCGATCAGCAATAAAACCATTGCCAGTACGGCCACGATCATCTCAGGCAGCAGCGTAATCAGGTGCTCTGGGAACGGGAACGGAAAAGTCACATTAGCCATGAATCAATCCTCAATGGTGCGCCGCATCGATAACAGGCAGTGCCTGTACCAGTGCTGCGGCTGCATCCAGCTTACTCGTTGTTGCCTGCTCGATCAGATGAGCAACCGACACATGCAGAAAATCCAGGAATGGTAGCGGATAGAGACCCATCCACAGTGTCAGCACCATCAAGGGCACAAAAAAACCAAACTCACGGACAGTCATATCTTTCATGGTCTTGACTGAATCCTTGACCAGATCGCCCATCACAACACGTTTGTACATCCACAGGGTATAACAAGCCGATAACACAACCGAAGTTGTCGCTGCAATTGCCACCCATTTGGTGGACATGCCCATGTACACGGGATTGGCTTCAAACGTACCGATCAGCACCATAATTTCGCCAACAAAGGCTGAAGCACCGGGAAGTGCAACGTTGGCCATGCAGAAGAACAGGAAAACAGCAGCAAATACCGGCATTACATTCACCACACCGCCGTAATCACCAATTTCTCGTGTATGCAAACGATCATACATCACACCCACACAAAGGAAGAGCGCAGCAGCAACAAAACCATGCGAGATCATACCAATCACAGCGCCCTCAAGAGCCGCCTGCGTAAACATGAAGGTTCCCAGTGTGACAAAACCCATATGCGCAATCGAAGAATAAGCGATCAGGCGTTTCATATCTGTCTGCATCAAGGCAACGAGTGAAATGTAAACAATGGCAATCAGTGAAAAGGCAACCATGAACGGTACGAAATACTGCGATGCATCCGGCAGCATAGGCAATGAGAAGCGCAGGAATCCATAAGCACCCATCTTCAGCAAAATACCCGCCAGAATGACAGAGCCAGCAGTTGGTGCTTCGGTATGCGCATCCGGTAACCACGTATGCACTGGCCACATTGGCACCTTCACTGCAAAAGCAATAAAGAAGGCGATGAAAATCCAGATCTGCCATGTAAAATCAAACGGGTAATCCATGAATGCCAGCATACTGAAAGTCTTGCCTGCCTCGAAATACATCGCCAGCAAAGCAACCAGCATCAACACCGAACCTGCCAATGTATACAGGAAGAACTTCAGTGTGGCATACACACGGTTTTTGCCACCCCAAATGCCGATTATCAAATACATAGGAATCAGCAACGCTTCCCAGAAGAAGTAGAACAACACCGCATCCATAGCTGCAAACACACCAATCAACGTCGTTTCCAGCACCAGGAAAGCGATCATGTATTCTTTCACACGACTGGTTATGCATTGCCATGCAGAAACAATACAGATAATGGTCAGCAGACTAGTCAACAGAATAAACGGCATGGAGATACCATCCACACCCAGCTGATAGTTAATGTTGAATGTCGTGATCCACGGATGGAACTCTTCAAACTGCATATGCGATGTGCTGGTATCAAACGACAAGGCCAATGGCAGCGTCACGACAAATGAAGCTATCGAAACAATAAGGGCTGCCCAGCGCACCGCATTGTCACCACGTACAAACAGCCAGATCACCAGCGCCCCTGCCAGCGGCAGGAAGATGCTCAATGAAAGGATTGGAAAATCCAGAACGTTATGTAAATCCATTTCCGCCTTCTCCCCCTTAAGCCGACAGCATCAGGTAAGTGAGCAGTCCGAAGACTCCCACCACCATGGCGAATGCATAATGGAACACCATGCCGGTCTGCATGTTTCGCATACGTGCAGCGCCTGATTTGATGGAATCGATAATACCACCGTGAATTGCACCCTTATCGATCATATCCAGATCACCCTTCTGCCACAGGAAGGTGCCCAGTCCACGCGTTGGGGCTACAAAGATTTTGTCGTACAACTCATCCCAGTACCATTTGTTCAGCAGGAATGTGTAAACAGGCCCGGCCGCGCGAGCAATAGCCGCAGGCATGGCTGTTTGGCGGAAATACATAACATAGGCCAGCCCGATACCACCAATGGCCAGCCAGAATGGAGCGGTAAAGACAAAGTGATACCAGCCATGCGGTCCGTGCTCAGCCAGAATCATCAACGGGTTGTGTGCATCGGTAACAAAGATGGCATCGCGGAAATAACCTTCAACAATCTGAGGGTTGGCAATATCGAGCACAAACACGCCCCACATACCTGTGATGACCGCGCCGATTGCCAGAATCATCAGTGGTATAGTGATCACTTTGGGAGACTCATGCAGGTGTGCCTTGGCATGCGCATCAACACGATCCGAGTTATGGAAAGTGAGAAAGAACATGCGGAAGGTGTAGAACGCAGTCATGAACACACCTGAAAGCAGTGCAAAGGTAGCAAATGTGCCCACCCAGCCAAACTCGGTAAATTCACGCATCATGGTTGCTTCGATAATCAAATCTTTAGAGAAGAAACCTGCAAATGGTGGCACACCGGATAGCGCCAGAGCAGCCAGGAACATAGTAATATAAGTAATCGGCATATATTTACGCAACTGACCCATCTTGCGTATGTCCTGCTCAGCCATGACGGCATGAATCACAGAACCTGCAGCCAGGAACAACAGAGCTTTGAAATAAGCATGTGTCATCAGATGGAAGATACCGGCTGAATATGCCGATACGCCACAGGCCACAAACATATAACCCAGCTGCGAACAGGTGGAGTATGCAATCACGCGTTTAATATCGTTTTGCACCAGACCTATCGTAGCACACATCCACGCTGTTGTTGCACCAACGATAACGACAGCGGCAAGGGCTACTTCCGAGAACTCAAACATCGGCGAGAGTCGTGCCACCATGAATACACCCGCAGTTACCATCGTTGCAGCATGAATCAGTGCGGAAATTGGTGTCGGGCCTTCCATGGAATCAGGTAGCCATACATGCAGAGGCACCTGACCGGATTTGCCCATGGCACCAACAAACAGAGCCAGGCATATGAAGGTAATAGCCGTAACTTCCCAGCCCATAAAACCGAGTGTGACATTCTGCGCCACGAAATCAGGGGTCATGGCAAATACAGTTTTGTATTCCACCGAACCGAAATAGTACCAGACAGCCAGAATACCAACGGCAAAACCGAAGTCACCAATACGATTGACAATAAATGCCTTCATGGCGGCTTTATTGGCAGTGTCACGCTGGTACCAGAAGCCGATCAGCAGGTATGAGAACAGGCCCACAGCCTCCCAACCGAAGAACAGAGTAAAGAAGTTGTTACCCATCACCAGCACCAGCATGGAGAAGGTAAAGGCTGAGATATAAGCGAAGAAACGAGGATATCCCGGATCACCGTGCATATATCCGATGGTGTAGATATGCACACAGGACGATACAATCGTCACGGTCATCATCATGATCGTAGTCAGCGGATCAATCAGCATGCCGACAGGCACGACAAAGTCACCTGCAATCATCCATGTCCAGAAATTACCGTGGAAAGACGCGCCATTCATGACCTGAATAAACACATGCACCGACAGTATGGCTGACAGAATCACCGATCCTGATGTAACGATATGCGATAGCTTCTCTTTCAGAGCCCATCCGAACAACCCGGCAGCCAGTGCACCAAGTAGCGGCAGCGCGGGAATGGCGAGCAGTTCAGCTGTATTGAGCGTTATCTCTTGCACTTAAACTCCCCCCTTAACCCTGCAACGTGTTGATATCTTCAATTTCGATCGAGCGACGCAAGCGATAGAATGAAACAAGTATCGCCAGCCCCACCGCCACTTCACAGGCCGCTACGGTCAACACAAAGAATACAAATATCTGGCCGCCGAGATCACCCAGGTGATGTGAAAATGCCACGAAATTGATATTAACAGCCAACAGCATTAACTCGATACACATCAGAATCGAAATTACATTTTTGCGGTTGAGAAACAACCCGATCACACCGAGTGAAAACAAGGCTGCTGCGACAATCAGGTACTGAGATAATCCCACCATTACATACTCACCTTGCGAACGCGGTCTTCCCTGCGCACTTTCACCTGCGCAGACATGTTCTGATACTTCGCATCTTTACGGCCACGCAGCGTCAATACGATTGATCCGATCAGCGCCACCAGCAGTATGATCGCTGCAATTTCAAATCCGAGCAGATATTGGGTGTACAGAACCATACCGATCTGTTTGGTATTATTCACTTCCTGGCCAAGATGCGCGGCTGTTGCCATGGCACCATCGGCAAATACACCGGAGCTGGCAGCCGCAACAAACTCAATCAGCAGGATCACTGCAATCATGCCGCCTAGCGGCAAATACTGCGTTATACCTTCACGCAATCTGGCAACATTCACTTCCAGCATCATGATGACAAACATGAACAGCACCATCACGGCACCCACATAGATCAAAATCAGGATAATGCCCAGAAACTCTGCATCGAGCAGGAAGAACAGACCCGCCGCGTTGAAAAAGCAGAGGATAAGAAACATGACCGAATGCATGGTGTTACGCGAGAGCACGACACCCATACCTGAAAGTATCGCCAGGCCAGCAAACAAATTAAAAAATGCAGTTTCGAGCATTACCCCTCCTAAAACTTCCGCGCTCAGCTGTAGCGCGCATCGGCAGCGAGATTCGCCGCGATCTGCTTCTCTAAACGATCACCATTGGCCAGCAACATCTCTTTGTCGTAATACAAACCGTCACGCGTCTCGCAGGCGTATTCGAACTCTTGCGTCTCAACAATGGCATCCACCGGGCAAGCTTCCTGACAGAAGCCGCAGTAAATGCATTTGCTGAAGTCAATGTCATAGCGGGTCGTACGGCGAGAGCCGTCGTCACGCTCTTCTGATTCGATGGTAATCGCCAATGCAGGACATACCACCTCGCACAATTTGCATGCGATACAACGCTCTTCACCGGACTCGTAACGGCGCAAGGCGTGCAGGCCACGAAAACGCGGAGACAGCGGTGTTTTCTGTTCAGGATATTCAATCGTGATCTTCTTTTTGAACAGGTATCGGCCTGTCACGGACAGACCAATCAACAGCTCCCACAAGAACCAGGTTTTAAAAGCACGTTTCAGCATGATGTTACCTCCACGCCAGCCAGAAGTTGATGATGCCATCCAGGCCCGGTGTATAGATGAACATGCCTACGACAAAAATCCAACCCAGCGTCCAGGGCAGGAATATTTTCCAGCCCAGCCTCATCATCTGATCGTAACGGTAACGCGGGAATGTGGCACGGAACCAGATAAATACGAAAATCAGGAAGGCCGATTTACCCAGTAACCAGAACGTGCCCGGAATAATATCCAGAGCCGGGATCGGCGCATACCAGCCACCCAGGAACAAAATTGAAGTCAGCAGGCTGATCAGGATCATTGCGCCATACTCAGCCAGTGAGAATGTTGCGAACCACATGCCCGAATACTCGGTATAATAACCGGAAACCAGCTCTTCTGTTTCAGTCAGGTCAAAGGGTGTACGCCCCGTTTCAGCACACCCTGAAATAAAGAAGACAATTAACATCGGGAACAGTGGAATCATATACCAATGCAGGATGCCGCCAGCCTGCGCATGTACGATATCTGCCAGATTCAATGAACCCGCCAGCATCATCACCGTCACCAGACCAAAGCCCATAGAGATTTCATAAGAGATCATCTGGCAGGTTGAGCGTATAGAGCCAATAATCGGATATTTTGAGTTTGATGCCCAGCCAGCCATCAGTACACCATAAATAGACAGTGATGAAATCGCCATCACATACAACAGGCCGACATTCAGGTTGGATATCGCCATGATATGCGGAGTTTCCCAGATCCCGAACAATGATGTTTCTCCAAATGGCACAACAGCAAAGGCGACCAATGCAGGAACAAGGGAGAGTAGAGGAGCGGCCACAAACAGAACTTTATTGGCACGCGCGGGAATGATGGTTTCTTTCAGGAGTAGCTTGAGACCATCAGCCAGCGGCTGTAGCAGGCCTGCAGGGCCAACACGATTACAGCCCTGACGCACCTGTATCCAGCCGATAATTCGACGTTCGAAATAAGTTATATAGGCTACCGTAAGCGCCACGGGAGCGGCAATTGCAAGAATCTCCAGCGCCCAGATACCGGCCTGAATGGCCATATCCATCACACTCATACTGCACCTCCGTGTGCAGTACCTTGCAGGCGCGCATTTGCGCGTGCAATTTTGCTGTCCTGAATAGTGTCATCGCAGCACTTCCATGTGCTGCGCCCCTGTGGGCACGCTAAAGCGCGTGCAATTTTTCTGTCCTGAAAAATTGTCATGCAGCACCCCCTTCAATAGATGCACCCGATACGTCGGAAAGATCACCAGCCACACCACGTTTACCTACAAACAGCACACCCGGGCTTACATCTTCACGCACACCAATGTGATAAGTGTTTTCACCCAGGAACGTACGAACCTTGTGCTCGCCCACAGACAAGCCTTTGGCAGCCAGTGTTTCAGGGTGAACCAGCACATCATCAAGTGCATGAATGCGACCCGCTTCAGTGAGAAGTTTGGAAGCTCGAGCCCACATGCCTTCGCGGTACATCGAATAGCGACTCACGACATCCAGCTCAAACGAATCACTGCGTGCAGCAGGTGCAATGCTGACATCACGGTTGCGCCGCGGTTTGATCAGCACAGTGTCCGTTGCACCACCGGCCCATGCTCCAGCAAGCTCTGGCAAACGCTCCACCACAGCTGCGCGCAATTCATCCAGATTCACGACAGGCACTTCTGCGCCCATCACCTGAATCATTCGCATCATCACCTTCCACAGCGGACGCTCCTGGCCCAAAGATTTAATTGGATTAGATGCTATACGAATACGACCTTCCATATTCACGAAGGTGCCCTCAACCTCGGAGTAGGCAGCTGCGGGCAATTGCACCGACGCATACTCAGCCATTTCACCTGAAATCGAACCAATTTGAATCAATGGCACTTTGGCAAGTGCAGCTTTAGCTGCAGATGGGAATACGCCGTCACCGACCGGGTCACTACCGATCACAATCAATGCATCCAGATCACCTGCTGAGGCTGCTGCAAAAATATCACCGGCACTGGCACGAACATCGCCATGCGTGGCTGACAGCACCTGACGATTCATACCTTCAGGAATCAGGTTGCGCCCATCATTATCAGATTCTGCATGACCACAAGCGCGCATCAACAGATCCAGACCGTGAATCAGTGCGGCAGCATCTTCGTGGGCACGAATTTCTTCGCCCACTAGCAATGCGCATGAATCTGCCATCAATGCATCGGCAAGCACCTTGCCCGCCTCATGGCGATCTGACACAGCAGCCATCCAGCTATCGAATCCAGCTGCAGTTTTACCGACCTCACGCACCTGCTCCATGGCACGGGCAATCACTGCTGGCCAATCGCGTGGGCGAACCAGCGCATCATTATTGATATCCATATTGGTGCGGTAATTCATTGCACCGATACGTGAAACAGGTTTACCGGCACGGCCACGTTTGCGCAGGCGCTGCATCAGCAAGGGCAGGCGCTGACGCAAATCAGAACCGAGCACAACAACCTGATCGGCAGCTTCGATCTGTGCCGTAGTCATTGAAAATCCTTCTTCAAAGGCAAATGTGCGCATATCGCGGCGATGCAGCCCATATGCAACTTTGGCATCAGGAAACAACGCATCGCGCATCAGACGTATCGCCATCTGTCCTTCAATGCTCCAGTCCGGAGAGAACAGAATACCAACGCGTTTGTCTTTCAACAGAGTGATTACTTGCTCAAAGGCTTCGTCCCATGAAGCTTCGACTAATCCACCGCCATCACGGCGCATTGTTGGCTTCAGAATGCGGTTATCAGAACGGAATGCATCATAAACATAACGGCCACGATCACAGATCCACGGCTCAGGGCTATGCTCAATCGGACGAATTCGCATGACTTCATCACCACGTGATTCGATACTGATATCACAGCCGTTCGGGCACTGTGTGCAGGTACTCTTATGATGTGACATTTCCCAGGGGCGGGAAACGTCGTGAGAAGGTTTATCCAGCAGTGCACCAACAGGACAAATGTCCGGCAGATTACCTGAAAGTTCTGATTCCAGAGCTTCTTCAACAATGCCTGCAATATTCATGTGATCGGAACGATTCAATATACCGATATCACCTGTACCAGCGACCTCATCAGCAAAACGAACGCAGCGTGTGCAGTGTATGCAGCGTGTCATACAGGTATTTACAAACGGACCCAGCTCATAATTGACTGACGCGCGCTTGTGCTCGGCATAACGGCCTTTGGATGCACCATGCTCAACCGCATAATCCTGCAGCTTACAGCTACCACCCTGATCGCAAACGGGGCAATCAAGCGGATGGTGAATCAACAGGTATTCCATCACCATTTCGCGATCTTTTGCCAGTGATTCTGTCTGGGTTTTAACCTTCATGCCTTCGGAAACAGGCGTGCAACAAGATGCGGCAGGCTTGGCCCAGCCTTCAACTTCCACCAGACACATACGACAGTTTGCTGCCACAGAAAGCTCAGGGTGGTAACAAAAATAAGGGACTTCAGCCCCGTTTTCACGGCAGGCTTCCAGAATACTGGTGCCTGGTGCTACGTCGACTTCCTGATCATTAATAAACAGCGAGGTCATGCCGAACCTCCATATGATTCAAGGCATCCATGCCTGTCACCCTTAAGGCGAGCTTCGCTCGTCCAAATGGCATTCCTGCCTTTTTGTGCGACACCCATGCGGGTGCCCTGCGGACGTGTAATTTTTCTAACCTGATAAATCATCATGATTTCTCCGCCAGACGGGCTTGCACATCTTCAGGGAAGTATTTGAGCAACGACAGCACAGGTGCAGCCGCACCTTCGGCCAGCGCGCAGATGGTGCGTCCGGCCATATGCGTTGCCGCCTCACCGAGCACGGTAACATCTTCAGCATTGCCTTGCCCTTTCTCAACACGCTTCATAATGCGCTCCAACCAGCCCGTACCTTCACGGCACGGCGTACATTGACCGCAGGATTCATGGGCATAGAAATGCGCCAGACGATGCGTTAGCGCCACCAGGTCGGCTGTTTCATCCATCACAATAATAGCGCCGGAACCCAGAAAAGAGCCCGCCTTCATCAGATCATCATAGGTTAGTGGTGTTTCGTAATGCTCGGCAGTCAGCCACGGCGTGGAGGATCCGCCCGGAATAATCACTTTGGGCACAGTGCCGTGCTGCAGGCCACCACAGTAATCTTCAATCAATGTTTTCAATGATGTGCCCAGTGGCACTTCATAGTTACCCGGTTTATTCACATGACCGGAAACCGAAAAAACTTTGCAGCCAGCATTGTTCGGAACACCGATGGATGCATGCCATTGACCGCCGAACTCCAGAATGGCCGGAACTGTAGCCAGCGTCTCCACATTGTTCACCACAGTCGGGCAACCGTAGAAACCTTCGACTGCAGGGAAAGGTGGCTTGAAGCGCGGACGCCCGGCTTTGCCTTCCAGAGACTCAATCAGAGCGGTCTCTTCGCCGCAGATATAGGCACCAGCACCACGATGCACAGTCAGATCCATGGAGTATCCGGAACCAAGAATATTGTCACCCAGCAGATTCGCCTCATATGCCTCGGCAATAGCAGCATTCATGACATTGGTTTCATGCAGAAATTCGCCTCGGATATAGATATAAGCATCTTGCACATCGAGTGCAAAACCAGCCATAATCATACCCTCAATCAGCAGGTGAGGATCAAAGCGCATGATATCGCGATCCTTGAATGTGCCGGGCTCCCCCTCATCCGCATTACATAACAGGTAGGTTGGCTTGCCCGTATTGCGTGGCACAAACGACCATTTCAGGCCCGTAGGAAAACCTGCACCACCACGACCGCGCAATCCCGAAGTCTTCACTTCATCAATGATTTTACCCGAATCAAAATCTTTCAGCACTGTCGGCAGGAATGCATAAGCGCCGTTTTTGCGTGCCACCGACAATGTATGCATACCAGGCACATCAATGTTATCAAAACAAATCTGTTTAACCTGTTTCGGATCAGAGGAAATCATGCCGCACCTCCATGTGCGCCACTCTGCGAGCGCGCGTTTGCACGTGTAATTTTGCTATCCTGCAAAATTATCATGCCGCACCTCCATGTGCGCCACTCTGCGAGCGCGCGTTTGCGCGTGTAATTTTGCTATCCTGCAAAATTATCATGCTGCACCTCCATCCGCGCGCACTTGAGTGATCAAGGCATCCATCAACTCAGGCGTAGCCTTCTCATGATAAATATTGTTCACTTGCACGACAGGTGCACCACCGCAAGCGCCTGCACATTCCACCTCCGCAATGGTAAACATACCATCACGTGTGGTTTCACCCATCTTGATACCCAGCGAATTGCACATGTGATCAGCCAATTCGTATGCCCCGTTCAACATACAGCCTGCATTGGTGCATACTTCCAGGAGGTATTTACCGCAAGGCTGCTCGCGGAACATGGTATAAAAAGTCACCACTTCACGCACCTGCATCAAACGCAAACCCAGCACCTGGGCAACCATCTTCTGAGCTTCCATGGAGATATAACCAAAGTCTTCCTGAGCCATATATAGCACCGGCATCAGAGCCGACTGTGGGCCAGGATAGCGTTTCACCAGCGCATCAATTTCAGCCAACCGTTCTTCGCTGAAGCGAACTGCATCCGCACTCATCGGTCAACCTCCCCAAATACAATATCCTGCGTACCCAAAATCGCTACAACGTCAGCAATCATATGCCCGCGACACATGTAATCCAGCGCTTGCAGGTGAGCAAAACCCGGTGCACGCACCTTCATACGGTATGGTTTATTTGAACCATCGGAAACAATATATACGGCGAATTCGCCTTTAGGATGCTCGACAGCCTGATACACATCACCGGCTGGCACATGGAAACCTTCCTGGAAATACTTGAAATGATGAATCAGAGCTTCCATGTCACCTTTCATCTCAGCGCGACCCGGATTAGTAAGCTTATAATCTTCAACTTTCACAGGGCCAGGATTTTTCTCCAGCCACTCAATACACTGAGCGATGATGCGATTGGATTCACGCATCTCTTCCACGCGCACCAGATAACGATCATAACAGTCGCCGGTAGCACCAACAGGAATATCGAAGTCCATTTTGTCGTACACATCATACGGCTGTGTCTTGCGCAAATCCCACGCAATGCCGGAACCACGGATCATAGGGCCTGTGAAGCCCATACCCAGCGCAGTTTCCTGATCGACTATTGCGATATCCACATTACGTTGTTTCCAAATGCGGTTTTCAGTCAACAGTGTTTCATACTCATCAACACAAGTCGGGAAACGTTCCGTAAAACCTTTAATTTTATCCAGCAGGCCATCCGGCAAATCCTTGGATACACCACCGGGGCGGAAGTAAGCCGCATGCATACGCGCACCACTGACTTCTTCATAATAGTCAAAAATATCTTCGCGCTCACGGAAGCAGTAAAGAAACACCGTCATTGCGCCGATGTCGAGCGCAACCGCCCCCAGCCACATGCAATGATTCAAAATGCGCGTCAATTCTGCATACATCACACGGATATACTGGGCACGCTCTGGCGCCTCGATGCCAAGCAGCTTTTCAACCGCCAACGCATATGCATGCTCGTTGGCCATCATCGAGATATAATCGAAGCGATCAAAATAAGGAACATTCTGCAAATACGTTTTATATTCAAACAGCTTTTCAGTGCCGCGATGCAGCAACCCAATGTGCGGGTCAGCCTTCTCAACAACCTCACCATCAAGCTCAAGAACCAGTCGCAACACACCATGTGCGGCAGGATGCTGTGGACCAAAGTTCAGCGTGTAGTTTTTAATCTCAGCCACGGTCTACTCCCGGCCATGTGCGTTCAACAAGCACACGTTCCTCCAGTTCATTCGGACGATATACACAACGCCACTGGGCTTCGTCGAAGAACATTTCGACACGACCTGTCATGGGGAAATCCTTACGTAGTGGATACCCTTCGAAGCCATAGTCGGTCAACAGGCGACGCAGATCAGGATGATGGTTAAATATCACACCATACATATCGAAACATTCACGCTCAAACCAGTTGGCAGTCGGCCAGACTTCAGTCACCGAATCCACCAGATCACGTTCGTTGGCCCCGACCTTCAGGCGAAGGCGCTTATTGCGGGATACAGACAATATATTATAAACTACTTCAAAACGCGGAGCGTCTTCCGGATGACCAGGATACTCCGACTTATCCACACCACACAGATCCATCATCTGCTCAAAAGCATGTGTATTCTTCAGGTAGTGGCAGACCTCAACAATGCTCTCACGCGCCAGCACCACGACTTCGCAATCCAGGCCTGCATTTACTGACAGCACCTGATCTCCGAATTTTTTACGCAACCCCATCACTTCGGCCGAAACCTCCGTGGACTGCGTCACTCCGATATCATCCTGCAACTTCTCTTCAGTCATCTTAACCTACCGGGCAATCGTATTGGTACGTTTGATTTTTTCCTGCAGCTGAATAAAACCATAAAGCAGAGCCTCCGCCGTCGGAGGACAGCCCGGCACATAGATATCCACCGGAACAATGCGGTCACAGCCACGTGTCACCGAATACGAGTAGTGATAATAACCACCACCATTGGCGCACGACCCCATTGAAATAACCCAACGCGGCTCGGACATCTGGTCGTAAACCTTGCGCAGAGCCGGTGCCATTTTATTACACAGTGTACCCGCAACCACCATCACATCCGCCTGACGCGGAGAAGGACGGAACACAATGCCAAAACGATCCAGATCATAGCGCGAAGCACCGGCATGCATCATCTCTACTGCACAGCAGGCCAGACCGAAAGTCATAGGCCATAGAGAGCCTGCGCGCGCACCATTAATAAGTTTATCAGCAGTAGTGGTAATAAAACCCTTTTCAAGAATGCCTTCTATTCCCATTGCAAGGCCCCCTTCTTCCACGCATAAACGTATCCAACCAGCAGCACCACGAGGAACAAAACCATCTCGACAAAGCCGAACAGGCCAATCTGGTCAAGCACAATCGCCCAAGGAAACAGGAAGGCACTCTCCAGATCAAAAATAACAAACAGAATTGCCAACAGATAAAAACGAACATCGAATTGCAGGCGTGCATCTTCGAAAGCCTCGAAGCCGCACTCATAGGCGGAAAGCTTCTCCGCATTTGGCTTTTGCTCAGCAAGCAGGACTGTCAAAACAAGTGGTGCAGCACCCATGCCAATCGCTATCAAAATAAAGATAAAGATTGGTGCATACTCATTCGCGAGATAAGTCGCGCCCATGAACTCCCCCTCCTAAAACTTTATAAAACTCCCCGTTCCTCTCCCGAAAAAAAGGACGTGCTTGCTACCATTGGAATTTGGACCGGTCAAGTTGACGAGGTGCATTCTCCCTAAGAAAACCATGGAAAAATACCATATATCCCGGCACATTCAACCACAATAATTTATAGGCTATATCACAGCTTAAGGATATCCTGAAAAGCCAAAGCATCCGTGCAAGCCATAAACAGCTTACACAACAAAGCAGAATAAGCACCGGATTGCATAAGTAAGGACGAAATAATACACAGCTCGGGACTTGCCTTGCAAGGCGACCTTCGGCAGCCCAGCCAGCCCCCGCATCTTGTCGCAACTCCACCTTTGCGCGCCAACCATTTCACAGAAATGAAATGGCATGACTGCAAGCGGCCGCAGATGAGCCACATGGACGTGCGCATAAAAACCACATGGACGTCGACCTCAGAGTCCCCTTAGCCCGGACTATTCGTGAATCTCCCAGGGCATACTCTCTTGCTGCGCAATTCACCTGATCGTTGTGATGATTGCGCCGGACGTTTGCTTGCAACGGATCATAAAGAAGGCGTGCGCAGCACAAGGCATAAGGACAACCGATGAAGGGTTTGTTGCAGGAAAAAGCACAGGCAAGGGCGCAACAGAATTTATGCGCGGTTCGGGCCAGATAGCCTTCTGATATAGCAGTGCCGCCCAGGCGTTGTGCAAATACTCGGATAAAACACCCGCGAGAATTAAAACAAAAAACAGAACAATCGAAAGCAATTGCTGCCAGCTACAGAACGCACGACTGAAAATCGCAACATCCCTGCCACAATGTGCCGACAGACAATGCAAAACACGCCCAAGAGGGCGCATTGCTACCAAAAGCCATGGCAGTTTCGGAGCTGTTTAGAAGACGGTGGAAATAAGGCCCAATGCTCCGAGTGCCACTACGACTATAGCAATAGTCGCCACATTACTCTGCTCTTCAAGTTCGACATCTGCAGCATCGGAATCAAAACGCTTATTCATATCAGCCTCCTTGGCATTGAATTGAGCGAATTCTATCGCCCAACCCATGTCGAAGATGTGAGGCAGATTACAAACCTATCTGCTTGTCGTTATCAGAAATGACATTTGCAAAACAAAATTGGGACAATGGGTCTTGCGTGATGCCCGTCACAGAACATCTTCACAACTAGCGCTATCAATGGACACACATACTGACAACCATCGAGGTAACCATGTCGAAACCACGTGAACAGACCATCCGCTTCAATAATCGCTTCATACTGGTTGCCATAGCAGCGCTGGTTGTCATCTACGGGACCATATCCGCCCTGATTCAGCGATAAGCAGGCCTGCAGATGCCTGCATAGTGACCCGCCAGGCCAACCTGACTTTACAAACCTAACGACGCCTTTTAGACGAGCTGCCTATTCAAGCCCCTGTCTGCCATCACCTTTCAAGTCATCACTTCGATAACAACTAAAGTTAATATGATAAAAAGAATACCAGCAATCATCTGAAAACGCCTAAACCAGGGACTATTCAATTCAATTCTCCTATAACAAATAATAAAGCATCCATCTCTTATAGCACAAAAATTGAAAAGTGGATAATTGGACTGGCAGGTTTGTTTGGTGCGGATGAAGAGGGTTATAAAAAAGGCGGGACTGATTCGGGCCATCCATGGCCCTCACCCTGCGGGCGTGCTTTGCGCGTCTCAATTGGCAATCCTGCCAATTGATGACTCCGGGCATCCTGCCCCTCCACCCTGCGGGTCGTCGCCAAAGCGACGCTCCAATCGACTACCCTGCCGATTGGTCGAACCAAGGACACTCGGCCCTGACACATCATCCATAAACAAAAAGGGCACCCCTAAGGGCACCCTTTTTGTTTATGGTGGGGCGGCGTCACTCGAATAACAATAAATAGCAACAGATTTTAGCCGGGGTGATAAATGTTACTGTAAAAGTTACTGCACATCTGCATCACTTGGCGCCATCTGCTATATAATTAAGTCAGCCAACCCACTTAAAAATAAAATCCATTCCTGATTAGTCGTTAAAAGTGCTTATTCCCAAATCATTTGCCAGTGGCTCGAGCATACTGTTAGGGAAAGGCCAGTCCCTGAGCAGCCTGTTTTTCTTCTTCTTCAGCATCCAGTAGACAAACAGAACGGTACTTTGCTGGTAAAGGACGCTTTCACTATATCGCGCCTTGATTATTTCAGACAGAGAAGTGAATTTACTGAGTGTGGATTGAATATCTTCGACAAGGTTCTCATCAATAAGCTGCTCGAACTGATCCCAAATAACGATAGATGATTTTTGTGGGTACGATTGAATACCTGTCATACTATTATATAGACCATCAAGCCTAGCGACAACGCCATATTCTTCGAGAGGGCCGTAGTTTAGCTGCTTGGTTGCTTCTGAAAAGAAATCGTCGGTCGTTTCAATAAGTGCCATGCACTTTGCAACAGTCCTGTGCACTTTTGGCCGAACTGTTCTTTTGGACTTATAGATTGCATCATGAGTGAGCTCAGCATGGGCATGCTGCAACAACGTTCTGATTTGAACTTCGCATGTCGTAGAGGCTGGGATCGCAATGCCCTCCACAGTGAAACCTTCTTTTGGGCGAAGAATATAATGGACTGATTGATAGGTAAAAAGCAACGGGTCATTTTCTCTATCAATATCAAAGTGCTTGCAGGCATCAAAATCCCAAACATCAGAACTTTCAATGGTGCGGCAGACTTCTTGTAGATCTTCCAAAAGAAGAACAATAAATCGCGCCCCAACTTTATCTTCGATTTCACTATAAGGGTCAGAATAAGCCTTACCGCGATAGAATGCTTTATCAATAAGAGAGATATCATCTTTCAATCGACACTTGGCGGGAACTTTTAGAAATACATCGAGATCCTTTCCTTGATCTACAAGACTCTGAGAGATTGTATCGACGATATGATTTCCCCAGGCCTCATAAATAGGCCTGTCGGATTCCCACTGTGCTTTAAATTCAGCTTCATTCATTCTTGTTGAGTGATCCTGTCTTTGATGGTTACTTTTGTCCATTCGGCGGGTGCACCAGATTCATCTGGGTCGCCATCAATTGTCTCAATAATAATTAAGTCTTTGAATGCATCAGATGGCGCAATGATCTTCACATTGCTTCCAAAATTAACCCTTCTGAACTTGAGGCTGGCTTCAATATGACAGATGTCCTTTGTAAATGCGACAGTCGGCAGGCCGCACTCTTCCATGTGGCTTGAGAACGCATCCTGAACATCAATATCATTGAAATATGTCGAGGCAAATTCAGAAGAGCTGATTGCTGACGAGGTACTGACTTTTAGATAAGTTGTTAAAGCATTCAGAAGGTCACTTTTCTCAGCAACTGGAATATCTAGCTCCGATATAAACGATCTGGTTGAATCGTAGAATTGCATTGTTGTTCTGGCACTAGTCTGAGGGTAACCACAACCAAGGAAGTCTGAATAAAAATACTGTGCAGCAGCCTTCCCATCGGTCTTGCTAATTTGGTAATCAGAGATCATGACTGTCCACCTGTCATTTAGATCCGAGCTGGGTGCGTCAGAGCTTGCTTTCTCAAAAAATCCTGCTGTTTTGTATAACCGTGTTCCTGGGGTAAGCAACACCTCTTCAACAAACTTCAGAGATATCTCTCCCCGCGCATTTACCTTTTTCTCATAAGCACTGTGAATTTCAGCTTTGATAATCCCAAAGAACCTCTTCGCTGGATGACCCTGTGTGCCAGAAAATACGACAATTATGCCGCCAGGAATTGATCTTGTGTGTTGAGCGTCGGTTAATTTCCTTGCGATGTCATAGGAGGATGCTGCAAAGGAATCATGTTCCTGCTCGATCATCTCATTAACGAGAGAAGGAAGGTCATCAGGCTCTTGGTCCACAATTTCCATTTCAACTGCCTTGGAACCATCACCCAGCGCATCCCTTACCCTGGTTTTGAATGCCTCCATAGCATTGCTGTCAAAGAGCGTATACTCATGACTCTGCGTCGGAGTGACTTTATTGCCATCGTTATCGCGCTCATGAATTTGGTGGATAATGATCCTATCAATGGTCAAGTTTAATAGCTGCATTCAATAATCCTACGTGGCTTACAATTTAGGGTCCGGCCTTTGCCCTTATAGATGACGAAAACAATTTACCTGAAACCCCAATGATATTGCTCCAAAGAAGCCCCCCTAGAATGGTTATCATAGCATAAAATTTACCAGTTGGTGCCGAGGCCTTGTATTTTATGCGCCCAGCTCAAGGTGCACGTAAATTGCGCATGGCTTCTGAGAAGGTCCGCTCAATACAATCAATGGGGAAATCACCCCTTTTCGAGCGTGCGCGACCGGCCGGTTTGTGCCTCTCGCATCCACCGTCACCACTGGGCCTTTTGACTGGAATCAGCCAACACTTTCAATCGGAATTTGCACCACAAGTCAAACACTAGCGACAAGATATAGCCATTCCATGAACCACCTTAGCAATACTGTTATTATGTACGATATAATCTAAAGCAACAGCCTGAAGCTCATAGGTTTTAGATTGCATGCACCAACCTTTCGTCTGGCCCATTACTGCTGGAGAAGCCTTGTAAAGCTCAGATGCCCTTGTCTGAAACTTAGCATCTGGCATTGAGTACCATCTTGCTATGGTATTATTGATCATCATCTTATTTATATCCAAGCCCATACCAGCACCGCTATCAACCATGCAGCTAGGGCTAGCAAAAGTGATTATACCGTTATTGCTAGTGACATCTTTTCCATAGAAATACTTTTGATCATTGGCCGTTTTCTGAGTGTACCAGCACTTTTCACCCTTATCATTTTGGATATAACCCTTTGGTTGAAACGATGCAGCAAAACTACTGTTAGAGATTAATAGTAATCCGCTTATAAAACCGATAAATATTCTCTTCATTACCATTATCCCTCTGCTAAGATGAATTTATTTGAGAAACACCACTTTGCACCATTGAGCATCGCCAGCAATTGGTGCGCGGTATGCCACCGATAGTTTAGGAAGCGTATAAATTGTACTCACAACCCCATCATACTCTCCCTTTCGCTTAAGAAACGGCCTGTACTTTGTATGCGTCATCGATTTGAGGATGGCGCAATCCTCTCGATATCCCTTTAAGGTAGTTGAACTCAATTGATCGTCTATATAGTTATATTCAATAGAGACTATCACATCACCGACCACAAGGTTCTCATCCCTTTTGGTATACGTGGTGGAGATACCTCCCCCTATTGAGGTGAAATCATCTGTTTTAACCAAGACTCTGTTTTTCAGTTTACTTGCACTATCTCCTATCTGCATCCCCCTAAAACCAGAGCCTGTAAAATCTTCCGCAGAAGCTGATTGAGCCACTCCTAAAATTAATAAAAACATAACTACTTTTTTCATTGAATTTCCCCCTACAGCGTTATCTTTCGAGCGACCATCACCACCGGATACAAGTTTGCTAGCAACAAGTCCATATTGACTGGTGACGGCTACTGCTGCCAAGTTGTGACCTTCCCTTTGTCTGTGTATACATACGTAGTCTTGCAGGCCTCACAAGAGCGATAAACCCATTGGATTGACTCTCCATACTGGGTGACTGTTTTATTTATTGAGCCATATGTGCCGGGCTTTCCCCATGAACATATAAGACCTAGTTGGCTCATACCTACTCGAAGCTGTTTCTTCTCTATAAGTGCCCATTCCTCATCAGTAACTACATTTCGTCTCTGTAGCTCAATTTTTGCAGGTTCGGACCCATTAAAAGCATAGGCATTACATAGGTTCAATGAGTTTATTTCACGAAGCTCTTCTGAGGACATCATGCCAATTCTTGCGGGTGAGCCTGCACAACCAGCAAAAGTCACTACTAATACAATTATGATAAATTTGATTCCCATCATTTAATTCCCCCCCCTAAAACAAGCCCCTGTATGCTACTTATAGTGTGTAGACTCATAGTGTGCAAGCCCGCGTACTTGCAGGGTGAATTCATCTACTCCAGAACAAGCCCTCGGAAAGGCCATTAGATGCCTCCGCGAAGGACTTGGCCTCTCCCAGGAGGCCCTGGGGTTTGCCTGTGATTTACATAGAAACTACATAGGTTCTGTTGAGCGTGGAGAACGTAATATCTCCATTCGGAACATCACTGTTATTGCCAAGTCTTTGAAGGTAACGGCAAGTGAGCTTCTTAGGCATGCAAATCTGTAAATAGATCCCTCTGAATTTACGCATGCGGCAATAGGCTTTTCATCTAGCATATTGTAAATGAATATCCTTGCACTTGAGTGCAAAAATGCCTCTCGTCATTAAGTAGCCACCTAAAGGCATCCAATTGGATTGATTATACTGTGTTGCATTGCTGACCACTTCTGCATCCAGTGATGATCAGGCTGCCACCATCCACAAGAATGGTGCGCAAGAATTTTTTTAAACCTTTTTCGATCATTTGTTGGAACCAGCAACAACGCATCTTGTGCACCATCAATCTGAGCTGTTCGAACAAACATTGGAAGCCATGGCTCATTTCCTTCCAAGGCTTTCGGAAGCTGTGATATACATAGCTTCTCAAAGGGGTTTTTTATTTCCGCCAAGGCACTGGCCTGAATGTCCCTTAATACCGCTTCTATGCGCATTGTAGGACACTCTGGCACACCCACCTTGAAATAGTGGTGCTTATTATTCCAGACCTTCGACTGCTTAACTTTGTCGTAGATCATAAAATGCAGGTTGCTTTCTTTCTTACCTAGCTGATAGCTCTCCCACTTACCGTTGTTTAGGTGTGGAGCCGAGTACCTCATGCCGGGGTAATAAATCGTACATCTATTCAGATCAGCATTGACCACATCGGTGGTAAGGTGAAGCTCTGTAAGCTTCCCTTCTGCCATCAGAGACTGATAGCCACCACACTCCTCCAGAAATTGATCAATAAAATAACGTGCACTTGAGCAAGACAAGTATGAGGGGTTCCATTTCAGGCGCAAAAACCTGTTGGCCTCATAGTTTGGATCGCACCGGATTTCTAGGCGACCTTTTATCTCACCAATATCATCAGCAAGGGTTAGGTAGGCAGCATACCGGTAGTCACCTTTCGATATTTTACACCAAGGTCCATTTTTATTTGTGTCTGAGCCATAGCTGGCGCAACAGAGTTCCTGCACATTATTAATAATCGAATTGTAATGCTGTTTTCCTGGCTCGAATGTAATAACGATATTGTCACAGAATATATCTGATACAGATGGCTTTGAATGAATATATACACTCACGCATAACCAACCCCACCAAATTGCATGTTATCTAACCTATTCCTTTCCTGGCATTCTAAACTGTTAGTAAGGAGGCTAATTAGTAGCTCCGAGAATGCTTTCATAGGTGGTAATGTACTGATAAAATACAGCTCTGGTGATTCGAGCGGGGCTGTGGCGGCCCCGTTTATTTTTTTGACCATGATACGCTATTCTTCTGAGTCATCATCTTCGCTGTCTTTCATACTTACTACCCAACGAGTATCCGCATTTCTTACAATCTCTGTGATCTGCTCCAAAATACCATCATCAGGCTCCCCCCCCAATGAAAGCAGGCCAGTTAAAGGGTGGGCCTTCCTGTATTCTTTTTCAATTATTTTCTCTACAGATGTCTCACCAATTCCCCATCCTACCATTTCAGGGGAGTCAGTTTTATCCAAGAATAACTTTGCGGCCTGTAGTTTCACTTTTGGATCACTATCATCCAGAAGCTCAAGAAGGGTTACCGATGCTTTATGTATGCCCGCCCGAACCGCCTCCCTGGAGGCATCAATAATGTTTTGCCGGTGAAGATTGAATGCTGCTTGGAATAAATGTTTTTTCCGCCACTGCACAATGGTCTGTGGCGTTACCTTCACTTGCTTTGCAACCGCAACTCCTGTCTCGCCCTCTGCCAACAATACCGCCGCCTTTTGCTGCTTAGCTGTCAATGGGGTTGGGTCGTAACCAGTATCATATCCTGTAGTTTCAGACATCTATTACTCCAAATTATTCTGATTCGTTCTGATTGATTAAGATTTCTTGCACTTGAGTGCAAACACATACCAGTGATTTTAACGGCGCTTAAAACCGCCACTGTCTAAATCCTGTAATATCTCAACACCTAGCGCCTGAGCTTTACCAAGCTCATGCCAACAGATGCTGTCCTTTACGAAGCTATATTGGGTCTCTCTCAGAATTGAGATCATGGATCGTAAATTATGTTTGTGCGATTCGGTTAAGCGGCTAGTGATATCAGCCATTGATTGAACCCTTTCCCAGCTCATCAATCAATTTACGAATGTCTTCTACTCGCCATGCGGTAGTTCGTTCAGATAACTTGACTGGCTGGGGGTACTTACCCTCGGCAACACCACGCCACCATGACGATTTTGAAATGGGTATTACTGAAAGAATCTGTGGTATTCTCGCAAACCCACAATCTGGAAATTTATTTGGTTCCATATGATACCTCCTAAGATAGGCAGGTATTCAATGCTGTCTGCTAATAAAGAAAATCCGTATCATGGTGACACGGCAGGGGTGTCATGGTCTCACCCCTTGAATTAATTACTTATTCTTACTCTTATCTTTGGCCCAATCTGGCCTCACAATACTAGCCATATGGTTTGCCATTGTTGAAGATACTTTGACAGAGTTCTCAATTATTTTGGCAATTTCTTTATTTGCTGGAATGTGATCGCTATCGGGCTTAATGCCCTTCCAGTGAGCGGCAGCAATATGTAACGCATCTAGGCGGCCTGATACGCTTTGATCGAGCCCGTCAGGCACAGCGGACTCCTTTGTAAGGCTTGCCGAATAAAACAAAAATGGCGGCTCCTCTTTCAATACTGTGGCAATATGAAGCAATGCCTCACGGCTTATCTGATCTCCTTTATCTAGACCATGCAAATAGATTAGTTGCCTTATTCGTTTATAATCATCTTTATAGCTGCAGACATCTTCTCCATCCAGTGACTGCAATTCATTCGGCAATGAAGGTTTCTTCTCCTCATAACAATCACGAAAGTAAATAGCGCTTTCACTGCCAGCATCATATATACCGCTCCAGTAGCAAGCTGCATCGTGTACCAAGAAGCTACTTCTGTTCTTCATTATTTTTATCATCTGTCGATGGTTCATCCTTTTGCCCCCACATAAATTGGAATTACCTGAGCCCCATCCCGAAGCTCATCAAGATAATTTGCCCATTCCTGCATCATTTTCTTTCGCTCTGGCATGTGCTGCGCATGATTATATGCAGCCTTCACCTTGTTAGTTTCACGGTGAGCAAGCTGTCGCTCAATAACATCTGACTTCCAGCCCCGCTCATGCAGTAGTGTTGAAGCCATCGCTCTAAAGCCATGGCCGCATATTTCAGACTTTTCATAACCCATACGGCGAAGCGCAGCATTCACAGTGTTTTCACTCATAGGGCGACTTCCTGAGCGCATGCTGGGAAATACATGCTTCCCTGAGCCTGTGAGCGGCTGCAACTCCAGAAGTACTGCCACCGCCTGTGATGATAGCGGTACAATATGCTTTTCCTTCACCTTCATCTTATGTGCAGGAATACGCCATTCAGCAGCATCAAGATCAAGCTCTATCCATTCGGCATGCCTCAGTTCACCCGGACGGACAAATACATACGGTGCAAGCTGCAAAGCACAACGGGTAATGAATGAACCCTTATAGTCAACCATAGCACGCAACAACTCCCCCACCCTTTTAGGGTCGGTAATTGTCGCCATACGTTTATGCACTACTGGAGTTAGCACGTCTTCACTCTTTATGTCTTCACATGGATTGCGTTTCGCCTTTCCAGTGGCAATGGCATAGCTGAACACTCTGGACACATTTGCTTTAATCCGGTGAGTGGTTTCTATTGCACCCCGGCTTTCAACCCGGCGCAACATTTCCAGCACTTCTGGCGCTTCAATCTCTCCAACATGGATATGCCCAAGCCACGGAAACACGTCTTTAATAAACTGATGTAAAATTCTACCAGCATGTTTCTCTGACAGCTTCACACTGCGATTTTCATGCCACGCTCTTGCGACCTCTTCAAAAGAATCTTGCAAAGCAACACCAGCTTTCAGTCGTTTCTCTCGCTCTATTGCCGCCGCTTCAGCCTCTTTTTTATCTTTGCGCTGACTGCTTGGGTCAATTCCATCAGCAATAGTCTTGCCTGCCTTGTCTGCCACTGCCCGTGCCATCTTCAAGGTAACTTTCGGATATACACCCAGCGATAGCGTTTTACGCTTACCTTCAAAAGCATAATCCAGCCGCCACCACTTCGCGCCACTCTTCTGAACCAGCAGATACAGACCGCCACCATCAGAAATACGATAGGCCTTACCCTTGGGTTTAGCGGTGCGAATACTTATATCTGACGTGATGAGGTGCTTTGCCATTGCAGTAACTCCCGGCGAAAATGCAGTAACTTTCCATCCGCAACGCCTAAAAAACACCAGTTACTGTAAAAGTTACTGCATAAAATGTCGAATATTACTGCATTTCACCGGACAGCATGGGACAGTAGGGCAAGAAAAAAGCCAGCAATCATAACGATTACTGGCTCTTATGGTGCATCCTTGGATGCTCTTATGGTGGAGGCGGCGGGACTCGAACCCGCGTCCGAAAACCATCAGCCTGCAGTTCTACATGTTTAGTCCGTTCGAGTAGCACCCCATGAGAACCAAACGGACAAAATGCCCACGGGGTCGATTCGTAGCTATTTAACCCTACAGACCACGAGTCTCCGTTCTGTAGTAGCGATTCCATCTAAATGGCCCCGGATTCTCAATGGATGGACACCTCAAGAGCGGGGTAACTTACGCAGCGTAAGCTAGTTCTACGTCGTCGTTTGCAATTATTGCAAGTAGCCTTTTTAACGAGAGTGCCATCCCGACATGCCCTACAAGGTTCAGCATCTTCGTCGAAGCCAAATCGCCCCCATAAGTAACAGCGGCAATTCTACACTATGTCCTCAACCTAACAAGCCTTGCAGCACAAACCCTGACGCAAACAGCGCACCCACCCAGTGCGATTTCAAGAAAAAGGTGAAGCCCCAACCCTCACCCTCACGCAACAACTTCAAACACAGATAGAGCTGCAGAGCGGTAGCGGCACACAAACCGTACATCACCCACAGACCACCGAGTGAGATCGCAGCAAAGCCAAGCAGCAACAACACCATAATAGCAAGCGCTACTACACCAGCCACAGCCCGCTCCCCAAACCAGATCGCCGCAGATTTCACACCGATTTTCAGATCATCCTCACGATCACCAAAAGCATAAGCCGTATCGTAAGAGAGCGCCCAGCATATATTGGCAGCAAACAACAGCCACGGGGCCGGCGAATCCATCACCGTACCAGCCTCAGCTGCCCACGCCATGACCGCCCCCCAACCAAAGGCCATGCCCAGCCAAGCCTGAGGAAAGTGGGTATAACGTTTAAGAAAAGGATAAAGACCAGCCAGCACAGCGCCAACCACAGCCAGCAGAATGACAAGCAGCGAAGTCTGGGAGACCAGAACCAGTGCAATCAGCATCATCAGCAGGAACCCAACAAATGCAGCACCCGGTGATATCACTCCGGCGGCGATCGGTCTTGTTTTGGTGCGTTCAACATGCGGATCAAAATCACGGTCGGCAAAATCGTTAATCACACAACCGGCAGAGCGCATGAGCAATACACCGCAACCAAAGATAATCAGGTTTTTCAGAGTAGGAGCGCCGCCTGAAGCGGCAAGCAAGCCCCACAGAGTCGGCCATAGCAGCAGCCAGTAACCCACAGGCCTGTCGATTCGAAGCAGCCTGTACCAGTCAGAAGCGGAACCAACCGGTGAGAATTTCATACTTAACTTTCGCGCACGCTATAACGACGTGAAGATGACTCCAGGCGCTTCCACATTTCCGGATGAAAGACTTCAACGACAAGTGCACGCGTACCCGATGGCGAGCGCAGAACCGAACGGCGCGCCCAGCAGCCATTGATGCCGCCATCCGACTGCAGCTGCACAACACTGAGATCGGAGCGCGAAAGCGACAGGCCACGGTCCAGCAACAGATTACCCAGAGGACGTTTACCCTCTTCCAGCTCTCGCATCAAATCAGCGGGCAAGTCTTCCAGAGGCAACACGGATTCAGCATCAAACAGCACCGACCCGCGATGCATCAGGGACACCTGACGCCGCAAAGCAGTTGCACCGGCAACACAACCCAGCAGTTGCGCCTCTTCAAGCTGCGCCACATCAACAAACTGATCGTGCAGTCGAATCTCGAGTTTGATGCCAAAATGACGCTCGAGAAAACGAGTCAGCGAGCCTGCCGTCGATAAGACTGCGGCCGCATCACGACCGATTCCCACGGCATCTGCTTTCCAGTGGCGCACCGGCTGCCAGTTTTGTGATTCAAGAGACCCGAAGAACATGCGCGCATCATGAGGCAAGAAACCTGCCGGTCAAGGGTCAGCTCGCGAACAAGAGACATGAAAAGCGCTTGCCTTAGTGGGCGGGTTCAGGCCGTATTTGCCTATGCATTGCAGGCTATATATTGATGAAGAGATCACCGTTGGCAGCAGCATGGGGCTGGCTTCCGATCAGGGGCATTACCTACGCACTGTCATGCGCCTTGGTCCCGGCAACCCGGTGATAATATTCAATGGTTTCGGTGGTGAATATCAAGCCAGCATAGAGATGATTAACAAACAGGAAACCAGCGTCTATATCGAATCATTTGTCGACATCACCAGGGAAATGCCGGTACGTGTGCACATTGTGCAGGCCGCCTGCCGCAGCGAAAAAATTGATGTGGTGCTGCAAAAGGCGACCGAGTTGGGGGCCGTCAGCTTTTCCATCGTTCGAAGCGAACGCAGCTCTCTGAAGCTCGATGGCACAAAACTCGACAGGCGCATTGAGCGCTGGCAGAAGATTGTTATTGAGGCATGTGAGCAGAGTGAGCGCACCATTATCCCCAAAGTGCAGTGGATCAATAAACTCAGTGATACTCCAAACCTGGGCCTGGCTTTCACCCTGCATCCGGACACCGACACAAGCTGGCCTGAACAGCGGCAACACATGCTCAGCACACCTGATATTACGTTTGCCATCGGCCCTGAAGGCGGATGGAGCAATCGCGACATTGAAACACTCGCGGCCAGAGGCTTTCAAGCAGTGAGATTCGGCCCTCGCGTCATGCGCACCGAAACTGCTGCCCCGGCACTGTTAGCCGCCGTCCAGTCCCTGCTCGATTAGCCTGTTCTGATAAACACGCAAGCGCTGGTCAGGCATATGCTCCAGCTGATTTTCTCTGACATCCACCATTAAAAGCGTAAAACTGTTTTTGTGATGTTGGTCACGGAAGTGGTAAATCTGAACCGCAGCATTTGCCGACAAGCTCAACAATGGAGGAAATGATGATTAAATTTGATATTGCTTACACGATCCTGGCATTGGCTTTTCTATACATCGGCGCCAACATCGCTTAATACAAGTCGTTAATTTCAAAATCTGTTCGCCTCGTGGAGCAACTCTGGCGACACATCGGCCAGCCCCTTCACATACACTTGCTCAACCATCAGCGCGATTGTGATTTCCGACACATCCGGCACATGCTCAACGCTTATCATCACCCCCAACACTCCGGAGGGTGAAACCATGATCGAATTTGATATTGCCATTTCTGTTATTACTTTGACCGGCTTTTATGTTGGCAGCGCACTCATCTAAGCAAACACTGAATAATTAACGTTTTTCAAGAGCTGGGCTCAAGCACCTTAATGCAGGGGAACGCTGACTTTTTCAGAGTACCCTTAGCTTCTGGAAGCTGGTTAAAACAGCCTGCAAGTCCTGCCAACTCTTCTGCTTCTGCCCAGGCGAACGTAGCAGGTAAGCCGGGTGATACGTCACCCAGACCGGAATCCCCTGATAGTCATGCCACTGCCCGCGAAGTGAACCCAGCGGTTCATCCGTTTTGAGCACAGTTTGTGCAGCCACACGCCCAAGCAGGCAGATCATCCTCGGCTGCAGTAGATCCAGTTGTTGTTCAAACCACAGGCTACACGCCTGCACTTCATCGGCTTTCGGGTCGCGATTATTCGGTGGCCTGCACTTGATTGTATTCATAATATAGATCTGATTCCGATCCATGCCTATGGCCGCAAGCATACGGTCGAGCAATTGTCCTGCGCGTCCGACAAACGGCTCACCCTGCAAATCCTCATCACGCCCCGGCGCTTCTCCGATAAACACCAGATCAGCATTAGGGTCACCAACACCAAACACCACCTGCATGCGCTCTTCACTCAATGTACAGAGGCGACATGTCGATGCTTTCAGTGCCAAGCCCGACAAGGCATCGGAGGTGTCTGCAGCCGGAACTTCTGCTTTTATTTCGGGGGATTGAATCGCACCGGGGATGACAACGGGCACATTCATCGCAGTCGCATCCACAGCTTTAACTGGCTGCTCTGGCACAACTGCAGCTATCGCAGCTGCTTGATCAGAATCAGATTGCGACGAAGTCGATTGTGCAGAACTAAAAAGGGAAACCGGTGTTTGCACACCGATCTCCCTTAAATATGTTTCTATAAATTGTTCGCTTTCAGCCAAGATCAGCCAAGCAGTGAATCAACGTTGGTGTTAGACCCCAGATATACCGGAACACGCTGATGCAGTGCTTCAGGTTCGATATCCATGACTGCAATACCGTTACTCATCGCCTTACCGCCAGCCTGTTCCATAACAAAGCCCATTGGAATGGCTTCATAGAGCAGACGCAGCTTACCCGTCGTGTTCTTCTCATCAGCAGGATAAAGGAAAACACCGCCCTTAAGCAGGGTACGATGCATGTCGGCCACCATCGCACCGACATAACGCATGCCAAGACCGGTTTCGATCTTCATGCGATCCAGGTTGTCGCCCATACCATCCAGCCATTTATCCTTGTTGGACTCATTCACAGAGTAGTAACCGCCGGTTTCAGGGATACGAATATCTGCATGGCTGAGTTCAAAACGGGCTGAAGCGGGGTTGAATGTGTAGCCATCCACGCCAGCTCCAACGGAGCAAACCATCATCAGGGAAGGGCCATACAATACGTAACCGGCAGCAATAACGCTCTGCCCCGACTGCAACGTATCGGATACATGAGGACGCTCGGAGTTGGCAGTTTTACGTTTAACAATCGAGAAGATCGTGCCCACCGGGCCATCCACATCGAGGTTTGAAGAACCATCTAGCGGATCAACCAACACGAGATAATCGGCGTGTGAGTACTCTTCAATCACCAGCAACTCTTCCTGTTCCTCGGAACCTACCGCGCAGACAAAACCTGTAGAGCGCATTTCATCCAGAAAGATTTCATCGGAGAGCACATCGAGCATCTGCTGCTGTTCGCCCTGAACATTTTCGCTACCTGCGCCACCGAGTGCGCCACGGAACACAGCACCGCGTAGAACAGCTGCGATTTCGATCGCCGCACGCCCTACACCCTGAATAATCGGCATCATCGTTGCGCCGTTGTCGCCCTGCTTGGCAATCTTGTTCAATGTTGTTGGCATGTCGCCTCCAGAATAAATCTTACGAAAAAGCGCGCTCATACTAGCCAATCATGGGCGCGAATACAAAAACCCTGATCGAACTGTTAGCTAAAGGCAGCAAGCAGCCTTTTATGAATGCCTTCAAAACCGCCATTGGAAAGTACCAGCACATGATCCCCTGAAGACACGCCGCCAGCTACAAAGCTGACAATCGCGCCCACATCATCAATGAGAGACGCATGGGTTCCTATTCTGCGGCACACCTCGGCGGCATCGAGCACCTCTTCCGGCTGCAGATTGCGATCAGACGGCCTGGCAAATACCACACGATCAGCCGCATCAAAACAGAGTGGCAGACGATCCTGATGGATGCGCGTGCGCATGGTGTTGGAGCGCGGCTCAACAATGACCCACAAGCGCCCATCCGATCCGTTCTTTTTCATGCTCGCACTGGCGGCCGTCACCATGCCGGTGATCGCCGTCGGATGGTGAGCGAAATCATCAAAGACTTTCACACCGGCAGCTTCTCCCACCAGCGTCATGCGGCGGCGGATACCGCTGAAGCTTTCAAAGGCCTGTTTGATCACTGCAAGCTCAACACCCATATTTACCGCCGCTGCGGCAACTGCACAGGCATTGGCCACATTATGCACACCAATCATACCCCATAGCACATCCAGCACACTCTGCCCATCTCGATAGAGGCGGAATGATGAACCATCCTCGCTGCTCTCCTGCCATTGCCAGGTCGCGTCCTTATGCCCCAGACGTGCAAAAGTGGTCAGCTGCGACCAGCAGCCGCGTGCCAGCACATCTGAAATATTGGCATCATCAGCATTGGCTACAACCAGACCGTCTGTCGGCACGGTGCGCAGCAAATGATTGAACTGGATCTTGATCGCCTCAAGGTTTGGAAAGATATCGGCATGATCGTATTCAAGATTATTCAGAATCAACGTGCGGGCATGATAGTGCAGAAACTTGCTGCGTTTATCGAAAAAAGCGGTGTCGTATTCATCGCCCTCCAGTATAAATGGTTCACCCTCACCAATCCTTGCTCCGCCGCCGAAATTTTCCGGCACGCCGCCAATGAGGAAACCGGGAGAGCGCCCCGCCACTTCCAGCACATGCGCCATCAGCGATGATGACGTGGTTTTGCCATGGGTACCTGCGACAACAGCAGCATGGCGCCCCGGCAGTATATGCTTGCCGACAAACTCAGGCCCCGAACAGTAAGCCAGTCCTCGATTAAGAATGGCCTCAACTTCCACATTGCCACGGCTCATGGCATTGCCGATCACGCAGAGATCCGGAGCGGGGTTCAGATTGTTTTCAGAAAAAGGTGCAATGGCCACGCCGAGCTCGGCCAGATAATCAGACATGGGCGGGTAAACACCGGCATCGGAGCCGCTGACCTGCCAGCCCTGAGCTTTAGCAAGTGCCGCAATGGCAGCCATGGCTGTACCGCATACACCGAGAATATGGAGATGTTTGATTGTCATATGTTCTCAATCATAGAGGCGAGTGGCGACAAATTAAATCAAAAAGAGCGCCCGTCCATAAGAGCGCCATGTTGCCCCCTCTCAGGGCTGCAGCGGATAAAAGACATTTCAATAAAATTTGGCCATGATACGGCCATGAATCTGCATGTACTACCACATCTCACGGTTGAAACAGGCCCGAACCCGGTCGCCAGCATCATATGGCTGCACGGACTCGGCGCCGACGGTCACGACTTTGAACCCATCGTCGGCCAACTCGGCATGCCTGCCGATCTGCCGGTTCGTTTTATTTTTCCGCATGCGCCAAGCATCCCGGTCACACTCAATGGCGGTTATATCATGCCCGCCTGGTATGATATCAAACAGACTGATCTGGGCATCGAACACGACCGCAAAGGCATCACGGATTCAGCCCGCAGCATCCAGATGCTGATTGATCGGGAGATCATGCAGGGCGTTAAACCCGAGTCCATTATTCTGGCCGGTTTCTCACAGGGAGCCGCCATGGCCCTGCATGTGGGTTTAAGGCAGGAGAAGCCGTTGGCCGGTATTATGGCGCTCTCCGGTTACCTGCTGTTGCCGAATGATACCGCAGGCTTTCTGGCAAGCGCCAAAACCACCCCGGTATTCATGGCCCATGGCATTCACGATCCCGTTGTCAGCTTTGATTTGGGTGACAGCTCGCGCAGAAAAATTGTCGCCGCCGACTGTCAGGTGGAGTGGCACAGCTACCCGATGGAACATCAGGTCTGTGCACAGGAGATCAAACAGATCGGCAAGTGGATCACGCAAACCCTGAACGGTTAAATCCGAAGAAAAGAGCGCCGCCGCATCACGGCCTTGCGTCTGCAACACCTTGGACTCAACAACCCACTACTCCGCGACAGTCTGTTTCCGGCCAACCCACCGGACGGACGGTCGGTCGTTGTGAGAGAATTATGTACTGTGTCCCCCTCCGATGCTTATGAGCTTTAAAGGGTAGCGTCCTCTTTAGCTTTTGTCAGGCAATGCGCACGCCCTCGACAATGACCCAGTCGAATATCAGTTCTGCTATAATGGCAATATGTTTCATGTCATCGATGATGAAGAACACCTTCGAGAGCTGCTCAAAGTATTAATCAGCAGAGCTGGCTATGATGCTCTCTACTTTGAGTCCGGAGACCAATATCTCGAGTATTTCAATTCACCCGAATTTCAGAAGCCTATTGCTGTTCTAACTGACGTAATAATGCCTGGCATTAATGGTTATGATTTAACACTGGAGATTCGAAAAGCTCTGCCACATCAAAAAATAGTTCTGATCACTGCTACTCCAGATTCAGAACACCACCAGCGGGCCACCAATCAACTATGTTATACATTACATAAACCATACCCAATTATCCGATTTACTTCTTTACTAAATGCTTTAACCGCATGTGAGAGGGCAATTGCAAGCGGAGCTCATTCTGAGTTCCCCAACCATTGTACGCATGGAGTTGACCATAATTGTCCGTTTCACAATCTAGACAAATCAAATGACTTTTAATTTCAATTGCGCGAATAACTGGTGACAAATATACGCAAGGTATGATTACTCGAATGTCCGCTATACGACGATGATGACAGGTAATGCACCCCCCCGGAATTGGTGAATGCCTATGCGTGGAATCGGGATTACGGGTTTTGTGTTTATTGTGGTCGGTATTCCGAGGACTGCTCTATGGCGGCTTCAGTTATCTGCAGGATTCCCATAAGGCCACGATTGAGTCGGTCGAGATGTTGATCAAGGAGGCCCGCGGACAATGTTCCGGCGAGGGCCGGTGCGCCACCCCTCGTGGTGCGTTTGTACTTGGTGGTGGCAGAAAGAGGTGAGTCTCAAGAAAGAAGAAAGGCGGACACGAATCGTGCCCACCTTTCTATGGCGTGTGGAATAATCTCTAGTGGTTTATTGCCATCCTGGCATAAATCAGCGTTTGCCTGACCTAGGGTTTAATATGAGAGATTTTTGTTCCCTCGATGCTGACCCCCGCCATCAACCCCTGCTGACTGAAGATGAAGGCATAGGCATCGTTTTTCAGCGAGGAGGTCGATAAATTCTTTGCGACCCCTTCATCCACCACGACCACTGTCGGTCCAACACCGATTTCCCAACCCTTCGATTTTTCGAGATATTTAACGGCTTTGTCAGTCATCAGGAATACGGCATATCCGTAGGATTGAGCGCCAGCCTGCAGTCCCCATGAGCCGGTGACGGAGTTGTAATACCCGGTGACCTTCGACCCCTTGATGAGCTCGCCTTCGCCGTAAGCACCGCCGAAGATGAGACCTGCCTTGACGATATTAGGGAATATGAGGATCGCCTTGGCATCCTGTGCAAGATTTTTGGCGGAAGGTGAGGTCTTGTAAAGCGTCTGCAATGCCTGCCTGGCATCTCTATCCAGATCCTCGGCGGTAGCCGCACTTGCCTGACTTGCCATGCCCATCGAGATGATGGATGCCGTTGCCAGTATGAATGCGAGGAGATGATTTCGTTTCCTGTACATATTGTTGCTCCTTCTTCGTGTTATTCGGGGCCAGCTGACGAAATGGCCATGCGAACCCCTTATGTCGCAGCCGGACTTGTGTCATCCATGCCCCCGGCGACAGACTGTAAAAGCACGCATCTGGCGCAGCCAAGGGAAACAGGATGGAATATCCGGATACAAAAAAATAATAGCCACGTGATTTGGAATCGTCTGTACGGTGGCATACATTACTCGCTAGGATGACGGCTAAGGAAGTCTTCCACAGGGTGCAGATGTATGATGTTTTCAGTTTCGGGGCTCCCAGAACAAAATGCCAGCTTCCTCGAAGCCACCCTAACCCGCGAAGGATGCCGTATCCCACATGACATTTTCGCCTGCCGCTGCTGCCGCTGAAAGCAGGTCGATCAAAGGCGTCGCCCGATGTGTCACGCTTACTGTCGGCTCATCCGGATCGTTACTTTCAAGCGGTGATGAAGTTTTACCTGCTTCAATAGCTGCCTTTAATCGACGTAGCGCCACCGGCACATCTGCAGCCAGTATAGCACCGGGTACGTTTGTGCTGTGTCCCATCATTTTCACCATGCCAAGCGCCACATCCTCAAACATGGTGATGCCTGCATGAGAATCCGTTTTAAATGTTATCGGCATATTATTCTCCTCGTATAAACAGATATTTCTGACCATGCCTTGAATGCTCTTCTGTGTCGGCCGGTTGCCAATACGAGTTTGCCCACACGCGCCGAATCCATTCTCCCGTACGTATGGCAGTGGACACAATCTTGGCCACTATTCGCCAAGCAGCTCAGCCAGTGGACGCAATTGTTCCACATGCTCAGAGATCACTTTCACCACAACGATGATCGGGATGCCGAGCAGCATTCCCCATATGCCCCACAGCCAGCCCCAAAACAGCAATGAAATAAACACCGCCGCCGCATTCATCCTTGCTATACGTCCAGTGGCCCAGGTCGTGGCAAACACACCCACGGCGGTCGCCAATACCAACGATGCCCCCGCAACCAAGAGCGCCATCGAGACCGAATCAAATTGCATAAAGGCAGCCGTACCAGTCGCGAATGCTGTAAAGACCGGACCTATGTAGGGAATCACATGCATCAAGCCTGCACCCACCGCCCAGGCCCCGGCATTATCCAGGCCAATTAAATGAAACGTCAGCCAGGTGAGCAGCCCTAAAAGTACATTTGTCATCATGAGTGTGAACATGTATTTCTGGATGGAATCGTTAATTCCATCCAATATGTTGAGGGTGATTTTTTTCTGCGAAAACGAGGGCCCCGTCAATCGCACCAGCTTGCGCTTGAAGGTATCTCCACCGGCTAGAATGAAAAACACCAGGAAAATCACGACTGTCACCTGACCGATGGCACCCATAGCCCCCAAAGAACTGGCCCACATGAAGTCACCCAGCTTGAAGCCGGGTGCATCAATCGTCACATGGGTAGCACTCTGCTTACTGCCGGTTTGTTTGGTCGCATTTTCCATGGCGCCTACTGCAGACTGCACTTTCTGCAAATTACCGCTGCGGTCATCACGCATATTAATGAACTGCGCAGACAATTTATTCGCCGCTACCGGCAACTGCGTCACTATGGTCTGCATCTGTCCGCGCAAAGCGTAAGCGCCCAGGGTCAGTGCAGACACTATGGCGAGCATGACTATGCTGGTAGCCAACAGGCGCGGAAGCCTGATTTTTTCCAAATAACAAACCAGAGGATTCAAGGTATACGCAAGAAAAATACCCAGCAACAAAGGAACTAAAAGTGATTGCATCCAATCGAGCGCAAACACAAAAGCGATGCTCGCCAACACTCCCAGCGCCAGTCCGCGCGCATCAACAGGCACATGTACGATAAAGGGTTTCACAACGTCCGCCCCTTGCGACGCAGGGAGCGGAGCTTCAGCCTCGGAAGTGAGAGGGTGATTCATGGATTGTCCCGCACGCTGTCATTCAAACTATTTTCTGCGCAGGCTCTGCAGTAACTGCCATGAAACCCAGCCGCGCCCTAACCAGGTTGCAACGCGTTTTGGTCGCAGTGCGACCAGCAACACGGCAATGCCGACAATGCCCTCAGGGTGTCGTTTCAAGTAACGCAGGGCTGTCATGCCGTGATCGGCCAGCGCCAATGGCATACGCCATGGTTCAACATGCTGCACAAACGTGCCACGTTGAGACGCAGCCTGCGCAACGATGCGTTCACGTCGCACAGCGATCCGCAGCAAGGTCTTATTCATTCACGGGACTCGAGCTGCTGCCGGTCTTTATGTAATTCTGAAAGACTGGCTGCAAACAAGCGGGGTTTGGTTCGCACTTTATGCAGGGCGAATCCACCGGCTACGAATCCCGCCACCAGAAAACTTCCCGCCAGAGTACCCAGTACCAATACTCTCTGCGTTTCCCAATAGATGACCACCAGCAACAATGCGGCAAGGACGACGCCAACGCCAACAAAGAACAAAGCGGTCAGCGCCAATACCAGCTGCAAGGTCGCATGTGCTCGCTCTTCCTCAAGGTCCAGGGATAATAGATCAAGGCGTGTATACAGCATGGCAACCAGGGTCGCCGAGAGTGCTGACAGCGATTCGAACAAACCCTTACCTGTGTTTTTTGCCTGATTCGTCATCATGAAATGTGACTAGCGGCGACCGCTAAGCAAACCCACCAACAGGCCGATAGCCGCAGCAACACCCACTGCTGTCCATGGATTTTCGTGCACATACACGTCAGTGGCCTTGACTGCTTCTTTGGTGCTCGCAAACAGAGCCGCCTGCTCAGATACAATTCGGGCTTTTGCGGTTTTAAGCGACGCTTCAGCCTTGGCACGCAGAGCTGTCAATTCATGGCCACCCTGGTCTGCAGTCGCTTCTAATAAGGCCTCAGCATCAGCCACTACAGTTTTAAAATCGGCGATCAATTGTTCTTTGGTCGCATCAACAGATACATTGTCCATAGACTACTCCGTTACTCGTTTTACTACATTTCCGGATTAAGGGATTAATTACGCTTGGCCAGCAATAAACCACCGGCCACTAACATACCCACGCCAAACCATATCGGCACATTGACAGTCTCCGTATCCTTCACCGTCAACTCTAATGGCCCCACATGGGCCGTCTGCGTGTCTTTGGTATAAGTGAAACCTCCATAGATCAAGCCCAGGCTACCAGCTACGATAAGCACGATGGCTAAGATTCTTGTCTGATTCATTTCCTGACTCCTTGGTAATGCAAACGTTGTAGAACTATTAAGCTGACTAGAGCACTCACCGCCCCTGAATCACACGCAGCGATACAACAACCATCGCCACCACCAAAAGCACGTGAATAAATCCACCCAACGTATGCGCGGAAACCAAGCCAAGCAGCCAACGGACAAGTAAGGCAAATGGTTCGAGCATTATCGTAACTCCTTAACACTGCCTATATCGATGCGTTGTCGACTTTCCACCAGCGGTGACCACCGCGAGGTGAGGGTTGCAGAGGCAAAGGGGATACATAGATTCAAACTAGCCATGACGAGAACGGACGTCTGTCTGTTAGCACACATAACTTAGCTACCCGATGGAATATCAGGTCTGTGCACAGGAGATCAAACAAATCGGCAAGTGGATCACGCAAACCTTGAACGGTTAATCCTTGAGAAAAAAGCGCTGCCGCATCGCTACTTGCGTCAGCAACACCTTGGACTCCACAAGCCAAACTCCGCGACCGTCTGTTTCCGACGCAGGCTGTGTGAAAACTAAAAGCCTTTTTTAAAAGTGGTCAATTGTAGGGTTTATCGGCCAACCATGACCAGAAGTGAACCCTGTCTTGCCACACGTTTGTGGTACCATGCCTATTTAGGGTTGAGCTCCCACCAGCCTGAAATACTTCGTCTTTTCACACAGTCTAGGTCAACTTCGGTCATTCGTTGAATTAGAATATAAGTGAAATGACTGCGGCCTTTTACTCATGGTGTTCGAATGAATGATCAATACATTCACTGTCGCCGATTTTCGCTATCTAAGATAAAAAAACCGGGGCATAACATGCCCCGGTTTTTTTCATCAATCAAATGAAATGGTTGCTAAATGATTTAACCCTAAAGCTTCAATGACGTCAGCCTGTACAGGTGCGGTTGCATCGTTCAATGCGTCAGCACCAAAACTTGTGCCCACAACGCTACGTGCCGGACGTGTTCCCTTCGGCGAATTTGCAAGCCTTAGAATTGCTTCAGCTACATCGTGCAAATTGGGGGCCGATTCAGACTCGAATAGTTTCATGAATTGTTCGAACATGGCACCTGGAATCTCACCAACTTCGCCATAACTGGTTACACAGTCAACATCATCAGGTTGGATAGCACTTGCATACATATGAGTTGGATAGGCACTCGGTTGCACCAGTGTGACGTCAACACCAAGCTGTGAAACTTCATAACGTAAACTGTCAGTCATGGCTTCAACTGCAAATTTACTTGCACCATAGAGACCAAAAAATGGAAATGTAACACGACCAAGAATGGAGCCAATGTTGATGATTAAACCATCTTTCTGTTTGCGAAAGGTAGGTAACACAGCGCGTGTAACACGGTGGACACCCAGCACATTTACATCAAATAATGCAGCAGTTTGTTCATCAGTGAATGCTTCAGTAACGCCTGCTGAAGCAACGCCAGCGTTGTTCACCAAGATATCAATACCTCCGGCAGTATTTAAAATATCTTGGATGGCACGATCCACAGACTTCTGGCTTGTCACATCAAGTGCGATGACTTGAATGTTTTTCGCTTTTAATGCCTCTGCGTGCGTACGATTTTTTCCTTGTGGATCACGCATTGAGGCAATGACCTTATATCCAGCCTGCGCAAGAGTTTCGGCTGTATCACGGCCAAACCCAGTGCTGGCGCCGGTAATTAGAACTGTTTTCGACATGATTTTCTCCATTTGGTTTATATTGGATGATACCCACAGTGAAATAACTTCTTATATTGCATTTCAAAGGTTACCTCGTACCGTGGTAACCTGTCAATCTATACTTTATGGGTTACCTGGAGGGCGCACAAAAGATTCAAGTTTCTCATTCAGGGACAGTATGATTTCTCAGTGCTATTTACTGCCAGACCTAATGCATATAAAAAAACAACCTTCTATACTCATAATTATCAGTTACCATGTGCCTGATAAATTATTTATATGCTTAAGAGGAAGAGATGTTGTTATGAATAATACCGCTGGAATGTCACCATTTTTCATTGCCGATAATCGTGCGTTGGATGTATTGAATAGCATTGCAAAACCCAGCAACACAGAGATTGACTGGATAAGTAATGGCCATGACCTGCTTGATTGGCTTGAACAGGGTGAGTTGTTAAACTCATGTGAAATCAAGCGGTACCGTGCTTCAGCAGAGCTTGTGGCATGTGATGCGATAGCTATTGAGGTACGCAGTTTGCGTGAATGGTTTCGAACATTTGTTACCGCACATGCAGGCAAAGCATTGGACACATCTGCTTTGAAACTACTAGCACCTCTCAATATAATATTAGCCAAAGGAAACATGTACGAACAAATTGAGTGCTGTAACACCTCAGATGGCAAAACCCGTGATGAGAAAAATGTGTTTTATTGGAAACGACATCGCCATTCAGAGGATGTGGATAATATTCTCTTCGTTATTGCAGAGGTAATGGGCGATTTGATTTGCAAACTTGATTTTTCTCTTGTTAAAAAATGCGAAGGGCCAACCTGTACACTGTGGTTTTATGATGTTAGCAAAAACCACTCTCGCCGCTGGTGTACGATGTCAGTATGCGGCAATCGTGCAAAAGCCGCATTACACCGAGCAAAGAAAAAGTCTTTAGAGAGCTTATCCTGACATCACTGTTAAAGGGAATGCTACCCTTTAGCCGTAGGCCCGCAGACATTTCCCCTCTTTTCTAATTCAACAAACGTCCGGTTGTGACCAACAGCCACTCGCCGAAACATTCAGGCCATGCTTCGATCAACACCTAGATGTTCGGATCGGCAGGCTGCTCCTGATGGATATAACGCCGCCCCTTGTAAAAGCGGCAGACAAAGGCGAACAGGATGGATGTAACCAGCATCAGCAGGGTGAAAAAGAGAAAGTAATCGGAACCCGCCAACAAACTCTCCCCCTCTTCGTTATGGATATAGAAGTTCACTGCGCTGGTAAACAGGTTTCCGGCAGAGATCGAGAGCATGAAAAACGCCATGACAAAGGACTTCATCGATTTGGGTGCCTGCGTATAGGAGAACTCCAGACAGGTGATGGAGATCATGACCTCGGCGCTGGTCAGCAGCATATAGGCAAACAGCTGCCAGAGAATATGCGGACTTAAACCCTGATCGATCTGAAACTGAATCCAGGTCGGAATTGCAAAGGCGACCACCGTGACAAACATGCCAATGGCAATCTTGCGTAATTCAGTCAGCGCGAAAAATCGGTCAATAAACGGATAGATCAGATAGGAGAAGAGCGGGATCAGCAGCAGTACCAGCAGCGGATTGGCTGCCTGCATCTGCGACGGCAGGATTTCGAACCCAAACAGCAGACGGTCCATGTGCTGCGCCTGCAATACCCAACTGGAACCCGTCTGATCGAACAGCGCCCAGAACACCGCCACGAACAGATAAATCATGCTCAGTCGTGCCAATGTTTTCAGCCCCGCCCCACTGAGCACCTCTCGAACAAAGCCCATGCCCGCTGGCGGTACATGCGCAAAGCGGTTGCGACCCGACCAGAACAACATTGTGGCAACCAGCATCAGCACTCCCGGAACGGCAAAAGCCACCGATGCGCCGTACTCCTGTAATAACCACGGCGTGGCCAGCATGGAAAGGAATGCACCGAGATTGATGGCGAAATAGAACCAGCCGAATACACGTGAAAGCAGATGTTCATTGCTCTGCCCGAACTGGTCGCCCATATGCGAAGAGACACAGGGCTTGATGCCACCCGCCCCCAAGGCAATCAAGCCAAGCCCTATTGCCAGCCCAAACTGTGTGTGATCCAGCGCTAATGCCAGATGGCCCAGACAATAGACCAGTGAGAGCAGAATAATGGTGCGGTACTTGCCCAACCAGCCATCGGCAATCAGTGCCCCCAACAACGGAGTGAAATAAACCGCTGAAACAAAAAGGTGAAACCAGCCTTTGGCTTCATCTTCGCTGAGCATAGCCGCCGTACCGTCGGCATTGAGCAGGTACTGGGTCATAAACACGATAAGGATGGCGCGCATGCCATAATAGCTGAATCGCTCAGCCCCTTCGTTGCCGATAATGAATGGAATACCCGGTGGCAGTCGCTTGCTTGCCAACGGTGCGATGCGGTATTGATTGTGCTTTGTCATGGTCAGATACGCTGCCACCGCAATCAGACATGGGAAGCCCTTGCGGTCGCCCACCTTAATCCCTAATATCCGCCGCCCTTGTGAAGGTGCATTATTTTCACAGGCAAACGGAGAGATGTCTGAGTGGCTTAAGGAGCACGCTTGGAAAGCGTGTGTACTATAATGGTACCGAGGGTTCGAATCCCTCTCTCTCCGCCAGTTTTAAAAACGATCCTCGAAACGTTCAGCCTGCATAGGCTTCGTTACAGTTTTCGAGGAGAGAGAGGGATGACAAATTTGCAGGAGCAAATTTGAACGTCGCAAAGCGACGGCCCGCAGGGTGGATTACAAATAAACCTGAGGTACAAACTGCCATGGATAGGTAGTTTGAACGCTACTATAAAGTAGCGGCCCGCAGGGCGAGGGGCAGGAGCCCCGAGTAATCCCTCTCTATTGTTTAACACGAGACCCTGTCTCGATACCAATTTCCACATTCAGTGGAACCCAGGTGTCGTCCGGGTCGGGCCCCGCACGGTGGACCCCTGTGAACCCCGTCAGATCCGGAAGGAAGCAGCGGCAGCAGGACGAAGCGCGTTGCGGATCTGTCCGGCTCGGGCGGCGCATTTTTTTGACCTTCAATGCAATCGCCCCACAAGCCAGACTAAAACCTACGATGCAGTTCGCATCAAATGAATACACGCTAAAAAATCAACTATTCGAGCGATTAAGTGAATCAGGTTTCAATTTGAACTATATTGTTGCTTCAATGGCGCCAATTCATTCTGAATCTTTTATTAATCACTTGCTCAGCTTCTGGCCTGCGTATCTCATTGTGCTGCTGGCATTTATACTGGCAGCATTATTTTGCCGGATTGGTTCAGCCATAAAACGCGAGCCTACCGATGCATTAATCTATGCGGTTCTCATTTTACTCATGATCGATGGATTACTCCACGGCCCCATAAAATCATTCCTGGGAAGTATGTCCATTGTTGTTTATACACTGACAACCATTGGATTTACTCTGTTTATCCTGCTCCGAAAAATAATCAATCATCTTCATCGCTTGCTCAATAAATCCAAAACCATGAAGGACAAATCAAAGAAATAAGCAACACGCTGGTCTACGGCTGTCGGCTCAAGCGGTCATTCGATGGTGTGACATTAAATATGTAAGCTGCCCCCCGAATTTGCCCACCAATTCCATTCAATTCCGGCAAATGGTTTTGCCTGTTAGTTTGAGCCCGACTCGGTTCCCCGCTCCGGACAAATCATCGGGAAAGATGCTTTGCACGCATTACGCCTGAAGGGCGAAGGCCATGGATGGCCTGAAAAGCCTTGCACTAAAGTGCATAGTTTTGACTAGCGGACGGGGACAATAAAAGCCTACTCCTCACGACCCCTTTCCTGACTTAATATGCCTTACAAGTTCAGCGTTAAAACCTTTCACTGCATTCATGGCTAAGGCTTCATAGCGAACTGGATCAACAATAACATCGTACTCAGAGCCTTTACGACTGGACATGCCGAAACCAAGCGCATTTGAGAAGCCAACGGAGCCACTGTTATCTGATTCCTCTTTCTTTTTGGTTGTAGCAAAAACATCGTCTACACCAACATCTTCTGAAAGCATCAGTTTTGCACCATCATCAACAAAGCGTCCATCATTCGAAAATACCACATGGAAGTTGCTACGCTGATCAATTGCAAATCTCGTTCCCGCGTCCACGCTAACCCTCCTGTTCAAATGCGAAGTTCCTCCGCCACTTGTCCAGGCAAAATCAAGTGCAAGGTTAGGATAAACTACAATTGCATTTAGAGATACGCTGGCTTGGTCACCCACATTGCCATTAAATCCTTTTGGTATAAGACCAAAACTACTAACAACGCCAACACCAGAAGGACCATTTACAATTATGACATCATCACTTACTGGTTTGGATGAACGAATGACTTCTTTAGCATCCGCTGATTGAAAGAACTCTGGTGCATCAATAACGTCAATCCCTGCTTTTTTTAACTGGGAAACAAGGTCGGAGTGTGCTGCATTTGAAATCCTTTGCAGCATCACTTCATCGACTCCAATCAACTTTAGATTCATTTTAACCGATGCACCTTGTTCACGAGTTGACCGCGCAGACACTTCTGCTGTCTGAATGGCCCCGACATTATACCCGGTAATTGCAATTTTAGGGCGCTTTGAAAAAATCTTATCGTTACTATATTCTGTAGAAAGTGATACTGGCATAGGCTTTGCACTGATAGGAGGAGCCTTTGATAGGTCTTGAGGGGGCTGGGTCACGGTATTATTCTGTTCGCCATCTTCTTTATTACTTAGAGCATCGCTGGCTGATTCCGCTGCCTTATCGACTACAACAGCTCCAATAACTTGTCCGGCAATATCTCCGAAGCTAAATGCCTTTGCCTGCATAGGAGATAGTATTAGTATAGAAATAATAGTGGTCTTCAGAGTTCTTAATAATACATCCATTTGCACACCTCTTATTGCATTAGTCTTTCATATAGCCTTTCACCCGCTGGTATCTAGTATTTTCGTTTGCAAATAAAGCAGTCTAGACCTTGGACAATTTCTGCACATGCTTTCATCAGCTGTCAACAATAAAAAATGGTTGTAGGTCACTTGATGGCTCAAAGACTTTTTTTCTCAAGGAATTATCGAATGGCCGGGTTTGGTAAACGGACATTCGCTCAAATATAACTCGAGTTCTATTTGAGTGAATGTCCGATCAGGACTCGAACTAACTGGCAGAATGATCTGTCGGAATTGAATGGAAGCGCCTGCTGAATTCGCACAAAAAAACAGGCCAGCTTTCGCTGGCCTGCCCACACATAACACACTGTTTTTTTTGGAGGTTTAAGCTTCCTGCGGTTTACCTGCAGGGACTGCTGCAGACACTTCATCAGCCTGCAGTTCTTCAATGCGATAGCTGGATGGATCGGCCAGCAACGCGGTTACAAGTTTATGGTTCATATCGTGACCAGTCAGTTCGCCTTCAAAGGCACCGACAATCGGGTAGCCGGACAGGGAAAGGTCACCCAGTGTATCGAGAATTTTATGGCGCACACACTCGTCTTCATAACGAAGACCGCCTTCATTCACAACACGATGGGTATCAAGCACGATGGCATTTTCAAGAGAACCACCGAGTGCCAGACCAGCTTTCTGCAATGCTTCAACTTCATGCAGGAAACCAAAGGTACGGGCACGGGAGATTTCGCGTGTATAAGCCTGACGTGCAAAGTCTATCGTGACCTGACGTTTGCGCAGCAGAGGATGATCATAATCCAGCAAATAGCTGATCTTGAATCCTGCGGCCGGGTACAAAGCGCAACGTTTATCTCCCTCTTCAACTTCAACACGTTTCAAAACACGCAGCACTTTTTTGGCTTTCGACTGCTCACGGATACCGGCACACTGAATCAGGAACACAAAGGGAGCGGAGGACCCATCCATGATGGGAACTTCAGGCCCACTGACTTCAATGCGCGCATTATCCACGCCAAGTCCGGCAAGCGCGGAAAGCAGATGTTCTACGGTTGAAATTTGGGCGGAGCCATTTCCAATGGTAGTGCACAGACGAGTATCGGTAACGAAATCGGACTTGGCCGGAATATCGATACCAAGATCGGATCGAGCGAAAGTGATACCGCTATCTTCAGGCGCAGGATGCAAAACCAACTCGATCTTTCGACCTGAATGCAAACCAATGCCACTACAGCGAATCATGTGATCCAACGTTCTCTGCACTATCATTCTTTGTCTCCTTCCAAACCAGGCAAAACATCGAGTTGCTCATACACAAACATCACGCAGAGCAAACTGCTAACAATCACTGCATTAATATGTGATTAAAGCCACATTGCAGCCGCTCAAACGGCTCTGTCAGATTTCACCAAGGCTCAACTCTGCCAACAACACATGTAAAAGCCAATAACCCTGCCTCTAACCCGGTTAATCTGCCTGCCTGCGCAAGAAGGTAGGCACGGCAAATTCATCATCATTGAAGTCAATATTGCCATACAGCTTTGGCTTCGCCTGTGATGCCTGAGACTGAGACTGAGCGTGTGCCTGTGGTGCCATGACTGGCTGCACAGGTACAGCACCGATCTGAGGCAGTGAGCTCAGGTTAGGCATAGGAGAAACCTTCTCAACCCTGTTTTCTGCAGCAGTCGAGATGAACTGTGATGCTTCACCGGTCAGGCCTGTGGCAACGACAGTTACGCGGATCTCTTCGCCCGCTTCCTGATCGTAGACCATGCCGCAGATGATATTGGCATCTTCATCAGCCATGTTATGAATGATGGATACGGCTTCATCATATTCAGCCAGAGTCATGTCTTCATTACCGGTCACGTTAACCAGAATACCCTGAGCACCGTGAATATCGATATCTTCCAACAGAGGAGAAGAGATCGCACGCTCAGCTGCTTCAATGGCACGACTCTCACCTGAAGCCACGCCTGAACCCATCATGGCTACGCCACGAGTTTCGCTCATCACAGCTTTCACATCGGCGAAATCCACATTCATGTAACCGGTGTGAGTGATCAGTTCAGCGATACCACGAACAGCCTGCAGCAGTACATCATCTGCTTTGCGGAAGGCTTCCAGCATGCTGGTATTCTTACCTACCGCACCAATCAGCTTCTGGTTCGGAATGGTAATCAGTGTGTCCACATGTTTACGCAGTTCAGCGATTCCCGCTTCAGCCTGACGCATACGGCGCTTGCCTTCGAAACCGAATGGCTTGGTTACTACCGCTACAGTCAAAATACCCATCTCTTTTGCCGCTTCTGCGATGACAGGTGCCGCACCGGTACCGGTACCACCACCCATACCTGCAGTAATGAACACCATATCGGTGCCCTGCAGAAATTCGCACAGGCGATCTTTCTCTGATGCAGCAGCTTCACGACCGATCTGCGGATTGGCTCCTGCTCCCAGACCACGGGTGATTTCAGCACCCAGTTGCAGTTTGGTTTCCGCCTGATTGCGCTCAATTGCCTGAGCATCGGTATTCGCGACAATGAACTCCACGCCGCGCATTTTCTGGCTGATCATATTGTTCAGCGCATTACCACCGCCGCCGCCGACGCCGATAACTTTGATCTTGGCCGATTGGGCCGATGTGTCCTCAAAAGTAAATAAAGTTGCCATATTATCCTCCTCGTGCTCCCTGTGTGTGTGTGTTCTTCAGTGTGTGTGTAACGTTTTCATCCCGGGTCTCCGAACCAGCCCCGCATGCGCTTCCAAACGCGTCCGAGTATGTTTCCATCTGCTGATTTGAAGCTTTGTGAACTTTGACGATAGCGATGACCATACAAAATCAGGCCTACTCCGGTGGCATACATAGGGCTGGACACCACATCTACGAGGCCTCCAACGCCCTGGGGACGCCCCAATCTCACCGGCATGTCGAACACGTCTTCCGCCAGTTCCACCATACCATCCAACAAGGATGAACCACCGGTGAGTACCATGCCCGCAGCCACCAGTTCCTGAAAACCGGAGCGCTGCAGCTCGTCTTTAATCATTTCGAACAACTCTTCCACGCGCGGTTCGAGAATTTGTGCCATCACCTGGCGTGGCATCGGCCTTGGTGCTCGTCCGCCCACGCTTGGAATTTCAATCTGATCTTCATGTGGAACCAAACTGGTCATGCAGGCACCATATTTGCGTTTGAGTTGATCGGCCTCACGTGCCGAAGTCCGCAAGCCGATCACCAAATCATTGGTCAGGTGATCACCGCCAATCGGAATCACATGTGTATGCCTGATCGAACCATTGAGGAAAATTGCGATATCGGTTGTGCCTCCACCGATATCCACCAGTACCACGCCGATATCCTTCTCATCCTGCATCAGCACAGCTTCAGCAGAAGCCACCTGCTCCAGCACCATATCGGAAACATCGAGGTCGCAACGATTGCAGCACTTTATGATATTCTGGGCCGATGATACGGCTCCGGTCACGACATGCACCTTGGCTTCAAGGCGCACACCACTCATGCCTATGGGTTCGCGGATTCCATCCTGAGAATCGATAATGTATTCCTGGGGCAGGATATGCAGAATCTTCTGATCGGCCGGAATATTCATGGCGCGCGCTGCATCCACCACGCGATCCACATCTTCCTGCATCACTTCATTGTTCTTGGTTGCCACCACACCATGGGAGTTATAACCACGGATGTGGGAACCTGCGATACCGGTAAATACCGACTGGATATCGACACCGGCCATAAGCTCGGCCTCTTCTACAGCCAGCCGGATCGATTCCACAGTACTCTCGATATTGACTACCACACCTTTGCGCAAACCGCGTGACGGGTGTGTGCCTATACCGATGACATCCACTTTACCGTCGGGCGACACTTCAGCCACGATACATGCAATCTTGCTTGTACCGATATCGAGACCTACGAGTACCTGGTCATGTTTGGGCATTAAATCACTCCCCCATGCTTTGCCGGACGAATAAACCAGCGGTCAGATGAACGTGCGTCCACCTTCCAGCTGCGATTAGACCAGCGTGGTTGTTTCAATAAACTTGCAAGCTGCTTGATGGCCGCGCTCTCCGATCCGAATGGCAACGTCCATGTCACACCTTTTGAAAAATAGACCTGCCAGTACGAACTGCCGGCGCGCACTTCACTCAAGCTGTCCATGTCAAACACATCCTGCTGCTGCAGCAACTGCAGCAACTGGTGCGCAGCCGTCATCTGCGTTTCATCTACACGCAGCAGAGGCAAATCCGGTGACTCGCCTTTGTTCAACTGACGGTACGCGTTGCCATCTCCATCAAAGAGAAACAGCTGGCTCTTTTCATTTTGCCACAGCGCTACAGGCACACGCGCATAAGCCCGGATACGCAGGCTGTTCGGCAGCACACGACTGACATCCACACGTGCCATATCCGGCATTTCCTCGAGCCACTGCTCACCCAATTGACTCGGCCTCGTGCTGATAAAATCCTTTACCGGCATAGCTTCCAGCTTGTCGCTGATGGCCTGCTTCAGTGCCGGTTCTCCTTCAATCTGCCACTGCGTGACGCTCATTTTGTCATTCATCCACCAGGTTGTGCCCAGACTTACTGTCACTACGGCAATGCCTGCAGAGATCTGGCCTATGCGTTTCAAAGTCAGCAAGCGCATGGCGCTCTGTTTGACAGGATCCCTTCGACGCTGGTTATTTCGCATGGCTACCTCCCCTGTGCTCCAACCCGGCCGTAGCCAGAATAGAGATGCACAATTGTTCGAAACTTATGCCTGCAGCGGCAGCCGCTTTCGGCAATAGACTGGTCTCTGTCATGCCAGGCAGCGTATTTACTTCCAGCACATAGGGCTCACCACCGGATGTGACAATCATGTCCACGCGCGGTGCTCCGGTGCAACGCGTTGCCGCAGCGGCCTCTTCAGCGCGACGCATGCAGTAGCGTAACGTTTCAGCTGGCAATCTTGCCGGGCAAAAATATTCTGTAGCGCCTACCGTATATTTGGATGCATAGTCGTAAACACCCGATTTTGGTGCTATTTCCACAGGCGGCAATGCTTTCCCATCCAGTACAGCCACAGCAATTTCAACGCCTGTCACCGGCATCTCGGCCATCCACTGCCCGCAAGCCGCATCGATATTCAACACGTCCCATTCGGACTTATCCGCCAACCGGTGCAGCCCCACACTGGAGCCTTCCGCCACAGGCTTGAGTATCACCGGATAACGCAACGGGCCATCGCTTGTGAGTGGAATATCCACGGCAGTTTTGACTCCCGCATGATTGAGAACCTGTTTGCACAGCTGCTTGTGCATGCACAATGCCGATGCCAGAACACCTGCGCCGGTATACGGAATGCCAAGCACTTCAAGCAACCCCTGCACACAGCCATCTTCACCGAGTGTGCCATGCAGCACGTTAAATGCCGTATCAATACCAGCACGGCTGATATTACCCGTCCAATCACTGCTCAGATCCACAGCAACCGCATTCACTCCGCTAGACTGCAATGCTTTGAGCACAGCCAAACCGGAGCGCAGGGAAACCTCACGCTCGGATGAGCTGCCACCCATGAGTACACCTACGCATCCGAATCGAGTCACATCCATGCCGCTCATGTCCACTCTCCAATCAAGCGCACTTCCGGCTCCAGCTTAATATCAAACTCTTCCTGTACGACCCGCTGTGCGCGTCTGATCAGCTCGACAATATCGGCACTGCTGGCTTCACCTTCATTGACAATAAAGTTTGCATGCTGGCTCGAAATCCTGGCACCGCCGATCTGAAAGCCCTTCAATCCGGCCGCCTCGATAAGCCGCGCGGCATGATCACCTTCAGGGTTTTTGAATACCGAGCCACAGTTGGGCTGGCTCAACGGCTGCGTGGCCGAACGCCTGCTACGCATGGTACGCATGCGCTCCCGGATCTGGATCGGACTGTCCGGATGCAGTTCAAAGGTAGCCGACACAAGCAAACTCTGTGCAGGCAGCGTGGCATGGCGGTAAACCAGATTCAGATCAGCCGCATTAATCTCTTTGAGTTCACCGCTGCGCAGAACCACTTCGATAGAGGTGAGTGAGTCAGATACCTGCTGTGCAAAACAGCCGGCATTCATCGCCACACCGCCACCGATATCACCGGGCACCGTGGCCATAAATTCGCAACCGGACAGGCCATGATCAGCACACAGACGAGAGAATCGACCCATACGCACACCGGCACCGGCAGACACGACACAGCCATCAAATTTAGAATCATTCAACTCGGAGAGATCAATCACCAGGCCGTCAAAGCCGCCATCCGGCACCAGCATATTGCTGCCGCGCCCCAAAGGCAGGATTTCGACACCCAATGGTACTGCCGCCATAGTTGCCATCAATGCATCCCTGTTTTTCGGGCGAATGAACCAGCGCGCAGGACCACCCACTCCCAGGGTCGTGTGACGCGACATGGGCTCATCCTCGCGCAACACACCAAACGCGGATACGGCCATCACCCATGCATCTGTATGCTGCTGCATCAGTTGCGTAATCTCATGCATGGGCTGGGCCGCACTCATGATGACACCCCTTCGCGCATCTGTTGTGCAAGCAGCCCGACGGAACCGGCTCCCATCAGCAACACTACGCCACCCTCATCCATCGTATTTTGGGCAAAATCACGCGCCGCATCCAGATCACCAACAAGTGATACTCCGCGGTGCCCTCGTGCCAACATGCCTTCCTGCAAACGAGAGCTGCTAATGCCTTCAATCGCCTGTTCACTGGCAGCATAAATGGGCAGCAATGCTACCTCATTGGCAACATCAAAGGCCCCCATAAACTCGTCCATCAGATCACGTGTACGTGTAAATCGGTGCGGCTGGAAGACCACGGCGATATGGCGATCCGGCCAGCACTCACGCGCAGCTGCCAGGGTAGCCATCACTTCTTTCGGATGATGCGCATAATCATCGACCAATATACCTTTGCTCATATTGGTGCGCTGGAATCGCCGCTGAATACCTTCAAAGCTGGCCATCGCCTGACGAACTGTTTCAATATCAATGCCCAGATCAAGCAATACGGCAATAGCCGCCAATGCGTTTTCAGCATTGTGACGACCAGGCATAGGCAGGCGGAATTCACCTAAACTTCCAAGCTCCCGGTTCGCTGCGGTAAAACACTGACCTTCACCATCCGATCGGCTCTCCAGCAGGTGCAGGTCTGCCTGAGGGCTGCTGCCATAGGTGGTCACAGGTTTATGCAGGTTTTCGCGCAAGGCTGCCACATGCGGGTGTTCATGATGCAGGACAACACGACCATAAAACGGCACGAGGTTCACAAAGGTTACAAATGCCTCCAGCAGGGATGCGAAATCACCGTAGTGATCCAGATGTTCCGGGTCGATGTTGCTGACTACTGCAATCGTAGGAGAAAGGCGCAGGAATGAACCGTCACTTTCATCCGCTTCGGCAACCAGCCACTCGCTGGCACCTAGGCGTGCATTGCTGCCAGTGGTAATCAGACGTCCGCCGATAATATAGGTTGGATCCAGGCCAGCAGCTTCCATGCCGTGCGCAATCATCGAAGTCATGGTTGTTTTGCCATGCGAACCAGCTACGGCCACGCCTTGTTTCATGCGCATCAATTCGGCCAGCATATCAGCACGCGGAATCACCGGAATACCCCGCTGGTGGGCTGCCGCAATTTCAGGATTGGATTTATCTATGGCTGATGAAAGCACAACCACCTGAGCATCAGCCAAATTGTCTGCTGCATGGCCAACATGCACAACGATACCCAGACTGCGCAGACGTTTAACATTATGACTCTCCGTCACATCGGAGCCCTGCACATTGAACCCCTGGTTAAACAACAGTTCAGCGATACCGGACATGCCAATGCCGCCAATGCCGATCAGATGGATGTTCTGAACACGAGTCTTCATGTGCTCACTCCTCCATCCATTTCAGCAAATCCCGGCAAAAACTCAGCCAGCACCTTCAGCTGTTTTTCACTGGCATCGAATGGCGCCCATGCCTGCGCTGACTGGCTCATCACTGCCAGTTTTTTCGCATTAAACAGATGTGTATCGATAGCCGCGGCCAAACTGTCAGCAGTCATGCTCTTCTGCTCCAGCACCACAGCGCCACCTACATTGGCAAGGCTTTCAGCATTAAAACGTTGATGGTCATCCGCAGCATGCGGCAGTGGTACAAACAATGCAGGCATGCCACAGATAGCGGTCTCGGATACGGTCATGGCACCGGATCTGGCGACCATCAGGCTACCACTGGCGTAAAAGGCCGCCATATCATCACAAAATGGTAACACCTCAGCATTCAAGCCTGCACGTTGATAAATCTCACGGACAACGGCTGCTGCCTCTTCATTGCCAGCAATGTGGGTAACAACAAATTCACGTCCTTCATTGATCAGCATCTCACAAGCACGCGGCACCGTCTGATTCAATACCCTTGCGCCCTGAGATCCACCCAGCACCAGCAGGCGCGGCATGGCATGTGGCTGCCATTGCACATCAGCAATCACCTGACGCACGATATTGCCGGTTGCACTCATACGTGTGCCACCACTCAAATGGGCTGTTGCTTCGGCAAAACCCAGCATGATGCGTTTGCAAAAACGCGACAGCGTACGATTTACCAGACCGGGCATAGCATTCTGTTCGTATAATACCACGGGAATACGTGAAATCAGCGCTGCAGTCACACCGGAAATACTGGCATAACCACCCACACCCACGAGCAGATCCGGGCGTTGCTGTTTCCATGCCCTGCGAATGCTGATGACTGATTTTGGCAACTCCCAGAATAGTACGCGCAGCTTTTGCAAGATACCTGCACCCTTCACGCCATGCATAGCCAGCAACAATACCTGCTCACCACGATCAGGCAGCAAGCTCGCTTCCAGTCCGCGTTCAGCGCCGATAAAGCTGACCTGCAGCTCAGGCCAGCGATGACGTGCTGCATCAGCCAGTGCAAGAGCTGGCATCACATGCCCGCCTGTGCCGCCGCCAGCGATACAGAGTAAAGCTGTGCGGCTCAAAACAGGTGCTCCAGGTCGTCATTCATCGTTTGCGGGGATGGTGTACGGGTCTTTCTCTTGTCGCTGCGTGCCGGTTTCTGTTGCAAACGTTTATTGCCACCTTGGTGTCGCTGCACGGAAAGAACAAGGCCTAGCAACACACATTCACCGATCAAAGCACTGCCACCATAAGAGACAAACGGCATCGGCATGCCCTTGGTAGGCAACAATCCCATGGCAGCGCCCAGATTAATGATAAAAGCAACACCAAAGGCCATCATGCAGCCCAGTATCAGCAGTCGTGAAAACATGTCGTGGTTGTGTATGGCCAGCCAGATGCCGCGGCCCAGCAGAATGCCGAACAGAATGATTAGCGCCATGATCCCCATCAGCCCCAGCTCCTCACCTATACTGGCGGAGATAAAGTCGGTAAACACCTCAGGTAGATAAAACAGCTTCTGCACACCCTGACCCACACCTGTGCCGAACAAACCACCACTGCCAAAGGCTATCAGCGACTGGATCAGCTGATAGCCGCTGCCGTATGGATCGATCCATGGATCAAGGAATGTAGTCAGTCGCTGCACACGATATGGCTCGGCAATCATCACAATCACAGCCAGTGGAATAAATGTGGAGAGCAACAGCAACAAATGGCGAATCGGTACACCGCCGACAAACCACATGCAGAAGCAGACCGCCGAAAGCAGTACCGCACTTCCAAAATCAGGCTGCAGCACCAGCAGTAACAACGCCCCTATCAACACCACCAACATCGGAGCAAGCCCGGATGAGAAATTATTCAGGCGGTCAGGGAAGCTACCCATGTAATAGGCCATATAAATGATTACCGCGGGCTTAAGAGCCTCTACCGGCTGCAGTGTGAGGCCAAACAGTGAGAACCAGCGCTGCGCACCGTTAATTTCACGCCCCAGTCCAGGAACCAGAACCGCTATCATCATCACTATTGCAATAGCCAGCAGAGGCAGTGCAATCGCACGCCACCAGGTCACTTCGATACGTGAAATGAACCACATGATTACCAGTCCAACAGGAATGTAGATCAGCCAATGCCCAATGATGCGCAGCGGATCGTTATAACGAACTTCAGCCACACTGATGCTGGTGCTGTAAACCATAAGCACGCTAAAGGACAGCAACGCCAGCACACAGCCTGTGAGAATCGGATCGGGCGGGGCCAGCCGCGCTTGTGCATTCGCACTCATGGCATTTGCTCCAGCGCTTTCACTTCTGATGCAAACAGAAGTCCTCGCTCAACATAATCCTTGAACTGATCCTGACTGGAGGCAGCAGGCGAAAGCAGCACGGACAATCCGGCCTGTGCATGGGCTGCCTGTTTGACAGCCTGATCCATCGTTTTCACAAAACTGGACGGCACACCTGCAGCATAGGCAAGTTCAGCATATGGCTTGGGATCCGTACCAATAATAAATACCTGAGTTACATGACCGGCAACCACGTCCCTGAGCACCGACACATCCAGGCCTTTACGCAATCCTCCACAAATCCAGATCACCTCATGAAATGCCGACAATGCTGCTCTGGCTGCATCCGGATTGGTTGCCTTGGAATCGTCAAACCATTCACGCCCTGCTACCAGCCCCAGTGACTGCATACGGTGCGGCAGACCTCTAAATGAAGTGAGCGACTGGCGAATCACACCTGCGGATACACCGAAATCTGCCGCAGCCTGCGCTGCCACTGCCAGATTCAGGTGCTGATGCTGCCCCTGTAGTGGCAGATCAGATGAAGATATGATTTCGGCCACATCATAGTGATGCCAGAACACTGTCCATGAACCATCGTCCTGTAACTGCACACCGGCATCCAACGTGTCACTGTTGCCCATGCCGAAACGTCGTACATAAACACCACGTCCACGCAATTCATCTGCCAGCGGGTTCCACTCACTATCGGCAGGCAACATCGCTTTATCACCTTCACCCTGTTTGGCAAACAGACGCAATTTGGCCTCTTTATAGGCTGCAGCACTGCTATGCATATCGGCATGATCCGGTTGCACATTCAGCAACGCTGCCCAACGGGGGCGAACCGGACTGGCTCGCTCGAGCTGGAAGCTGGAAAGCTCAAGCACTACGCGTTGTGGTTCATCACCATCAGCAAGCAGATCCAGCATGGGTATGCCAATATTACCGCCAGCCTCAATGCCACCGGCAAGTGTATCAAGCATGGTATCAATCAAGCTTACCGTGGTGGTTTTACCGTTGGTGCCGGTAATGGCAATCACATCACCCTGATAGTGCTCGCTGAACAGCTCCAGATCGCCAAACACCGGCACACCATGTGCACGGGCTACCACAAGAGCTGGGTGATCCCAGCTGATACCCGGACTGACAATAATGCGTTCAAACGTGCTTAAGACCTCACCATCAAAAGCACCGACATGCAATCGCAACTGCAATGAAGCAGGCAACGCTACCGGTTTCTCATCAAATGCTTCACAGGCCAGGCCGCTACGCAGCAGGTAGTTCGCTACCGACAGGCCGGTTTTACCCATGCCTACAATCGCAGTGGCTTTACGGCGAGCTGATTCCAGCTGTGTATGTCTGCTTGCCAGACTCATCGAATTTTCAGGGTGGAAAGCGCCACCAGTGCCAATAAAATGGAAATAATCCAGAAGCGGACAATTACTTTAGGTTCAGGCCAACCCTTCAGTTCATAGTGATGATGAATCGGTGCCATGCGGAATACACGTTTTCCGGTCATTTTAAAACTGGCCACCTGTACCATTACCGATACCGCTTCGAGTACAAACAGGCCACCAGCAATAGCCAGAAGAAACTGCTGGTGCACAGCACAGGCAACAAATCCTAGAGCACCACCCAGCGATAGCGCTCCTACATCACCCATAAATACCTGTGCCGGATAAGTGTTGAACCAGAGGAAGCCGAGGCAGGCACCAACGAGCGCGCCGCAAAACACGGCCAGTTCACCGGCACCGGGAACAAATGGAATCATCAGGTAAGCAGCGAATTTGGCATGCCCCGCCAGATAAACCACCACAGCCAGAGAACTGGCGACCATAAAGGTCGGTGCCACGGCCAGACCGTCCAGGCCGTCGGTCAGATTAACCGCATTGGATGACCCGACCAGCACAAAGACCACAAATACCGGATAGAACCAGCCCATGTCCCACTGCATATTAAAGAACGGGATATCGACAATAGGATCGGTCATCATCCACAGGCCGCCTGCTGCAATGCCGCCAAAGAACACCTGCAACAATAGCTTCCAGCGCCCCGCCAGCCCTTTCGGATTGTCGCGCATGATTTTCAGATAATCATCCAGCCAGCCAATCAGGCCATAACCGAGCGTCACGAGCAGTGCCAGCCAGATAAACCCGTTGGTAAGGTCGGCCCACAGCAACGTAGTAATGGTCAATGCAATGAGAATTAGCAGGCCACCCATAGTCGGCGTCCCCTGCTTAACCAGATGGGTCTGTGGTCCGTCATGGCGAATCGGCTGCCCTTTACCCTGCTGCATCTTCAAGCGGCGAATGAACCACGGGCCAAATACCCAGCACAAGACCAGCGATGTCACCAGCGCGTACACAGTGCGGAAAGTGATGTACTGGAACAGGTTGAAGATAGCAAACTGATCAGCCAACGGGTAGAGCAGGTTATATAACATCCGCTACCTCCTGCTTCTTGCTCAAAACCTGAACAATCGATTCAAGACGCATGGAGCGCGATGCCTTCACCAGTAGCGTATCATTTGAATCAAACTGCTGCTGAGAAATCGCACGAAGCGCATCATCTGTTGTTGCAAACCATATTGCTTCAGTGTGTGTATCAGCCAGGGCTTTCATCTGCGGGCCGACCAGATAAACGATATCCAGGCCCGAAACATTCATGCCAGCATGAGCTTGTTGACTGGCTTCACCCAGCTCAGCCATATCGCCCAGTATAGCAATACGCCGGCCATCGAGTGCGCGCAAGGTATCAACCGCGACCTGCATCGAAACCGGGTTGGCGTTATAGCAGTCATCCAGCACTGTGCTGCCGTTGTTTCCTCTGACAATATGCATACGTCCTGCCGGTGCTTGCCAGCCAGACAATGCATGGGCCACCTCGCTCAGGCCGTGTGGACGCGTCTGTTTCAGATAGCGCAGCATAATGGACGCCGCCAAAGCCATATTCGCCGCCCAGTGTCTGGCTGGCAGTTGTAATTCGAACACCGCTGACTCTGAATCATAATTCAGCTGCAGTGTTCTGCCATCGAGTGACCAAACCACGGTGTCTGCTGCTCCATGCTCATCCATAACCAGCGCCTGATCAGACATTGCGACATCTGCCTGCTTCAATACCTCTGCTACGCCAGCACCGAGCACACACCAGCCAGCATCATTCATATTGCCCAGCAGATCCGCCTTCTCGCAAGCGACACCGTTCAAACCACCAAGCCCTTCTGCATGGGCATGGGTTAAACCGGTCAATACCGCAATATCAGGCTGTACAATGGCTGCCAGTTTTTTCATTTCGCCCTGTTCACTGATACCACACTCAATCAATGCGATATCACTATCGGATGGCACCTGCAGCAGCGTCTGCGGCACACCGATCAGATTGTTCAGATTTGCCTGTGTAGCGACTACGTTAAAACCAAGGGCTGTAAAGCCGTGCTCTAGTATCGAGCGCAGACTGGTTTTACCGTATGAACCGCTGATAGCCACCACAGTGGTTCCCTGCAGCCGCATGCGCCATGCATGTGCTATGTCACCAAGCGCAACAAGTGTGTCCGTCACTTCCAGCTGTGAAACCTTGAGATCCTTCCAGAGCTTGATGCCATGGGCATCGCCAATCAGCGCCAGTGCTTTGTCAGCAACAGAAGCTGCAAATCTGTGACCATCAAAATTCGGCCCGCGCAGTGCCAGAAATGTCTGACCTGATTTGAAATCACGTGTATCGGTCACGATTGACTCGATGGAGCCTGGCATGGCTTCGTGCCATTGCCCGCCAGTGGCATGTTGGATATCAAGACCGCTCAGGCGCATGCGCGTTTCTCCACGTCACTGCTGTCCTGCCCGTGTTTGATATGCAGGTGGTAGCTTGCCACATCCGCATCACTCCAGGGTACCCGTTTGCCACTCACTTCCATGTAGGCCTCATGACCTTTACCGGCAATCACCAGCACGTCACCCTCTGCAAGTGCCTGAATCGCAGCAGCAATGGCCTGCGAACGATCCAGCTGCAGATGTACTTCCGCCCTGTAGGGCTGCTGCATACCGAACTCAATTTCAGATGCAATCACCGCAGGCAACTCTCCACGCGGATTATCCGAAGTGATCCATACGGCATCAGCCAGCTCAGAAGCAATTTCACCCATCTGAGGGCGTTTTTCACGATCACGTTCTCCACCGCAGCCGAAGACCACAATAAGCCGCTCTCTAGCCAGCTTGCGTGCTGCCTGCAGGCAGCGTTCCAGCGCTTCCGGCGTATGCGCATAATCAACAAATACCTGTCCATATCCTGCTATCACGTCCTGCATACGCCCCGGAGGGGCTGTCATACCAGTCAGTAGCGCAGGCAGCTCTTCGAGCTTGATGTTCTGAGAGGTCATCAGGGTCAGGGCAACACAGGCAACATTTTCAGCATGGAAATCACCCAGTGGAATATCTTCGATCACCACCTCGCTATCGCCATTCGACAGACGCAACAGCCCTGGCAACTCCTGTTCCCAGGCCAGATCCACATCATCACGGTAGAGGCCGTGACCGTACCAGCAGGTGTATTCAGGCGCGCGATTACGTACATCGTCATGATCTGCGTTGGCAATGACATTACTGCCAGCACTGGCACAGTCCTGAATAAAGCCAGCCTTGGCCGCCAGATAGTGCGCATAACCGCCATGATCCTGCAGATGATCATGGCCCATATTGGTCCAGATCGCTGTTTTAAACTCCAGCCCAGCTATGCGCTCCTGAATTATACCGTGCGAAGAAACCTCACAAACCACGGAGTGCACATCGTCAAGGCATGCCTGAGTCAGCATCGCATGCATGGTAAGTAGCGATGGTGTGGTGTTACCGATGTCGCGGATATCTTCCGGACTTCTCATCCAGCCCAGAGTGCCGGTGCTCCATACAGCCTTCTGCTGAAAGCGACTTAATGCTTCCCGCAGCATCCAGGCAACGCTGGTTTTACCATCGGTTCCGGTCACACCGTAGAGATGTGCACCAGCCTGCTCTGTTTTGAACAGGCGACGCAGCAATGCTCCGGCCTGCTGCATGGAATTCAGCTTCAGCAAGGGAAGATCAGTTTCAACCGCAACTCCAACACTGATAATCGCCGTTGCCCCCTGCTTTGCAGCGGCCGCTGCATAAGCACTGGCCGCATCACCCGAGCGCGGCAGACAGAGCATGGCATAACCCGGTTTTGCATGACGTGAATCATCACAAATACCCATGACAAACAGATCTTCTTCACCAGCCATTTCCAGCTGACCAAGGCCTTGTGCCAGTAGCTTTAGTGAAAACCCCTGAGCAAGTTCGGTTGCGTGCGATTGCGCGGAATTATTCATTCAACCACACCTCCACAGCATCACCCTGATTCAGTGCCAGGACATTGGCCGGTTTCTGACGACTCACCCATCCGGAACCATGCACATGCAGCCGCAGACCACGCAGGGCGGCCATTCGGCGCACCTCACGCATTGACATACCGTACAGAGATTCGTGTTCAAATGCTGGGGATTCAGCGACAACTTCCATGGTCTGCCAGTCAGTCTGTGGGCCACGTTGAGCTGCTACACCAAGGTACGGCAAGGCACTTTCCGCGACATGGCGAAATACAGGAGCAGCCACCTGACCTCCGTAGATGCTCTTCTGCGGCTCATCCACGACCACAATGATGACCAGTTCAGGGTTCTCCACAGGCGCAAATCCTGCAAACACAGCATTGTACTTGCCTTTGCTATAACCGCCCTTGTTATTCGCCTTCTGCGCAGTACCGGTTTTACCGGCCACACGGTAACCAACGGGTACAGCTTTCGAGCCGGTACCATCCTCGCTTGTTGCATACTCAAGCATGCTCTTCACCTGACGTGCGACGGCCTTTGACATCACTCGATCCCTTGCTATTTCAGGTTTATTTTCCTGATCGGCGAACAGCTTTGGGGTCACGTACATGCCCTCATTCGCTAAAACGGAAAAGGCCGCTGCAAGTTGCAACGGCGTAACAGCGATACCCTGTCCGAACGCGATGTTGGCCGTTTCAACAGGCCCCCATCGATCTAAAGGAAGGACAATGCCAGGCGACTCTCCACCCAGGCCAGTATCGCTTCGCCGACCAAAACCGGCCCGATCCAGCATGGCATACAGTGGTGCAGCACCTACATCGAGCGCCAGTTTTGCTGCCCCGATATTGCTCGACTTCACAATGATACCGGTTAAATCAAGCCACCCTTCCGGATGATCATCCTTGATAGTGTAATCTGCCACTTTCATGGCACCCTGTTCACAATAAACAATCGAATCCGCCTGCCATTTCCCGGATGCAATAGCTGCGGCCACTGAAAACGGCTTCAGCACGGACCCCGGCTCAAACACATCGGTCACCGCTCGATTGCGCCATTGGCCCGGTTTGGCGTGGCGAAAATTATTGGGGTTATAACCTGGCCAGTTGGCCATGGCGAGAATTGCACCGTCTTTCGGACGCATAACCACGACTGAACCACCTTTGGCATCCTGATTGCGAACCCCCTCGGCCAGAGCTGCATAAGCAATGCTCTGAATGGTTGCATCAATAGTCAGGTTGATTGACTGCCCGGGTACCGGCTCACGCAGCCATGAACCATCCGGCAAGGAGTGGCCGCGCGCATCACGACGCACCTGGCGCAATCCAGACTCACCGGTCAATGATGCATTCCATGCGCGTTCAACACCTTCAAGGCCTTTACCATCAATGCCAACAAAACCGAGCAGGTGGCCGGTCTCTGGCCCCAGCGGCTGATAACGACGCCATTCTTTCTCGTGACGCACACCCGGAATATTCAGCGCCATCACGCGCGCTGCTACAGAAGGTGGCACCTGACGAGCCAGCCATACAAAACCTTTACGTTTGCCAAGCTTGCGCTGCACCTGCTGTTTCGACAGGCCAAGCGCCGATGCCAACTCACCCATGCGTTCTGCCGGCACTTCATCAGCCATGGCAGCGATAGACGGAATTTCAACACTCTCGGCCAGCGTGCGGCCTTTACTGTCATAAATCGAACCACGAGGAGCCAGTGCGGTGTATTCACGATAGCGCTGTTTTTCTGCCATCGTCGTCAAGCGATCGCTCTGCACCCATTGCAGATCTACTGCGCGAACAGCCAGCAGCAACAGGCCCAGTACCAGCAGCCCTGCGACCGCCTCAATGCGGCGACGAATGAAAATCTGTTGTTTGTCGATCACAGGTGAACCACCTGCATGGGTTTCGGAGGCGCCATGCCCAGTTTTTCCTGCGCCGTTTTACGCAGGCGCTCAGGACGGGTCAGATTGGCCAGCTCTAGCCGCAAGGTACTTATCAGCTGCAGAGTCTCCTGCTGATCGTTATTCACGCGCTGATTCTCCAGCGACAACTCATAACGCAGGTGTGACATCCATATCTGCCCGGCAGCCAGAATGCCAATTGCAACAGGCACTGCCAGCCACGGCCTCAGCCATGTTGCCATCATAACATGCCACCTGTGTAACCGGCCTGCTTTACAGATTCTGCCTCAGTCAAACGCTGTGCAACACGCATCAGAGAAGAACGGCTACGTGGATTAAAAGAGATTTCTGCTTCACTCGCACGCACCGGTTTCTTCTGCAACCAGCGCATGGATGGAATTTTTCCACACACACACATCGGAAACTGTGGTGGGCATTTACAAGGATTCACCTGATCTTCAATCAGATCTCGGATACGACGATCTTCGCCGGAATGAAATGAGATGACCGCCAGATGACCGCCAGGCTTCAGATGTGCCATGGCTGCAGACACACCCGCATCAATCTGCCCCATCTCTTCATTGACCCAAATACGCAGCGCCTGAAAAGTGCGTGTGGCCGGATGCGCGCCACTGTGACGCGCCGTTTTGGGTACTGAGTGAAAGCAAATATTCTCCAAATCTGAGGTTGTGTTCAAAACACCATCATGCTGTGCTTTGAGAATAGATTTGGCGATGCGACGGGAGTAACGCTCATCACCAAATCGATAAATAATGTCGGCCAGCTCAGACTCGGAAATGCGTGCCAGCATCTGTGACAGAGGTTTACCACTGTCCACATCCATGCGCATATCCAGCGGTCCATCCTTTTGGAATGAAAAACCGCGCCCTGCATTGTCCACCTGAGGTGAGGAAACACCCAGATCGAAACCAATGCCGCTCACCTTATGCCAACCTCGCTCATCAAGGATCTCGCCAAGCTGGGCAAAATCTGCATGTACGATGGTAAAACGGGAGTCCTGTTGTGCCAGCCGTTTTCCTTCCGCAATAGCTTCAGGATCTCGGTCGAACGCAAGCAAACGGCCTTTTTCGGAGAGCCTGGCGAGCAGTTCGCGACTGTGTCCGCCGCGTCCGAAGGTGCAGTCGACATATTGTCCATCGGGGTCTGTAATGAGCGCATCAATAAAGGCGTCCCGGAGTACCGGGATATGTTCGGCGTAGTCATGATCTTCGAACACATCAGAGACCAAGCTCGAAGTCTTGCAAAAGAACAAGATCTGCATCCAGCTGTCTGGACCAGGCCTCACTGTCCCATATCTCAAATATCTCACCTGTCCCGATAAACCGGACAGAACGGGAAAGAGCTGCACAATCGCGCAGAGCAGGGGAGAGAAGGACCCTGCCCTGGCGATCGGGAAAGTATTCTTGCGCCGAACCAATGACAGCGCGTCTGAAAGCAATCACCTGCTTGGATGAGCCCATGGCATTAATCTGTGCCTGAAGCCGTTTCCATTCACGCATGGGATATGCCACCAGATTGGGCGAGTTGTGGGAGCGGGTAATCACGATATTGCTGTCCGCATGGCAGTTTTTCAGCGCATCACGAAAAGCAGCGGGGATACTTACGCGCCCTTTATCATCCATGTTGTTGCTGAATTCGCCTTGAAACATACGTTCCTGACCCTCTCCCGCTTTAGTGCGTGGACGTCTTACCCACTTTTCCCCACTAAATGCCAATATTGGCCACCAAGCCACCCTTGTCAAGCCCATCTGACCCTGTGTCACACAGGTCGAATCATTTTAACACACACGGACGAGCCATTAAGTGAGACAAACACTCATGTTTTATAGGTGGGGGAATGTGGGTAGAGTTCTGCAATCAGGTGGTGAAATTATGTTTTGGAAAGACAAAGCACTGGATCAACTCTCAGATGATGAGTGGGAATCACTGTGTGACGGCTGCGGACGCTGCTGCGTATGGAAGTTTGAAGATGACGATAGCGGAGAAATCCTATACACGGACATTCGTTGCAAGCTGTTTAACGATACCGGCTGCCGTTGCACTGATTACCCGCAGCGCACAGCTATTATTCCGGACTGCATGGATATCCGAAAACTTACTGATGAGCAATACGCCTGGCTGCCGGACACCTGTGCTTATCGCCTGCGGCATGATGGCAAAGCACTTCTCGACTGGCATCCGCTGATCTCCGGTGACAAAAACTCCGTGCACACAGCGGGCATATCGCTGCAGAAGAAAACGGTTTGCGGTGAAAATTTCAGCGAAGAGGACATCATACACCATATTATCGATCCGGATGAGATCGATGTCTGATGCCAAAACCTGCCCATGTGGCAGTGGTGCCCTGTTTTCCAGCTGCTGTGAACCCATCATTTCGGGTGCAATCGCCCCCAGCGCCGAAGCGCTGATGCGCTCACGCTATTCGGCTTATGCTTCAGGATGCTGGAACTATCTGCGCCAAAGCTGGCATCCGGATACACGTCCTTCGAAAGTAACACCGACAGATACCTGTTGGCTTGGACTGAGCATCGTCAAAGCAACAGAAGACTCCGTCGAGTTTATCGCCGGTTTCAGAGAAGGTTCAAAGGTTATGTCGCTGCACGAAACCAGCCGCTTTGCAAAAGATGGGGCCCATTGGCGTTATCTCGATGGTAGCTGCGATATATGCGAAGCTGGCCGAAATTCACCTTGCCCCTGTGGCAGCAGCCTGAAAACCAAACGCTGTTGCGGAAAGTTATAAAAAAACATCCCGAGCAGGCCCTGCAAAGAAAACAGGCCTGAGTTTTTATGATGCCTTCATTGTAGGGTCAAACTGTTGATTCAGATAGGCGATAATTTCATTGGATTCATACAACCATGATGTTTTCTCGCCATCTTCAATGCGCAGGCATGGCACTTTGATTTGACCGCCTTCTCTCTCAAGTGTGGTGCGATGCTCTCCTCCACGCACTTGAGCATCGCGGTACTCAAGTGGGATATTCAAGCGATGAATAGCACGACGCGTCTTGATGCAAAATGGGCAGGCAAAGTATTGATAAACGGACATGGTCCTGGCTTTTTCATTGGCCGCAAACTGTTCGTCCGGACTGCGCTTAATTTTGCGAGGGCGGGTTAAAAAGCTGACAAACGCCATCAAACCACCCACACCTTCACGGAAAATTTTCAATAAGATGGATTTAATCATGACAGGACCCCGGTTCGTTGTTGGATGCGTAACATAGCAGTCTATATATTTAGTGCCACCAGAGTGGGTAAACCAGCCGAACAGAGGCACCATTCGAGTCGAAAAGATACATGACTACGACAACCATGATCACCCTTTCAATGTTGCGTCATTGGCAGAAATGAAAAGCTGACTATACTGCGCCTATGCGACTTATCATGCTGGACACAGAAACCACCGGGCTATCGCCTCTTAAGGGCGACCGCATGGTCGAGATCGGCGCCATTGAAGTGCTCAATCGCAAAGTCCTTTCCGGCGATAAACATGTCTTTCATCATTACATCAATCCCGAGCGGGATATTCCGGCTGAAGTGGTGCGTATTCACGGCATCGACAATGCCAAGGTAAAAGACAAACCAATATTTAAAGAGATCGCACAGCAGTTTCTCGACTTTATCGAGGGTGCCACACTGGTCATTCACAATGCCTCATTCGACCTGGGTTTCATTATGAATGAGTTGCGCCTGAATGGTTTTGAAAACATTCAGAACATACAGGTGATCGATACACTGGCATTCGCACGCAAGAAACATCCGAACCAGAGGAATAACCTGGACGCACTATGTGATCGCTATAACATTAACCGGGGCAAACGCGATCTGCACGGCGCTCTGCTTGATTCGGAGCTATTGGCGGAAGTTTATCTAGGCATGACCGGTGGCCGTCAGTTTTCTCTTGGCATGGACATCCCAAGCCTGCCTGCGTCAAGTTTTGTGCAACTACCCGAGCAATCGCGTGGACGCGACGAACAGGCCGAAACAGCAGCCATGATGAAGCGCCAGTCTCCACCGGTTGCAGAGCACGAACATGAAGCCCACCTGACCATGATGCAACGCATTCACAAAGAGAGTGGCGGCAAGGCAGTCTGGCATCACCCAGAACTCGTAGAAGCCTCCTGATCAACAGGCGGGTGTAGTTCAATGGTAGAACGGCAGCTTCCCAAGCTGCATACGAGGGTTCGATTCCCTTCACCCGCTCCATCTTTTATGCCAAGCTGAGCCGCAACCACTATGTCACAGACTGATTCTTCCAGACACACACTGAAACTCAGCAATGCTTCTGCAATTCTACAGGCAGAGGCAGGTGAGCTTGTGCTGCTGCAAGGCGACACTGGCAGCGGTAAAACCACCTGGCTGAAACGCCTGGCACATCTCACCGATATGCCTGAAGGCTTCAGCATAGAAGCCGGAGAACCGGTGCGCATGTCATTTGACCAGCAGCCACCGATATGGTTGGGTCAGAATGTAGGCGAAGAGCTTTGCTTTGGGCTGAGACAACAGCTCGAGCTGGAAACATTGATGACATCTCTTCAACAATGGGGTCTGTCCGATCTTGAACTATCCAGCGAGCTGAAGAGCCTCAACCGCCTGCAGGCCATTCGCCTGACATTGGCAGGCATGGCACTTGCAAAGCCAGCACTGGTGCTGCTCGATGCTCCGACCGACGCATTATCTGCTGAAACTGCTACAATGTTATGCAAAGAGATCAGCGACTGGGCAACAGACTCCAACACAATCGTGGTTGTTGCCTCTAACCGCTGGCATGATTGGCAACCTGTAACATCACAAATCTGGGTTACCAGTTCAGTAGATGAACTACCACAGGTAAAGGACAACATATGAGTGAAATGATCCAATTTTCCTTCGCCTTAAGCCCGCGTATGCGCGCTTTCATCGAAGTGCGCGATGCCCTGGCGTGCCTTGAGTCGGCGTACGTCACTCAGAATGCCTTCTACTGGCTGCACTCTGCCTGTGACCTGCGCGCGTCGCTGCTCGGAGATCAGGGTCGCAAACATGTTATACCCGAAATTGTCGCCCTGTTTCAGGATATGAAAACCCACTTGAACAAGCTGGCCGCAGATCTGCCTCATTATTCCGGAAAGGTTCAAACTGCCTGTAACAATATCAATGACCATATCACAAAGCTGCAGGATGGAATGGTAACCGCCTGTAGTTTTCTTGCTCATGATGCGCTGATCAATGCACATCTGAACACACAGAAAAAACATGACTGGCTAGGGCATCGCAGCTGCATGCAGCAAAGTTTGAAAACACTCTGGAAAAACTCGGATGACCGCACCACGCCTTTGCACCATGCCTTGGTTCCACTCAGTGATGCAGTGAACACTCTGGACAGCATGCTTAATGATTTTGTCAGCTGGAACAAACAGATCGCAGAAGGTGGTGTTGGTCAGATCAGCCCTGAGCGTAAAATTTCATATGGCTTGCTGGTCATTGGCCTGCCTGAGGAAGAGGTGAGCCGCGGTATCATTCCGGACATCTCAGGCAACCGCCTGGCGATTCGCGTTCGATTTCAACAGTGGCTTCCCGGCGAGGCACCAAAAGATGTTCACGATGACCTGCCTTACGCCATGATGCTCGTGCCGGTAGGCTCACAATGACATCAAATCACCCACAAACGCTTCAATTCCGCTGTCCTACCTGTAAAAAGTCGATTGAGCGAAGCAGTGATTATTTCCCCTTCTGCAGTAACCGCTGCAAAACCACAGATCTGGGCCGTTGGGCCGCCGGTGACTACAGCATTGCCGGTGACGATGCTTTTATCCCGGATAACCCGGAAGGTTATGTCTGAGGCTGACAAGCCCGGTATTAACCTACGAACCTCCTATGCCGCCATCAGCATTGCCATGCTGCTGCCTGTATTAATCTGGCCATTACAAACTATCATTGATGACAGCCATAACCCTGGACTGGATATGCGTTACATATGGTTCATTGCAGCATCTGCCCTGCTGCTCTGTGCCGTAACCACTGATTCCATTCTGGCCTATCAACCCAATACGCTATGGCCATTCTTTACTACCGCATGGATTTTTCTGATCAGTATGGCTATCTCGACTGCACTTCGTGTCAGCTTTGGTGCCTATATTCTTGCATGCCTGTTTGCTATACACGTCATACGCTCGGCCATTCGCTTATGGCGGGATGATAAAAGCTGGTGGTTATGGACAGCATGGGGGCGCGACAGTGCCGCCTCTCTGGGGTTGTTCACCTGGATCTGTTTTCTCCCCATGGAACAGAACTGATGGATTTGATCCTTGCGTCAACATCACCCTATCGCAAACAGCTACTGCAAAGACTTCAATTACCTTTCAAACAGGTGGCACCAGAATTTGAAGAGTTGGGAGCAGGGGCACTGCCACCTACTGAACTGGTTTTACACAACACCACAGGCAAGGCAGAAGCAGTCTGCGCACTTTACCCGCAGGCTACGGTTATCGCATCGGATCAACTGGCTATCTGTGGTGATTTAGTATTGGGGAAACCGGGCAATGCCGAATCAGCTTGCGAGCAACTGGCCCTGCTGTCCGGTAAAACGGTCAGTTTTTTAACCGGACTTGCGATTTTAAGTCCTGAGCAAAAACGAACTGACATTGTGCCATTCCATGTTCATTTTCGTAAATTAACTGATACTGAAATCCGTACGTATGTCGAGAAAGAAAACCCGATTGATTGCGCGGGAAGCTTTAAATCAGAAGGTCTGGGCATATGCCTGTTCGATCATTTGGAAGGTGATGATCCAACAGCTTTGATTGGTCTGCCACTGATCCGACTGAGCCAGTGGCTGAGGCCACTTGATCGACTACGCAACACAATGCCTTCATTCTAACCCTGTCCATCAGGTACCGCTTTATTCACACCAAACACTAAGAACTGACAAGCACGGTTCAATCCACTCTTAAGGTAACGCATATTTTTCGCCGATCCTATCCAACACATTGAGCAAGCAGCGCTGTCCCGGCCAAGTGATAGTTAAATTTAAAGCATAAAAAAAGCCCCTTTGGAGATTTCTCTCAACAAAGGGGCTTTGGGTTAACAAATCAGCAAGATAGCTGATTTGAACATCCGTAGGATGGGGGTGAAACCCCAAAGGACACGGACGTCCGTAGTAAATTCCTGGCATTGACCTACTCTCCCGTAGCGAACGCTACAGTACCATCGGCGCAAAGGAGCTTAGCTTCTGAGTTCGGGATGGGATCAGGCGTTTCCTCCTCGCTATGAACACCAGGAAACTGGTGGATTGAATCGCCCTTTTTAACAAAGGCGGCCCAATCATAAGCAAGTATTCTGTTAATCAGTAAAGTACATTCCAATGACTTAACGTTGCATGGTCAAGCCACACGGGCAATTAGTACAGGTCAGCTCCAAGTGTTGCCACTCTTCCACACCCTGCCTATCAACGTGGTAGTCTTCCACGGCCCTTTAGGGAGCTTAAAGCTCCGGGAGAATTAATCTCGAGGCTGGCTTCCCGCTTAGATGCCTTCAGCGGTTATCCATTCCAAACGTAGCTACCCTGCAATGCTCTTGGCAGA
>JAJFLE010000061.1 GCA_021772835.1 Mariprofundus sp.
GACACAGTCGGCTGTAAGCGCACGCATCAAACTGCTGGAAGAGCGTCTTGGTGCAAAGCTTTTTGAGCGCAGTAAACATCAAGTTTCACTGACTACGGCCGGTGTCCGTTTTCTGGCTCATGCCGAACAACTGCTTGCTGCATGGAATCGGGCATGTCAGGAGGTTCGTCTGCCTGAACAGGCAGATTCGACCATGGTTACCGGCGCAACCGATACCATCTGGAACATGTTTCTCATCGACTGGATAATCGAAGTAAATCGGACTCTGCCGCAAGTTATGATCAGAGCCGAGTTGTATACCGGCGATGCACTGATGACTGCCCTGCTGGACGGCTCCCTGGATATTGCGGTGATGTTCGATGCCCCTGCACTGCCACGCTTGCAGATAGAAGAATTGGCCGCGGTTCCATTTATCATGGTTTCCAGTCAGGCCGGACTCAAGGCTACCGACGCAATACAAGCAGGTTATATCGAAGTGGATTGGGGTGAGTCATTTGTTGCTGCATTCCACCAGCACTTTGGCTCCATGTATCCGGTCAGACTCTATACCAGCATCGGTAAGGTTGCCCTCGAACTGATTTTGAAGTCGGGTGGCGTTGCCTACCTGCCAAAACCCATGGTTCGGTGCGACCTGCAACAGGGGGTACTTTTTCAGGTTTCCGATGCTCCGGTCATTATGCGTCCGGTCTATGCAGCATATCTGGCTGGTAGCAATCAGATGGCAACTGTAGCAGGGGCGATTGAGATTATGCGCCAATGCCTAAACTGCAGGCTTGCAGACTGAGTATCCTGTTTTTTTCCTGAGCATAAAAAAAAGGTTCATCGCGCATTTGCGGGATTGATCGGCATGGGTACTGATTTGACGACAAACATAGAACTTGTAAGGGAATGAATTCACTGTCCTTTCTTGCCGCCCCAGAAAGTGGCAGGAAAGCCAATTTGGACGCTCTTTAGAGCGGAGTGAAACTCTGAAGGCCAAGGACGGCCTGAATCAAAATGGCCGCGGCCTTGCCGCTCTCCTCCGATTTTGAACATTTGACTCGGCAGGCTGCTAGCGGGGGTATCAAAAACCTTCTATTCAAATGCTATTCACCGCTAATCCGCGATGAACCAAAAAAAAAGGGCGCCATAGGCGCCCTTTTTTATTGTCATGTTCTCTGGCTTATGCCGCAGCGCCTTCTGCATCTTGAATTTCATCCGCGGGACGGTCATCAATGACCTGACCCAACTCTTCAAGAATATCGGCATCCGGAGCTTTCTCGATGATCTCTTCAACGATATCACCAGCGACTGTCGGTTTTGGTGCATTGCGAGCAGCCAAACCTGTACCTGCTGGCAGCAGACGACCAAGGATCACATTCTCTTTCAGACCCAGCAACCAATCCACCTTGCCTGCCAGAGCAGCTTCGGTGATCACACGCGTGGTCTCCTGGAACGAGGCCGCTGAAATGAACGAGTCAGTATTCAGAGACGACTTGGTAATACCCAGCAGGATTGGTTCAAATGTGGCCGGAGCTTTACCTGCTGCAACCAGCTTGCGATTGGTCTGCAAGACATGTTTACGTACAGGCTGTTCGCCGGCAACGTAGCTTGACTGACCCGGATCATTAATCTGAACCTTACGCATCATCTGGCGTGCAATCACTTCGATATGCTTATCATTGATCTTCACACCCTGCAGACGGTAAACCTCCTGAATTTCATCAGTGAGGTAACCGGCCAGTGCTTCAACACCAAGAACCTTGAGGATATCCTGTGGTGCAGGAGAACCTTCCATCAGGCGCTCACCACGGCGTACGCGATCACCTTCCTGAACAAGAATCTGGGAGCCCTTAGGAATCTGATACTCAAACTGCTCAGAACCATCAGACGGATCAACATACACACGACGCTTACCACGGATATCCTTACCAAAGGAGATCACGCCATCAGCACCTGCGATGAAGGCCAGGTTCTTAGGCTTACGTGCTTCGAACAGCTCAACTACGCGTGGCAGACCACCGGTAATATCCTTGGTCTTGCCCGCTTCACGAGGAATACGTGCAAGTACGTGACCAGCCTTAACTTCAGACTCGTGATCAGCATTGAGGATCGCACCCGGTGAGAGGAAGTAACGTGCCGGTGTATTGGTACGCGCCAATACAATCGGATTACCTTCCGGATCCATTGGATCAACCAGATGGATCTGAGGACGCAGTGCATCCTTACGTGTATCGGCCTGCTGAGTCACAACACGGCTGGATAGGCCGGTCACTTCATCAGACTGCTCACGCATGGTGATGCCTTCTTCGAGGTCCACGAAACGAATCTTACCATCGGTTTCTGCAATCAGCGGCATGGTGTAGGGATCCCACTCGGCCAGTTTCTGACCGGATTTGATCTTATCACCGTCTTTAATCAGCAGATGTGCGCCATATGGAATACGTTGACGCTCAAGCTCTTTGCCCTTGTTATCGACAATCACCGTTTCAGTATGACGGTTGATGACAATTTCATCGCCATTCGTATCGGTTACTGTGATGGGTGCTTCCAGTTTCAGAGTGCCGCCAAACTTGGCTTCAACGTGTGCCTGTTCAGCAGAACGTGATGCTGTACCACCCACATGGAATGTACGCATGGTCAGCTGGGTACCCGGCTCACCAATGGACTGGGCTGCAATGACACCAACAGCTTCGCCTATGCCTACCGGTGTGCCATGAGCCAGATCACGTCCATAACAGTTGGCACAAACACCATCTTCAGCTTCACAAGTCAGTACCGAACGGATTCGAACGGATTCAACCGCAGCATCTTCAATCATCTTGGCCAGCTCTTCATTGACCATAGCGCCAGCTGGTGCGATCTCTGCTCCTGAGATCGGATCGCATGCAGAATCGATCAGTACACGTCCGAGCACACGTTCATACAATGCCTCGATGACTTCGCCGCCTTCAACCAGCGCCGAAAGCGTCACACCATTTTCGGTGCCACAATCCTGAATGCGTACGACAGCATCCTGTGCCACATCAACCAGACGACGTGTCAGATAACCGGAGTTCGCAGTTTTCAGAGCAGTATCGGCCAGGCCTTTACGTGCACCATGGGTAGAGATGAAGTACTGCAGAATGGTCAGGCCTTCACGGAAGTTAGCTGTAATCGGCGTTTCGATAATCGAACCATCCGGCTTGGCCATCAGACCACGCATACCGGCCAGCTGACGAATCTGCTGAGCAGAACCTCGAGCGCCTGAGTCGGCCATCATGTAAACCGGGTTAAAGGTCTTGGTCGTTTCCTTCTCTTTACCATCGGCAGATGTCAGCTCTTCACTTGAGAGGTTGTCCATCATAGCACGTGCCACTTTTTCAGTGGTGTGCGTCCACAAATCCACAACCTTGTTGTAGCGCTCGCCAGCAGTGATCAGACCATCGGCATATTGCTTCTGTACCTTGGCCACTTCAGCTTCTGATGCTTCTACAGTGGGTGCCTTGCTGTCCGGAATGACAACATCAACCAGTGCAAAAGAGGCACCGGACTTGGTGGCGTAGGTGTAACCGAATACTTTCAAGCGGTCAGCCAGCAGCACGGTCGCTTTATTACCGGCAAAGCGATAACACTCTTCGATCAAGCTACCCACGTCTTTCTTGGTCAACTCACGGTTGACGATGGTGAATGGCAGTTCATCCGGCAGAATCGTTGAAAGGATAGCACGGCCAACCGTGGTATTTTCACGCTTACCACGAATACGACAAACGATGCGACTATGCAGACCGACTACGCCTGCATCCATAGCACGTTCAACTTCATCGGTAGATGAGAAGACCATGTTCTCACCTTTACCGAATGGACGTTCGCGTGTCAGATAATAGATACCCAGAACCATATCCTGTGTTGGCACGATAACTGGCTTGCCGGTTGCAGGAGACAGAATATTGTTGGTGGACATCATCAGTGCTCGGCATTCTGTCTGTGCCTCAATAGAAAGCGGCACGTGAACAGCCATCTGGTCACCGTCGAAGTCGGCATTGAATGCGGTACATACCAGCGGGTGCAGCTGAATCGCCTTACCCTCGATCAATACAGGTTCAAATGCCTGGATGCCTAGCCTGTGCAGCGTTGGTGCACGGTTAAGCATGACCGGATGCTGATGAATGACTTCAGCAAGAATATCCCATACTTCAGGGATGCCCTGCTCTACGAGCTTTTTGGCAGCTTTAATTGTGTTTGCCAGACCACGCAGTTCCAGTTTGTTATAGATAAACGGCTTGAAAAGCTCCAGCGCCATCTTCTTCGGCAAACCACACTGATGCAGTTTCAGTTCAGGACCAACCACGATCACGGAACGACCGGAGTAATCCACACGTTTACCGAGCAGGTTCTGACGGAAGCGACCCTGCTTACCCTTGATCACGTCAGAGAGTGATTTCAGCGGGCGACGGTTGTTACCGGCGATTGGTTTGGAACGACGATCATTATCAAACAGTGCGTCTACAGATTCCTGCAGCATGCGCTTTTCGTTACGTGTAATGATTTCCGGAGCATTGAGTTCCAGCAGACGTTTCAATCGGTTGTTACGGTTGATCACGCGGCGGTACAGGTCATTCAGGTCGGACGTTGCAAAACGACCACCATCCAGCGGTACCAGCGGACGAATTTCAGGAGGCAGTACAGGGATCACGTCGAGAACCATCCACTCAGGGTGGTTGCCGGAGCCGAGCATAGCCTCAACAGTAGACAGACGCTTGGTCAGCTTGGTCAGCTTGGTGACAGCCTTGGTTGCGCCAATCTGGGCACGCAATGACTGGCGCTCTTCATCCAGATCGATATTTTTCAACATCTCCTGCAATGCAGCAGCACCCATGCCAGCACGGAACTCTTCACCGTACTCTTCGAAGGCTTCGATGTACTCTTCTTCGGTCATGATCTGGAACTGTTCCAGACTGGTCAGACCCGCATCAAGTACGATGTAAGATTCGAAATAAAGCACGCGCTCTAATTCTTTCAGGGTTTTGTCCAGCAGCAGGCCGATACGTGATGGCAGGCTTTTCAGGAACCAGATATGCGCGACTGGAGCGGCCAACTCAATATGACCCATGCGCTCACGACGTACTTTGGACTGAATCACTTCAACCGAGCACTTTTCGCACACTACGCCACGATGTTTCAGGCGTTTGTATTTACCACACAGACACTCATAGTCCTTGATCGGGCCAAAAATCTTGGCGCAAAACAGGCCATCGCGTTCAGGTTTAAACGTACGGTAGTTAATAGTTTCTGGCTTCTTAACCTCGCCATAAGACCAAGAACGAATTTTTTCAGGACTGGCTAAACCAACGCGCAGACCATCGAAATCTTCGATGCTGGATGGCTTCTGGAACATTCTGAGAAGTTCTTGCATGGCTTATTCTCCTTCCTTCACGGCTGGGCGTTTAACCATGGACAGGTCTATTCCCAACGCATTCAATTCCTTGGTCATTACATTGAAGGATTCTGGAATCCCCGCATCGAATGACATATCACCACGGACGATAGACTCGTACATCTTCGTACGACCCTGAACATCATCCGATTTAACAGTCAGCATTTCCTGCAGCGTGTAGGCAGCGCCATACGCTTCAAGAGCCCAGACTTCCATCTCACCAAAACGCTGGCCACCAAACTGAGCTTTACCGCCCAGAGGCTGCTGCGTAACAAGTGAGTAAGGGCCGGTTGAACGAGCATGAATCTTCTCATCTACCAGATGATGCAGCTTAATAATATACATGTGACCAATGGTAATCGCGCGATCAAACGCTTCACCGGTTCGGCCGTCATACAGTGTGGTCTGACCGGTTTCAGGCAGATCAGCCAGATTCAGCATACGCTGAATATGATGTTCCTTGGCACCGTCAAACACCGGCGTTGCGATAGGAATGCCACCTTTAAGATTTTTTGCCAGCTCAGTCAGAGACTCTTCATCCATCGCGGCAATATCTTTGCAGGCAGAATCATCTTCCTCATAGGCATCAAGCAGGAAGCTTCGTACCGTCTCCTGTTCTGCACCGGCCTGCACCATAGCGGTAAGCTTTTTGCCCAGTCCACTGGCAGCCCAACCCATATGAATTTCGAAAATCTGACCGATATTCATACGCGACGGTACACCCAGCGGGTTCAGGCAAATATCAACCGGAGTGCCGTCTTCGGTATAAGGCATGTCTTCTTCCGGTACGATGACCGAAATCACACCCTTGTTACCATGACGACCGGCCATCTTGTCACCCGGCTGCAGCTTACGTTTCACGGCCACGAATACTTTCACAACTTTGATAACGCCAGGTTTCAGTTCAGAACCTTCGCGAACCTTGGCTACTTTCTCTTCAAAACGTGATTCCAGTTTGGCGCGCTCTTTGTCCATGGACTCGAGGATTTCTGCTACGCGTTCATTCATGACGTCGTCTTTAACAGAGACTCCGGACAGATCGCGCAGGTTTAAGGCTTTAATATCAGCAGCCTTGATCGAATCACCTTTGTTCAGCCCTTTGAACTGGGCTGAAGTCTGGCCAACCAGCAAATCCTGCAAGCGGCTTACTGCGTTACCCTCAAGAATGCGGCGTTCTTCTTCTTTATCAGCATAAAGCTGTTCAATGGAAGACTCTTCAATGACTTTCGCACGGTCATCTTTCTCATCACCACGACGGGTAAAGACCTGAACGTCAACCACTACGCCTTCTTCACCAGGTTTAACGCGCATAGATGTATCACGCACATCCGATGCCTTCTCGCCAAAGATCGCACGCAGCAACTTCTCTTCAGGAGAGAGCTGGGTTTCACCTTTTGGCGTGATCTTACCAACGAGGATATCACCCTGTTTTACTTCAGCGCCGATATAAGCAATACCGCATTCATCCAGATGACGCAGCGCATCTTCGCCAACGTTTGGAATATCACGTGTAATTTCTTCAGCACCAAGTTTGGTGTCGCGGGCTACTGCTTCGAACTCTTCAATATGGATCGAGGTATACACATCGTCTTTGACCAACTTCTCGGAGATAACAATCGCATCCTCAAAGTTGTATCCACGCCATGGCATCAGAGCAACGAGCACGTTACGGCCCAGAGCCAGATCGCCCAGATCAGTAGATGGGCCATCAGCAATGATATCGCCCTTAGCAACGATCTCACCGGATTTCACCAGCGGACGCTGGTTAAAGCAGGTGTTCTGGTTGGAGCGGCGATATTTAAACAGTCGGTAGATATCTACGCCCGGTTCACCCTCAACCTGTTCATCATCGCCTACCTTGACAACAATGCGCTCGCCATCAACACGGTCAACCACACCACCACGGCGTGCAACCTGACATACACCCGAGTCACGTGCCAAATGCGCTTCCATGCCGGTACCAACCAGAGGTTTCTCTGATTTCAGCAAAGGCACAGCCTGACGCATCATGTTCGAGCCCATCAATGCGCGATTCGCATCATCATGCTCAAGGAATGGAATAAGCCCGGAACAAACCGAAACCACCTGAGAAGGTGATACATCCATATAATTGATGTCGGCAGGTGCTGCCATAATGAATTCGCCTGCCTGACGACACTGGATCAGATCTGAAACAAATCTTCCATTCTCATCTACCTTGGCATTCGCCTGTGCAATAACTGGCATCGCTTCATCAATTGCGGACAGATAATCAACATCATCCGTGACCTGGCCATCGACAACCCTTCGGTATGGTGATTCGATAAAGCCGAAATCATTGACCTTGGCATAGGTTGCCAGTGAGTTGATCAGGCCAATATTTGGACCTTCAGGCGTCTCAATTGGGCAGAGACGGCCATAATGGGTTGGATGCACGTCACGCACTTCAAAACCGGCGCGTTCACGTGACAGACCGCCAGGACCCAATGCTGACAGACGACGTTTGTGTGTAACTTCTGAAAGCGGGTTGGTCTGATCCATAAACTGTGACAGCTGAGACGAGCCGAAGAACTCTTTCACGGATGCTATCAACGGCTTCGCGTTCACAACGTCGGAAGGCATCATTTCGGTCAGGTCACCAGAGCTCAGACGCTCACGGATGGCGCGCTCCATGCGAACCAGGCCAACGCGTATCTGATTTTCCAACAGCTCACCGACAGAACGCAGACGACGATTACCAAGGTGATCGATATCATCAACTTCGCCAATACCGTCGCGCAGAGAGAGCAGCGTGTTCAGTGCCAGCAGAATATCTTCATCACGCAGTGTGCCCTGATCCAGGGGAACAGCATCGTTGCTGATATTCAAACGGCTGTTCAGCTTCATACGCCCTACACGGGAAAGATCATAACGTGATGGATCATAAAATAGTGATTCAAACAGCGCTTTGGCTGTTTCAACTGTTGGTGGCTCACCAGGGCGCATCATGCGGTAAATTTCAACGCGCGCTTCTTCACGCGACTGCACCATATCCAGACGCAATGTGTCAGCCAGCCATGGGCCACGTACCGAAGTATCTATGAGCAGACAATCGAACTCTTTGATATCAGCCCCCTGCAATGCAGAGATTGATTCTTCAGTCAGTTCCTGATTGTGGTCGAGAAGGATTTCGCCACCTGCTATCAGGATTGGCTCAGCACACACCTCACCAATAACACTCTCAACAGGCACATCAATCCAGTCGACTTCAGCTTCGCTCAAACGTTTGACTGCCAGCTTGGTGAATTTCTTGCCTTCAGCAACAATCTTCTTGTTGCCAACCTTGATGGTAGTTACAGCACGTGTACCTTCAAACAGTTCAGGTACAAATTTAACCTGCACGCCAGTCTTGCTGAAACGGTAAGTACGACGCTGATAAAAACGGTTAAGAATTTCCTGAGTAGAAAGGCCCAGTGCTTTAAGCAGCACACCAACAGGCATCTTGCGACGCAAATCGATACGGAAATGGACTTTGTCTTTCGCATCAAATTCGAAATCGAGCCATGAACCACGGTAAGGAATTACACGTGCTTTAAACAGGAATTTACCGGAGGCGTGTGTTTTGCCTCTGTCATGGTCGAAGAATACACCCGGAGAACGGTGCATCTGGGACACAATGGCACGCTCGGTACCATAGATAATGAACGAGCCGTGCTCGGTCATAGCAGGGATTTCACCCATGTAAACTGATTGGTCGCGAACTTCGCGTACCTTGCGCTTAGCGCGTTTTTCACCTTCGGATTCGAAAATCTTCAGACGCAGCTTCACCTTGACAGGCAGAGCATAGGTCAGGTCCCGGCGGCGACACTCGTCGAGGTCATAACGTGGAGGGCTGTATTCAAGTCCTTCAAAGCCTAGTTCAGCATTGCCGGCATAATCGCGCACCGGAAATACAGTTTGAAATACTGTGGACAGGCGTGAGTCGTTTACCGCTTCGCCATAACCCACAAATTGATGATAAGATTCAGTCTGCAAATTCAGCATATTTGGCATGCTGATTGGAGACTTAATACTACCAAAATTCTTACGAATACGTTTCAATGATGCTTGCTTAGCCATGTTAACCTCGAGCGTCGAACAGATTTTCCAGAAAACTCTATAATGCGAAAAAGGCTAAACCCCGGAGGCTTTCGCCGCCGGGGGTTAACCCAACACGTTTACTTTCGAAACGGGAACAATTGAGGCAGGGCTTACTTCAGCTCTACGATTGCGCCTGCTTCTTCCAGCTTAGCTTTCAGTTCTTCAGCTTCATCCTTTGAAACGCCTTCTTTGACGTTGCATGGAGCGCCGTCAACTACAGCCTTGGCTTCTTTCAGGCCCAGGCCAGTTGCTTCACGTACTGCTTTGATTACCTGAATCTTCTTCTCGCCTGCAGACTGCAGAACAACGTTGAATTCAGTCTGTTCTTCAGCTTCAGCAGCTGGACCAGCAGCTGGGCCGGCTGCTGCAGCTACAGGTGCAGCAGCAGACACGCCGAACTTGTCTTCAAGAGCAGTTACCAGCTCAGACAGTTCCAGTACGGTCATAGTTTCGATTGCAGAGATCAGTTCTTCTTTAGTGATTGCCATTTTGTTTAGCTCCTTGTGCTATAAGTTAAAAAGTTATGATATTAGTGATAAATGTTATGCGGCTTCTTTCTGATCGCGAATAGCTGCCAGTGTGCGTACGAACGATGCAGGTACTTCTGCCAATGTACGGACGAATCCGCTGATTGGCGCCTGCATGCTTCCCAGCATTTTGGCTAGCAATACTTCACGAGATGGCAGACTTGCCAGTGCAGTTACACCGGAAACATCAACCATTTTGCCGTCGAGTACGCCACCTTGAACCTGAAGCGCGTCATTCTTTTTGGCGAATTCGGAAATGGCTTTTGCCATTGCTACCGGATCCTTACCATAAGCTATCGCGACCGGACCGGTGAACAGTTCTGTTGCTGCTTTAAAGCCCGTACCTTCTGCCGCACGACGCGCCAGAGTGTTTTTTACAACCTGTAGTGACACATCTGCTTCATGCAGAGTGCGACGGAGTTCTCCCATTTTGGAAACACTCAGACCGCGGTAGTGTGTAACTACACCAGCTGTAGCTTCGGACCAGGCAGCGTGAAGTTCTTCGACAATGCGTTGTTTGTCTTGCTTAATCACATTTACCCCCTTGCTTTTCGACCCGCGCAAGTGGCTTGCACCCCATCTATGCAGGAAGGGTTTCCCCAATTAAGCCGCACTTATCCAAGTTTGGCTCCAACAGTCTAGGACGGATCGTTATTCTAGCTGACTATCCCCATGCCATTCAGGCCACAGATCAAAGCAACTATTCTTTTTTGGAGCCTCTTCTTGAAGCTCCCATCCAGCCATGGAAGGCTGGCCTTAGTAAGCCTCTTGGATTTCGTAAAATTCAAGAGGCGACCCAAGCAATTGGCACGGATGCCAAGTGCGGATCAATCAAATCACAGCGTGGTTTCATCCACGCGTACGCCTGCACCCATAGTGGATGAGACACTCATCTTCAGCATGTAACGGCCTTTAGAAGACGATGGCTTCAAACGATTGAGCTCACTGAGCAAATAATCAACGTTTTCATTCAGCTTGGCAGCATCAAAAGAACGACGACCAACGGGTGCATGAATTACAGCGCCTTTATCTACACGCACTTCAATCTGACCGGACTTGATCGCGCTAACAGCTTTGGTCACATCCATGGTCACTGTGCCGAGCTTAGGGTTTGGCATCAGGCCACGAGGACCAAGTACGCGACCCAGTTTACCAACCTGCCCCATCATATCCGGTGTTGCTACAACGCGGTCAAAATCCATGAAACCTTCCTGGATTTTCTCAACCAGATCATCAGCACCAACGACATCAGCGCCAGCTGCAAGTGCTTCATCGGCCTTAGGGCCTTTAGCAAATACTGCCACGCGTACAGTTTTACCAGTACCGTTTGGCAATGAGATAGATGCGCGAACCATCTGATCTGCATGACGTGGATCTACACCCAGTTTGATTGCAACATCAATAGACTCGTCGAACTTGGTCGCTGGCTGAGCCAGTACTGCATCAATTGCTGCTTTCACAGTCACTGCCTGTGCAGGCACGGCTGCCAGGCTTGCTTTCATACGTTTAGTTACTTTAGCCATGATCTACCCCTTAACCTTCTACTTCCAGACCCATAGATACGGCCGTGCCAGCAATGATTTTCATTCCAGCTTCAACGTCGTAGCAGTTCAGGTCAGGCATTTTGGTTTCAGCAATTTCACGAACCTGAGCGCTGGTCACTTTGCCAACTTTCTTCTTGTTCGGTTCACCACTGCCTTTCTGGATCTTGGCCGCTTTCAACAACAGCACAGATGCAGGCGGGGTTTTGATAATAAAATCGAAGGAGCGGTCTGCATAAACACTGATCACAACCGGCAGTGTCAGACCTTTTTCCATTTCCTGTGTCTTGGCGTTAAACGCCTTACAGAACTCCATGATGTTCACGCCAGCCTGACCGAGAGCCGGACCTACTGGTGGAGCTGGGTTTGCAGAGCCTGCAGGCACCTGCAACTTTACAATCTTAGTGAGTTTCTTTGCCATGTATTATCTCCAACCGGTTTCAGGCCTCTTGCCCTCCACCTTTATTCGCATGTCACCGTCTGTGACATTGCTCCCGCATCTCTGCGGTGAACCTTCACATCCTGTGAAAGCGGATTATTTTGATTCGGCTCCGGGCTCCTGCCCTTTGCCTTTATCGCTGCGGCGGCACATGTCCGCCTTCGCTTTCGCGTACCATCCTGGCCCGCACCTACCCTTTCTGGTGGCTGGTAGCAGTTTCTTTCAAACAACTACTTATTGAATCCAGACAATCTATTACCCTTTCTCAACCTGAATGTACTCCAACTCAACCGGAGTCGGACGACCGAAGATGGACACGCTGACTTTCAGCTTCGCCTTATCTTCCATCACCTCTTCAACCACACCATTAAACGATGCAAATGGTCCATCGATAACGCGAACAGCATCGCCGATATCAAACATAACCTTAGGCTTCGGACGCTCGATACCTTCTTCAATCTGCTGAATCAATGCATCGACTTCACGCTGCGGCATCGGACGCGGCTTGCCAGTTGAACCCAGGAAGCCACTAACCTGACGCGTATCTTTTACTACATGCCAGGTGTCGTCGTTCATTTCCATTTCCACAAGAATATAACCCGGAAAGAATTTACGCTGTGACGTCACTTTCTGACCTTCTTTCAGCTCAACAACTTCCTCACGCGGAACCAGAATCTGTCCGAACTTTTCGCCCAAACCCGCTCGCTCAACATTCTCACGCAGCATCGCTTCAACTTTATCTTCAAAGTTGGAGTAAACCTGTACGACATACCAGTTCATCGCCATTAGATCACCTGCTTCACAAGAGCGCTCAGGCCCCAGTCAACCAACCACAGAAAAAGGGCCACAAAGATGACCATGACAAACACCATCAGCGTTGCCGAAATCGTCTCTTTGCGTTCAGGCCACGTCACCTTTTTGGTTTCGACCTTCACTTCGTTCATGAATTTACGCATCTCAGCGACACGACTCATAATCAGCTCCTTTTCACCTAATACACAAAGCTTATCTGGCAGGCGAGGAGGGACTCGAACCCACAGCACCCGGTTTTGGAGACCGGTACTCTACCAATTGAGCTACTCGCCTAAATCTTACTTAATCTTCGATTCTTTGTGTGGTGTATGCTTACGACATGAGTTGCAGTACTTACTCAGTACCAGCTTATCAGTCATCGTACGTTTGTTTTTATCTGTCGTGTAGTTACGGCGTTTGCACTCTTCACATGCTAATGACAACAGTTCACGCATTTCCTATTCTCCAGTGACGGCAAAGCGGCGGTAGCACAAGTCTACCGCCGCTGCACGTTCTTAACTTCTTACTTACTAATGTCGGTAACGACGCCAGCGCCGACCGTACGACCACCTTCACGAATGGCGAAACGAAGTTCCTTGTCCATTGCGATCGGAGTGATCAATTCAACATCCATAGAGATATTATCTCCAGGCATTACCATTT
>JAJFLE010000062.1 GCA_021772835.1 Mariprofundus sp.
GATCCTCGGGCTTCTTGTAGTCAGCTAACAGACCATCAATTAGGTCTGCTGGTAATTTTGAAACGGTCATACTCTCTCCTTTGAGTAAGACGGAACTATCCGTCAATTTAACCGTTTACACAAAATTCAGGACACCCCCCGATCAGTGCGTATTCATCATCTTGTCGTCTTTCATCATCTTGTCGTCTTTCATCATCTTGTCGTCTTTCATCATCTTGTCGTCTTTCATCATTTTGTCGTCTTTCATCATTTTGTCGCCTTTCATCATCTTGTCGTCTTTCATCATTTTGTCGTCTTTCATCATTTTGTCATTTTTCATCATCTTGTCGTCTTTCATCATCTTGTCGTTTTTCATCATCTTGTCGTCTTTCATCATTTTGTCGTCATTCATATTCGATGCCGTGGCATTACACGCACTCAAAAACAACGGTAATAATCCGGCCAGCACAACTGAAAGTATCAGCTTTTTTTTCATATATTATCTCCATATCTCATGTATTTGTGTCGGTTTTTCACCCATCCACGCAGGCCAATGTACTGGAATATAAATACAGATTGCTCACGCAATTATAACGTTTTGGTAACATCTCAAGCACCCCCGTATATTTAGCCCAACCAACAACGGCGCTCAGAGTTATATCCATATCTGTTACAAAAATGTTATATCCCGGTGATATCCATGTGAACCGGATATGTCTGAATAACCCGGACTCATAAACAGGGTCGGATATCAATACGCTCAGAGGCATCCAATGAATGACATCCCGACACTGAATGGACAGCACGGCTTCACCCATGCTTCGACCCGAAATCATTGCAGCAATGAAGTCATGAGACTCTGGCAGATTTATCAGGCATGATTTGTGACACGGATATGAAAAGAGACATTCTCATCGTTGAAGACAACGCCGACCTTGCCAGCCTGATTCAGCTCCATCTGGTTGATATCAACTGTACTGCTGATATTGCCAAAGATGGAGCTGAAGCGCTGAGGAAATATCAGTCCAAACAGTACGACCTGATCATTCTGGATATTATGCTTCCGGTCATGGATGGCATCAGCCTGTGCCGTAAATTTCGCGAAGATCAACGTTATGTACCCATTATCATGCTGACCTCCAAATCATCCGAGCTCGACCGTGTGGTTGGTCTGGAAATCGGTGCCGATGATTACATGACCAAGCCGTTCAGTATCCCCGAACTGCTTGCACGCATTAAAGCACGTTTTCGCGCAGCAGAGGCATTAAGCCAGACTGCAGAGCAGGAACCACAGCAGCTGCTCGCAGGTGACATGGTCATCGACCTGCAAAAACGTCAGGTCATCATTGCTAATGAAGAGATCACACTCACTGCCAAGGAGTTCGATTTACTCGTCCACTTTGCAAAAAAACCGGGCAGAGTATTCACCCGCACCCAATTACTGGATCAGGTTTGGGGTTATCAGTTCGAAGGTTATGAACACACAGTGAATACGCATATCAATCGCCTGCGACAGAAAATTGAAACAGATCCGGCTAAACCACGCTATATTCTGACCGTATGGGGCGTTGGCTACAAATTTAACGAGCAATCATGATCACACGCACCCTTTATGCCCGTCTTGCCATCACCCTGGCCCTCACACTGGGGCTGGTCGGCCTGATGTATGCGCTATTTATTTTCACTGCGGTGCAAAAAAACATCCAGCATGCCGATCAGTCGCTGAACCGGGATCTGGCCAAAACGCTGCTTGCCGAACGTAATCTTGTGCGCGAAAACGAGCTGGATGAGCAGGCTCTGAAAGAGACCTTCCGTATCTATATGGATGTGAATCCCAGCATTGAAATTTACCTGATTGATCTGGACGGAAAGATACTGGCCTACTCCGCCGATCCGAATCGGGTCCAGCGCACCCATGTCGAGCTTAAACCCATCCATGCTTTCCTGAAGAAAGACGCCATGTTCCCAATCCTGGGTGATGACCCGCGCGCAACGGACCGGCAGAAAGTTTTTTCAGTCACCCCCATTCCTTCTGCTAAAAATGCGAACGGATATCTGTATGTCATCCTCAGAGGCGAGCAATACGACAAGGTGGAACAATTTGCCCGTGACAAGGAGCTGTTGTCACTAAGTGGCTGGGTGATCGCCATCGCACTAACCATCAGCCTGCTCATCGGCTTGCTGGTTTTCTATCCTTTAACACGTCGTTTACGCCGATTATCGGAACAGGTCGATGCACTGCGCAAAAGCGGTTTTACCACACTGCCGGCGATTCCCGTCTCCGCTGGAGGCGATGAACTCAATCAGCTGGAGAGCAATATTCATCTGATGGCAAAACAGATCGTTCAGCAATTGCAGCACATCTCCGAACAAGATGCACAGCGGCGTAACCTGTTTGCCAGTCTCTCGCATGATATACGCACTCCTCTGGCGACCTTGCACGGCTACCTTGAAACGTTGCAAATCAAGGCCGATGAACTTAAACCTGAAACCCGTGAACAATACCTGGCACGCGCGATTCAATTTAGCAATCGGCTAAAGCTGCTGGTCGACGAACTGTTCGAAATGGCCAAACTCGATGCCATTCAAACTGCAACACAGGGCGAACCCTTTTCGCTACCTGAATTGGTACAGGACATTCTGCAACAGTTCGAAGCCCCTGCTCAACACATAGGGGTGCAACTGAACATGCAGGGCGATATGGAGATACCGTTTGTCGATGGCGACATCGGCCTGATTCAGCGTGTGTTTGAAAATCTTGTCTCCAACGCCCTGAGACATGTTAACAGTGGTGATAGCATTACCATCAACCTGCGCGCTTTGAATCATCAGATTGAAGTACAAGTGTCCGATACTGGTTGCGGTATTGATAATAAGTATTTCGACAAGATTTTCGAGCCGTTTTATCAGGTCGACAATTCTCATCGCGGCGGTGAACACTCAGGTCTGGGCTTGGCAATAGTCCGGCGCATCCTTGAATTGCACGCCAGCGATATCCGTGTCAGCAGTGAACAGGGCCAGGGCACTACATTCTCGTTTGCTCTGAAAGTCGTTCAATAAACCAGGTTTCATTTTCACATGCAGTTATCCCCTGCCTGCCACGTTTACACATCCGTGTTCAGCGCTGAGTTAGAGCAACGCTGCCAGCTGATCAATGGCCTTTTGCGCTCACCCTTTCACCAAACACTACACCCGCGTTGTCATCCACAGGCATCAGTTCGTATGCCTTTTCAACCGCATCCCGGATCATTAAACGTTGCATACAGGTCATAAAAAGTACCGCCATCGGTGCCCGAGTCTTGAATTTTGAAACGCCAGCAGAGAGATTTAATGTGTATTGCATCAACCGTTTGAATCCAAGCCTATTCGTGGTCATTCAATTATTTTGCATCTTTTTTTATCCAGGTTCGTCTATATAAGTGGCGATAACAAAATCGCTGAACTAATAAATATTGGAGAATAGATATGACGCAAGTGGTAAATGACAACATTCGTCAAAGCGTTCGTGAGCAGTATGGAAAGGTGGCCGAATTGGATAACGAAGGCTGCTGTGGCCAAAGCAACTTATGCTGTAGTGGTGACACTTCCAACAATGCAAAAAATGCTTCAAAGGGTCTTGGCTACTCAGAGAGCGATGTTAATGGCGTGCCTGATGGGGCAAATATGGGACTTGGCTGTGGCAACCCACAAGCCATTGCTTCGCTTGAGGTTGGTGAAACGGTGTTGGATTTAGGCAGTGGTGGCGGTTTCGACTGTTTTTTAGCAGCCAGAGAGGTTGGAGAATCTGGTCATGTTATCGGTGTTGATATGACGCCTGAGATGATCAGCAAAGCGCGGAGAAATGCAGATCATGCAGGTTATGGCAATGTTGAGTTCAGGCTTGGCGAAATCGAACATCTTCCTGTCTCTGATTCGACTGTAGATGTCATTATTTCCAACTGCGTAATTAATTTGTCCCCTGAAAAGGTCAAGGTTTATCAGGAATCTTTCAGAGTGCTTAAACCTGGTGGAAGGCTGGCAATATCAGATGTTGTCGCTTCTACGGAACTGACGGAAACTCTAACTGGTGACATGGCGCTATATACGGGTTGCTTAGCAGGAGCCTCGGAAATTTCGTTTATTGAAGAGGCTCTTAAAGAGATTGGATTTGAGAAGGTGAAAATCAAAGCAAAGGACGAAAGCAGGGAATTTATCCGCACCTGGTCTCCTGGCAGCAATCTCGAAGACTATGTCGTCTCAGCAACGGTTGAAGCATTCAAGCCACTAAACGATTAACATTTAAGACCTATCAATTGTAATGAGCAGTTGATAAGGGTCTGTGGCTTATCAAACAGGAAAACCTTCAAGAGAAACCCCTGTGTGTTTTGATGTTTCACTTAATCCTCAAAACAATGTTCAAGACCCGGCACTTTCAGCTTCCGGACTAACCATCAGGATAGAAGATTTCACGTGCTACGCCCGAAGGATGAAGGTTATGGGTGGCCTGAATGGCAACCCGACAGGATAGCCGGATTGAACGGCCTTCAGGCCACCCTCCGGGTGAGGCATATTGATCTGCCGAATTACAAAACTGGGCACCATTGGGTTGAGGTTATTTTCATAGTTAACGAACACTCACTCCGGGCATGCGCAATTTCCGTCTTATTCATCGTGCAGTCACTATTACCTACCGCTACACTCTCCTGTTGAATTCAAATAAATACGCAGAATTCAACCTGGGGGCATATTAAACCCTATCTGCGGCATCGGACATGCCAGCGCATCACACACTGCCCGCAATAACTCAAACTCGTTCGCCCTGACCTGACCATCGGCCAGCACGACCTCTACACAGGCTTTTACCAGACGTCGTTTAATCTCCGGTGTCGCCTTTTCAGCCTTGTTCAGAGCCTGATCCAGCACAGACAAGTCAGATTGCTTTAGTGATGGTTTAATGCCCGTCTGCCAGGCCAGCACATGTGACATGGCATGGGCAAACAGCTCATCCGGCTGTTCATGGCTACCCTCCCTGATCAGCATGGAAACAATAAGGCCCGCTTCATCAGCGATTTCTGCCGCCACGTCAAAATACACAGCAGCGGGTTTCACTTTGGCAAAAGCCGGATGCAGATGCCGAATCAACATGCGGTGCAGCATGTATTCAAAGATACTCAGTTTGTCATCCGCTTTGATCAGAGCGGCAATGCACTGGCGAAACTGTTTGTACTGCGCACGAGAGAGCGACTTCAATGCCGGCATTAATAACTCCAGCAATGGTATACGCAGCTCAGCTTCAAGGGCTGACACGGTGGGTTGAATATCGAGCAGTTCGCGCAACACGCTGGCATCGGCGCTGGTTTCCAGCGCATTCAATTGTATGGATCGAACCGTTTTATCGTTATCGAGCAGCAGACCATAAACGACAGCGCGCGCAGTAAACGGATCGTGTGCAAAACGGTGCAGGCGGGCCGGAATGTTGTCCAGCAGTGAAATACTCTGCTGCAGTGCATCGGCATCCGGCCGACCGACAGACTGCATCACCGTATTTACATACTGTGGCAACGGTTGTGCCGATATCTGCCCCGCCAGCGAAGAGATCGCCTCGTGCATTACCGAGGCACTACGACTGGCAGAATTGATAACCTCAAAATGACCGGAAAAAGATGCATCAAGCCGTTTGATACGCTTTGCCAGCGGCGGATGTGTCGCCCACCAATCCTTGTTCTCCCAGGATTTGACTGCATTGCCGAAAAAGAAGTGGCTGGTCTGCTGGGTGGCGCTGTGATTCACGCGACTACCACCTTTGTAACCACCGATCACCTTCAAAGCACTGGCTATGCCTGCAGGATTGCGTGTGAACTGTACAGCAGCAGCATCGGCGAGGAATTCTCTTTGTCTTGAAACCGCACGTTTGATCATATCGGCAAACACCGCACCGACAGTACCAACCAGAAAAATCAAAAAACCGATCAGGGCTATAGCCGGATGTGTGCCACGTTCACGGCTGACGCGATAACCGGAAGCGTTTCTGGCTGTCATCATCACAATACCTGCATCGGAGATCAGTGTGATACCGAACAGCAGCCCCATCAGCCGCATTTTCAGTCGCGTATCACCATTGAGGATATGACTGAACTCATGCGCAATGACACCTTGCAGCTCATCACGGTTCAGCAGTTCAATCGCCCCGCTGGTTACAGCAATCACGGCATCGGAGTGCCCAAAACCTGCAGCAAAAGCATTGATGCCAGGTTGGGACAACAGATAAAGTGGCGGCACCGGCAGCCCTGCAGCAATGGCCATCTCCTCCACCACATGCTGCAGACGTCTGAGCAGAGGGTCATCCGTAACAGCAGGCACACGCTGTGCACCCAGCATCTCGGCTACAGCTGCCCCACCCCCCTGCTGCAACTGATATGTCCGGTAAAGACTACCGGAAGCAACAATCATCATGGTTAAACTGATCACCCAGAGGAAACGCTCGAAATCCCAGAAATCGCGAGCCAACCACTCGCCCTGAGAAACAAACATCTGGCTGAAAAACAGGCCGCCAGTAACAGCCAGATAGACCGATAGTACAATCAGAATCACTGCACAGGTGAACAACACCACCAGCAAGGAGGTATTGCGCCGCGCCTGCTCCTGATGAGCAAAAAAATCTTTCATGCGAATGTATTCACTACAAAGCACACGAAGTAACAGATGACAGACCAGGCGATGCCGAGGTCAGAGTCGATGTTCGCTAGCTCCGACACAATAGTTTCCTTCGCGATCTTCGTCTCCTCTGTGGTGAGTCCTAGAAACTGACCTTGGGAGCCTGTTTCTCTGCCTGCGATTCGATAGACCAGAGGGCTGCATCCATGAAACCGAACATGGGGGCCAGCATCACATCCGGAAATGTTTCACGTTGTGTATTGTAAAGCATCACCTCATCGTTATAGGCCTGACGTGCGAAGGAGACCTTGTTTTCAGTCGATCTCAGCTCCTCGGAAAGTTGCGCCATGGTTTGATCCGCCTTCAGCTCAGGGTAATTTTCCATCACTGCATTCAGGTTTAACAATGCCCCCCCAAGCGCCGTCTCGGCACCGGCCAGCGATTTCATAGCCATAGGATGGCCCGGATTATGCTCCGCAGCTTTGATCGCAGTCAGCGCCTGATTCCGAGCTTCAATGACGTCCTGCAACGTCTCATGCTCATGTTTGAGATAGGCTCTGGCTGTTTCCACCAGATTGGGAATCAGGTCATAACGACGTTTGAGTTGCACATCGATCTGGGCAAAGGCATTTTTGAAGCGATTCTTCATTTTCACCAGACGGTTGTAGATCATCACAATGTAGAAGATTAAAAAAAAGGTCAGGCCGAATATGACCAGCACAGTAGTTGTCATGTTGAACCTCCGTGGTTTTCATTATCGTAGCTGTATGCGTTATCAACATAATAGAGAATGATGGCACCAGCAGCAAACAAGCCCACGATCACCAGAATAGAGAAACGTGCACTGCCGGAAACCAGACTGGTCAACCCCATCAGGGCAGGTCCGATAACAGCGGCAAACTTGCCCAGCATATTAAAAAAGCCGAAAAATTCGGCTGCCTGTTGTTTGGGAATCATGCGTGCATACATGGAACGTGACAAAGCCTGCACGCCACCCATGACCAGACCGATAGCAGCCGCCAGCCAGTAGAAGTCGACCGATTGCTGCATGGTTGTGCTCCAGATGCATACCCCGGAGTACACAACCAGACTGATCAGAATCACACCCTTGGCACTCCAGCGCTCGCCAATCCAACCCATGGCAAGGGCAGCAGGGAAGGCAATAAATTGTGTCATCAGCAGTGCCGTGATCAAAACACCGGAATCAAAGCCTAGAGATAAACCATAGTCCACCGCCATACGCGCCACGGTATTCACGCCGTCGATATAGAGAAAATAGGCCAGCAGAAACAGCCATATCTGCTTTAAATTGCGCAGATGATGAAAGGTATCACCGAGTTGAGAAAAACCATTTTTTGCAGCCTGAAACCAGTGTACCGATGCTTCTTCACCCTGTTCATGTACAAAGCGGGCCAGCGGTATCGTGAACAGCGCCCACCACAGGGCCACAGAGACAAATGACCAGCGCACGGCTTCTGCCTTGTCTGCCAGCCAGAACCAGTCCGGATACAGTGTCATCAGCACATTCACCGCAAACAGGATGCCGCCACCGATATAACCCAGCGCATATCCTAGTGCGGAAACCCGGTCCAACTGCCTGTGTTCACTCACATCTACAATCAGGGCATCATAAAACACATTGGCGCCTGAAAACCCGATGGCACCGAAGGCATAAATCAGCACAGCCAGTATCCAGTGGCCTTCGGAAACCAGAAACAATGCAGCCGTCATGAGAATGCCGAGCACGGTAAAGCTCAGCAGCATACGTTTCTTCAGGCCGCCCTGATCGGCCATGGCACCGAGGATAGGTGCCAGCATGGCAATCAGCAGTCCTGCTCCGGCATTGGACACACCCAGCCAGAAGGTAGATTCGTTGGTGGTTAAATCAGCAGCCCAATACTGTTTGAAGAAAACAGGGAAGAAGCCCGCCATTACCGTTGTTGCATAGGCCGAATTGGCCCAATCATAGAGAGCCCATGAATATACGGCACGGCGATTCTTATTTGGCATCTTCGAAAATTATGCCAATAATGTCAGTTTGGCGAGCTTACTCTTTCGGCCAACGGCCATCGGCATGTGGCAATATCCACAAATGGCTGTACCAGTAGTAATGATGATTGTCCCGTGCCTGCGCAGTACACGTGTATTTACTGCGCCCGGCTGGCAGCGTCTGTTCACTTTGAACCTCGAATATGCCTGTTGCCCGGTCCACCCATTTCACATGCATTGGCTTGCCCGCCAGATAGCAGTTCAGCGCTTCTGCATCGAAATCACCTTTCCCGAGCTTCAAACGCAGCACAGGTTTTCTTTCATCTGCAGCCAGAACGTTTTCATCACCATGCAATACAGTGACTTGCAATGGTCTGCTATTGACGCGTTGTGTAAATGCCTTTTTCCCGGCATAGGTTCCCATCACAGGGAAACGCGGCACCGCCAGCGGGTCTGACAGAAAACCAGCCACACCGGACTGCTGAGCAAAAGCGGTATAACCCATTTCTTTCAACAGCGCCTTCAGTGTTGGATCGAATTCACCATAGGGGTAAGCAAACAGTAAGGGGGTCTCACCGATTTCAACCTCGATTCGCTGCTGTGCGACACGAATATCCCGTTTCACTCTCTGCCGCCAAACAGACTCATTTTCACCCGCTAATCGTCGTACCAGATGATCATGCCCTAACGTATGATTAAGAATGACTCCACCGGCTTGTTTAACCTGCCTCAATTCACCCCAGCTCATATATGCGCCAAACCTGTGATCTATGGCATGCGGATTCACAAACACGGCAAACGGCCAACCGCGTTGTTTCAACAACGGCACAGCGTTCTTCAAGACAGAGCGATAACCATCATCGAACGTAATAGCAATGCTCTTTTCAGGCACAACCTGCCCGTTTGCAAGCTTCTGAGTCAACTCGGCCAATGCCATGATATGGAAATTATTCTCATCCAGATATTGCAGATGTTCAGCAAATTGGGCCGGTGTTACACTGGTTATAGCGGGCGTATCTTCAGCCACGTGATGATACAGCAAAACAACAGCATGCTCGGCTGCAAAAACCGGCTTCAGCCACAGCAGACAGATCAATGATAAAACAAGCAAACGCAGTTGAAATTTCATGCAAGCTCCTGAAATCCATCATAACACAGCGTTATGCCAGATGCTCCGCGCGTAGTCGGTAGTGCAGTCGAGGCGGTATTCATGCGTGCTAGTATACAACAAGTCCGCAGTGCCTTGCCTGTGACCCCCGGCACGAAGCTTAAAAATAATCAGCAGAGGCAGCGTTACTCATGTTGTCATGGAAAAAGGCGATACGGAAACGAATGTGTAACGCATGCTTTCCCGAGTGCCCGGCTATCGGATTTTCCCCGACAACTGCGTGGTGATGGGAGGCTTTCTACAACAGCGATTGCAAGTGCCTCTGCCACTGATCTGCAAGTTCGGATAATGGTAATGGCTCAGTGAAATTGCAGATGCTGACCACACCGGATTGAAGACCACAGGGGTTGATGGCAGCAAACCATGCGGGATCAACATGCACATTTAACGCCATGCCATGATAGGCCACACCTTTATTTATACGTACACCCAGAGCTGCAATTTTTCCTTTTTCTGTCCACACGCCGGGAAAACCGCAGTTGCGCTTTGAATCCACACCGTGCTCTTTCAACAGCTCAATACAGGACTGTTCAAGCAGAAACACATACTGCTTTACGCCGATTTCACGCTTACGCAGGTTCATCACGGGATAGAGCATAATCTGCCCGGTGCCGTGAAAGGTCATCTCCCCTCCCCGATCTGAATGCACGACAGGTGCGGGAAGCTCTGCACCTAGCCGGTTGTCAACACCACGGCGTCCGGTTGTGTAAACAGGTTGATGTTCACAGCTATAAATAACCTCATCTTCCTGGCCGATAGCTACAGATTCGGCCCTGGCATGCAGCATCTGCCAAACCGGTTCATACGGCTGCTCTCCCAACCACATATACACAATCGAATTCATCGTTGAATGATTACAGCGGAGTAACCATCTGTATATGCATTTTATGGCAATTGCTTTACCAGTCTGAACCTTGCTATCAAATATTCACCCCTCCATTTGAGGGATTTACAAAAGAGGGGCAAGACTGTTAGAAATAGGTTTTTGCAAGCGTGGGGTTTGCAAAACATCAATTGACTACATGGGGGGTGAAATCATGGAAGATTTACCATTAATGGAAATCGGATCGATAGGCATGCTTTTCTTATTGGCAGTGCTTGTTAAAACGATGTACAAGGAAGGAAAGAAGTAAGTAACAAATATCATCGCTAATCCGATAGTTAGATGCAGAACGGAGGGTTAAACCCCTCCGTTTTTTTATTCCTCAGGGGACACTGGATATAGTGATTCGATTAACTCGCGATGGACTTCGTATATCTTGCGCCGTTTCAGCTTCAAGGTTGGTGTTAACAAACCACCATCCTGAGTCCATTCCTCATCCGTAAAAGCAAAGCGTTTAACCTGCATATAGCTTGAAAGATCATGTTCATCATGACGCATGCGCTGCAACACCCAGGCAGAAACTTCACTGTTTTTCCGCCAGTCATCCGGCAGGGCTGTATATTTCTCCTGCTGCCAGATCACTGCCAGGCCTGCCTCATCGGGCACCACGAGTGCCGCCACATAAGGGCGATTATCAGCAATAATCATGGTTTGCAGGAAACAGGGGTCCTGATTCAGGTGTTGCTCTACTGCTGCAGGCGGCACATTCTCTCCATTGGAGAGCACCATCATCTCTTTCTTGCGATCGACTATGGTAATGTAACCTTCATCATCCATTTCAACGATATCGCCGGTAAACAACCAGCCTTCGGCATTAAACGCCTCAGCTGTTGCTTCCGGCTTATTCCAGTAGCCCCGCATCACCATCGGACCTTTAACCAGTAACTCACCATCGGCTGCCAGTGTTAACTCAACGCCGGGCAGTGCAGACCCTACCGAGGAAGGTTTGATTTTATCCATTCGATTGACCGATAGAACCGGCGAGGTTTCAGTCAGTCCATAACCGGGCAATACCATAATATCAGCAGCCAATAAAAAACGGGCTATATCCGGATGCAATGCAGCGCCGCCGGAAATAAAGGTACGAATGCGTCCACCCATCTTCTCACGCAATTTGGCATTTACCACGTTATCGAGCAGTTTCCACAGCACTGCCTTGCCACCCGACAAATCGCTGCCCTGCTGTCTGAGTTCGAAGCGTTCCATGCCCAGTTTTTGAGCCAGATTGAACAGTTTACGTTTCAGGCCAGTACCTGCTGCAAGTTTGGCCTGCACACCGGCATAAATTTTTTCATACAATCGTGGCACAGAAATCATAATTGTTGGCTGCACTTCCGGCATATCGCGAAGTAATGTGGTGACCGCTTCGGCATAGGCAATTTCAGAGCCACAAGCTGCAGGCAGAAAGTGACCAACAGTGCGCTCAAAAGCATGTGAGGTCGGCAGAAAAGATAGAAACAGATCATCCTCAAATACCGGCACCCCGGCTATGCCTGCCGCGACATCGCTCAACATATTATCATGCGTGAGCATCACACCCTTGGGAAACCCTGTTGTACCAGAGGTATAAATCAGTGTGGCAAGATCAGTTCGATCCGGACACGGGGCGCTTAAGGCGTTATCCCACTGCTCATCCAGAATAATGCTGCTGATGCTCTCGGCATCACCGTGAAACGCCAACCGTTCAACATCCATCCCATCGAGTTTATGCAACTGCTCACCCTCTTCTACAAACACCAGCGAAACACCTGCATCTCCGAGCACATACTGCACGGCTTCAGGTGGATCGGTGAAATAGGCAGGCACGGTCACCGCTCCAAGTCGTAATACGGCAAAATCTGCAATAAACCATTCCGGACAGTTATGCCCCAGAATGCCAACGCGATCTCCGGGTTTAACTCCTTTGAACTCCAGCCAGGCTGCAAGTCGCAACACAGCCTGCTGAACCTTGATACGCGGACAGCTTTTCCAGCTACCGTCATCCTTGCGATAGCGCAGCAGCGGTTTGTCCAACCATTGGGACGGTGTAGCCAGTAAAAGGTCGGACAGGCAGGTCGCTTTTTCTGCCTGTTCCAGCCCTGAGCAGTTTTTTTTATCGGAAGTCATGCATTACCTCCATATTCGCAGGCAGATCAAAACCCATAAGCTCTATCTTTCTGGACAGATCAGTTGAATCGTAACTTGAAAAATAACGCAGTAACCCGCCTCTGAATGGTGGAAAGCCGATACCGTAAACAAACGCGGCATCCAGATGTTGGGCATCTCCGACCACTTTTTCAGACAGGCAGTTTAGTGCTTCAACGAGCATGGGAATCAAACATGCCTCGATAATGTCCCTGTTTTTCATCACGCTGGCCGAATCGCTTAGATCAGCATCGCCTTCATGCTCGGCAATTTTGATACCCGGAAGATAAGTAGAGAGCCTGGCATTGAGTGCGCCTTGTTTCCCATTCTCATAAACAAAAAAACCTTTGCCGGATTTCTCCCCTAGCAGACCATCTGCAACCATCTTTTTAAACCAATCGGGCATGGAAAACATCATCTGCTTTGCCTGACCCAGTGTTTCACCCAGGTGATCACCCACATGCAGGCAAATATCCAGCCCAACCCGATCCGCCAGCTCAATCGCCCCCATTGGCATACCGAAATTTTTCAGTGCACCATCGACATGTTCGGGCTTCTGACCGTTCTCCACCAGTTTCAGGGCAGCCACCATAAACGGCATCAGGCAGCGATTAACCAGAAAGCCGGGGGTGTCTGTAACAATCACAGGATATTTCCCCCAGGATGCGGCCAGTGCACAGCTTTTATCAATCGTTTCTGCTGATGTTTTTTCACCAGCAATCACTTCGACCAGTGGCATCCTCGGTGCCGGGTTGAAAAAATGCAGACCCGCAATACGCCCGGCGTTGGCGCGCCTGTGCTGCATATCCGATACCGACAATGATGAAGTATTGGAGAGCAGTAACGCATCCTTTGACACATATTTTCCAACATCAGCCCACAGTTGGCGTTTGATCTTGATATCCTCAAGCACGGCTTCTATCACCACATCGGCATCAGACAAGCCACTATTGTCCAAAACAGGGCGAATGCGTGCCAAACGTTTATGATCCACTTGTCCTCGCCGATTAGCCAATCGGCCTATGCCTTTCATGCCACGGGAAAGTGGCTCAGCGGCCACCTCATGCAGGTCAACATCCATGGTCTTGGCTGCCACCCAGGCAATGCCTCCACCCATCACGCCAGCACCATATACCGCCGTTTTCTTAAACCCTTTCACAGCAGCGCGTCCTCGCTTGGCCGCCTCCTGTTTTTTCAGCGCTTCACCCAGATGAAATACGCGAATCAGGTTCTTGCTTGTTGGCGTGATGGCCAGCCGACCCAGCGACTCGGCCTCACGTGCGAACGCCAGACCATCAGACATATCCACGATCTCTTTCAACAGCTTTATAGTCGCTGGCACTGCAGGGTAAGCCTGCTCTACATCCAGATGTTGCAGGCGCGCATAAGTACGCTTTTCCACCTGTTGGAAAAATAGTATTTTAGCTGGCCAGAGCTTCAGCCACCACGGGCTGGCAGTGCGCTTTTTCACCTTGCCCTTGGCAGCCAGATAACGAATCGACTCTTCCTGCTGCTCAGCTTTACATATGAGTGCCGCCAGTCCGATTCGTTTTGCACGGCGGGCATCAACAGATGAACCACTTAGAATCATCTCTACGGCTTTCACCCAGCCCACACGTTGCGGCAAACGTACACAGCCACCGAATCCCGGATGAATACCAATCTTGATCTCCGGCAGTGCCAACTGCGTCCGCATGCTTTCTACTGCCACGATATAATCACAAGCAAGGGCCACTTCGAGGCCACCGCCCATGCACGCACCATTGACCAAAGCAATAGAAACTGCCGGTAATACTTCAATTCGCCGACAGATCGATTGACCTCGCTCAGCAAGCCGGGTTGATTCAGCCGAATCTGTGACTGCAGCAATCATCTCAAGGTCAGCTCCGGCGATAAAACAGCCCTCCATACCACTCTCGAATACCAGTGTAAGCGGTGGATTTGATTCCAGCGCCAGCATGTGGGTTTCCAGCTGTGCGATGCATAATTCATCAAGCACATTCACCGACTTATCACTGCGCTCAAAATGCAGCCGAGCAAGGCCGCCATCGCGAATCAGTTTTACGACTTCCATGGTTCACTCCCGAGTAACACCGCGCCGCCCTGTCCACCACCAATACACAGTGAAGCTACAGCCAGTCCGCCACTGGTATCTTTTTCCAGTTGCCCTAGCGAGGTCAAAATCAGCCGTGCACCACTCATGCCCACCGGATGCCCCATGGCCACAGCACCACCATGCACATTGAGTTTATCCATATCCGGTGCCCCCATGGCTTTAGCAAGACCCAGTTTTTGTTCAGCAAAATTATTGGAGTCCATGGCTTTCATGCAGGCCAGCACTTGAGCAGCAAAGGCCTCATTAATCTCCATACGCACCAAGTCGCGAACTGTCAGGCCATAACGAGATAGCAGTTGACTCGTAGCGAATACGGGACCCAGACCCATACGAGCCGGGTCACACCCAGCATAAGCCCAATCGTGCAGATACCCCATAATAGGCCAGCCCTCTGCCTCGGCTTTAGAGCGACTACTCAGAATCAACATGGCTGCGCCGTCGGTAATCTGAGAGCTATTGCCAGCAGTAACCGTGCCCAGTGGCCAGTCGAATGCAGGTTTGAGTTTTGCCAGTGCCTGCATGGACTGATTTTCACGTATGCCCTCATCCCGGTGCGTCGCCGCAAAGGATGGTTGTGCAAACACATGCATGACCTCGTCATCAAACCAACCTTCATCCCAGGATGCGGCAGCCCGCTGATGGCTCTGCAGGGAATATTCATCCTGCTCCTGACGGGAGATAGAAAAGTCACGTGCCAGCATTTCAGCTGTCTGCCCCATATTCATTGCCACCGTGGGATCCGTCAGTCCCTCCATCAAAGCAATGCGCGGCTTCCATGGTGCTTTGGCAATTTCCAGTAAAACAGGTAATTTCTGCTGCAGCGTTCTGGCTCTCGGCAATTTGGCCATGGCCGCACGAAATCGGTCATGAAATAGTAATGGCGCGTGTGTCATGGATTCCACACCACCGGCGAGTACCACATCAGCGCGCCCGGCCTGAATCTTTTCGGCGGCATCAGTGACCGCCTGCATGCCTGATGCGCAATTCCTGTGCACCGTATGCGCAGGAACATTGTGCGCTATGCCAGCATTGAGTGCAATTACACGCGAGATATTGGCCGCATCAGCTGGCTGAATAACATTGCCGATAATGACCTGATCAATGTCAGTGGATCTCACCGGTGAACGAGCCAGTACCTCACGCACAACCAGTGCGCCAAGATCAACAGCAGTTAACTGGTCAAATGCACCACTGGCCTTGCCCAGAGGAGAGCGAATACCAGCAACAACGACAACTTCTGTCCGTTCATTCCGCTTAGTGCTTTTTCTAACCATAAACACTCCTTTGACACCTATATCCATGTGTAGCTTACGCAGAAATGATAAGCAAGTCTGCTATTGCTCGTCACTCACCGGAAAATCTGTCGAACACCTCGGATGAAATCCTTAGATAACGTGATGTATGGCACAGACCTTTTTGTATAAGCACGTATCATTATTGAAGCAAAAAAGCATGACTCAGACGATGGCAAGTAGCGCTCCAAAGGAGGCTGGCCATGGAGGTCGTAATGAAACATCTCATTCAAAAACACAATCCAATACTGAGGTTAACCGTTACTATCATCTGGTTCGTAGTCACAATCCTGATAAGCAACGCTGTTTATGCCGATGAATCTGCAGGTTTCTGCGACTGCAGTATTTCTGTAGAGGAATCTAACGATGTGATTTGCCATGTTCCGCCGGGCAACCATCAGAATATGCATAGCATCCGCGTTGGAGCCCCTGCCATCCATGCTCATTTGGAGCATGGTGATATGCTTGGGCCATGCCCGGGTGATGAGGCTGAAGTAGAACGTGAGCATGAAGTCGCCCAGAGTCCTCCATCATGCGCTTGTGAAAATGACGTAACAGGCAACTGGTATCACGCTCCGACATCAATGTCCGCTGCTGAAGCACACAGCCTTCGCAGTGTATCCGGGCAATAACGATCTAACTTGAACCAAGCTCACCTGCAAAGCATGTGAGCTTTTGTGTCTGTTTAATTAAGGCAGGGCCCAATTGATCAGGAAGCCGGCACTGGCTGAAACCATAGGACCAATCACGACCTGAAAAAATCCCAGCATCAACAGTGCAATGACAATCATCATGCCATAAGGCTCAAGACGAGATAACTGCCAGGCCAGTGGGCCGGGCAAAACACCCACGGCAATACGTCCACCATCCAGAGGCGGTAGAGGAAGAAGATTAAAAATACACAAAACCATATTGATGATAATCGATGCCTGACACATCAGTGCCAATGGCTCTGCCGCCCACATCATGGAGGCTGGCATATTCACAGCTACCATGAGCAAGAAAGCCGAGGCAATCGCTAACAACAAATTGGTAGCCGGTCCTGCCAGAGCCACCCAGATCATATCCCGTTTGGGATTATTAAGTTTCCTGAAATCAACAGGAACCGGTTTGGCATAACCGAACAGAAACGGTGAACCAAGCACCACCAGCACCAGAGGAATCGCAATAGTGCCAATCGGATCGATATGTTTGATCGGATTCAGCGTCAGGCGCCCCATAAAACGCGCAGTATTATCGCCCAGCTTGTCGGCTACCCAGCCATGAGAACCTCGTGCAGGACAATAGCAAGCAGCACTGGCAACGCCCAGATGCTTATCTTCTGTATGATTTCAGCAATATCCACGTCCGCTCCTTCAATGGTATCCGATCAAGGCTTGTCAGAATAGCCGACAACAAATCATGCCTTCTGCTGCAGCTTAGTCTATCGGAAAATCATAAGACAAGCCCCCATTACCTGACTTTATGTATGGGAATGGCATCCTGTTAAGGCACGGGTTATGCTTAAAGTTTTAATCCCGTTTAGTTGCTGGTCATAACCAGCTCGGAGCCATTCAACTGCTTGCATATGGCAACTATAGCTTTCTTGGAGGGACCATGAAAATACCATTCACCCTGTGGCTTTTAATGATAGTTAGTCTGCTTTTTGTAGGCTGCAGCAATGAACAGGTAAAAAATGATCCCAGTCAAGCTGAAGTAAAAATTGGCCGACTGATCTGCGGCGGACATCTGCCACTCGCCATTGTAGAAAATCTATATCAGGACGATTTGAGAACGTTTCGACTCAAAACAATTCAGAACCATGACTGGAACAGTGTAATCAATGACATGAAAAGCGGCAAGCTGGCCGGAACATTTATCTTGTCACCTCTAGCTATGGATATGATTCGCGAAGGGCTCCCTGCAAAAATTATCTTGATGGCTGATCGCAACGGCAATGGTTTTGTACTTGCCAAAAAATATAAAAGCATCACCGAATTAAATAGCTATCAAACAATAGTGGCAGTACCCCATATGTACTCGCAGCATCATATACTGCTGTATCTGGCGCTGAAGCAGCATGGCGTTGATCCCGAAAAGGTAAAAGTGGTCGGCATGCCACCGCGTGACATGATCACTTCTCTTCAGCGTGGAGAAATTGACGGCTTTGTCGTCGGTGAACCGGAGGGGAATAAGGCCATTTCACTAGGTGTTGGCTGGATGGCCTCCATCTCACCGAAGATATGGAAAGACCATATGGATCATGTCTTTCTCGCATCGGATGCATTCATTCACGACCACCCGGATCAGGCTCAGGAGTTAATCTCAGCGCTGAAAAAAGGCGGCATGTACATTGAAAACAATCCGCACGAAGCAGCCGTCATGGGCGAAGATTATACCGGCTCGAATGCAGCCGTGTTTGAAAAGGTTTTGACCGACCCGCCGGACTGGATTGATTACACCGACATGATACCATCAGATGAACGCGTACGTACTATGGCCGATATCATGGTTGAAATGGGTCTGTGGAAAGATATCCCTGAAAATCTCAGCGGGTTCACCGATCAGCGATTTATTCTCAAAGCATCCGGCAAGTCATCTGGGGAATGAAACATTGAATCCCTCCCCTGCCTGCAAGGCGCTCTAACGTTGTTTTTCACAAAGAAAATCCCGCTGCGTGCAGCCTGGTATGGCCTGATCATTCTGGCTTCCCTGCTACCTGCTCTGGTTCTTTCACCATGGCTGTCCCAGCAGGCACATGGTTTGCTGCTCGATCGAGCCATGTTAAACGAGGAACTGTTCCACAAAGAGATTGAAACGCACCTGTCGCTTGAAACAGAACGCCTTGTATCAGTACTACTCAATAAGTCTGACCCAATTTCTTACTTCATGGAGACAGGTAATCAACGAGGCGTAATTCAGGCACTGATTGATAAGGTGAACCAGCGTGAAGCCATGATCAACACAACCGCGCTCTACGATCAGCATGCCAACATCGTGTTCTCCAGCCAGCAGGGCGAACATACCCCACCGATCATTAACGAAGCTTCCCCAGCTTTTTCCATTCCCATGTTTGATCGCACATTTATCGGCTCTCCCGGTCTGTTATCAGACAAACATTTTGAATTCATTATTGCTGTTCCAATCAGGGCCGATGGCAACGTGATCGGTGTCTTGATCAGCTCGGTCAACATTGATGAGTTCTGGCAAAATATCCGCTCCAAAGTACCTGAACATGATTCAAAGAGTTACCTTGTTGATGGTCGGGGCTCCCTGCTGACCCATTTGTCAGAAACAAAACATCAACAGGGGGACCTGCTGTCTGACAAAAAGATTGTGCGCTCTCTTCTTGCCGGAAGCGACTGGCACAAACCAGATGTGTATGAGGGCTTCGAAGGCCAGGATGTATTCGGCATTGGCACATTGATACGCGGTTTGCATTGGGGCCTTATTTCCGAGATTCCATCGAGCACCATCATTTCACCCATTATTTCCTCACTGACTGCACTGACTATTATTGTCGTGCTGTTGCATGTGATGTTTGGACTTGTCAGCCTGATGTTCACCAAACGTCTTCTCAACCCGGTCTCAGATCTGGCCAGGGTGGTTAAACTGGCTATTCACGGGGATTACAGGCATGAAGTCAGCCCGTCTTCCTATCGCGAAATAAATGATCTGAGTACATCGTTCAACACCATGATTCGAGAAATTGAGAGCCGGGAAGCCTCACTTAGAAAACTATCCCTGGCCATTGAACATGCCGGCGAATCCATAATCATCACCAACCGTTCTGGTATCATCGAATATGTAAACCCTAGTTTTTCGCGCACTACCGGCTTCAGCAGCGAAGAAATCATTGGTAAATCACCAAGATTCTTCAACAGCGGCATGCAGTCCAAAACATTTCATAAACAGCTGTGGAGCAGTATTTTATCCGGCAACGGCTGGGAAGGTAAGCTCACCGACAGAAAAAAAGATGGTACCCTCTATCCAGTTTTGATGAATGTTGCTGCGATCCACGCTGGTGATGAAATCACCCACTTTGTCGCCATACAACAGGATATGAGCAAACAGAATCAACTTGAAGAACAGCTGCGTCAGTCTCAAAAAATGGAATCACTCGGCACACTGGTAGGCGGCATTGCCCACGATTTCAATAATATCCTCGCTGGTATGACAGGTAATATGTACCTGATCAAAAAACAGGCTGCCGGTAACGACTTGATAATAGATAGAATGAAAAAACTGGAGTTGCTGGCTTTTTCAGCAGCCAATATGATTTCTCAACTGCTTGCTTTTTCCCGTCAGGCACCCGTACAAATGAATACGATCTCTCTTACTTCTTTCATCCGGGAATCACTGGCACTGTCGAGCGCTAGCATATCTGAAGATATCGAGTTGACCATCGTTCAGGCAGAAGAACCGTTAGCCGTTCTCGGTGATCCGACTCAACTGCAACAGATACTGATGAACCTGCTGATTAACGCCCGTGATGCAGTTGAGCATGCTGAAGATCCGAAGATATCAGTGACCGTACAGAGTGTGCCAGCTAGCCGAAAGTTTCTGAAGCGGCATAACGAACTCACATCCAATAGCTATGCCCGTATCACCGTAAGAGACAACGGTATGGGAATCTCAGATGAAAATATGAAAAACATTTTCGAGCCCTTTTTCACCACCAAGAATGTCGGCAAGGGTAGCGGGCTCGGCCTGTCCATGGTGTTTGGTGCCATGCAAACCCATGGCGGTGTGATCGAAGTAGAAAGCAAACCCGGTATTGGTACAGCATTTCATCTCTATTTTCCTGCCCGGGATGCAGCAGAGGTCTCCGATACACATCAACATGTGGAAGAAACAGATGGGCATGGTGAACTGATTCTGCTGGTCGATGATGAAGCGCAATTACTTGAAACCAACAAAGAAGTTCTCAAAACCTTGGGTTACACCGTTTTGGAGGCAAGCGATGGCAGAGAAGGCATCGACATTTTTAAGCTGCATAGCACTGAAATCCAACTTGTACTCACGGATATAGTGATGCCAGGCATTGGCGGTATTGCTTTAGCAGAAGAGATTCGCCGTATAAATGCGAATGTCCCCATCATTTTTACAACCGGTTATGACAAAGAGCAGGTGCTACCCAAACAGTCTATAGAAAACGCGCTGGTTCTAAGCAAGCCGTTGGATGTTCAGGAACTCAGCAAGCATTTAAGCAAGCTGCTATCAACAGATGATCGACAAAAGTGATCGTTATACCCTGCCGGTTTAACTTTACTACAGCCGCGTAGTTGATCATGCTTTTCTGCAACGGATAACCATGACACTACTTGCACGATTAATGACCTTCGCCCTGTTAACAGCACTTGCCTGGCTTGCCTGGCAGGCGCCTGCTTCTGCGCCTGAACCGCGCATCGTGCGCGCAACGATTCCGGATAAACCTCACGGTGGTCAACAACAGGCAGAGGCCTCGGCTGATAGCACGTGGCGCGTGCTTACCCGACGTGTTGTATCCAGGGCTGCCGTCACATCACTAAGCCGTCGTCTGGAGAGTATGGGGCTAGCAGCATCTATCATCGAGAAAGAGGAAGATGTCACCATGCATGCCTTTGACGATGCCATCTTGTTTAAATCCAGTGCGCAGGCATGGGAAGCCAGTCGCATCTGGAAATCACACGATATTGAATCTACGGTTATTAATGCAGAAGAAGCTGGTGTATATCTGGTCGGGCTCGGGCGTTTTTTTCAGGCCAAATATGCCGAAGGTATGCAGCTACGACTGGAGCACACAGGCCGGAAATACCGCTACCAGAAACGCACCGTGCCGATTCCAAGCTGGCGTTTCACTTTTCCCAAAAGCGACAAACAGCAGGCACAAGCCCTGTGGGAGAAGTTGCATGCTACAGGTGTAATCATGCCGGTATTGATGCCTGAGTCACAATTTCAGAAATTATACGGAACCCTCAATGCTCAAGATTCCAACGAGGCCAACTGAAATTCAGATCCTGAGAAGATCGGCGAAACGGTCGAACAGGTAGTCTGCATCCTGCGGACCCGGACTTGCTTCCGGATGATACTGAACCGAGAAGATTGGTTTACCTTTCACACATAAGCCTTCAACCGTGCCATCGAACAATGAACGGTGAGTGATTTCAACAAAATCAGGAACGTTATCATCTGCAACAGCAAAACCATGATTCTGACTGGTAATTTCAATCTTGCCTGTGGTCAGGTCTTTAACCGGGTGGTTGCCACCACGATGACCGAACTTCAGTTTAAATGTGGAAAGTCCAAGTGCCTGAGATAACAGCTGATGGCCCATGCAAATGCCAAATATTGGCACACCGGAATCAAGCAGTTCACGAATGGCATCCACCGCATAACCGACAGCTGCCGGGTCACCCGGACCATTGGAGAGGAAAATGCCATCAGGCTTATTCGCCAGAACTTCGGCGGCTGTTGTTGAAGCAGGTACAATGCTTACATTCAAACCACGGTCAGTGAGTTTGCGGAAAATATTATTTTTGCAGCCAAAATCGAAAGCAACCACGTGTTTGTCGGACTCAGGTTGATTGAATGCAGCAGCATCCAGATCATAGCTGCCACCCCGCTGCCACTGTTCCTGATTCTTTCGGCTGACCTGGCCGACCAGATCGCGTCCTTCCAGCCCCTGCCAGGCGCGGGCCATGGCTATTGCATCGTCTTCGCACATACCATCAGATGCAATAACACCGTTCTGAGCGCCATTGTCGCGCAAATGACGCACCAGAGCACGTGTATCGATATCAGCAATACCAACAACATTATTGTCAGTCAGCCATGACGTCAGGTCATTCTCAGCACGGTAGTTGGATGTAATCCGTGCAGGTGCACGTACAATGCAGCCGCGTACTGAAATGGAATCGGACTCCATATCGGTTTCATTGACGCCGACATTGCCTATATGTGGATAGGTAAAGGTGATAATCTGATCTGTATAGGATGGATCGGTAAGGATTTCCTGATATCCGGTCAGGGAGGTATTAAAACAGACTTCACCTACCGTATTGCCGATAGCACCAAATGCCTCGCCTCTGAAAATACGGCCATCCGCCAGTGCCAAAATCGCTTTCGCCATACTACGACCACCTCACAGTTATAACGCGCCGCAGAGTACGTAATTGCTCGTACAAAGTCGAGTTAGTTTCGACATTTTGTTTCGTCATGCCAGCGGCTTGAACAAGCCATCAATATCCTCAGCTGTCCACAACGGTGACTTGGCAGCACCCTTGTTGTAAATGCCGTTGGCCATATCACGTTTGCGATCCTGTAGTTCGAGGATCTTCTCCTCGACAGTCCCTTCGGTGATCAGTTTGTATACAAACACAGCCTTATCTTGTCCGATTCGGTGAGCACGATCCGTCGCCTGTGCCTCTGCAGCCGGATTCCACCACGGATCGTAATGGATGACGGTATCTGCAGCCGTCAGGTTCAGGCCAACGCCTCCTGCTTTCAGACTGATCAGGAACAGTGGAACTTCTTCATTCTGGAATTTCTCAATCGGCGTTTCACGATCCTTGGTTTGACCGGTCAGTTTCACATAATTGATATTCAACCGCTGCATCTCTTTCTCAATCAACGACAACATGGACGTGAACTGAGAAAACAGCAACACACGACGTCCTTCCTCAATCATTTCAGGCAACATATCAAGTAACATCTCAAGCTTGGCTGAAGCAGGCGGCTCACCCTTCAGGCCGTTCATCAACCTCGGATCACAACAGACTTGTCGCATTTTAAGCAATGCATCAAGCACAACAATCTGGCTCTGCGCCAATCCCATTGATGTCACCGCATCACGCACACGCTTCTGCATGGCAAGGCGCACACTTTCATACAGTTCACGCTGTTTATCCTCAAGTTCAATACTGCGAATAATTTCCGTTTTGGCAGGCAACTCGAGTGCGACCTCTTCCTTGGAGCGCCTGAGCAAAAACGGCCTGATACGCGTATTCAATGCTTCCTGACGCGCCTCATCAGCCTCTATCTCAATAGGTTTGCGGAACATACGGGTGAAACCGCGCTGATCAAACAAGTATCCCGGCATAAGAAAATCAAACTGTGCCCATAATTCGCCCAGATGATTCTCCATCGGTGTGCCTGTCATGCAGAGCTTATGTTCAGCATGCAGTTTACGCACCAGTTGCGAGGCCTTAGCGCGAGGATTCTTGATGTACTGCGCCTCATCAAGAATCAGCAGATGCCAGGGTTGCTGCACAAGCACATCAAAATCACGTGCCAGCAGTGGATAGGTGGTCAACACCAGATCGTAGCTGGCCAGTGTTTCAAAGTGCTGAGCACGTGTCGGCCCATGCACCACCAGAACCTTCAGATCAGGCGTGAATTTTGCAGCCTCACGACGCCAGTTGTGCATAAGACTGGTCGGAGCAATCACCAGAGCAGGGTGATTCAATCTTCCCTCTTCCTTCTCTTTCAGAACGTGGGCCAGAGCCTGTACGGTTTTACCAAGCCCCATGTCATCAGCCAGAATACCCGCCAGTTTCATTTGCAGCAAAAACTGCATCCAGCTTAAACCTTCACGCTGATAATCACGCAACTCAGCTTTTAATCCCTTTGGCGGCTCACAAACCGGCACCGTGGTGATATCAGCCAGCGCCCGCATATGCTGCAGCCAGGCACTGCTGCTGATCTGCACATGTGTATCCGACTGACTTAAACTCTCTTCCAGTGCCAGCATCTGCGGTGCGCTAAGTACGGGTTTTTCCGTGGCGCCACTGGCAAACACATCAAGCATAAAGTGCAAAATACTGGCAATCATTTCTCCAGGTGCTGACAGCAGGCGCCCATCTGCCAGGGGCAGTGGCACACTCTTCTTCTCTTTAATGGCCGCCAGCGACTGCTTCTTGAGCAGATCAGGGTGAGATCCTACCCAGTTGGCGAGCGCTGCAATCAGATCCACTTCTTCGCCATCATCCAGCGTGACCATGAAACTTGCCTGCCCCATCAGACCGGAATCTGAAGCGCCGGATGAACTGCTTTCACCCAGATTCAATTGCCAGGCCGTGGCCTGCGCCACCTTGAAAGAGAAGTTATCATTGATGTCGATAAGGAAGCCGCCCTCCTTGAGAATAGGCACTTCGTACAACACCCACTCGGGCCAGTAATCTTCATCCTCAAGCGTAAACATCTGCTGCTCGAAATCGAACAACTCAGCCAGCTTATCTTCCAGCATAGGATACAGTCCGGCAGTGGCAAGTGCAGCGACTGCCGCTGATTCGGTTGCCAGATCACGTTTGTAATCAATCACCTTATCGCCGCGAATCACACGAGTTGATCTGGAGTCCGGTCTATAAGGCACCTGTTTGCCATCATAATCAAACCACAGCTCAACCAAATGACATTGATCAGGCGTACGATAACCCCATCGCTGCGACAGCTTCTTGGAGCTCAGCTTTATCAATGGGATCGGTTTTACTTCCCGGAAATCATGTTTCAGCTGCACAGGCCCCGGCACATTATCCGGCAGTTGATGATTAACGGCATCAACCACTTCATCCGAGCAATCCAGTTCAACTGCAGGAATATTGAGCAGAATTTCCGCAACATCGGCAGGCTGGCCGGTCTCCACCACACCTGCCATTGCCTGTGCGATATCGATATACCATGGCGGTGATGTCGGTATGACCTTCTCATCAAGCTGCAATTGCAGGCTCAGGTGCTGATCGCCGCGGCTGTTGAGCTGCCACTGCCAGCTACCGCTGCGTTTATCACTGCGCTTTAATGCAGGGTTATCTTTACTCTGCCAATGGCAACGCCCGCTTGCCATGATGCGTTTGAGAATACGCAAACCTTCCGGACCTTTGATTCGGTAGCCGCGCAACGAGGACAAGGAACGATCCGTTGCCACATCTCTGAGGATTTTCTCATCTGCCGACAACACATATTGCGGCACCGGATAATTGAGAATATTAGTCGCATCGTAGCTGACATCTTTGCCGTAACCACCTGACTTCAAAAGTCGTGCAGATAGAAAGCGCAGACGCACATCCTGATCACCATCGGGTTCCAGAATATAAAGCAGGCGCTGTTTAATGCTGCTCGGATACTCATCAGCAGGGCCCGAGCCATCTTTGACATTCTCCAGTGCGCCCAGCCACTGACCGAAGGCAAATGGAGGTGGTGCAGCTACAGTCTCTTCCTCATCCACTTCATCCTGTTCTTCCATCCACGCATACAGCGTTGCCGCTACATGCTTGCAGTCGACAGACATCGGGCAGGAACACGAGTTGCTGATGCTTTCATCGTCGAGAAATGTGACCTCCACCTGCAGGGGAAGACGATCCTCGCCCCTGACATTAGCCAACAACTGATCCTTCTTTTCATCAAATTCAAGATCATTGACTCTACCCTGCTCGAACAGCTCATAGCCTTTATCGGCCGCTGTAGCGTCCAGCCACTGCTCAATCAGTTTGTCGTTTAACACAGGTGTATCAGTCATCGATTGACTGCTCCTTCAATTTCAGTAATTCGTCCCGGTACTTAGCGGCATCTTCAAAACGAAGGTCTGCCGCGGCTTCCACCATCAGCCGTTCAAGCTCAGCCGTACGTCTAACCCTTTCAGCCCAGCTCACAGGCTCAGGCTCTGCCACTTCAGGAATATGTCCGTAATCCATCTCATATACAGAGCCGAGAATGTCTTTAATCTCCGACTTCACCGTTTCCGGTGTAATACCGTGTTCGGCATTATAAGCCAGTTGTCTGACCCGTCTTCGTTCAGTCTCATCCATAGCGCGCCGCATGGAATTGGTCATTTTGTCGGCGTAGAGAATCACAAATCCTTCAGCATTTCGTGCAGCCCTGCCTATCGTTTGGGTAAGGGATCGCTCGGAACGCAGGAAACCCTCTTTATCAGCATCGAAAATAGCCACCAGTGCGACCTCTGGCAGATCAAGTCCCTCGCGCAACAGGTTGATGCCAATGAGCACATCAAATACACCGAGTCGCAAGTCGCGCAGAATTTCCATGCGTTCAACCGTATCAATATCCGAATGCAGATAGCGCACCTTCATATCAAGATTGTTCAGGTATTCTGTCAGATCTTCCGCCATACGTTTGGTCAAACATGTCGCCAGCACGCGGAAACCTTTTGCAATGACTTCATTAGCCGCCGAGACAAAGTCATCCACCTGCGAGCTTGCCGGACGTATTTCAATGGGCGGATCCACAAGGCCTGTCGGCCTGATAATCTGCTCAACAAACACACCCTTACATTTCTCCAGTTCATAGGTGCTTGGCGTAGCCGAAACATAAATGGCCTGCGGCACCACCGTTTCAAATTCGTGAAACTGCAGCGGGCGATTATCCAGTGCCGATGGCAGGCGGAATCCGAAATCCACCAAAGTCTGTTTGCGCGAACGATCCCCTTTGAACATGCCGCCAATCTGGGGAACTGTAACATGCGATTCATCCACCATCACCAGCGCATTATTCGGCAGATAATCCAGCAGCGTGGGTGGGGCTTCACCCGGTTCCCGGCCGGTAAGATGGCGTGAGTAATTTTCCACACCCGTGCAGAAACCCACTTCCTGAATCATCTCCAGATCATAGATAGTGCGCTGCTCCAAGCGCTGCGCTTCCACCAGTTTATTCTGCACATGCAACTCAGCCAATCGTTCCGCCAGCTCAGCCTTGATCGCATCCATTGCACGTACCAGTGATTCGCGTGGCATGACAAAATGGCTTTTCGGGAACACCGTATACTTGTGCAGGCTTTCGATGCGTTTACCGGTCAACGGATCAAAGCGGGAGATCGCATCAATCTCATCGCCAAAGAACTCGATGCGGATGGCAAAATCCTCAGCATGTGCCGGATAAACCTCCAGCACATCACCGCGCAAACGGAATGTGCCGCGATGAAAGTCCATCTCATTACGCTGGTATTGCAGCTCCACCAGCTTATTTACCGCTGTGCGCTGATCCACCTCTCTACCCACTTCGAAATAAAGCAGCATGCCAGCATAGGCCTCGGGACTTCCGAGACCGTAAATGCATGAAACCGAGGCAACAATAATAACATCCTCACGCTCCAGCATGGCGCGTGTCGCCGAATGCCGCATGCGATCAATATGTTCGTTTATCGATGAGTCCTTTTCGATAAACGTATCACTCGATGGTACATAGGCTTCCGGCTGATAATAATCATAATAGGAGACAAAATACTCCACCGCATTGTTAGGAAAGAACTGTTTAAACTCACCATACAGCTGGGCTGCCAGCGTTTTATTCGGTGCCATAATCAATGTCGCTTTCTGGGTACGCTCGATCACACAAGCCATGGAGTAGGTTTTACCGGAGCCAGTCACACCGAGCAGTGTCTGGTGACGCAAGCCCTGCTCTACACCATGCACCAATTCAGCAATCGCCTGTGGCTGATCGCCTCGTGGCTTAAAATTTCCTGCAAGTTCAAAACGCATCAGGCAATAGTAACCCCGAAGTTAAAGGATGCCAGTGTCAGTTTATATCCTGCCCGATAATAACAGGGTTGTGCCACCGATCAGTCACACTGATGTCACGGTTTATCATTATTTTTTCAGAAGGGTGTTGACGCTCACCCGTGCTTACTTCACATTTTTGATAGAGAACCTCAAATGCGCGCCGAAGATGAACAATCCAACCTCATTACATTCAGAGAAATGCAACCAATGTACTTGCAAAATTAAAGCGCAAGCAGCACACATTGGGTTGACATTTTTTTGTTGAAAACGATGCGTTGAGCGAGGACAACTCACTCAAGAGTTAAGGGTTTCCCAGTTACAGATAAGAAAGATTCATCGCGGATCAGTTACCGAAGGGCCACCAGCGTGATGCATTGTTATCCGGTGCCGGACGATTTGGGTTATCCCGGCGCACATCTCTGGTTTCTACAGCATTGCGCTCACGCGCCATACGCGCCTCACGCCTTTCGTTTTCCATACGGAGTTCATGCTCGCGATCATTTTCATATGCCTTGGCTTTGCTGCTATCATCTTTGCTTCCACTATCGCTGTAACGCTCTTTACTTTTAGAATCAGCCATTGCCGATGCCGCACTCAGTGACAGTGCAAAGAACATCGCCATAATCATCGAAAATAATTTCATTGTTACCCCGCTTTTGTGTTTGGAGATGGTTGGCCAACCTGTGGCCCGATTTGTTCTCTCTGCGGTTATACTGCTCACACAACAGTGAAGCACAACATTACAAATACCCACCTCGGGTGAAATGATTACGCTTTTATATAGTGGAGGAACTGGCTAACGCGCCCGGCTTTGTTGCCACGCTGCTCAAACTTGGTCTCGGGGCGATCTGCATCACGTTCAATAAAGCCACCGACTCCCGCCACATTGCTCAGCCCAGGGGTGGTATCGAGAACATCACGCATCCATTCAGCCAGGTCAGCTTTGTCGGAGGCAAGCTTGATAAATCCGCCCGGCTTCAAACGCGTCACCATGAGTTCGGCAAAATCTTTCTGGATGATGCGGCGTTTATGATGACGTGTTTTCGGCCAGGGATCGGGGTGATTGATAAACAAACCATCGAGCTGCTCTTCAGCCACCTGATTGCTCAATACAAACTGGGCTGGCAACTGGGTAATACGGCAACGCTGAATCTCACCGACATCATCAAGTCGGCATACCGCCTTGGCGACACCAGGCAGATAAATTTCCACCCCAACGAGCATCCAGTCCGGATGGGTTTTAGCCAGATGGACAAGAAAATCACCGTTGCCAAAACCAATTTCCATTACGATTGGGGCACCGGATGGCAGGTTCGCGTCAGCCAGAGTTCTCTCTTTCGACAGACCGATCACAGGCAGCCATTTCAGCAGCCGTGCCTCCTGCCCTACTGTCACAAAGCCATTTTTGCGCCCGTGTGTACGCATTTCATGTTGAATAAATTGATCACGGAACTCTTTGGATAATCGCATCGGGCAATGTTACGGGATTCGAGAGCCTAGCCAACAGAAAACTGTCACTAAACTGTCACTGTTACTTTACAGGTCAGTCGCTAGCATGCATTCACCACTAAGCTCACAGGAGATATTATGTTTCGTAAAACCCTCTTTGCATCACTGCTGGCGTTCTTGCCATTGTCCGGCCAAGCCTTGGCTGGTGAATATGTATATACAATTGACCATGGCACTCCCGGCGTGATTGCCAGCGAAAGTAAAATGGCGCGCATTGTCCTGATTGCTTCGGGTAACTGTGCGGCTATCCCCTATGAAGTGATTACTGACGGCGTAAAATCATTGAGCGGATCACTGAACTTAAGCAAACCATTGTCACTGCCACTGGATTTCACCACCATAACACTGTCGTGCTCGATGGATGGGGTAAAAGCTGTTATCAATCAAAAGGATAAAAGCCTTTTCTAGGGATACGCTGAAAAAGTCAGAGTATCCGTGCAGGCCATGGACGGCTTATGGCTGCCAGCCAGGTAGGGGCATGGATGCCTCGAATCACCATTCGGCAGGACAGCCGAATGGGACGAGCTTTAGCTGGAAAGCAGATCCATCACTATCATCAGGCCTACGATAATCAGTAGGCCGATGATAATCTGGAAACGCTCAAACCATGTCCTGCACATAGGCTTCCTCCAATCTTTCGAAATAAAAGAAGCTTAATCAAAGTCTATGACAGACTCATGACATATCACTATCGTCACAGACAAAACGCAGCCTGGTCCACACGAAAGGAACATGTGTCCAGCGTCAGCGGCACAGCAGTCACAATCGGGTAAAGCAGACCACCACGAAGGGCACGCAGAAAAGCAGTTATGGATGAATATTAACAGGTTCTGAAATCTTCGAACACTTCGTGTGTTTCGTGGTGGAAATCAGGCGATTATGGACAGTTTTACCGCTTCGGCTTTTGCCTCACCACAGAGTCTGGCAATCAGGCGCAGGGCAAATGCAACAGCGGTTCCTGCCCCACGGCTGGTGATAAGAAATTCATCTTCGACTACCGCATCATCCACATATACAGATGATGGCTGCAGCTTTTCCATCTCTGCCTGAAAGGCTGGGTAAGAGGTCACCCGTTTGCCCACAGTAATGCCATAGGCGGCCAATGCCATGGGTGCTGCACAGATCGCCGCAATCGATTTAGACTCAGCTCTCAACCGCTCAACCACGGCTTTCACATTGGCATTATCGCGCAACAGGTGGGCATTGGGCAAGCCTCCCGGCAGCACCACCATGTCCCAGTTATCATGCATCACATCAGGAAGTGCCGCATCAGCCTTCATGATGATGTTTGATCGTCCCGCTACCGGATGACCATCAAGACTTGCAGTGCAGACCTCGATATCAGCACGCCTGAGCAAATCGACCACTGCAACAAACTCAATCTCTTCCACACCTGTAGTGAACGGAACCAGAACTTTAGCCATGGGGAATCTTCTCGTCTTTCCAGCTAGCCGGAAACTCACCGCGGGACGCCCAAACAAATGCCTGGCTCATGCGCTGCATCACTGCAGCTTCTCGCTCAGATACTTCTCCACCAAACATAGCAACAGTTTGCGCTTGCAGAGACTGTATATCCATGGCCTCTCTCGGATAAGGTGCTAAACCGGCTTCGCTGTATTTGAGTTGAGAGCATAACTCACCCTGCTGCTTTACGATCAACTTCTGGCGATCAGCATACAGTTCCGGTTCGCCTTCAGCGCCCATAAAAACCAGAGAGCGTTTTTGCAGAAGTAACGTGTTGGCTTCGGCCATATAATCGGCATATGGCGTATGAAAAAATCCGTTCAACTGCCCGTCGCATGTTAAGGGGTTTAACAGCCTGGCCACGGTATTGGCGAATGAGCGAACGCCCAGCCTCGGCCTCAGGTTATAAATACGAAACAGATCAGGGCACAGGTCGGAAAGATCGACATAGACCAAAGCTTCATTGTTCAGCGCATCATGCGCATCAATAAGATTCGTTGCTCGTTTCACGCCCGCCTGCTGCAATACCTGCCAGGCGGTCACTCGTCCTTCAATCTGATCAACCCCGTGAATAAATACCGGAATACCAGCATCACGTGCTTTCAATGCTGCAGCAAGATACGCATGCCCGGCTCTTCTCTTACCCGCATAACAGGGCAGATCAACGGCTCCTGCCGGCGCTGAAAACTGTTCGAATCCGGTAATTCGGGTTCTCGCAGCGTCAACAAATCCGGCCAACTCAGCACTTGTCTCCCCTTTCATGCGCAGGGCAATCAGAAATGCTCCCAATTGCAGTTCGTCTGCATCCGGTAAAAGCAGCTGTTCGAATACAGCTTTGGCTTCGATCCTGGTCAAATGATCGGATCCGTGTTTGCCGCGTGCAACGCGTTTGATCAGTGGCGATATATCCATAACCGACTTGTAACACCGGAAAGCAAAAGTGAAAAGCCCCATCTCATCATTCACCTGTCATTCGCATGTCACGTTGTTGCAATCAGCGTGTCATGAGCTTAACGATGCTTTGACAGGCACATGGGGGATTATCATGTTTAATATCGAAACGCTCACCGCCGAGCACCTTCCCGGAGTCCTGCATAAACCACCTGTAGTTCGTAAATCACTGCAGGCCATTCTGCGTCTCCTGTTCCATGAAAAAGAGCTGAATAGTTTTCAAGCGCGGTATCCGCACCTGAAAGGATTCGATTTCATTGATCAACTGCTTGAGCACTTTGATTTCAGCTACTCACTGCGTGGTGATGAACGCGAGCGTATTCCCTCTGAGGGACGTGTGGTTATTATTGCTAACCATCCCATCGGCACCCTGGATGCAGCCGTATTGATTCGACTGGTCGGAGAAATCCGTCGCGATGTTAAAGCCGTCAGCAATCAGGTGCTTTCAAGCATTGAAGCACTGACTCCCCTACTGCTCTCAGTAGACAACATGGGAGGGCACAGCAGCCGCGATCAGCTCAAAGCGGTGTATAAACATCTGGAGAATGAGGGCGCTGTTATTATTTTTCCGGCAGGCGAAGTCTCCCGCATGAGCCCAACCGGCATTCGCGACGGGCGCTGGAACAGCGGTTTTTTACGCATTGCCTCAGCAACCCGCTCACCGGTTCTGCCAATGTATATCGATGGCCGCAACTCCATGTTTTTTTATGCGCTGTCTTTCTTCTCCAAACCACTGTCGACCTTGTGGCTGGTGCGTGAGATGTTCAAACATGCCCGTCGCTCAGTGCATATCTGCATAGGTAATCCGGTGACCTTCGATAGCTATCAGCGTGCAAGTCTGCCGCTGAAATCGCGCGTCAAACTATTCCAACGGCATGTCTATCGCATTGGCAAGCAGAAGGAACCGGTTTTTGCCACCAGCCGGGCCATTGCACACCCGGAAGATCGCCAGCAACTCAGACGTGAGATCCATGAATGCCATCAACTTGGTGAAACACGTGATGGCAAGCAGATCCACCTGTTCGAATTCAATGCCGACTGCAGCATTATGCGTGAAATCGGGCGTCTGCGTGAGATTGCTTTCCGGGCTGTTGGTGAAGGCACGGGCCAGCGCCGCGATGTCGATGCATTCGACCGCTTTTGTCAGCAGATTATTCTCTGGGATGAGAGTGAGCTGGAAATCGTTGGAGCCTACAGACTGCGCGACACACGCAACGACACCTTTGATGCACAAGCCCTGTATAGCGCAACGCTGTTCGACTTCCAACCTGAAATGGAAACCATTCTGCAACAGGGGCTGGAGCTTGGACGCAGCTTTATCCAGCCTCGCTATTGGGGAAAACGCAGCCTTGATTACCTCTGGTTCGGCATCGGTGCATTCCTGCGCGACAATCCCGACTATCGATATCTGTTTGGTCCGGTAAGCATCAGCAACAGTTATCCGGCCGCAGCCAAAGACATGCTTGTCTGGTTCTATACCACCTATTTCGGCTCAGAATCACAAAGGGTCAAGGCACGCCTTTCCTACCGACTCGATGCCGAAGCCACATTGCTCATGCAAGAGGTCTTTTGCGGCTCCGACTTTAAACGGGATTATATTACCCTGAAAAGTCGGCTCGGCCATCTGGGCTGCAATGTGCCAACACTGTTCAAACAGTACAGTGAATTGTGTGAAGCCGGTGGCGTGAGTTTCCTGGGTTTCAACATCGACCCGGAATTTGCCAACTGTGTGGATGGACTGGTCGTGCTTGACCTGGACGAGTTGAAAGCATCGAAACGTTCGCGGTATATAGATTCGGACGAATCAAAACACATTGCCTGAATAAAAACAGATTGGTAGTTTCGTCATATGAATTTTCTGGTGCTTCAACATCTGGACATTGAGCCACCCGCTTTAATTGGCGAAGCCATCGAGGCGAGCGGCCATAAGCTTAGCACCATTCATCTGGATCAGGGTGAAACATTGCCTGTATCCAGCAGCGATTATGACGGTTTGATTATTATGGGTGGCCCGCAATCTGCCAATGACGATTCGGACTATATCCGGGCTGAAGTGGCGTGGATCAGGGCCGCCATCACTGACAAAATCCCGATGCTCGGCATCTGCCTCGGTGCCCAGATCATAGCCAAGGCTGCAGGCGCTGACATCGTAAGCTCGCCGGTTCGTGAGTTGGGTTGGTTTCCGCTCTATCACACGACTGAAAGCGAACATGATCCCTTGTTCAAGGATATGCCGGACGGTCTGGCCGTGTTCCAGTGGCATGGGGAGAGTTTCTCACTCACCAATGAAATGAAGCTCGTCGCCACCCATCCTGATGTGCCTGCGCAGGCATTCCGCCTGAACACAGCGCAATACGGACTGCAATGTCATGTCGAGGTCAACGAATCAATCATCGAAGCATGGATTGCGCATGGTGAAAGCGAACGCAACCACCTCGGCATCGAAGGCATCAGTCTGCTGCACAAGGACACCACACTGTATCTGGGAGCCATGCAGCACTATTGCAGACAGATGATCAGCAACTGGTTAAAGCAGATTCAGGCCTGACTCCTGTTTGTACAATCAGGCCGACGATCAACAACTCAACAACATTCACCATCCTGATCGCGGATTCACGCATAAAAAAAGCCCCTGAATAACAGGGGCTTAAGATTTATGAAGAATAAAAAATAGTTTACAAAAACTACCTATTCCGAATTAAAACGGAATGTCGTCGTCGATTGGCACGTCACCAAAATCGGGTGAACTGGCAAACGGGTCGTTGCTCTTCGGTGCAGCATTGCCGCCACCATGCGTAGGGAAATTGCCGCCCTGATTGCCGCCGCCCTGGTTGCCACCCTGAGGCTGGCCACCACCGGAACGAGCTGCGCCGCCACCGGCACCGCCTGCACCACCGCCGAGCATTTTCATTTCATTGCATCGAATTTCAGTCGTGTACTGATCCTGACCTTCTTTGTTGGTCCATTTGCGCGTTTCGATTTTGCCTTCGATGTACACACGAGCGCCTTTGCTCAAATACTGGTTGGCAATCTCGCCCAGACGTCCCCAAAGCACGACGCGGTGCCATTCGGTCTTTTCCTGCTGGTTACCGTCGCGTCCTTTGAACTTCTCGGTCGTCGCCAGTCTCAGATTACAGACACAGGTACCATCCTGCGTGAAACGTGTTTCCGGATCAGCACCCAGATTTCCAATCAACATCACTTTATTCAGCATATTCGCCCTCTCTCAAAAAACAGGTGTGTGACACTATGACTGCACCTCTGAAATGCAATCCTGAAATGATGATTTAATCATCTTTCCATTTGATTGAACAGCCGATGGTCGGATGCTGAGGTTGCGGTGCATTTTCACCAGCGACCAACAGTTCCGCTGCAGCTATCAACTCCTCACGCGTCACCTTGCTTTCATCCTTCCAGTAATCATCCACTCTACCGTGATAATAGAGTCGCCCTTCACCATCAAACAGATACAGATCGGGTGTACACTGGGCTTCAAATGCCCTGGCAGCATCTTGCGTTTCATCAGCCAGATAAGGAAAATCGATACCCCACTCTGCAATTTTATCCATCATGGCAGTCACACCATCGGCCGGATAATCCGGGTGAATATTCGGATTCACCGCAATGGTATTGATAGCCATTTTTTTCAGTGTTGCTGCATGACGAACCAGGCGCGGCCAGATAGCAATGGCATACGGGCAATGATTACAGGTGAAGGCCACCAGCAAGCCCTTTTTTCCCAACTGATCTTTCAACGGTACAGATTTACCGTTCACATCCGTTACAGCCATATCCGGCAACTGCCAGCCAGCATCCACATGAACCGAAGCCACTAAAGCCATGTTATTCTCCTGTTACAAAAATGGTATTGGATCCATCGTGCGTGCTACTGCCACAACATAAGCAAACACACACAGCGCTGCAATAAAACAACTGCGTTTTATCCACATACTGCGCCCATATTTCAGCGCCACGGCACCGAGTATGATATAGATCAACAAGCCGACAATCTTGGCAGCCAGCCAGTGTGATTCAAGTGGTGAAATCCCCAGAAGAAATGCCATTAATATACCTGTGGAGAGAAACACCGTATCCACGGCATCCGGTAATGTGCGGCGCAGAAACCGGTTTTTCACTGGTCGCCGTATCCACATGGCTAAACCTCGCCAGATAAACAGGCTTAAGGAGATCAGTGCACAACCGGCATGCACAGGCAACAACACGGAAATCATAGCGTACCAGCCTGTTGGGCAATAAATGCAGTTTTGGCGGAAAGCTCCAGCGAGCAGGTCCATTTATAGGCCTGGTTCAGTGTTTCACCCCAGGCATACACTCCGTGGCCGCGCACAATACAGACAGGATAATCTGCCA
>JAJFLE010000063.1 GCA_021772835.1 Mariprofundus sp.
GATCCTCGGGCTTCTTGTAGTCAGCTAACAGACCATCAATTAGGTCTGCTGGTAATTTTGAAACGGTCATACTCTCTCCTTTGAGTAAGACGGAACTATCCGTCAATTTAACCGTTTACACAAAATTCAGGACACCCCCATCATTGAGCCTGTGGGCAGCAACCTGGAGGAGTGGCAGTTTAGTGGCGACTGTCTGCGCCGGGTTCGTATTGTTCAACATCTGGAGGCTGATCTGCGAGTAAATCTTGCCGGTGCAGCTTTGGCTCTTGAAATGCTGGACGAGCTGGAAGCCTTGCGCAATCGCATCGCAGCATTGGAGCAATAAAACGAGGATACTCTGACTTTTTCAGATTATCCCTAAGCGCAAAAAGCAGAGTAGAAGATAAATTTTAGTTTTCATAAGTATTAGCCAATCTGTTTCCATCGCTTTCGTTTGGCAGGGATTTCAGTTGGCCGTTCCACAATTGGTGCTGTTTTCCGCCAACGATTTACAAAATATTTTCAACTGATCATGGAACCGGAGCCAGGTTTTACTCAATACCGGTGGGTACGGCTTCACCCATATCGGCAATAAGGCGCTGATACTCCGTATTGTTTCTTAGTAGTTCGTGGCCGGCTGTAATAAGTTCATCCACCTGTTCATCCGTAAGCGTAAAACGCGTAGGGATTCGATTGAAGAAAAGCCGCTTCTCCGGGTCTTGAACGCCCTTGAAACTGGCCGTAATAAAATACGATTTGATTGGATTATTGCGAGTCGATAATTCTCCGGCCCACCGTTTAATGCTTTGTTGCATCAATTCCAGCGTGGCCGTGTTGTAACGCTGAAGCTGGACCCTGGTTACGGCCTTAACTGTATCTTCCAGCGTCGGCTGCTTTGCACTTAAATCCAGGTTGGGGTCTGCACCTGTTGAGGCGTTGATGGAGATAACCGCGATTCGAGATGCCGGTTTTCTGTTGATTCTTTTTAAAAAGGCGTTGGCACCGCCTGACACTTCAATAACCTCGTATATCGCACGCAGGCCCAGATTATCCGTGATACCACCATCAACCAGGTGGATGTAACGACGCTGCTCTTTGTCAAAGTAGCTCTCCAGACCCTGAATGACCTGTGTCATTTGTGGACTGTCAGCGGCATTTTTTTCTGCCAGCTCGAGTAGTTTCTGATCAGTCATTTCGCAATTTTTGTGGTTCTCAAGAACTATCGGATTGAACAGGATAGGTACGGACGATGAAGCTGTGACCGCTCGCGCAATAGAGAAGGTTGAAATATCAGAACAAAGCAGACTGAAATATTCCTGCACGAATGAGAAGCGAACGCCGTGGCCCAGATCAGAGGCGTTAAGCAGGATCAATGGGCCGTTGCGGTTCTGAAGGTCGGAAAACGTTGCTCCGCGAAACACTTTCTCATCATAGTATTGTACAGCCATTTCAGTTCGTCCACTGCTGGAAAACCAGCGAGCTGGACTGAATAGTCCCCGAATCAGATGGCTATCAACATCAGTACGGAGGAATACACGTTCAAAATCCTTGAAGGTGTCGTCGCCGTTCAAGCCATAATAGGCAGAGGTAAAGCTTCCGCCTGAAACAGAACTGATTACATCGACCTCATCGAGCATGCGACGAGGCTGGCCATTCACCATGATGGTTGTATCGCGCAGTTCTTCAAGTGCACCGTAAGCCAGCGCGGCAGCCCGTGTTCCACCGCCTGAAAAAGCAAGTACCAGCGAAATTTCATCGACTGAATGTTTACTGGCAATGTTTTCAATTGAATAGGTGCTAGCAACATCAGGCTTGATGTGTGCAGTGTTGCTTATGGTGCCATAAGTTGCACAACCGGATACTACTAACACCCCAATACCGAGAGTGAACTGTTTCAGAGTTAATGTTGGCATACCTGTGAGTATAGGTTTGCATATGGAAAGTCACAATCAGGAAAATCGGCCTAATTTTTTGCGTGTAACAACCAAAAAGGGCCGCATACGCGACCCTTTTTGGTTGAATGTATTGAAACTAGCTAGGCAGTGTGGTTGAACCCATCAGGAACTCATCCACGGCACGTGCGCATTGACGGCCTTCACGGATTGCCCAGACAACAAGCGACTGGCCGCGGCGCATATCGCCAGCAGCAAATACCTTGTCAATGTTGGTTGCGTATTCTGAGTCGTTAGCAGCTACGTTGCCGCGACTATCTTTATCCACGCCGAGTTCTTCGAGCATACCTTCATGCACTGGATGCACAAACCCCATAGCAAGCGTTACCAGTTGTGCAGGCAGTACGAATTCAGAGCCTTCGATTTCGTTCAGCTTCCACTGACCATCTGTCTGTGTCCACTCAACACGGACACATTCAACAGCTTGTACATTGCCTTCTTCATCACCGATGAAACGCTTGGTGGAAACTTCCCAGTCACGATCACAACCTTCTTCCTGAGATGTGGAGGTACGCAGCTTCATGGGCCAGTTTGGCCATGTAATCAACTTGTTCGGTACTGCTTCCGGTTTCGGCAGGATTTCAATCTGAGTGACTGATTCAGCACCATGACGGTTTGAGGTTCCAATACAGTCAGAACCGGTATCACCACCACCGATGACCACCACATGTTTACCGGCAGCAGATACAAATTCCTCTTCAGGAATATCATCACCGAGTACGCGCTGGGTGTTCTTGGTGAGGAACTCCATGGCGAAATGAATACCTTTCAGATCGCGACCCGGAACAGGAAGATCACGCGGCTTTTCGGAACCGCCGGAGAGAATGACAGCATCGAAACGGTTGAGCAGGTCCAAAGCAGAAACGTTGTCACCAACAGTGGAGTTAACGCGGAACTCCACACCTTCAGCACGCATTTGGGACATACGACGATCAATGACGGATTTTTCGAACTTGAAGTTCGGGATGCCATAACGCATCAGGCCACCAATGCGGTTGTTCTTTTCAAACACAACCACATCATGACCAACGCGGGCCAGCTGCTGCGCTGCTGCCATGCCTGCAGGGCCTGAACCCACTACAGCAACTCGTTTGCCAGTTTTGTGGGCAGGAATCTGCGGGGTAATCCAGCCTTCTTCCCAGCCTTTCTCAACAATGGCAAGTTCGATGTTTTTAATCGAAACAGCATCGCCGATCAGGTTAACGGTGCAGGCTTCTTCACACGGGGCAGGGCAGATGCGGCCAGTAAATTCAGGGAAGTTGTTGGTGGAGTGCAACACATCGAGAGCTTCACGCCAGCGACCATGATAAACCGCATCATTCCAGTCGGGTATAATGTTGTTGATAGGGCAGCCGTTGTGGCAGAACGGGATTCCGCAATCCATGCAGCGCGCACCTTGCGTACCCATATCTACAGGCAATTTGGAAAACTCTTTGAAATGTACAATGCGGTCAGCGACCGGCGCATAGCTCAGATTTTCGCGGGCATGTTCTTTGAATCCGGTAGCCTTACCCATGGATAGTCTCCTTTGCAGCTGCTGTCTTCTCAGCTTCCATTTCTGCTAATGCTCGGCGGTAATCCACCGGTATAACCTTGACGAACTGGCCTATATAGTCATTCCAGTTCGCAAGTATCCGCTTGCCTACGGCAGAGTTGGTGTAATGCACATGGCGCTGAATCAGTGTGCTTAGAATTTTCTGGTCATTCTGACTCATGGTGTGTTTGATGTTTACGCGGCCATGTGTTTCCAGATCAGGCCCCTGATGATCCAGTTCTTCCAGTGCATCGGCTTCGGATGCGATCGGCTCGAGTGCTACCTGCGCCATATTGCAACGGCTTTCAAACATGCCGTCGGCATCGAGTACATAAGCAATGCCACCGGACATGCCCGCTGCGAAGTTGCGGCCTGTTTCACCCAGTACCACGATAGTACCACCGGTCATGTATTCACAACCGTGGTCGCCAACGCCTTCAACAACAGCTACAGCACCTGAGTTACGTACAGCAAATCGTTCGCCAGCCACACCGTTAAAATAACATTCACCTTCAGTAGCGCCGAATAAAACGGTGTTACCTACAATGATGTTCTCCTCAGCTTTAAGCTTGGATTCTGCTGGCGGATAGATGGCGATACGACCACCCGAGAGGCCTTTTCCTACATAGTCGTTGCCTTCGCCAGCCAGATCGATAGATACGCCGCGAGTCAGCCAGGCACCGAGAGACTGGCCTGCTGTGCCCTTGGCTTTGATGGCAATGGTATCTTCAGCCAGACCTGCATGGCCGTAACGTTTGGCCACTTCACCGGAAAGCATGGTGCCGAAGCTGCGATCGACATTGCAGATTGGCGTTTCGATGACTACCGGTGTTTTGTTATCCAGCGCTTCTTTTGCCTGATCAATGAGCTTGTTATCGATCAACTTCTCCAGCCCATGATCCTGGCTTTCAGTATGAGAAACGGATGTGCCGTTTGCTTCGACCTGATGCAGGATAGGGGAAAGATCGAGCCCTTCTGACTTCCAGTGCTTGAGCGCATCGTTGGTATCGAGCATGTCAGCGCGACCGATCATTTCAGCATAGGTGCGGAAACCAAGCTCAGCCATGATTTCTCGCGCTTCTTCTGCCAAAAACATGAAGAAGTTCACGACATCTTCAGGTTTACCGACAAATTTTTTGCGCAGTTCAGGGTCCTGGGTGGCAACGCCAACCGGGCAGGTGTTGAGATGACACTTGCGCATCATAATACAACCTTCGGCAATCAGTGCGATGGTGCCAAATGCAACTTCATCAGCGCCAAGCAGGGCTGCAATAACGACATCGCGACCTGTACGCATCTGACCATCGGCCTGCAGCACGGTGCGGCCACGCAACCGATTGAGTACCAGAGTCTGCTGAGTTTCAGCTAATCCTAGCTCCCAGGCGGAACCTGCATGTTTGATTGAGGTCAGCGGTGATGCACCGGTACCGCCATCATGGCCTGCAATCACTACGTGATCGGCATGTGCCTTAACCACACCGGCAGCAACGGTGCCAACACCGATCTCTGATACCAGTTTCACCGAAATATCAGCGCGCGGATTGGTATTCTTCAGATCGAAGATCAGCTGTGCGAGATCTTCAATAGAATAAATATCATGATGCGGAGGCGGGGAGATCAGGCCTACGCCCGGTGTGGAGTGACGCACCCGGCCAATGCGTTGATCCACTTTATGGCCAGGTAACTGACCACCTTCGCCAGGTTTTGCTCCCTGGGCCATTTTGATCTGAATCTGATCAGAGTTGGCCAGGTATTCAGTTGTTACGCCAAAACGACCCGATGCCACCTGTTTGATGGCCGAGCGCATGGAATCACCATTTGCCATGGGTTTGAACCGTGACGGCTCTTCGCCACCTTCACCGGTGTTGGACTTGCCACCGATACGGTTCATGGCAATTGCCAGTGTGCTGTGCGCTTCATGTGAGATGGAACCGAAGCTCATCGCACCTGTTGCGAAACGCTGAACTATCGATGATGCAGGCTCCACTTCCGACAATGGAATGGCCTTGCTGTCCTTGAATCTGAACAGGCCACGCAGGGTTTTCAGTTTACCTGCCTGATCATTTATCTCATCTGCATACTCTTTATATAATGAGTAGTTAGATGTGCGAACCGCATGCTGTACTTTAGCAATAACACCCGGTGTTAGGGTATGTTCTTCACCGCGTACACGCCATGCGTATTCACCACCAACATCGAGCGCATCCTTGTAGATCATAACGCCGCGGAATGCATCGATATGACGCTGAGTCGCTTCCTGTGCTATTTCGGCTAACCCTGCACCTTCAATTTGAGTGGCAGTGCCGGTGAAATATTTTGCTACAAATTCGGATGCCAGGCCAACAGCTTCAAAGATCTGTGCACCGCAGTAAGACTGATAGGTGGAGATGCCCATCTTGGACATGACTTTGAACAGGCCTTTGCCGATGGCTTTGATGTAACGTTTTTCAATCTCTGCATCAGACAGATCATCTGGCAGTTGACCCTGACGTTTCATATCCACCAAAGTTTCAAAGGCGAGATATGGGTTGATCGCTTCAGCACCAAAACCTGCCAGGCAGGCAAAGTGATGAACTTCACGGGCAGAACCTGTTTCAACGACCAGACCTGTTTCAGTTCTGAGCCCTGCACGAATCAGATGATGGTGAACTGAGGAGGTAGCCAGCAATGCCGGGATGGCAACACTCTGAGCATCCATGGCACGATCAGAAATAATGATGATGTTGTAGTGATCGCGTACTGCAGCTTCTGCCTGGTTGCACAACTGCTCAATGGCAGCTTCCATGCCGCAAGTATCCTGATCTACGGCATAACATGAGGAGAGGGTGATGGTGCGGAAACGGTTGTCCGTGTACTGATCAATATGACGAATCTTCTCTACATCGACATTGGAGAGGATGGGCTGATGCACTTCCAGACGTAGCTGTGGTTCACTCTCTTCGAGTCCCAGCAGGTTAGGGCGTGGGCCAATAATGGAAGTAAGGCTCATGACCATCTCTTCACGAATCGGATCAATCGGCGGATTGGTTACCTGTGCAAAGAGCTGGCGGAAGTAGTTGTACAAGGGTTTAGCGCGGTTGGAGAGTACAGCAAACGGGCTGTCGTTACCCATGGAACCGGTGCCTTCCTGGCCGGAAACCGCCATTGGCGTCATCAGGAATTTTATATCTTCCTGTGTGTAACCAAACGACTGCTGGCGATGCAGCATGGTTTCGTGATCAGGTGTCTGGGGGGCAACTTCCTGCGGTAGTCCTTCCAGCTGAATCTGGGTTTTAGCAAGCCACTCCTGGTACGGTTTGGCTTTAGATAGTTGCTGTTTAATTTCAGCATCATCAATAATACGACCTTCTTCAAGATCGATAAGCAGCATTTTTCCCGGCTGCAGACGCCATTTTTTGATGATTTTTTCTTCCGGAATATCGAGCACACCCATTTCAGATGCACCAAGCACCAGATCATCTTCAGTAACCAGATAGCGGGTTGGGCGCAGTCCGTTACGGTCCAGTGTTGCACCAATCTGACGGCCATCGGTAAAAGCAACCGCTGCCGGGCCATCCCATGGCTCCATCAGGGCTGCGTTGTGTTCATAAAATGCACGACGCTGCTCATCCATTTGCTTGTTGCCAGACCATGCTTCAGGAATCATCAGCATGGCAGCATGTGCCAGTGAATATCCGCCAGCTACGAGCAGCTCCAGCGCGTTATCGAAACACGCAGTATCAGACTGTCCCTCAGCACTGATCGGCCAGAGCTTAACCAGATCATCACCCAGTAGTTCAGATTTCATGGACTGACGGCGTGCATTCATCCAGTTGATGTTACCGCGAACAGTATTGATTTCGCCGTTATGCGCCATCATGCGGAACGGGTGAGCCAGCTCCCATGAAGGGAAGGTGTTGGTGGAGAAACGCTGATGAACAAGGGCCAGCGCAGAAGTCATGCGCGCATCGCGCAGGTCTTCATAATAAGGCGAAACCTGATGCGAGTGGAACATGCCTTTATAAACAATGGTGCGGCTGGAAAATGACGCAGTGTAGAAGTTGGCGGCATCACTCAGACCCAGTGCAGCAACGGCATTGCTCGCTACTTTACGAATGACAAACAGCTTGCGCTCAAATGCATCCTGATCGGCACAGTTGTCACCTTGAGCCACAAACAACTGCCGAATGACCGGTTCGCAGGCTACAACGCTCTCCGGCAGATCGGCACGAATCGCATCAGTAGGCACATCACGCCAGCCCAGCAGAGTCTGCCCTTCATCAATGACGGATTTTTCAAAAATTTCCTGACAGGCTGTACGGTAGGCTTCATCCTGTGGGAAGAAGATCATACCTACGCCATATTCACCTTCGGAAGGTAGTTCGAAGTCCAAATCTGGGGTTACGGCTTCAAAAAACTGATGGGGAATCTGCAGCAAAATACCTGCGCCATCACCTTCGCGCGGGTCAGCACCTGCCGCACCGCGGTGGGTCAAACGTTCAAGAATTTCCAGACCTTTTTCAACAATGTCGTGGCTCTTTTTGTTTTTGATGTGGGCGACAAATCCAACGCCACAGGCATCATGTTCATTTTTTGGATCATAAAGACCCTGCTTAACAGGTTTTCCATTCACACTAGGATGTGACAAACTCATTCTACTAACCTCACAAATATGACCCACATACTCGGCAGACCCGACACCACTATGTATGTAATCTGAATGCTGGAAACATCAACTCTACAGCTTCTTTTCCTGTCTTCCCGGGAAGACAAAAAGGAGGCGCAGACTAGCGAAAGTGGAGACAATTCTCCAGTCTCAACGCAAAGTCAGTAATCACAACAGTTTTCAGGGATGCAGGTGTTTTTTCATCAACCGTAGTGCTATGGAGCGCGGCGTAATTTTCTGCAGTGTGAATAGCAACTTATGGCGCCATCCCGGCACACAGTAACCACCACCGGCGTTCAGCGTTTCAAGGGATGCTTCAACAATTGTAGAAATCGAGGTGCGAAAGAAGCTGCCTGGTCCCGATGGCATGCCTGACACATCACGAAAGCCGGTTGGTGACGGTCCCGGAGCCAGGGTGACGACGCGTAATTTGCCTTCAAGCTCAGTCCTGAGTGCCTCGCTCCAGAAAGTCAGTCCCGCCTTGGCTGCGGCATAGGTGCTCATATAGGGCAGGGGGGCTTCACCGGCCAGTGACGAGACGTTGATGACAAAACCGTTGTTTTTTAAAAGCGCTGGCAGCAAGGCATGGGTGATTTCTATCGGTGCTTTCAGATCGGTTTTGATCACATCGACCTGAGGTACAATGCCGGTCTTTTCAAACGCTCCCCAGATTCCGAAACCTGCATTGTTCACCAGCCCGACCAGTGTTTCATATCTAACAGCCTCAAGCAGAGTGGAAACACCATCTTTCCTGTTCAGATCGGCTAAAACCAGACTATGGCGTTCCGGGTGTTTGAGGCTATCCAGTGTCATTTGCAGACGCGGTCTGTCGCGACCATGCAGGATCAAGCGATAACCCTGCGGTTCGATCTGTTTGGCATATTCAAGGCCGAAACCACCGGAGGCTCCGGTAATCAGTACGGCGATCTGTTTTTCAACGGGCGTTCCAGTGTTTTTTTCAGAAATATCAGGCATGTTGAATGGCTATCATTGTACGCTGGCGCTGTTTAAAGCTGGCAATTTCGTGGATAGAAAAGGACTCGAGCATGCTCAAACACTCCTTCATACCGTGCCCCACTTCGTTTGGTGAATGCGCATCAGAACCATAGGAGAAGGGGATGGCAAGCTCTGCTGCACGCTGAACGATGCGTGTGTGCGGATAGATTTCAGCAACCGGTTTTCTCAGGCCAGCCGAACTGATCTCCAGCACAACATCAGCCTGCTTTACCGCCTGCAACATAGATTCGATCGCCTGGTTTACAGGTACCGAATCGGCAGGAGGTCTGTGGCCAAATTTCTTAATCAAATCAGGATGGCCAATAATGTCGAACATTCCAGATTGTGCGGACTGCTCAACAAGCTTGAAATATGCACAGTAGGCATCTTCGATTTTCCAGGTGTCCCATATCTGAATGGTATCCGGGTTATCAAATCCCCAATCGCCGATATAATGCACAGAGCCAATGACATAATCCCATGCATACGATGCGATCATCTCGGCTACATATGCTTGTGTACCGGGATGAAAGTCCGCTTCAAGGCCAACACGCAGGTCCAGCTGATCTTTCACAATATCACGTACCTGTTCCACCTCCTGCAGATATTCGGGCAATTCGGTGCGATCCATACGCCATGGTTTGTCAAAATCATCTGGCATGGGCGAATGATCGGACATGCCGATCTCACTGAGTCCGGCTGCAATGGCGGCATTGGCATAGTCTGCAACGTCTCCTGTAGCGTGATTACAGCGCGGGGTATGCATGTGATAGTCAGGGATTGGGCGATAGCTCATACGCCAATTGTAAAGTTCAACGGCGAAGCTGCAATGACTGAATATGCGGATGTAAGAAAATGGTTTGACATGAGGGCGTAAATTCGCAAACTTCGCGCCGCAACAGAGACCACTGTCTCTTAGCAATGCACCTATAGCTCAGTTGGTAGAGTAGCGGACTTTTAATCCGTGGGCCCTTGGTTCGAGTCCAAGTGGGTGCACCATACAAAAAAAGGCATTTACGGGAACGTAAGTGCCTTTTTTTATTTGCCCAGTTTTTTTGCGCGTCTGGAACAATAGATGCCTGGGTGAGAGCTCGTTCTTCCCATTACATCAATACGATAACACCAGAGACAACGATCAGAAGCACGATCAACATTAAAATTTTACTCTTGAGAGAAGACTGCTTAAATGAATCAAAGATATATGATAATAGCGTAAGCGCTAAAATTGCACATATGGCCAGTCCAAAAAAATTTACTAAATCCATGCCCGGTCTTCACCCGCCCTGTGAGATGACTCTTGGAATTTAGTGTAGCACAAATTATTGCTATCGGATTCGTTATTGCTTCAGCACAGATTGCTTTATCAACCGTCATGCTCCCTATTGATGGTCTCTGTTTGAGCCGTGGAAAAACGGTACCCGTAGGTTGAAGGTATTCATCCACTGTTTAAAACAAGCTGCTTTCTTATGTAACATGGTTCACAGTTTGCAAGCTATGTTTGTATACATTCCGGTCAACCGGGATACTGGAAGGGGACTAATGGATGTTAGATAAATCGGCAGATACTAAACAAGCCAGTAAAGTCGAAAAGATCAATAAACCTGATCCCTTGCAGAAACAGCTCGATGATTTTGTCGAGACAGAGAATGCAGCGAGTGATGCTGTAGAACATGCTGAGTATGGTGCAGATAGCCAGCATCGACTCGATGCGTTTGTTGATGATCTACAAAAGCAGATGGATGCGTTTGTGAAACCGGGCAGCCAGCCAAAAATGAAGCAAGTGACTGCCGTAGAAAAGGAGTCAGACAATCAACAGGCTGTTGCTGCAAAGCCTGCACCTGCCCGCATAAACATTACTAACCCACAAAAAACCGTGTTTGAACAGAAATCTGCTGCGACAGGGTCTGGCAGCTTAGCAGCCAATATTGTTCATTTGGGAAAGTTAAATGCGCGCGTGTTGGCCTCTGCTGGTTTGCTGATAGCCGTCGTTGTATGGATTTCCTGGCCAAATTCGACGGTGGAACCACCAGTACAATTGATGACAGAAAACAATATGTCGGCTGAGAGTCTTCCTGAGGTTCTTGAACGGCCAACAGCCAAAGTGATTGAACCCGCTGAACCAATGGAAGAGTCGATGCTAACAATTACGCCTGAGCCATCAGGGATTAATATGGCCCGCAACGAAAGACGCGAAGCGCCGGTCAACATGATAGCAACAGTCAAACAGAGGCCTGTCGTTGATGAGCCTGCAGCCGCTCCAGTAACGCTTTCTCCTGTTTCTGAGCAGGCACCAATCAAACCAGCTGCAACAGTCCATAACTCAGTGCTGTCGGTAGCTTCCATCATAGGCAATATTAGAAGAGAGCCGAATACCAGTGCAGAAGTACTGCACAGGCTTAAGCAAGGAACAAGAGTATTTGCTATCAAGCGCGAAGGTGATTGGGTTCAGGTGCGTATTAACGGCAGACTTGCATGGGGTCACCACACTGTTTTTGCCATGAATGCTGAGTCGAGTGGCAAAGAGTTAGACAAACTACAAACAGATGCAATAAAGCCGGTGCCCGCAATTAAATCGACTGGATCCACTGAAGGGGTTATCAACAAAATTCTGACAGTCACCAGCATGTTAGGGAATGTAAGAAGCAACGCTGAGATCGGTGCGCCAGTCCTCTTCAGGTTGAAGCAGGGTACAAAGGTATTTGCGCTAAAACGTGAAGGAGACTGGGTTCAGGTTCGCATTAAGGATGCAGTTGCCTGGGCACATCACTCGATATTCTAATTACTCGTGTGATTACTGGTGAGCCTATTCTTCAGGTTATCTGAAATCACAGTATGCGCCAGATCACATTTTTATTTGTTAATATTTCATAGCATTCGCAAAGCAGAAACCAATTGCACGGGAAGAGTGATATGAGTCATAAAACGAATATTGTTAAGCAGATTGATCTATTGATCAGCCAGGAAAAAAACACCTTGCTGGGTAGCTTGCGTGAAGGTGACAGGCTTGAGGATAAACTGGCTCAATTTATGGCTAATCTGCAGCAGCAGATTGATACACTGATTGAGGCCAAAAAAGCCGATCAGCTCGCTGCAGTTTCCGAGATAAGTGATGAAGAGGCTGAAGTTTTCTTTGAGGGGACTGATGAAGCCGATAATGAAGCTGAAAAAGCCATGCAATTACTGGAAAAAGAGTTTAATACTTACAATATTAAACAAGCCAATGGCATCATGAAACATAAGCGTTCGACAACTTATATTGTGAAACAGTCATTGATTGGTACTGGTGTTGCCGCAGGTCTGTTGTGGTTCTTTTTTCCACAAGCAGAAGAGATTCTAATAGGCAGCATTCGCGATATGCCGGCTATAGGAACACCGGTTCAGGTTGAACCCAAGACTATTACTAAAGCACCTGCAACCATTGAATCTGTTGTAATAGCAGAACCAGAAGTTGCTCAGGTTGAAGAGGTTAAGGTTGAAGAACCGGTAGCAAGTGCCGCTGAGAAGATCAAAGCCGTGCCGGTAGCAGAGGTAAAAGCTCAGGTTTTGACTGAAAACAAACCAACCATTAAAGCAAAAGTTGAATCACTACTGGATGATATGCCTGAGCTTAAGCCTGTGGCCAAAGTGGAAAAACCTGTAGCTGTGGTTGGCCAGAAGCTCAAGGTAACTGCCCATGTTGGTAACGCGCGTGACGCACCGAACAACAAAGGTAAGCGTGTAGCGCGTGTGAAAGTTGGCGATGTGGTGGTCAAGATGAATGAGCAGTTGGGCTGGTATCAGGTGAAATTGCAGAACGGTACGGTTGCCTGGATTTATAACACCGTCTTTGCACCACGTCTGCAGGTATCAGTTGGCGTAGGCAATGTTCGCAAAGAACCGCATGGCAAGGCCAAGATTGTATCTCGTATTAAACAGGGGGATTACGTAACCAAGCTGGAGGAAATGGGTGCTTGGTACCTGGTCAAACTGGATGACGGCACCAAAGCCTGGGGTCATAGCTCTATTTTTTAAATCGGGGGTGTCCTGAATTTTGTGTAAACGGTTAAATTGACGGATAGTTCCGTCTTACTCAAAGGAGAGAGTATGACCGTTTCAAAATTACCAGCAGACCTAATTGATGGTCTGTTAGCTGACTACAAGAAGCCCGAGG
>JAJFLE010000064.1 GCA_021772835.1 Mariprofundus sp.
ACCTCTGGATGTATTCATCTCACCACGATCCATCAGCCTCACCCGAGATCCGCGGCTCAAACTTAAGCACCCTCGGCATTTTCTCCGCCTTTTGAAAAAGAGTTTCATACCCTCGCAGAGCTGTGAAACAAACGGGAAAAAGTAGAGGCTCCACTGCGAATAGCTGTAAATCAAACAGTTGATTATTCCGGCCCGCTTGCTGAAGTGACGACATTTTCTTCAGGGAGGCTTGCCTTACGCCCACGACTGACCTAGAAGCCATCCATGACCTTACGATTGTACATCTTTACGGCACCGTTCACAGCAAAAGCTACAAGCATCAGCAGGAATTGAGCTTCTACTGATGGCTGTGCGAATTGACAAATGGCTGTGGGCAGCCCGTTTTTTTAAAACACGCGGATTGGCAACCGAAATGGTCAGTGCTGGCCATGTGCAAATCAACGGTGATCGCATCAAAGCCTCCAGAGCTGTTAAAGTCGGTGAGCAACTGAGCATAGTACGCAATCAGGAAACCTATATTGTCACGATAACGGGGCTGGCTGAAAAACGTGCTTCCGCAGCTATTGCTCAGACGCTGTATGAAGAAACGCAAGAGAGTCTGAAATCCAGAGAAGAACAGAATCAGCTGCGAAAGTTTAGTGCTGCCAGTGCCCCTGCCCCGGATAAACGCCCGGACAAAAAAGCCCGCCGTCAGATCATTCGTTTTGTGAAGCGAGAAAATTAAACCGATTTACAGTATATCAGCCAGCGACTGCTCTTCGAGCACCTGCATAAACGCGCTACGAGCTTTATACAATACACCCATCAAGCGGCAGCTATCTATCAAAGGACAAGTATTGGTCTCTCTGGAAAAGCACTCCTGAATATTCATATGTGGTTCTGTAAGCCTGACAACATCTGCAAGAATGATCTCTTCGGGTTTATGTGCCAGGCGAATACCACCTGACTTTCCCCGCACGGTCTGGATCAACCCCGACTTGCCGAGGTTATGAATCACCTTAACCAAATGGTTGCGTGAAATGCCATGAAATTCTGATATTTCTGAAATCGTAACCAGTCTACCCTGATGCGTGCCCAGATAGAGCAGCGCTCGAAGCGAATAGTCTGTATAGGAGGTCAACTGCATGAGCTAAGTATAAGGCATTAATAATTCATTGAAAGATATATTTTGTTGACATGTTTGGAGCGCCCCATAAGATGCATCCCTAGCACATCTTTAAAGGAGGGTGAATATGCAAGATTTAGCATGGGCCATTTCGTTATGGCTGATGGCTTTACTGGCTATAACATTTATTTATGTAGTCATGAAGTCGGGTGATAAAGCTGACGCAAGCGCAGTGCAGAGTGGAGCAGGTAAAATCAGAGCTACCCTGTTCTGGCTTATTTTGATCGCAGGCGTACCGGTTACGATGGTAACCCTGACTGACCTGCCATATGCAGCACAGTCTGATGCAACTGCACAGATTGTTACGGCAGAAGGATCTCAATTTAATTGGGATATCAGTCCTACGACGATTGTTGCCGGTAAGCCGGTGGAATTTCATGTGACAGCAGCAGATGCTACACATGGTTTTGCAATATTTGACGACACGATGACATTGCTAACGCAGACCCAGGCGATGCCGGAATATACAAACATATTGAAATACACATTTTCCAAAGCAGGAACCTATAAAGTTCTCTGTCTTGAATACTGTGGATCAGGTCATCATGTAATGTCTGCAGAAATCACCGTCGTTGCTGCTGGAGGTATGTAATATGGAACAAATAATCTCCAAAGGTGCGAAACAGTCAGTTCTGGCTTATCTGGGAACAGCATGTGTGGTTCTACTTCTGCTTATGATATTCGGATTGACTATGCGTGCAGCTCAGGCTGGCGGCTTGGCTATTCCGGCTGAAATTTTCTACCAACTGATGACAGCACACGGCATTGGCATGGTCGGTATTGCCGGCATGTGTGGTGCAGCCATTATGTGGTATTTCCTCGGCCAATATGTGAAACTCAGTACACCTATTTTTCTACTGAACATTGGGCTTTTCCTGATCGGTGTCGTACTGATACTCGGTGCCATCTTCATCGGTGGTTTTGCCAGCGCCTGGACCTTCCTCTACCCTCTTCCTGCCATGTCAGGCGGAGCATGGACATCCGGTTCTGCAGTAATTTACCTCAGTGGTGTTCTGCTTATCGGTGTTGGTTTCCTGCTCTTTCATCTCGATACAGGTTGGGCCATCCTGAAACAGTACGGCAGCCTTGGTAAGGCACTGGGCTGGCCTCAGTTGTTCGGCAATAGCACTGCCGATGCACCTCCACCAACCGTAGTTGCTTCGACCATGGTATTGATCGTTAACGTACTTGGACTTGTTTCCGGCGCCTCAATTCTAGTCATCAGCATTGTGAATATTCTGGTTCCTGAGTTCGGCATCGATCCGTTGCTGGGTAAAAACATGATCTTCTTCTTCGGCCATGTATTCATCAATGCCACGATCTATATGAGTGTGATTGCAGTATATGAAATTCTGCCTCGTTATACAGGCCGCCCATGGAAATCGAGCAAACCATTCCTGCTGGCATGGACCTGCTCAACACTGTTTGTTGTCATTGTATATCCTCATCACCTGTTGATGGACATTAACATGCCAACCTGGATGGCCGTAATGGGTCAGGTTATCTCTTATCTGAGTGGTATTCCTGTACTGGTAGTCACGGCATTTGGGGCGCTGGCATATGTGCATCGCTCCGGTTTGTCATGGGGTATGCCTGCCAGCCTGCTGTTCCTTGCTGTTTTTGGCTGGGCTGCCGGTGTTATTCCTGCCATCGTTGATGGAACCATCTCTGTGAATCTTGTGCTGCATAATACACAGTGGGTTCCCGGTCACTTCCATACCTATCTGCTATTGGGTGTAGTCCCTATGGCCATGGGCTTCATGTACTACATTTCGAATAACGAAGGTAGTGGTCTTGATAGGGCTGGTCTCTGGGCATTTATTGTCGGTGGCTACGGCTTCATCTTTACCTTCCTCTGGGCAGGCAAAGAGGGCGTACCACGTCGATTTGCAGAACATCTGCCTGAATGGATGGCCGTTGATGCCATGGGCGCAGCTTTTGCAGCACTGACTATTCTTGGTGTGGTAATCTTTGCAATCAGCTTCTTAAGCCGTATTGGAAAAATAGCCAAAGCCTAAAGATGCGGAATGCCATCACGATCATAAGCCTGTTGATTGCCGGAGTCGGCATTTTATGGGCAGGAACTGATGGTTTGCAGGTTATTACTGCAGAAGGCGCTCGTCGCCTCGTAATTCAAGAAAAGCCAAAGCCTCTTCCTGCTTCCCTGTTAAGGGATCAGCGGGGGGAGGCTTTTCGCTTGCAGGATTTTCAGGGCAGCAACCTGCTGGTTGAGTTTATCTACACCCGTTGTGTAACCCTGTGTACCTCTTTGGGCGAAACCTTTGAACAGGTAAGCAGGCAGCTTCCCACAGAGGCTCGCGGCAGCAAGGTGAATCTGGTCAGCATCAGCTTTGATCCTCGTGATGATATAGCTGATCTGAATGCGTATGGTGAGCGTTATGATGCGGCACCGGATCACTGGCGAATTGCCCGTGTGGAAAATCCGCAAGAACTAAAACAGTTGCTCGACACATTCGGCATCACAGTCATTCCGGATCGGTGGGGCAACTTTGAACACAACGCCGCCGTGCATTTTGTAAACCGGCAGGGTTATCTGGATACTATCGTCGATCACGATCCTCCCTCCATCACCATGGAGGCTTTGTGGAAGCGGCTATGATATTGATGCGAAAAATGACCCTCACCTGTGAACGTGCTTATTTGCAGGCGGGCATTGGCTTGGGCCTCATGGCACTTCTCGCACTACCTGCGACCAGAGCCTTGCTTGAATCAAGTCTGATAAATCATATGTTGATTCAGATTCCGCTGCTCGCTCTGGCAGGCTGGCTTATTGGAAACGGTATATTAAGAGATCAACTCCAGAGCTGGAATGAACGTGGTATCCCGGGACTACTTATTGCTCTGTTCGCCTTGCTGTTCTGGATGATTCCACGCTGGCTTGATGCGGCACTAAGCGAGCCTCTGTGGGAAGTAATAAAATTTATTACTGTTCCACTACTGATTGGTCTACCGCTCGGCATGAGCTGGTTCCGCATATCTGGTTTTACTCGTGCAGTTGTATGGACTAACAGCATTTCTATGCTGGTAGTCCTTGGCTGGCTCTATGTGGCGGCTCCCGTACGTATCTGTAATAACTATCTCGTAAACCAGCAGGAAGAGTTTGGCTATACAGCCATGGTAGTCGCGTTAGCCATAGCAGTTTATTGGATAGGCTTGGTGTTTTTCGGTAGTTGGAAACAGCCCCACAATCGTTGCGATTGATCACTTTTTTCATAGATCAGATACTGTTGCTACAGGAGTCAATATGAGCCTGCCCTCTTTCGCCGATCTCATTGGCATAGAACTCAACCCTTCCAGTCATGCCGAGAAACTTATATCCGGTATCGGTGGGTTTCTGGCAATTTATGTAATCTACCATATCAGCCAGATGGCGCTTGGTGACGATGCATTTCTGATCGTTGCCTCGATGGGAGCGGCTACGGTTCTACTATTCGCCGTTCCGCATGGCCCGCTTTCGCAGCCTTGGCCGTTATTCGGTGGTAATCTGTTATCCGCATTCATAGGTGTAAGCTGCGCTCAGTTAATCCCGGATATATATGTGGCCGCTGCCGCTGCCGTCGGTATCTCGGTTACAGCAATGTATTACCTGAAGTGCATTCATCCGCCAGCTGGTGCTACAGCACTCGCCGCAGTGGTTAGTGGACCCGCTGTGAATGCATTGGGATTTCAATACATCATTACGCCGGTCTTAATCAACTTACTTACTATTTTTTCCATTGCACTGTTGTTTAATTTCTGTTTTAAATGGCGAAGGTATCCGGCAGGTCTTGCTAAAGTAGAACAGAGAACCATTACACCAGAGGCTTCACAAAACAGACTTTCACATCAGGCGATTGAGCATGCATTACGGCAGATTGATTCATTTATTGATGTTAGCGAAGATGACTTGAATCAGATCTATCGATTGGCCAATGAATTTGATAACAGACCTAAAGTTAAACAACCAGGTACCGTATCAAAGGTATGACCTCCTCTTTCTCAAAAGCCTGGTGATGACACTGCCGTCGCCATGTGGTTGGCGATCATGACCTTCTTTGCCTTGGGTTATGAGCATGCCATCGTCAATATGTTTGTCATCCCTGCCGGCATCATGTTTGGAGCCAAAATCACCATTACCGACTGGTGGTTATGGAATGAAATCCCGGTGTTGTTGGGCAATATTGTGGGCGGAATGATATTCACCGGCTTTGCACTGTATTTCACAGCAAGAAAAAAATCTGATGTATCATAGATACTTTGCATGAAGCTTATGCTTCGATGTTGACGTTGCCAGCCGGAGCACTGCCGTTTCGGCACATGCCGGGACTATCATCATAGTCTGCATCTTTGCACATTTCGCTTATTCCGACACTCCCTGTCCGTATTATTCGCCATATTGCTCATGAATTTCTATCACCTGAGGCATAATCGTGATGAAAAGTTCTGCCAGATGAGGATCAAAATGCTCCCCACTCTCCTGCTTGATGAGCTCGGTAGCCTCATGGATCGACCATGCTTTTTTGTAGGGGCGTGTTGAGGTCAGCGCATCAAACACATCGGCAATGGCTACAATACGACCCACCAACGGTATTTCATCACCAATCAGTCCTTGCGGATAACCTTTACCGTTCCATTTTTCATGATGAGTATAAGCAATCAAACCTGCAGTTTGCAGCAGCAATGAATCATGATCGCCAATAATTTTCATGCCAATGCCAGGATGCAGTTTCATCTGCTCCCACTCATCAGCATCCAGCCCGGCAGGTTTCTTCAGGATATTATCCGGAGTGCCAATTTTGCCTATATCGTGCATCGGAGAAGCATTGAATAACAGATCCGCCTCTGATTCATCCATGCCTGCCGCCAAACCCAGCAACCGGCTGTAATGACTCATGCGGACTATATGCATACCTGTTTCATTATCTTTGTATTCGGCGGCCTGACCAAGTCGACGAATTATCTCCATCCGGGATTCGGCCAGTTCCCGGGTACGCTCTTTCACTTTCACTTCAAGCATCCTGTTCTGGTCGCTCAAGGCAAGATGGGTTCTGACGCGGGCTTGAAGAATAGGCAGGCTTATCGGTTTGGTAACATAGTCTACTGCTCCAACCTCAAAGCCCATGGTTTCGTTTTCCATAGAGCCTACCGTTGTTACAAAGATAACTGGAATACTCCGGGTAAGTGGATTGGATTTAAGCCGCCTGCAAACTTCATAGCCGTCCATATCCGGCATCATAAGATCAAGCAAAATCAGATCCGGAGGCTCTGAAGCGGCAATTTCCAGTGCCTTGCTGCCATTGATGGCAGTCATGACATGGTAGTCGATGCCCAAGACAGTCTCGAGAAAACTTACATTATATGGCTCATCATCCACGACAAGTACGGTTGCCTGTTCTGATTGATTACTCATTCTCGGTCTCCGGTGTTGTTAAATTGAGACTGGCATCATCATCACCCGATGAAATCAGGTGCGTGTCCGGTCTTTTATAAAACCCAAATTCTATTGGCAACCCCTGGCTACAATCACCTGGTTACGCCCGCCCTCTTTGCTTTCATATAGCGCCTTATCCGCCTCATCGTTAAGGGCAGTACCTGTATCAAAATCAGGAAATGAGGAAATACCGCAGCTGAAACTGCAGAAAAACTCTCCGGCTTCGCTAAAATGACTGATTTTGTTAAAATTGACCCGCAATTTATCCATGATGAGCTTTGCCGTTGAAGCGTCAGTATTGGGGAAAATCACCACAAATTCTTCGCCACCGTAGCGGCCAACGGAGTCATACTGACGCACGCGTTGTTTGAACATATTAGCAATGCTTTTCAGTACCCTGTCGCCGGCAGGATGCCCGTAGTTATCATTCACATGCTTGAAGTGATCAATATCCAGCATGGCAAAAGAGAGAGATGTGTTTTCACGCCTTGCACGGGCAACTTCAATGTCTAACCTTTGCTTGCTCTTGCTATGGTTAAGCAGGCCCGTCAGCCCGTCCGTTTCCGCCAGCTTACGAATCATACGTCCGCGTCGCACCCGGCTCGTGACAACAGAAACCAGATGCCATGGTTCAATCGGCTTGGATAAAAACTCATCTCCACCCAGACTCATCGCACCCAGCTGTTTTCTCAGATCATGCTCGGAAGATAAAAATACAATCGGGGTGCTGACATAGGCGTCCATTTGCCGGATAACCTTGCTCAGTTCCAGACCATTGCAGTCCGGCATATAGATATCCATCAAGATGAGATCCGGCGAAAACTCAGCGAGTACATTCAACAGTTTCAGAGGCTCATTCACCTCTCTGGTTTCCATACCTGCCTGTTGCAAGGTCAGCGAAACATAGGCAGACATATCTGCTGAATCGTCAACGATCACAATTCTGTATGGCTCTTCAACCACTTGCTGCGTGAGTCTGTCAAGTGTTTCGACCAGATGTTCGACCAATACCGGCTTGGGTAAATAAGCCAGGCCATTGGCCCGCACGGCATCAAGCCGCGTCAAGACATCATGGCTACCGGTAATGAAAATAGTTTGCAGTGGCTGTTCACGTGCCAGATTAATGCGGGCAATGTGTTCAATGCCAGCCTTAGGGCCCTCTCCAAACATAACATCCATGATCACGACTGCTGGGGTCTGACGTTCAACCGCCTCGCTGAACAGAGCGAGGTTAGAAAAGGCCATTACATCATAAGCAAAGGTTTGAATCTGCATCGCTATAGCGTTCAGAACATCAACGTCATCATCCACCAGATAGATTAACTTATTTTGTTTTGCACTGACTGTCGCCTGGCCAGGTTGCTGCACTTTCATTGCTCTATCTTTTTCTTCAGCTGCGCCCTGGGCTAGCGCCTCCAGCTGAACAAGCAGGGCATCAATTTTGTCCACTGACTCTGCCATCCATCCGGCATGATCTTCATCCAACGCATCCTGAACCAGGATTTCAATTTTTCCGGCCAGCCTGCCTGTTCCTTCAAAACCGTAAGTGGCCGCAGTACCGGCCAGAGTGTGGGTTTGCCGGTGCAACAGACAAAGCCAATCTCGATCGTCCGGTTTTGCTTTCAGGCTTTCCCAGCTGTGACGGATCTGCTCGATTTTAGATGGTATTTTTTTGGCAAAACTCTGTTTTAATGCAGCCAGGGCAGCCTGAATCTCCGGGTTTTCATCATTGCCGGACATCAGCTGTTAACGCTTTCCCATATAGCCTGAACCTCGGTAGCCAGTGTCATAGGGTCAAAGGGTTTGGCAATCACGCCGACTGCCCCCATATCCAGGTAAGCCTGCACCTCATTCGGCTGCACTTTGGCCGTCATAAAGATAGCAGGGGTATCTTTGTATGCATCAATTTCACGTATTTTAGCCAGTGCACTCGGCCCATCCATATCGGGCATCATCACATCAAAGAGCAGCAGTTGCGGCTCAAAGGCTTGGATATCAGCCAGCGCCTCGAGCCCTGAAGAGCAGGTTTTCAGCCTAAAGCCTCCCACCGTCTCCAGAGCCAGAGATGCTATCTGCTGGATGTCAGATTCATCCTCAGCATAAAGAATACGCTCCAGTGTTTGCATGTTTTCACCCCTATCCTGCCATTTATTTGTTTATCGCCAATTTTATCTGCTGTATAAGTTTTTCATTATCCGTCTTTGACTTAACCAACGTGCCATTCACCTGTGCTGCGATATCCGGACTGACATCCTGAGCCGAGAAAATAATTACCGGTGTCTGAAGTTCCCGGCTGTTAAGTATGGGCAGCAGATCAAGCCCTGATCCATCGGGCAATCCGATATCAAGCAGAACCAGGTCAAACACCTCTGCATTCAGATACGCTCTTGCCTGTTGCAACGATTCGGCGTGCACCACCTGACAGTCACTTCCCAGCAGGGAATCGACGATCACTGCAATGTCCGAGTCATCTTCCACGTGCAGTATACGGCCACTTCGGGATGCAGCCACATGGGAGATACCCAAACGGATGGACTCCAGCAGTCTCTCTTCATCAATAGGTTTTTCGATCCAGTCCACCATACTGATGGCATCGCTTTTCACTTCGAGTCTGCCCTCATTTGCTTTTGCCGACACAACAATCACCGGCAAATTTTTTGTGATCTCGTTAGCACGCAACTCGCGCAACAAGCCTATGCCACTTCCGCCGGGTATCATCAAATCCAGCGTAATCGCTTCGTACCGGTTGTTCTGAATCTGCTGTTTTGCTTCCTGATAGCTGAATGCCAGGTGGAATCGATATCCTTCTTTCTCCAGCATCATGCCAAGCAGTTTGGCTACGTCTTTATCATCTTCGACAATCAATATCAGTGGCCTGTCTGAAGACTCTTCGTCATGCACACTGGCGGTAACCAGAGCCTTGCCCTGTTCATGATAAATCGGCAGATCCACATAAAAGGTTGTGCCGCGTCCTACTCCGCTGTCAAATCCAATGCTGCCGCCATGCTGCTCGATAATAGTCTTGCTGATATTAAGGCCAAGACCGGTGCCACCTTTCTGGCGAGTATCTGAGCTATCGGCTTGTGAGAACTTAGCGAAGATTCTGGACTTGAAGTCTTCCGGAATACCCTTGCCATGATCAAAAACGCAGATGCGTACAGTCTTCTCTGATGCTTCGATGGAGATCTCCACGGTTTCGTTTGCAGGCGAATATTTGGCTGCATTGGAGAGCAGGTTGCTTATCACCTGAGCCAGCCGCTTCTCATCAACACGTACCAACACTTCTTTATCGGCATCTGCCACGAACTCAAAACGTACATGCAGCTGGTCGCCATAACCCTTGTTCGACTCAACAGCCTGTTGAACTACAGGGATCAGATTGACCACGGTATAATCAAACTGCATTTTTCCGGCGGCGATTTTTTCGATATCGAGAATATCGTTGATCAAGTGAATCAGCCGTTCGCTGTTGTTGTTGGCGATGGTCAGCAGGGCTTTCGCCTTCTCAGGCAATGCACCCGTAACTCCACCCAGAATCAGACCGAGGGAGCCGCGAATAGAGGTTAGCGGAGTACGTAGTTCGTGGCTGACAGTGGAGATAAACTCCTTCTGCATCTGCTCAATACGTTTGCGCTCGGTGATATCACGGGTGATGCCGACAAAGTTTCTGACGCCATCAATGGTAACTTCACTGACCGCCAACTCCATCGGAAAGGTCGATCCATCCTTACGTCTGCCTGTAACCTCACGACCGATGCCTATAATTTTCTTTTCACCGGTACGACGGAAATTACTCAGATAACCATCATGTTCACCGTGATAGGGTTCAGGCATCAGCATTTTTACATTGTTACCGTGCACTTCGCTAAACCTGTAACCAAAAATATTCTCGGCAGCAGGATTGAAACTTGAAATAAGGCCTCGTTCACTGATTGTAATAATACCATCAACCACGTTATCAATAATAGCCTTCAAACGGGATTCTTCGTTGAGGATACGCTGTTCAAAAGCCTTGCGCTCGGTGATATCAAAAACGGTACCAATCATGCGAACAGTTGCGCCCGATTCATCACATATGGTTTCAGCATTCAGATGAATGACACCCCTTGTACCATCAGCTCTGGCAATGCGGCAATCAATGACAAAAGCCTTGCCGCTTTTGCCCGAATCCCGGAATGCTTTTGACACCTGCTTTGTATCTTCCGAGTGAACCTGCTTAAGAAACTTTCGAAAGGAGGGTTCAACGTCACCCGGAGAGAAACCAAAGATACGGAAAATTTCATCCGACCAGTACCACTGCCCGCTTTTCACGTCCAGATCCCAGTTGCCCAGATGAGCAATACGTTGAGCAGCCGCAAGACTTTCGCTTTGTTGCTTCAGTTCATTCTCAAATAATTTTCGTTCGGTGATATCACGGGTGATGCCGATAAAGTGTCTGATACTGTCAATAACCACTTCGCTAACTGCTAGCTCCATGGGGAAAGTGCTTCCATCCTTGCGCCTGCCTACTACCTCACGCCCTATACCGATCACCTTTTTCTCACCGGTATTGATGTGATGATCCAGATAGCCGTCGTGCTCACTGTGATAAGGTTCGGGCATCAGTATTTTCACATTCTGCCCCATCACTTCCTCATTGGAATAACCGAAAATCCGCCGTGCGGCTGGGTTGAATGACTCAATCAAACCACGCTCTGAAATCGTAATAATGCCATCCACAACATTATCAATCACTGCAGAGAGCTGTTTCTTTTCATCGATAACCAGCTGTTCGTAAGCCTTTCGCTCGGTGATATCACGGGTGATACCAATAAAATAATTGACGTTATCAATGATAACTTTGCTCGCTGCCAACTCCATCGGGAACGTTGTACCATCCTTACGCCGACCAGCCAGTTCACGCCTGCTGCCAACGATCTGCTCCTCGCCTGTTTCCATGTGCTGCTTTAGGTAAGTCCGGTACTCACTGCCATAAGGTTCAGGCATCAATATGTTCATATCCCGGCCAATAACCTCTTGCTCGCTATAGCCAAAAATACGCATAGCCGCCTGATTGAATGATTCAATTTCACCACGATCATTGATGGTGATAATGCCATCGATAACATTATCAATCACAGCCGATAGTCTTTTTGTCTGCCCCTCAACCTTCCTCTCCAGCTGTACAGTGGCTTGTTGCTGATTTTCAGCAAAAGCGTTGATCGCGGCATAGAGTGTTTGAAATTCATCACGCGCCGATGTTGCATCAAGACGTACCGTTAAATTACCATTGTGCAACTGCTTTACAGTCTCTGCCAGGCTCACCACTGGTGTCAGTACTTTCTTTGACACAAACCAGACAATCAGCAGCAGTGCAAAAAGGCCAATAGCGAAACTGACAAACAGTATCTTATTGAGCGCCGATGCGACGTCTGAAAACACTACTTCTTCAGGAATGTGCAGAGTGAGTAGCCAGTAACGGCTGTGATCCAGCGGCGAATAATAAACCTTCTGAAAACCCTCCAGTTCCTTATGTCGCTCATCATGCATTATCAATTGATCCTGACTCAAGGAAGCTTCAACCAATTCAGGCTCAGTATCCTGAAGTCTGTAGCCCCCCCCCCGCTCCAGCCCGAATGTTTTGCCGCTGTCGGCATGTTTGATGTAATAACCCTTCTCATCGACAATATTTCGCTGCACACCATTGCCAGTTGACTTGATAGCGTCGAACAGCTCATCAGTCGAGAGGTTGATCACAATCAGAGCGGCGACCTTGTTTTCGGCATCATGAATGGGCGTTGCAATCCGCAACACCGGCACATGTGGCACCTGAATGATGCCATGTTCCCGGTTCAGCGAGACATTGGAATAGTAGGTTTGACCCGGTTGTAACTTAAGTGTTTCCCTCACATAGTCCGAATCAGCCTTGTTTTGCAGCTGAGTCTCGTCAGCAACCAGCGATTCATCGCCAGCTCCTTTTTCAATCCTGACCAGTTCATTACCTGCAGCATCGATATATCTTATCTGAAAATATTGTGAATGGTTTTGCATGAAGGCTTTAAAAATGGTTATCAGGCGTGCATTCCATTCATTGAGAGAATCGCCGCTGATCGGGTCAAAGCCATTATGGGCTTTGGCGCGCAGGATGGCTGCAACCGGAGGAACATCATGCAGCGAAAGCAGGTTATTGTGGTGACCTGACAGAGCCACTTTAATCTCGTGCTTGAGCACCGAAAATTTACTCAGCTCCAGCTCCATGACCTTTTGTTCGGCAATCACTTGCGACTGCCAGTAACTGGTAAAACTGGTGACAGCCAGCGCTAGAAATATCAGCCCGCCCAAAACAAACGTAGTTTTACCCCGAAGCCCAAGCTTAAAACTGTTACTCATGCATATCCCTCACGTTGCTTTTGCCGTCTGGCGCCTCTGAATTCTGACCTTAGCTGTACAGCAATAGATGCGCCATTGATGGCAGTATAGCAGATGTAAGCCATTTATTAGCTCCGGATTATTGCCCTTCTTTAACATCCAGTTGCAGCCGTTTCTTTTATTCTGCTATAGTAGCAGCAAACTCCGCTTGTTTAAAAGCTCACCAGAGGGATCCATGAATATACAAACCACACCCACTGTATTTCTGGTTGAAGACGATGAGGACTTGCGCAATATGGTTGCGCTTTATGTTGAAGCCAGCGGGACCAATATCCTGCAATATGAATCCGCTGAAGCGTTCCTAAGCAGCTACAACCCTGCTCAACCAGGTTGTCTGTTGTTAGACATCTATCTACCCGGCATGACCGGACTGGAGCTGCAACAGGAACTTGTTAACAGAGAAATCCCAGTTCCCATCATTATCATGACCTCAGCAGGCGATGTGTCCACGGCTGTCCAGGCCATGAAAGCCGGTGCTGTTGATTATATTGAGAAACCACTGGATAAAGATCAGTTGCTGGATCGTCTTCACGAATGCCTGGTGCTCGATGCCAGTCTCCGTGACAAGGCAGCGCGGCATGCTAAATACAGCCAGCTCCTGGCGCTGCTGACCAACCGGGAATTCCAGGTGATGGAACTGATGGTTGCAGGCAAAATGAACAAGGTCATTGCTGATGAGTTGGAAATCAGTCAGCGAACGGTGGAGGATCACCGTGCAAAAATTATGGAAAAATTACAGGCCAAATCCATCGCTGATGTCGTGCGCATCTACCTACTCAGCCAGTATTAATATAGTCCGATCACAATGTCGGATCACATGCGTCAATCACCCCACATATACAAAAAAACATCATTCTGAAAGATACGTATCCGTAGTATTACGGATTTTTTGTATGCCCAGAAGCTCGTAGAATCTCCACACCGGAAAGCAATTTCTCGGGTGCCAAGGAGGAATATCATGTCTATTTCATTGCGAGTTTTGATTTCAGGTCTGTTACTGATTATACAGGCCACAGCAATTTACCTGACGGTGCAGAGCTGAGGAAACTCTTATGTTGCACAAAAGTGACCTCAACAGAAGCAGCAGTGATAACCGGGATATGGAGCACAAGGTTGACCTGATTGCCAGTCTGATTGAATCTCTGGAAGAAAGTAGAACCAGGCATAATGAGTCACAACGCATCGCTAAACTGGGACACTGGTCACTCGACATAGTGAACAACAATCTTCAGTGGTCAGATGAGGTGTTCCTCATTTTTTCCACAGACCCTGAATCATTTCCCGCCACTTATGAGGGATTTCTCGATCTCATACATCCCGAAGATCGCGACATGGTCAATCATACATATACTGAATCACTCAAAACCAGGCGTCCTTATGCAATTGACCACCGACTACTGTTGCCGGATGGCTCGATTAAATGGGTGAGCGAACGTTGCGAAACAGAGTTCTCTGAAGACGGATCACCGCTTCGATCTATTGGAACAGTGAATGATATAACCGAACGTAAAAATGCTGAATTAAAAATGCAGCGCATGGCTCATTATGATCAGCTGACTGATCTGCCCAACCGGTTCATGTTTTTTGACCGACTCGAGCAGGGGTTGATCCGGGCATCACGAAACATGCAAAACATTGCAGTGTTGTTTCTTGACCTCGATGGTTTCAAACAGATCAACGATAGCCGGGGTCATCAAGCAGGTGATCTGTTGCTCAAGCAAGTGGCCGAGCGCCTGCACTCCTGCCTTCGTGAAATGGATACCGTCGCTCGTATAGGTGGTGACGAGTTTGCTATTATTCTTGCAGATATAACAAATCAAACGGGTGTGTCATCTGTCGCCGAAAAAATTATTCGTGCCCTTGCCCGGTCATTCAGCGTTCAGGGCACGGATCTGAACATTGGTGTAAGCATTGGTATATCCACCTTCCCGGAACATGGTAATCGTGGTGATATGCTGCTTAGCCGTGCCGACGCAGCCATGTATCAGGTTAAAAGGAATGGTAAAAACGGATATATGTTTCATGCACAATCAGACGAGCCCACCGAATAAACATGCATGCACGCAGTTTATATTTCGCTATTTCCTTGCCTGTCTTTAATACAAACTGAACCGACCACACTTCAATTAACGTGGAAACACCCATTTCAGCCTACCGGTTACTCTATGACCTCAGGACAAGGTACTTGCCATTTGGCAACGATCATTCTCAAGCAATCATCGTATTATTCATGATCTGATTCAGCTCGTTCACCGACTGTATTCACGACTCGATTTTAGGCGTTCCCACTGCTCGATATCCGTATTACTCCGGATTTTGCAATGGGTTACTCATGCTAGAGTTTTTCACGTATCAGGCTTGCAGAATAATGGTATCAGGGAGATTCAGGATGATAAATTTTACACGTCATACCGTTTGTTTTCTGCTTGCAAATGTATTGTGGTTTTCGCCCGCCTTTGCAGAGGCATTATCTGAACCTACTGGTAGTGAATACACCTTTTCACAGCTTAAAGGCAAGGTATCTTTGGAACAGTCGCGTACCCTGACTGGCCAGAGTAATGAAAAAATTCAATACGCAGTTTATGCCACAAATTTTCAAGGCATAGCAAGCTGGAAAATAAGCTGGCATTCTGAGCAATTGAAAGCCCAATATTATATTCGTCGCAGCGATAATGCTCCGCTTTATATCAAACGGGAAAATCATGTACTGCAGCGGCAAGTAGAGATTATCTACAGCCTCACAGCGGACAAACCTCATGTCTACCGTTGCACTACAGGGCATGAATTTATAGAACGCAACATATGGAATGAGACGCTGATTGATCTTGGAACCCTGCCACACAGGCTGGCAACAGCTGTATCAGGACAACAGGGGAAAACAAAAGATCTCCGCTTTCACAGCATCAACTATAATGATGGCGAGGTTTATCCAATCTTGGCCAAGCTTACCGGCTTCCGGCAAGTTCTCATCAAGAAGAAGAAGGTTCTTTGTGCTGTTTACAGCGTAAATGTCGACTCCTGGCTGGCAAACTTCAACCGTTCAGTAAAACTGCTCATCCCGACAAAACCTGGTTATGGATCATTTGTTGCTTATGAGGGGCCTTCACCCACAGGCAATGGTGAAACAGTGTCCATCCATCATGATAACCGGAATATCTATCTCGCCAGTCGTTAATCGACATATGCAGCATTAGCTTCGATAGATTCGGGCAGAATCTCTCCTCGAACACCCCGACCAACTTGATTTTTTGGAAAGTCAGATTCAACCATGGCACAGATGAAATGTCTGAGAACCTGAAAATCGCCACATACAAGAGGTTGTGAGCGAATTTCATATGAAAATCTTGAAGTCACCTTCACAACAGCCTGATTTTTTTATTATCCTGCCCTCTTCAAATAATCGGGAGCGGGTAATTTTCACCCTACGTATTACTCCGGATTTCCGGAAAAACCACGGCTCATATAATTAACCCCGGATCAGATAACAGTAGAAAGGGGGCACATCGTGGCAATTACATACTCGATAGATGAAACAAAGGGCATGATGCATTCAGAGTTCTCAGGAAGCATAGACTTGAATGATTTAAACGCATTCTTTGAAGATCTGCGCAGTAACAAAGCCTTCCAGGGCGACTGCCTTGCCTTGCATGATGGACGCAACATGGAAAATATCGCTGTTAATTACCGCAACATACTGGCCATCGCAGCTTGCTGCCCATGGATGAAAGGATCACATCGGGCGATAGTTGTCTCTAGCAAGCTCATGTTCGGCATGGCGCGCATGTACCAGAGTATTTTAGATAAAAGACACGGAACGATTCAAATCTTTATGAATATAGTTGATGCTGAACTCTGGCTGGACTCTGTGACCTGTCACTAAAACTCGACCCCATGCTTGTTCTGCTTTCCGGGCAGTAGTAGTATGAACAAGGTTCAGCGCCTTGCTGGCAGCATTACCTTGCTGATTCCCTATAAAACTACGAAAACAATACTTAAAAAACCTGCTGATTTGTGGATCCAGGCTTCACAAGGTCTACCCGTATTATTACGGATTAATATCACCTCCATACTTTTGTATAATGGATCTTTGTAGTGAATGTAAATGCACTGCAAAAGCTCATTCAATGAGCCAGGAGCCAATCATGCAAATACCTGAACATGAAATACTACAAGGCAAGCATGAAAACATTCTTCTGGTAGATGATAATCTGGCTATCATTGAGACAACCCGCGATACCCTGGAAATGCTTGATTACAAGGTTCTGACAGCATCAAATGGTCAAGAGGCAATCGACGTATTTTAGACTCAGAGTAATATCGATCTGTTTATTCTTGATGTCATGATGCCTGTCATGGGTGGCGTTGAATTCGCTGGATGGCTCCTGGCTAGAAACCCGAATGCCAAAATCATATTTCATACGGGATCAGATCTGAGCAATGAACTGAATGGATTCATGCAGCGATTTGACGCCTGCTTACTTTTCAAACCCTGTCCAATTCTAAAGCTCAGCCATACCATTCGCAAAGTTCTCAGCAACTGATCAATCCAAACTGCACTCGGGCCATTCGGGACATATATGGACCGTCCCGCATTGCAAGGAAGAGTTTCCATTCGTGACAGTTTACTAAATACACTTAACTTTCATCCGCTATCTTTTTTTGGCCCGCGCTTCTGGGGCTTTAGCTGTCGGCCTGTAAATATCTCGAGCTTTTCAACCCACTGATCAGTGCCCAAGGGCGACCTGTTCTTTCTGACTGGCGAAGCACTCTAAAAGCTTCCGCTTCCCCCTTATCCTGATCAAGAAAGGAAGCAAAATCTCCGTAACGGTCAAGCACGGGGGGAAACATTAACCAGTTTGCTGGTTTCCACGCTGAGTCACATGGTGCGGATAATCGGGAATAACAAGGCGAGCCAATCTGGACATGTATTTAGCTTAGTCTAAATAGTGTATTTAGTAAACTGTCACCGTAATTCCTGTCACCGTAATTCCGTAATTCCCATTTCACAGAAATGAATGCTATGAGGAAGCCAGGGTGAGCCTCATGGGCGAATAAAAATCACATGGACGTAGTGTTTCAGCGTTCTCCTAAACCACATCCTCGATGACGAACTGCACGGCTCCATTTCCTCGGTATTCATCTTTCTGCAACTGACCGATAGCAGAAATGGTCAACCCAGGTTCAATGGCATCACTCATGCCATTGGCACCGAATACAATGCCATCGATCCAGTGACTGCCATCGGTGAGCTTCAGACGAACGACTCCCCCCTTGAGATTACGACGATCAGCAATCTGGAGATCTTTAATCAGCCACAAACAGGCAGGATTGCCCTTGCCTATCGGTTCAAATCTGGAAAGCCGATCAGCCAAACCAATGTGCAGGGCTCCCATGCCGAGTATGCCGTCGAGGCTCTGCATCTGATGATCGGAAACATGGTCTGCCTGATCCGCAATGGCTTGCGCGAAGGTTTTAATAAAGCCATCCCACTGACCTTCTTTTATCGTTCCGCCACCGGCACCCGCATGACCGCCAAAGCCTTCCAGATGTACGCTGCAGGCATTCAACAACTGACCAATATGGTATCCCGGCCTGCCACGCAGAGACACGCGTACAGCCCCATCAGGCGTTACAAAACCGACGGCGGCAGGTTTACCATGTTTGCGCGCCAGCCTTCCTGCTGCAAGACCAACCACGCCCGCATGCCAGCTCTCGTCGAATACGGCCAGCACATCAGAACCGTTCAGTTTGGCCTCGCACTGCTTGAACACTTCGGCCTCAACCAGTCGCCGTTCTTTGTTCGTGGTATCAAGCTCTTCAGCCAGCATGCGTGCTTCATCGGCATCCCGGGTGGATAACATGCGCATGGCCGCTTCGCCGTGTTGCAAGCGCCCTGCCGCATTGATGCGCGGTGCAAGATAAAAACCAATGGTTTCCACTGTGACTGCCTTTTTAACTTTGGCTACGCTCATCAACGCCTGCATGCCGATAGAAGGCTGACGGTTTAGCCGTTGCAGGCCATGGGCCACCAGAATGCGGTTCACACCCACCAGATCCATCACATCTGCCACTGTCGCTACTGCGACACGATCAAGCAGGGCTCGCAGATCGAAATCCGGACGCGTGCCCCTCTGCCCCAGTTTTGTCCACACAGCCATAAGCAGGAAAAAGGCCACGCCGGTTCCGCACAGGGCACGCTCAGCAAACCCGCAATCAGCCCTTGCCGGATTAAGCAGGGCAAACGCTGCGGGCAGTTCGTTTTCAGGCAGATGATGATCGGAAACAATCAGATCAAAACCCAGTTCATTCGCCGCATCGCAGGCATCAAAACAGGTTGTGCCGGTATCCACACTGAGCCCCAGTTTGCAACCGGCCTCTACAGCCGCTCGTACTGGCTCCACACCAATGCCATGCCCCTGATCTGCCCGATGCGGTATGGAAAACGACACTTTCACTCCCGTGGACTTGAGTGCCTCAAGCAGAATAGCTGTACCATTCACCCCGTCAGCGTCGAAATCGCCAAAGATATGCATGGCTTCATCCCTCACGATGGCATCAGCAATACGCTCGGCGGCTTTGTGCATATCAATCATAAGAAATGGATCGGGAAGATCGGACAGACGCGGTGAAAAGAATGGGTCGGATTCAGTAAGACCACGGGTTTTCAACAAATCCTGCCAGGCACTCAGCGGGTCATCAGCTTCTAAAGGCGCACTTCGCCAACGCAACGTACAGCCTTTTGCCGTTTTCTGGTCTGGCAGGTTCATGTGATAAATCCCTGAACGGCCGACACCAGGTCACTTTCCATTTTGACTGACTTCGGTTGCCAGTTTGTTTTCCTGATGTTTGGCAATAGCGGTTTACTCAACACAACGGCATGCCCTTCACCGGCCAGAATAATCTTTTTCGGCAGTGGCGAGTCGGCTTTTACCAGCTCAGAAAGGCGTTCGGCCTCCGAGATAATCAGATCCGCGTCTCTGCCATCCACCAGTGATTGCAGCACAGGATTTCGCGTTGCTACAGGAAAATGTGTCGCATGTTTGTCGATCGGCCAGTCCAGTGGCGCCCAGAGCCAGATACCGTTCAGGTCCACTTCTCCCTTTTCATGCCGGTCAACGGATGGATGCTGGAACATCAGCATCTGAATCTCGGAAAGCAGACGGTTCAAACGGCCTCCATCTTCACCTTCATGATGTTGGTTGGGCAGCATTTTCCCGGATAACTTGCCAAAGCCAAGCGGCCAGGCTTCCATGGAATCCCGGCAAGTCAGCAATAAAGCAGCACCGACTGCAAACAGCTGCATATCCTCCTCGATCAACAGAGGATTTAGCACCTCACACAGGTAAGCCGCATCCTCAGCTGTCCATGGAAACAGACCTTCGGGATACACACGCACAGCATCGCGAGTGAGCTGCGCATGATAGGGAGAAGCGATCCAACACTGGCTGGTTGAGGCAGGAATTTTGTTGCATGCAGCAGCAACAAGGGCGGTAGATGAAACACCGGCAACTGTGGCATACCAGGCAAGCGGATTTCGATCAACGCATTCATACCACTGCTGCTTGCATGCTGAGAGCTGCTTGTGCCATAAAAAAAGATCAGGATGGAGGCTCACTCCATCCTGATTCCTGATTAATGCCTGACTGACAATAAGTGTTGAAGCATTCACGCTTCTTATGACGACTCCAGAGCCCGACGCACAGCATCTTCAGTAGCATCAATGGTGACCGGTGTCGGGATGCCCATCATCGCCGTATCCGGATCCTTTAAGCCGTTACCGGTCAATGTGCATACAATGCTCTGACCCGGCTGGAAGTATCCCGCTTTGTTCAGTTTGATAACGCCAGCTACGGATGCAGCAGATGCAGGTTCACAGAAAACGCCTTCGAGACAGGCCAACATATTGTAGGCTTCAAGAATTTCCTCATCGGTCACCGAATCAATGCAGCCGCCTGATTCATCGCGGGCAGCTTCTGCCTGCTGCCAAGATGCCGGTTTACCGATACGGATCGCGGTGGCAATGGTTTCAGGATTATCGATAGGATGACCCAGCACAATAGGAGCCGAACCTGCAGCCTGGAAACCGAGCATTTTCGGGCACGTTTTGGAAATGCGTTTTTCCTGATACTCTTTATAACCCATCCAATAAGCCGTGATGTTGCCCGCATTGCCTACTGGCAGTGCATGGAAGTCCGGAGCAAAACCGAGCTCATCAACAATTTCAAACGATGCTGTTTTCTGGCCCTGGATACGGTATGGATTGACCGAGTTGACCAGTGAAATGGAGCCATCGGCAGAAATCTCGCGTACAAGTTCCAGCGCATCATCAAAGTTACCACGAATCTGAATCACTTTGGCACCATAACGCATGCCCTGGCTCATCTTGCCAAGTGCAATCTTGCCATCGGGAATCAACACATAGGCTTCCATACCGGAGTTGGCTGCATAAGCGGCAGCAGAAGCAGAGGTGTTGCCTGTAGAGGCACAGATGATTTTGCGTGATCCGGCGTTATACGCCTGAGTCACTGCCATGGTCATACCACGATCTTTAAACGAACCGGTAGGATTCAGCCCTTCAAACTTGAGAAAAATACTCAACTCAGGGTTGATGGCATTGCGCAGGTTATGTGATTCGTGCAGCGGCGTATTGCCTTCATAAAGCGTGATCACAGCATCATCTTTGGCTATGGGCAAAAATGCACGGTAACGGTTAATGATTCCTTCGTATCGAGGCATGGTTATCTTCCTTGAGGAAACGTCGATTTATTCGGCGCTTTCACGCAGCCCATGAATGGGCTGCCAAAATTTAACGACATCAGTCGTGGATTTTGTGAGTTGGGACAAAGTCGCACCTTTGTTCCAACGCGCTGCTTTTGGGCAGGATGCCAAAAATGCAGCATCGATCAGGCTACGGCTGATTCTTTACGCAGAATCAACACATCTTCTTCAACGGCTTCAAGGCCGGTAATGCGGCTGATTGCCGCCTGTAAATTGCCTTCGGTTGTTTCATGCGTAAGCATCACAATCGGCACATTATGGCTGGCATGGCGTTCTTTCTGCGTCAGTGCTTCCAGGCTGATGCGATGATCGGCCAAAATCGAAGTCACAGATGCAATCACACCCGGCTGATCCTTCACCATCAGGCGAATGAAATATTCACATTCGGTATCGGCCATTGGCATGGTCGGTTTATCACGACGTGAAGATTCTACAAACCCCATAGGTGGTGCCAGATGAGCAATGCCATCGGGAAAACCGCTGGCGATATCCATGATATCGGCTACCACGGCAGATGCGGTCGGGCGCTCACCCGCACCTCGTCCGAAATACATGGTGTGCTCGACGAAATCACCTGAAATCTGCACAGCATTATAAGAGTCCGATACCTGTGCCATCTGGGATGTGAGCGGCACCAGAGTCGGGTGTACACGCATCTCAACGGTTTCAACATCACCGTTGGCACCATGCGGCTTGGCGATTCCAAGTAATTTGATGCGATAACCCATCTCATGGGCCGACTCAATATCTGCAGCTGTAATCTTGCTTATGCCTTCGGTAAACACTTCTTCAAACTTGATCTTTGAGCCAAAAGCCATGGCAGCCAGAATCGAGAGTTTCTGGGCTGTATCGATGCCTTCAACATCAAACGTCGGATCAGCCTCGGCATAACCCAAATCCTGTGCCTCTTTCAAAACATCGGCGTAATCAGCGCCTTCGTTTTCCATTTTGGTAAGGATAAAGTTGCAGGTGCCGTTAAGAATGCCGTATACCGATTCAATAGCGTTGGCTGCAAGTCCCTCACGCAGCGCTTTCATGCACGGAATGCCACCACCGACTGCCGCTTCGAATCCAATCTGCAGACCCTTGGCAGCAGCAACAGGAAACAGCTCTTCACCATGTTTGGCAATCAGCGCCTTGTTGGCCGTGACCACATGTTTGCCATTTTCCAGCGCCTGTGCGACAAAGCTGCGGGCAGGTTCATACCCACCGATCAGTTCCACCACCAGATCAACATCATCAGCGCCAATAATATCATTGGCATCATCACTCAAACGCACACCGGTGAAATCGAGATTACGATCACGATCCGGATCGCGGTCAGCAGCAGCCACCAGTCTAATCTGTTTACCCAGACGACGGCCGATCAAATCTTTCTGCTCGATCAGAATACGGGCAACACCGGTCCCTATCGTACCGAGCCCCAGTAGCCCTACTCTTAATTCAGTCATTTAATAACTCCAATTCTTTCCCACCAAAATCCAATCCGTTCGTCGGGCTGAACCCATCCATGGATGGGTGGCTTTAGTGAGTGACCTGAAAAACCACGTTTTTCAGGTTGCGTTCAAGGTCGAGGGCAGGAGGCCCGAGACCGTATCAATCAAATCACTTCCCGGCGTTAAGGAACTGACGCATACCGCGCAGGGCCTGGCGTGTTCTGTGTTCATTCTCAATCAATGCGATACGCACATAGTGATCGCCATAATCACCAAAACCGATACCCGGTGAAACAGCTACGCCACCTTCTTTGAGCATACGCTTGGCAAATTCCAGTGAGCCCATAGCTTTAAATTCATCGGGAATTTCTGCCCAGATAAACATCGATGCTTTCGGTTTTTCAGCCATCCAGCCCATCTGATGCATACCGTTAATCATGACATCACGGCGTGACTGGTACATGGCACGAATCTCACTCACGCAGTCCTGCGGCCCGTTCAGAGCAGCACATGCTGCAATCTGCAGTGGCTGGAAGGTGCCGTAATCGAGATAGGATTTAATCTTGGCAAGAGCACCGACAATTTCTTTGTTGCCGACCATGAATCCCATGCGCCAACCCGGCATGTTGTAGGTCTTGGAGAGTGAGTAGAACTCTACCGCCACATCTTTTGCACCAGGAACCTGCATGATCGACGGGCATTTATAACCATCAAAGGTGATCTCGGCATAAGCGATATCGGAGATCACAATCAGATCGTTCTCGCGAGCGAAATCAACCAGCTTCACATAAAAATCGAGATCCACGACTTCGGCCGTCGGATTGGATGGAAAGTTCACCACCAGTATCTTCGGCTTAGGCCATGAGTCTTTTACGGCTTTCTGAACTTCCTCAAAATAATCGTAACCCGGCCCCATCGGCACGTGCCGAATATCGGCACCGGCAATAATAAAACCGTAGGGATGGATTGGATACGCAGGATTCGGTGTCAGAATCAGATCACCGGGACTGGTGATCGCAACAGCCAGATGGGCCAGCCCCTCTTTTGAACCTATGCATGCAATTGCTTCTGTTTCCGGATCGAGATCAACATCAAACTTGGTCTTGTACCAGCCACAGATTGCCTTGCGCAGACCCGGAATACCCTTGGACATCGAGTAGCGGTGATTGCGACCGTCCTGCGCAGCTTCGCACAGCTTATCGACGATATGCTGCGGTGTCGGCTGGTCAGGGTTACCCATGCCCAGATCGATAATATCTTCACCGGCATGGCGAAGTTCCATTTTCAGCTGATTAACAACTGAAAACACATAGGGTGGAAGACGTTTAATCTTTTCAAATTCGCGCATGGACGAGACTCATTCTCCGGTAAAATAGTGACCCTAAACTGAGCTGGTGAGACTACGAAGCCGTTCGTATACGGTCAAGGAAGGCTACAGGCATTTATTGCAGTGAGTGTGAATCCTCTGCTCAGCACCCCCCTGCTTCCTGAACAGATTGATTGCCTGTTGCCCGCCTGCAGGCTGATCACCTGGAAACTGATAGTCTGAACAGTCTTCTGAAAGCTTTGAAACACAGGCGGAACAACGCTGGCCAAGGTGCTATCAAGCTCATGGGACGCCTACAGCAGCCAGATCGCCTCACCCGGATTTTTTTTTCAGATCCAGCGTAGTATTGCCAGATTCAGCTGCTTGCAACAGCAGCTATCCTGCTGATACTCGATAACAGTTTCTGCCACTCTCTTTGCTTTGATACATGGCGGCATCGGCCTTGCACACAATGCCTCTCATGTCGCTTTCACCTGAGGATGCCATACATATACCGATGCTTATACCCAGGATATATTGAGATTCATTCAGAAGCATGGGTTTTCCGATAGCGGCGATCACTTTTTCAGCAATCTTGCAGGCAAGCGCTTCAGATTGTACATCAACCAGGATAATGCTGAATTCATCACCACCAAGACGAGCCGCAGTATCGGTTGCACGGATGCATTGCTGCAGGCGTGTGCTCACTTCGATTAATACCTGATCACCCCACTCATGGCCCAGTTCATCATTGATCGGTTTGAAGTGATCAAGATCCAGCATCAGTACGGCCAGCAGCTTTTCATTGCGATGCGTATGAGCCAGATCCTGTTGAAGCCTGTCATAGAACAGCGCACGATTGGGTAAGCCGGTAAGATAGTCATGGTAGGCCATTTTCTTTATTTTTTCTTCTGTTTGCTTGCGTGCGGTGATATCGCGGATGATGCCAACAAAATACCGGAGCTTATCGGTGGCCACTTCACTTACTGCCAACTCCATCGGGAAGCTTGAGCCATCCTTGCGCCGACCTGTCACCTCCCGCCCTATACCGATCACCTTTTTCTCACCGGTTGTTATATAGTGATCAAGGTAAGCGTCATGCTCGCTATGATAAGGTTCAGGCATCAGCATTTTTACATTCTGACCTATCATTTCCTCATCACTGTAACCGAAAATCCGACTTGCCGCCGGATTGACTGATTCAATCATGCCTCGTGTACCGATGGTGATAATGCCCTCAACGAGATTACCAATTATTGCAGAGAGCTTTGTTTTATCATCATTGATCTGCTGCTCGAAAACCTTGCGCTCGGTGATATCCCTGAGGAATGCAACATTATATTCGTGGCCTTCAAATTTAACGAAGTTAGCAGAGACCTCTATAGGGAAGGTAGAGCCATCCTTACGCCTGTGCACCGTTTCGAAACTAAGATCACCTTTTTGTTGCAACTCCTGCCAGTGAGCAGCCCATGCATCGGCTGGATAGTCAGGATCAATATCCGGTATGGACATCATCAGCATTTCAGATTTTGTGTAACCGCGCTCTCTACATGCCGACTCGTTGGCGTAGCAGATGTGCGCCTGTTCATCGATCCAGAGTATACAATCGGGCGCATGGTCACTGGCAAACTGGGTAAGCTGAAGTTTTTGCTCCGCCTGCTTGCGTTTGGTGATGTTCGTTCGTATAGCTACGTATCGTTCCGGCTCTCCCGCTCCATCCAGAAAAGGTACGATGGTTTGATCCACCCAGTATTCACTGCCATCTTTCCTGCAATTTTTAATCTCACCACTCCAGACCTGCCCACTGCTGATGGTGGCCCACATCTGTTTGAAAAATGATTCGGGATGATAACCGGAACTCACAATCCTGTGAGTCTGTCCAATCAACTCCTCTCGTGTGTATTGGCTGTTCTTACAAAACTTGTCATTGACATAGGTGATGATGCCCGCGCTATCAGTGATCACCACAATAGCATGCTGATCCAGGGCAAAACGCTGAAAGTTTACATCGGCCAACAGCTGGTTGCTTTCAAACTCTGAAGAACGCAACCGGATAAATAGCCAGATCACATAAGCCAGCAGCAGTGTAGCCAGTATATAGAGAATGATGCGGTAACGATTGGCCTGGTTGAGCAGCAGATCATAATGCTGTCTGTAGGAGCTGTAGATCCCTGAAATCACCTGCGTCGTGGGTATGGCGACCACAGTATTGGCCAGTTTCTCTACACCATCCCGATATTGCAGGATTAGTTCGGCATGGCGTAACAGGCTATCGAGCTGCTCTGACTTATCATGTTTATTGCTGTTATGCAGGTCAGCTAGTAGCGCGGTCACGCGTCCCATCAAATGGCCATCGGGACGAATGGAATAATGCAGAGTATCGCGTGACAACTCGTTCAACTTGGCCTTGGTCGATGCAAACCGGTCAGGGAAATTGTCGACACCATGGGGAAGATAGGTCAGCGAGTTCCTTAATATGGAGTTGTGGGATTTAAACACCTCAATGGCCCGGATCTTTTCATTGAGCAGCACTTCGAAGCGATCAATACGCTCATTCATGGGAGCATCTCCCTGCCGGTACAGCCCAACTCTCTCCTTTTTCAGATCGGCCAGTAGCTCCACCACCTTCATCTGCTGCAATACCAGCGAATCGTAATGGGAAGAGGTGTTTTCCCTGACCTGAAACACACTCTGATTGAGCAGCGCATCATGGTGGATTAACTGCTGGATATCATCTGTGATGCGGTTATGTGCCTGAGGATCGGCAATGCCTGTCTTTTGCAACAGAAATACCAGAGCCACGATAACGCTGAAGATAATGAACACCGGCAACAGCCTTTGCATGTTGTTCATTGCTGCAACCTGTTGCCTTTATATTCCCCAACCAGTGTGCCGAGAAAGCCGATGATCAACTTGATATCATGCTCAGACATCTCCCTGCCAAGCTGGTATCGGGCCATACTGCGCACAGCTTCCTCCAGCGTGCCAGCGCTGCCATTGTGGAAATAAGGGGCTGTCAGCGTGACCAGACGCAGGCTCGGAACCCGGAAAACATGTCGGTCTTGCTCCAGTCCGGTCACATTGAAACGACCAAAATCTGCTTTGTTTACTATGGGGTGATCGACAAAATAATCCTTCACAACACCAAAGCGCTGATACATGTTGCCACCCACATTCGCCCCCTGATGGCAGGAGGCGCAGCCATGTCCCTTGAAAATCAGATAACCCTGTTTCTCTTCGGCAGAAATTGCGTTGCTTTCGCCGCGGAGAAAGCGGTCAAACGGGGCGTCGAGCGTGACCAGTGTGCGCTCAAATGTGGCAATTGCATCCCTGATGTTATTGCTGGTGATGCCATCGGCATAGAGCCTGGAGAATGCATCGACGTATTTTCTATCCGTACTTAATTTGGCAACAACGTCAGGCCAATTGGAGTTCATCTCTTTTGGATTGTGGATGGGCCCGTCAACCTGTTTTTCCAGCGTGGCAGCTCTGCCATCCCAGAATTGGGCGATATGCAGTGCAGCATTAAATACTGTAGGTGTATTAACCAGCCCTTCTTCGTCATTGACACCAATAGAGCGAGGCAGACCATCGGCGCCGTTTGTCGACAGGTTATGACAATGGCCACAGCTGATGCTGTTGCCGGCTGACAGGCGCGGCTCATGAAACAGGCTTTCGCCCAAAGTGACCTTCTTCGCAGTAAACGGTGCCGGGACTGGCATCGGCTGGATCGGCTCGTCTATGAATGGCTGATCCGACATCTCTTCTACAATCTGACTGGTAGTTGGATCCTCTTCATGTATCCATTCGACCAAGCCAAAGGCAATCACAAAAAAAGACGCGAAGGCAGCCAGTATTATCGTATGCTTCGCCCCATGCGTAATCATGTTTCCTCCTGATACTGGCTGACACTGGTTTCTGCCTTGTTATTTGTGCTGCAACTGATTGTCCCTTGCCAGTCTGCCAAAGAAGTAAGCTTGGGCATAGTCGCAAACCCATGGCGGCGAGCTTCCTTGCCTGCTGCATTCCAGCTCAACGCCTTCAGCAAGGATTTTCATACCCAGGCCTGGCCTCAGGCTAGGTGCCAACCAAGATCCCATTGTTGCATCGGGCGACTAGATGTTTTGACACCATTCAGCGTTTTGACACCATTCAGCATTACAACCAAACATGCTGCTTACTGGCTTACACAGCAAGCAGCGTGCCTATATCCATATTTCATCGCTAAATCATGCATAAACGACAACCATTCATACAAAAGCACGAAGCAAGCACCAGTTGCTTAAACCCTGTGCCGCCATGCAGGCAACAGACTTTCCTACACCTCCGTCAACATAAAAGAAGATCAAAAAAAAGGCCCGCCATAATGGCGGGCCTTAGATTTAACACAAGGATACTCAGAT
>JAJFLE010000065.1 GCA_021772835.1 Mariprofundus sp.
GATCCTCGGGCTTCTTGTAGTCAGCTAACAGACCATCAATTAGGTCTGCTGGTAATTTTGAAACGGTCATACTCTCTCCTTTGAGTAAGACGGAACTATCCGTCAATTTAACCGTTTACACAAAATTCAGGACACCCCCATACTTAATATAGCCCCAATCACAAATAGTGATGGATCCATTACCCACTTTGTCGGCTCTCATGCCGATATCAGCGAATTGGAAAAGATGGAGCAACAATTTCATCGTGCCCAGAAAATGGAGGCGATCGGGATTCTGGTTGGTGGCATTGCACATGATTTCAATAACATACTGGCAGGTATGACCGGCAACCTGTATCTGGCCAATATGTTCACAAAGGGAATGCCCGATGTGCAGCAAAAACTTGCCAATGTTGAGGATCTCTCTTTTCGTGCCGCCGATTTAATTAAGCAGCTGCTCACCTTTGCTCGCAAAGACAGGGTTAGTATACAACCATTGCCATTGACACCATTCATTAAAGAAGCAATCAAACTTTTCCATTCATTATTGCCTGAAAATATCATCATACATCAAGAAATTTGCAGGGATTCCATCCTTATTAATGGAGATGCTGCTCAGCTGCATCAGGTGCTGCTGAATCTGGTTACCAATGCTCGCGATGCGCTCGAGCATGTGGATGAGCCTAGTCTTACCATCAAACTCGAGGCCGTTCACGTTGATAACAGCTATATTAAAAGTCATGAATATTTCAAAAATGGACACTATGCGCATCTGAGTATCCATGATAATGGCTCTGGGATTTCCGAGGATCATTTGAACCATCTGTTTGAACCGTTCTTTACCACCAAGGAGCAGGGCAAAGGAACGGGTCTTGGTCTGGCGATGGCCTATGGAGCAATTAAAACCCACCACGGCTATATAGAGGTTGATAGTACAGAGGGTAAAGGCTCGACTTTCCATATTTACATACCAATGCTGAAGGATGGCGTTGTTGCCCGGTCAGATCTTCAAGATGAGATAGCAGTTGAAGGGCAAGGTGAATTGATTCTGCTTGTGGATGATGAAGTGGCAGTACTTCATGCCGGAAAAGAGGTGTTGGAATCGTTTGGCTATCAAGTATTGGTTGCCTCGGACGGGCTGGAGGCCGTTGATGTATTCACCGCCAATCGGGATGAAGTGTCGCTTATTATTATTGATGTTGTGATGCCAAAACTGGGCGGTGTGAAGGCTGTTGAACGCATGCAGAGTATGTGCCCTGATGTTAAAGTTATCTTTTCCACTGGATACGACAAAGAAACAATATTGCAAGGTAGATTACCTGCACATGGAGCAGTCATTCTTTCCAAGCCCTATGATATTGATGGGCTAAAAAAACAGGTTTCAAATCTGTTGCATTCATAACCTGTTTACCATTCTGATTGCCTGGCTCAATAAACGAAATACTGCCCTCGTCAATAAGGTGGCGGATGCAATTGTTCTCCGTAACGGGTTGAGCGGTTAATTTAACTGCTGAGTCTGAAGCTCGTTGAGTTTGTCCATCAGCTGTGAACGTTGTTTGGCGGCATTGGCAAACAGAGCATTGCGCAGCGGTGGATAAGCCTCCACTACAGCTATAAATGCATCGCAGGGAATGTGTACTATGGCCAGAGCTGAGTTGGCAATCATATCGGCAGGGCAGCCACCATCCTGAATGGCTTCAGTATCACCAATAAGTGAGCCGGGAGTGAGTGACTTCAGCTCTCTAAGCGAATCCTTGTCCTGCAACTGAAAGCAGGCTTCACCGCGAACAATCAAGTCGACATAACTCAGCTTTTCACCCGACTTGTGAATGGTTGTGCCTGTCGGATATTGGCGGATAAAACTCTCTACTGCCATATGCTGGCGCATATCCAGCGGTACATTTTCCAGAAGTGGACATGATGAAATAAGCGCTGTCATGCGGCGAAAATCAGCTTTGTGTTGCAGAGCTGCTTTCAGGCTGGGTGATCTGGCAAGAGCTGTTGCCATCTTTCTGCGTGGTAGTTTGGCGACGATACTAATTTTATTGGCCACGACATCGGTTTTATGTGGACCTGGAAGCAGCAGGGTGCTTTCAGCAACCACATCACCGGCCTGAATCAGGTTGAGCAGAACAGGTTTACCGTTATTGCCTTTGATGAACTCTGCCAGTTCTCCCTCGCAGACCAGGTAAAGTGTGTCATCCATCTCACCACGACGAAACAGATGATGGCCTTCTTGCAGGCGTTTTTGATGCAGTTTCAGCCACAAAATATTGCGCATGCTCAAAGGCAGTAATTTTCTAATATCTTCGCGGTACTGGCCTCTGGAGTTGTTGATGCGACCGATCTGAGGGAATTGCATGGCCAGATTATCAGCTTTGCTGTTTTCACCTTGTTTGAGCAATAAATGATGCAGGTGTCGCAGGATTTCTGTAGCAGTGGACAGCTGACCTGCATTGAGCAGGAGTTCTGCGTATTGTCGGACATACGCTTTATTTTCCGGATACAATTTAACCAGATCAGCATAAACCTTGAGTTGAGGGCTCTGGTTGGAGAATACGGAAACATTGTGATCGGACATATGGGACGTAACGCTACTGCCACATCCGGTGGGGGCAAACAGGCAATCATCATGATGATTGCTTTGACTGGTCATGCCTGAGTGCGAATTGTTTTCGCATTCATCACCATTTCTCATTAAGATTCGGGTTTCCGGGAGTTCTTATCAATGGCTTTGACTATTACAGATGACTGTATCAATTGTGCGGTGTGTGAACCTGAGTGCCCAAACTTGGCTATTTTCGAGGGTGAGGAAATCTTCGAAATTGATCCGGATCGTTGCACTGAGTGCGTTGGTCACTTTGACGAACCGCAGTGCCAGATGGTTTGCCCGGTTGATTGTATTCCACTTGATGCAAACCGAATCGAATCGAAAGATGAGTTGCAGAAGAAATACGAGTTATTGACGGGGCAGGGCATATGAGCGGCCAGCTGTTTATCATTTCAGGCCCATCGGGTGCCGGAAAGTCGAGCCTGTGTGCGGCCTTGCTGGAGAAGTGTGCGAATCTGAATCTCTCTATCTCCTGTACCACACGTAACCCACGCCCCGGTGAAGTGAATGGACGCGAATACCACTTTCTTGATCGGGAAGCATTCGAAACCCAGCGTGATCAGGGTGGATTTCTTGAGTGGGCAAACGTACATGGTAATATGTACGGTACACGTCAGTCTGATGTTGAATCAATGATGGCAGCAGGGTCCAATGTGCTGTTGGAGATTGACTGGCAAGGGGCTGCCCAGGTGGCAGAGAAGATTCCGGCTGCTGTGCGTATATTTGTTTTGCCACCTTCACTGGATGTGTTAAGGCATCGCCTGACCTCACGTGCTCAGGATGAAGCCGAGGTTGTTAACTTTCGCGTAGCAGCAGCCGTTGATGAGATGAACCATGCCGGAGAGGCACACTTCCGGGTGATCAATGATGATTTCGACGAGGCGCTCGCACAGCTGTTGAAAATATTCCAGTAATTCAGACACGTGTTAACAGACCCTGATCGTTTCGTTTTTTATATAAGTTGCATTTTGTGCAACCCTTCCTAGGTTGTCAGACATAGTTCCAGTTGGAGGTAAGCCGCATGGCTCGCGTAACCGTAGAAGATTGTATCCGTTATTATCCTAACCGCTTTGAGATGGTTCTGTTGGCGTCCCGTCGTGCCCGTCAGCTGCTCAATGGTATGCCTGCTTTGCTGGAAACAGAAGGCGACAAACATGCTGTACAGGCTTTGCGTGAAATGGGCGATGGTTATGTTTCATGGGAATCTCTGTTTGAACAGGACGAACAGGCACGCCTTCGTTCCAGCCAGTTTGATGAAGATGAGGCTGGCGCTGCCTGATTGCCTCGGCTCGCGTAGTACCTAGTCCATTCGACCTTAAGCTGTGAGCCGTATCTTTGAAATTACCGAACGTGTTGCTTCCTATGCACCCAAGGCGGATCTTGACCGCATAAACCGCGCTTATGTTTTTGCGGCTCATGCGCACGCTGGCCAGACTCGTATATCCGGTGAGCCCTATATTACACATCCATTGGCTGTAGCCGACATCCTTGCCAGTCTTGGCATGGATGAAGCTACGATCATTACCGGCATTCTGCATGATACCGTTGAAGATACGGACGTTACGCTTGAAGAAATTGAGTCTCACTTTGGTATGGATGTAGCCATTCTTGTCGATGGTGTGACCAAGATCGGTAAAATCCATTTTAACTCATCCGAACACAAACAGGCAGAAAACTTCCGCAAGATGATTCTGGCTACAGCCAAAGATTTGCGCGTGTTGATCGTGAAGCTGGCTGATCGCCTGCATAACATGCGAACACTAGGTTTCATGCGTGAGGAAAAGCGCCGCATGATCGGAGAGGAGACGCTGCAAATCTATGCGCCACTGGCGCACCGGCTCGGTATCCACTGGGTCAAACAGGAGATGGAAGATCTGGTCTTCTCCTATCTCGAAACCGATGCCTACAAATCGCTACTGCATGAAATGCAGGGTCGGCTGGAAGGATTGAATAAAACGCGTGCAAGGCTTGAAAGCATTATCCAGGAGGCGTTGCAGCGCCAGGGCCTGAAAGCATCCGTACAGGGGCGCATGAAACACCTGTATAGCATCCATGAAAAAATGCAGCGCAAGCATGTGAATTTCGATGATATTTTCGATCTTGTTGCATTCCGCGTCATTGTTGATGATATGACTAAATGTTATCAGGCACTTGGTGTGGTACACAGTCTGTACCGTCCGGTTCCCGGCCGGTTCAAGGATTACATCGCTCTGCCCAAGCCGAATGGATACCAGTCCTTACACACCGCTGTGATAGGCCCGGAAAACTTTCGTATTGAAGTGCAGATCAGAACCGAAGCCATGCACTCCTACGCTGAAGACGGTGTGGCGGCTCACTGGGCTTATAAAGAAGGTGCAACTGAGGCTGGCGAGCGTGAAAGCTTTAAATGGCTGAAACAGTTGACCGAATTATTGAAGGATGCTGAAAATCCAAGTGAATTTCTTGAAAATGTACGGCTCGATCTGTTTGTACAAGAGGTTTATGTTTTTAGTCGCGATGGCGATATTTTTCCATTACCGAGAGGGGCCAGACCACTGGACTTTGCTTATGCCGTCCACACTGATATTGGTCATCATTGCATAGGTGTTCGCATCAACGGTGAGATGGCTGATTTTTCGACGCGTTTGAGAAACGGGGATCAGATTGAGATTATGACTAGCCCGGATCAGTCACCGAGCAGGCAGTGGTTGCAGTATGTGAAAACACCGCGAGCACGCCAGTCTATTCGCCAGTGGTTCAAACGTCAGGAACGCGAGACCTGTATTCGAGTGGGGCAGAAAATTCTGCATGAATCCATTGGTAAAAAAGACATTTCTGCCGAGGTTTTGAAGGGTCTCAACTGTGAAAGCATGGAAGAGCTCAAGATTCGACTGGGGCGTGGCGAGATACCGATTCACGCGCTGCTGGAGACGGACGATCATGGTAAGCGGATTTTGCCGCTTAAACTGACAGGTTTAAGGCGTTCCATGATGCATGCGGCCGAGTGCTGTCACCCTATTCCGGGGGATCCCGTGCTTGGGTTGTTTACCACTGGTGAAGGTATGATGTTACATCATCGCAAGTGCCCTGAGGTTTCCGACCAGAAGAATGCCGACTGGCTGGAAGTGGAGTGGGAGTCACAGCCGGGGCAGCTGTTTAAAACAGGTATCGAGGTCCGTTCTCAAAATGAACGCGGTATGCTGGCCAATGTAACGCGCAGTATTGCTGATGCTTCATCGAGCATTGAAGATTTGAAACTGAGTCAGCGTGGTGGCTCGATGACCGAGTTGCTGTTCCTTGTGGAGGTGGAAGATCGCAACCACCTGGCCGCAACCATGCGTTCGATCAAGGCAGTATCGGGTGTGGTGAGTGTATCCCGCCGTAATCGTGTGGGGCTCAGTGGCAGGCCGGGAACCAGAGCACTGGGAGAAACACTGCGTGATTTCTTCAGCCGAAAATCCACATCAAAACCCACATCAAAATCGACATAAACAGGAGTAGAGAGCATGAGTGCTGTTCAGATCATACATTCAGATGATGCGCCCAAGGCTGTGGGCCCATATAGCCAGGCGGTTGTTTCCGCTGGTGTGCTGTATGCATCCGGTCAGATCGGGTTGCTGCCTGTCGAGGGCAAGCTCATCGCTGATGATGTTGAGTCACAGGCAACACAGGTAACAAAAAACCTGTCTGCCGTATTAAATAAAGCGGGGGCTTCGCTGACGGATATTCTCAAGGTGAATATATTCCTCGTAGATATGGCTGATTTTCCACGGGTGAACACGATATATGCTGCATGGCTTGGAGAACACCGGCCTGCACGTGCTACTGTTGCTGTTGCTGCTCTGCCGCTGGGAGCAAAAGTAGAAATGGATCTGATTGCCAGAGTTGGATAATTGAATCCGAAGGTTAAAACTGACCGGGATCAATAAAAAGGCTCATTGCGAAAGTCCGGGAAATAGTCTCAGTAAATATAGAAGTGAAGACGCTTCCTGTCTTGGTGTTGATGTAGGGATTGTTTGTTCATTCTTTGTTCGTACAAAGAATGAACCAAGAAAAACGCCCCGGAAAGCAGCCTGCCCTACGGATACCCGATCCTGCATATTCAAAACCGGCCACGGCTCCGCCGCTCTTCTCCGATTTTGAATATTTGTCTCGGCAGTCTGCTAGCGGGGAATCAAAAACCAGAACTTAATGAGCAAGTCCTACCGTACGTCGGGGCAATGCCGTTTACTCCCCCTTATAGATTTGCCGAATAGAGTTATTCACTACAGGAACAAGCTTCGGATGCAGCGGCTGTAGTGAATGGCTCGTATGAGGGAATCCAAAGGGCAAAGATATCGGGGGCGGCTTTCTTTCACCCCTTTCTTTACCGCTAAAGAAAGGGGGATGCTCTGCTGTAGCAGAGTAGTATGTAGCTTTAAAGCATCTATCATCGCATAACGGGGATCAAAAAACTTTCTTCAGCCATATCTACCTAATGCGCGATGAACCAAATAAAAAGGGCGCCCTCTGGGCGCCCTTTTTAATAATTAAGTGTGTGGTAAATCAGGCTGCTTTCTGAATTTTACCAGAGCGCAGGCAGCTAGAGCAAACCTTCACGCGGCGAGGCTGACCTTCAACAACAGCACGTACCTGCTGCAGGTTAGGCAGAAAACGACGACGAGTCGTATTATGCGCGTGACTGACATTGTTGCCGCTCATTGGGCCTTTTCCACATACTTCACAACGTTTTGCCATGACTATTACCTCCGAAAACGGGGCGCACTTTAGGTGAATGTATCGGTGCATACAAGTAAAAACTTCACTGTTATTGAAGTTTAATTGAATTACATTATCTCAGCGTCATATTTATTAGGGAAACTCTGAAAAACTACGTCCATGTCGTTTTTCAGCATGCAAAGGCAAAAAGGGGTAGTTTCACCTTTGTCCACAAAATCAGGCGCTTTGAGTGCATCATTTTGGCAGGCCGTCCATGGCCTGCACGGATACGCTGACTTTTTCAGAGTATCCTTAGCTCAAGTGTTGAGACAAAACAGGTTTTCCTGCCCGTGAAATATCTTGAGGCTATTGCAGAAGATGATTGTGTCTGGTGGTTGAGCAAGGCTTTGTATTCGGTCAATATCAGCCCATGTACGACCTGTTTGCACAGCCGTTGACTGTTATCCCCGGTATCGGAGCTACGCTTGAGAAGCGATTGGCTAACCGTGGTGTGAACTCTGTCGGTGATTTTCTTTTGCATCTGCCCAAGGATTATATCGATGACCGTTTTGTTCAGCCTATTGATCGGTTGCGCGAGGGAGAAAGTGCACGTATCAACGGACGCATTGTCAGTAAACAAGCACGTGGTTTTGGCCGCAGCAGGCAGGTGATCGTAAGACTTGCCGACAGTACGGGCCAGATAGGACTGAGCTTCTTTCATTCCGGTTATATGATGAGTGATGCGCGTTTGAGCGAAGGGCGTGAGATTTCCGTGCGTGGTGTGGTTGAGTCCTGGAACGGTAATCTGCAGATGAGTCATCCTGACTGGTGTGTGCGTGAGGCATTTCATCCGGGTTATCAGCCGGTATACAGCGCTTTGGCGGGACTAAGTGGCAAGCGCATCGCCACAACTATTCGGCAGGCTCTGGGCATGTTGCCGCTTTCCTCTGCGAGCCCGCTTGATGGATTGCTGGATAGTCAGTTTCATTTGCCAGGTTTGAGGCGGGCACTATCACAGTTGCACGGGCCTGATGATGCGCAGCGCGCGACACTGGAGCGAGCTGCTGTGCGGCTGAAGTCCGAAGAGATTATTGTTTACTTGTGCCTGATGCGGGAGAAAAAACGACAGGCTGATTGTCCTGCCCTTTCTTTGCATCAGGAGAACTTGAGTGGACAGTTGCTGAACAGTTTGCCGTTTCCATTAACGGATGCACAAACCATGGCATGGTCCGATATTACAGGGGATCTGCATTCGGGGTTGCGAATGCACAGGCTGTTGCAAGGCGATGTGGGTGCGGGCAAAACCTGGATTGCGGCCCTTGCCATGGCCAAGGTTGCAGGATGCGGTTACCAGGCTGCACTGCTGGCACCGACAGAGGTGTTGGCGGACCAGCATGCCGAAACGCTTGCTGAACTGTTTTCTCCATTAGGGCTTGAGATAAAATTGCTCACCGGTAGCACAAGGGCCAAAGCACGGCGTGAGATGCTGGCAGAGCTGAAGAGTGGGAGCCTGAAGTTAATCGTTGGCACGCATGCGTTGCTCACAGAAGATGTACATTTCAAACATCTGGCACTGGCGCTGGTGGATGAGCAACATCGATTCGGTGTGCGCCAGCGTTGGGCACTGGCTGATAAAAAACGCGACGGGCATGAAGCGATTCACCTGCTTGGCATGACGGCAACGCCGATTCCACGTACGCTGGCGCTGGCTCTTTATGGCGATATGGATCTCTCCATCATGCGAGGTATGCCACCGGGCCGCCTTCCTGTGGAAACGCGAGTGATTGCATCGAGTAAAATGCAGCCGCTGATGGGTGGCATGCAACGCATTCTTGATGCAGAAGGGCGCATCTACTGGATTGTACCACGTATTGATGAGGATGAAGACGGCTTGTCGGTGGATCAGCGTGTGGAATTGTTGAAGTCCTACTTCCCGCATGCCAATGTGATTGGCCTGCATGGCCGCATGAAATCAAAAGAGAAAAAAGCTGCGCTTGATGCGTTTACATCAGGTGAGTGCAAAATCCTTGTGTCCACGACAGTGGTTGAAGTGGGCGTGAATGTAGTTCAAGCGCGTCTGATTGTGATTGAGGCGGCTGAAAGCTATGGCTTGGCGCAACTGCATCAGCTGCGTGGCCGGGTAGGGCGCTCATCGGATCAGGGTTATTGTATGCTGGTTGCTGGTTCTGATGCTTCAGAAGGCTCTATGACTCGTTTAAAACAGATGGTGAATACGCATGATGGCCTGGAATTGGCCGAAGCCGACCTTGCCCTGCGTGGCGGTGGTGATGCTGTTGGAACGCGTCAGAGTGGTGATGCCGGGTTCCGCCTGCTCAATATGAGCGAGGATGCAGCGCTTATCCGTCAGTGGCATGAAAACCTGCCCGACTTTTCACCAGATGAAGATATGCAGCGCTTCTGGCGCCCTTTCGCCGAATCCACGGACTGATGATGGATGATACGATGTTTCACACAGAGGCCCGGAGTATTTTCGATACAATATTTAGTGACTCCGTCGAGCAAAGCAGAACAGTGACACGTCTCAGTGAGGGTTGAAACCGACTTGGCGGTCGGCTAGGGTGCATCTTTACTTTACGTAGTGAAGGGACATGAATGAACGCCGAGTATAATGCCGAGCTTACACGCCAGAAGATTTTGGACATTGCAGCTGAAGAAATTCACCTGTATGGATTCCAGGCCTGTAATACCAGTCAAATTATTAAAAAGGCAGGGATCTCCAAGGGGGCCCTGTATCACCATTTTTCCAACAAGCTGGAGCTCGGTTATGCTGTTGTAGATGAAGTGTTCGCGTCCAAATTTATCGCTATGTGGAAACCGGTGCTGGTCAGCGATGATCCGATCACGGACATGGTTAAGTTTTTCAGGGAAGCGATAAGCTGGGCCGATTGTGAATGCCTCTCCAAGGGCTGTCCGCTGAATAATTTGGCACAGGAGATGTCACCTGTTGATGAAGGATTCCGATTACGTATCAATGATGTGATGTCTCGCTGGCAGCAGGGTATAGCCCAGGCCTTGCAGCGCGGTCAAAAAAGAGGGTTGGTCAATCCCGATCTTGATGCTGTCCGTATTGCGATGTTTCTTATTGCTGCTATTGAAGGGTGCCATGGTCTTGCGAAAACTTCTCAGGATGTGTCAATTTGTTCTGAATGTATCCACGCTTTAATCGATTTTGTAGAACTACTGAAAACTGGCTGACGGGCAGTTATTTTTGCCTGATAAATAAACCGACCCGTCGGTTTCTTGGAGAGAGAAGATATGAATAAAACGAGTGAATGGGCGCAGGTATATGCACAATGGATAGTTCGCTGGCGCTGGCCGGTTATTTTATTGGCTGTTTTAATGGCTTTTGGTGCGGCATCCGGAGGACGGTTTTTAGCATTTAATACCGATTACCGTGTGTTTTTCAGCGATGATAATCCCCAATTGATGGCTTTTGAGGAGTTGCAGGAGACCTATACCAAGATTGATAATATTCAATTTGTGCTCGAGTCGCTCAACGGCAATGCGCTAAGCCCGGATGTCATGGATGCGGTGGAGAAACTTACGGAAGAATCCTGGCTGCTTCCGTTTGCCCTGCGCGTAGATTCGGTTTCAAATTTTCAACACACCACAGCTGTGGGGGATGACCTTGTTGTAGCAGATCTGATCGAAGATGCCCGTCATCTATCCAAAGAGCAGTTGAAAGGTTTGGGGGATGTTGCGCAGCATGAGCCTTCATTAAAAACCATGCTGATTTCCAGTGATAATGTGGTGACAGCGATCAATGTGACCTTCCAGATGCCGGAAAAAGCGATGGATGAGGTGCCTAAGGCGGCGGCTGCAGCACGCAAGCTTGCCGCTGAAATCGAGGCTGCGTATCCGGTTAAAATATACCTCAACGGTATGGTCATGATGAACAATGCCTTTATGGAATCGAGCATGAATGATATGGGCACACTCGTTCCCGCCATGTATCTGATTATCATCATTATGATGCTGGTGTTGGTGCGTTCATTCAGTGCGACTGCCGCGACCGTATTTGTACTGGCATTTTCAGTACTGACGGGCATGGGGCTGGCAGGCTGGCTGGGTATCAAGCTAACACCGCCCTCGTCTGCCGCCACCACCATTATTATGACGCTGGCAGTGGCCGACTCCATACATATTATTGTCAGCATGCTTGCGAGCATGCGCAAAGGCATGGAAAAACGTTTGGCGGTTATTGAGAGTCTGCGGGTAAACTTTATGCCGGTGTTCCTGACCAGCATTACCACAGCGATTGGTTTCCTGTCGATGAACGCCAGCGATTCCCCTCCGTTCCATGATTTGGGTAATATTACTGCTATGGGTGTGATGGCTGCTTTTGTCTTTTCAGTCACCTTTCTGCCTGCAATGCTGGCCGTTTTGCCGGTTCGGGCAAAAGCAGGGCGCACACGCTTCAGCGCCTGGATGGATGTATTCTCTGATCAGGTGATTCGACGTCAGCGTTTTATTATGATGGGTTCCGTTGCCATAGCGGTAGTCGTTCTGGCGATGATTCCGCGCAATGAATTGAACGAAGATTTTGTGAAATATTTTGACACCAGCACCACCTTTCGCAGTGATGTGGATTTCGCTTCAGAGCATTTGACAGGCCTTTATCAGTTGCAGTATTCACTGCCAGCAGGCGAAAGCAACGGCGTGAGTGATCCCAAATTCCTGGCGGATGCCAAAGCCTTTGTCGACTGGCTTCGTACACAGCCGGAAGTGGAGCATGTGAATTCGATTACCGATACCTTTCAGCGGCTTAACATGAGCCTGCATGGTGACGATCCTGCATGGTACAAGCTGCCCGAAGAGCGTGATCTGGCAGCACAGTACCTGCTATTGTATGAGCTCTCATTACCGTACGGTCTGGATATGAATAACCAGCTCAATGTGGACAAATCGTCTACGCAGATTATTGCAACGCTGAAGAACTTGACTACGCGTGAATTACGTGAAGTCACAATCCGTGGTGAGCAATGGCTGGCAGATCATGCTCCGGAAATTCAGGCGACCGGCATTGGACCTGCGATCATGTTCGCTTACATCAGTGAACGTAATATCAAGAGCATGCTTGGTGGCACTCTGCTTGCACTGCTGTTGATATCGGTGTTGATCAGCTTTGCTTTGCGCAGCGTTAAGATTGGCATGATTAGTCTGCTGCCAAATCTTTTGCCTGCAGGTCTTGCTTTTGGTGTGTGGGGCCTTGTTGTAGGTGAAGTGAATATGGCAGCGGCCATGGTGACCGGCATGTCGCTGGGCATCGTAGTGGACGATTCCATTCACTTTTTGAGTAAATATTTAAGGGCCCGACGAGAAGAGGGCATGGATGCAGAGGCTGCGGTACGTTATGCATTTTCCAGTGTGGGTATTGCTATTGTTGTGACTTCGGTAGTGCTGGTGGCAGGGTTTATGGTGTTGGCGCAATCCACCTTCGCTTTGAATTCTCAGATGGCGCTGCTTACATCCATTGCTATTGCTATGGCGTTATTAGCAGACTTTCTACTGTTGCCTGTATTGCTGATGCGTATGGATCGTCTGAAAGGAAACGGGCAGGCAAAAGACGATGTGCAGCTTACAGAGGTGACAACGTGAATCCAAAGGCGAACGAAATATTCAACAGGAGAGAAGTATGAAATCAAGGGGTTTTTGCAGACACCGAGCCTGGTATGCTACTGCCATAGGGCTCTCTGTATTTATGGTTGCACCTGCATGGGCCAATGCTGTCGGTGAAGAAGAACGCGGCCTTGAAATAGCCACAGAAGCTGACCAGCGCGATTTAGGTTTTGGTGATTATCGGGTTGAACTGGAGATGATACTGCGCAACAAACACAACCAGCAGACCAGCCGTACGATGCGCAATACCACCCGAGAACAGCCTGATGATGGCGACAAAACCATGATCGTGTTTGATAACCCTCGTGATGTGAAGGGTACCGCATTTCTTTCACATACCCACAAACTGGATTCTGATGACCAATGGTTGTTTCTTCCCGCGCTTAAACGTGTCAAGCGCATCTCTTCAAGCAACAAGTCAGGGCCATTTATGGGCAGCGAATTTGCCTATGAGGATATCGCCTCACAGGAGCTGGAGAAATACAGTTATCGATATGCAGGTGATGAAACATTCGATGGCCGTGAGCACTTTATGATCGAGCGTTTTCCAACACATCCGAAGTCGGGATATCATCGGCAAATGGTCTGGTTTGATAAGGCCGAGTTCCGAGTCTGGAAAGTCGACTTTTATGATCGGAAAAATGAGCTGCTTAAAACGTTGACTTATAATGATTACAAACAGTATCTGGGCAAATACTGGCGTGCGGATCAGATGGATATGGTGAACCATCAAACAGGCAAAAGTACGACGCTGAACTTTTCCGGCTATCAGTTTGCCATAGGAACGACCGACATGGATTTTACATCCAACAGATTAAAAAACGCCAGATGATCAAGCGCTCAACCTACGCTGTGTTGTCTCTTTGCATGACGGGGACCGTGTGGGGCCCATCGTATGCCGAGGCAGGTCAGTGGGATATTGGCGGGCAGGCTTCACTGCAAACCCGCTACTTCCCATCGCCACCGGCTCATCCGGCGCAGAAAAAAATGACAGTATCACCTTCAGCTACGCTGGAACCTGAGTGGGTTTATACGTTGGACGGCGGTGATGACCGCTTCAGCCTGATACCTTTTGTTCGTCTGGACGCGGATGATAAAAAAAGAACCCATGCCGATCTGCGTGAATTGAACTGGTTGCATCTTGGTTCAAGCTGGTATATGACGATTGGCGTAGCTAAGGTGTTTTGGGGTGTGACCGAGTCGGTACATCTGGTGGATATCATCAATCAGACCGACGCGGTTGAAGATATAAGCGGTGAAGAAAAACTTGGCCAGCCCATGGTTAATATCAATATCGAGCAGGCGTGGGGCACGTTGAGTCTGTTTGCACTGCCGGGTTTCCGTACCCGCACATATACCGCAGACCATGCACGATTGCATGGGCCATTGGCTATAGATACGGGGAATCCGAGCTATGAATCGGCCAGGGGAAAACGCCATATCGACTGGGCTGCACGTTGGTCGAAGGGAATTGGGGATATGGACGTTGCCATCTCCCATTTTCAGGGCACTAGCCGTGAAGCGCTACTGTTGCCGCAGAACAGAGGCGGCCAGACGGTGTTGGTGCCACATTATAATCAGATCGGCCAGACAGGCCTGGAGCTACAGCTGACCACAGAGAATACCTTATGGAAGGCCGAGGGCGTGACACGCACGGGCCATGGAAAACGCTTTTATGCCGGTGTGGCTGGGTTCGAACACACGTTTTACGGTGTTGCCGGGAGCGTTGCGGACATCGGCCTGTTGCTTGAATACCTCTACGATGGTCGTGATCCACGTTTTGCGCCTCCAAGCCTTGCTGACAACGATATTTTTGCGGGTCTTCGCATGGCCATGAATGACACCCAGGACACTGCAATCCTGTTCGGCGGCTCGTGGGATCACCGCTCGCATGCCGGATTTATCAACCTTGAAGCCGAACGTCGCCTGACGGATCATTTAAAACTGGAAATAAATGCTCGCTTTTTTGTCAATGTACCGGACAACGATCCTCTTGCAGCTATCCGTAATGATGACTTCCTGGAACTCACACTGAACTGGTTTTTCTGAGAGGGTTCAACTAACTCCCTTTGAGGGATAAGCACCCGTCGTTGCTGTGATTGATCTATGACATGGTTGCAACTGTTTAGATTGTGTGTGTGCAGAGCAGAGATGCTTGAGTGCGTAGTCAGTGTAATATCCAGTCGTAATCTCCGACTAGTGGAGGCAAAGCAAAACTGTATTGCAAGCCCCTGATTTAAAGTGAGGGTGAAGCTGGCATTGCTGTCACGGTATAAAAATGGAGAAACCATGATTAAAAAAGCTCTACTTGCTCTGATTGTGCTGGGAAGTCTGATCGGTTTTTTTCTGTTCGATCTGGATCAGTATCTGACACTTGCAGCACTTCAACAGAGTCAGGGTGATTTCTCCGCTCTCAAGGCAGAATCACCATGGCTGGTCGCTGCATCATTTTTCATGGTTTATATCATTGTCACCGCATTGTCGTTGCCGGGTGCAGCAATCATGACGCTGGCGGCAGGTGCACTGTTCGGGCTGGTGACCGGTACACTGCTGGTATCGTTTGCATCCAGCATCGGAGCAACGCTGGCTTTTTTGGTATCCCGTTTTTTGTTGCACGACAGTGTTCAGCGTCGTTTCGGTGACAGGCTGAAAGCAATCAATGACGGTATTGCCAAAGATGGTGCTTTTTATCTCTTCACCCTGCGGCTCGTGCCTGTCTTTCCATTCTTCCTGATTAATCTGTTGATGGGGCTCACGCCATTACGCACAGCCACTTTTTATTGGGTCAGCCAGCTCGGCATGTTGGCGGGAACGCTGGTGTATGTGAATGCAGGTACACAACTGGCCAGTATCGACAGCCTTGCCGGTATTCTCTCGCCTGGTCTGCTGCTCTCCTTTGCGCTGTTGGGTTTCTTTCCCATCCTTGCCAAAAAGCTTACGCAGTATTTCCAGAAGCGCCGTGTATATGCACGCTGGAGACGTCCAACATCTTATGACCGCAACCTGATTGTCATTGGTGGCGGAGCAGCCGGGCTGGTCAGCTCCTACATTGCCGCAGCTGTGAAAGCCAAAGTGACGCTGGTGGAAGCGCATAAAATGGGTGGCGACTGTCTGAACTATGGTTGTGTGCCGAGCAAGGCGATTATCAGGAGTGCCAAACTTGCCCATCAATTGAGGCATGCTGATCGCTACGGACTGGAGAAGGGCACTCCCCGTTTTAGTTTTAAGGCGGTAATGGATCGTGTGCATGATGTTATTCGTGCGGTTGAACCGCATGACAGTGTGGAGCGTTATACAAAGCTGGGTGTCGAAGTGTTGCAGGGATATGCCAAAGTGGTGGACCCCTGGACTGTGGAAATCAGCTTTCCTGATGGCACAAATCAGCGACTGACAACACGTAATATTATTATTGCCTCAGGTGCGAGGCCTTTTGTGCCACCACTTCCGGGGTTGGATGAGGTTGGATATCTGACCAGTGACACCTTGTGGGAAGCGTTCGCCAGACTCGATGAGGCTCCTAAACGCCTTGTCGTGCTTGGTGGTGGACCGATCGGCTGCGAACTGGCGCAAAGCTTTGCCCGTCTGGGCTCGGAGACCACGCAGGTTGAAATGGCTGGGCGCATCATGATGCGCGAGGACGAAGAGGTTTCAGGCCTCGCACAATCTGTTTTGCAGGAAGATGGCGTCACTGTGTTGACCGGACACAGAGCATTGCGCTGTGAGTTGCATGGGAATCATAAGATCCTGGTTGTGGAGTCTGAAGGAGAAGAGAAACGCATTGCGTTCGATGTTTTACTCTGCGCAGTCGGGCGTGTAGCCAGGCTGAGCGGTTACGGGCTGGAAGAGCTGGGCATTCAGACCGAGCGCACAGTTGTGACCAACGAATATCTTGAAACACTGTATCCCAATATTTTTGCGGCAGGTGATGTGGCAGGGCCTTATCAGTTCACTCATACGGCTGCACATATGGCGTGGTATGCGTCCGTGAATGCACTGTTTGGCAGTTTTAAAAAGTTCAAGGTCGATTATTCAGTGGTGCCGTGGGCTACGTTCATCGATCCGGAAGTTGCACGCGTTGGTCTGAATGAGCAGGAGGCCAAAGAGAAGGGCGTGGCATACGAGCTTACCCGTTATGATCTGGATGATCTGGACCGGGCCATTGCTGATAGCGAGACAAAGGGTTTCGTCAAAGTGCTGACCGTACCAGGTAAAGATAAAATTCTAGGTGTTACGATTGTAGGCGCACATGCAGCAGAGATGTTGTCCGAGTATGTGCTGGCCATGAAACATGGACTTGGGCTGAATAAAATTCTAGCCACCATTCATACCTACCCGACAGTTTCCGAAGCCAATAAATATGCGGCGGGAGAGTGGAAACGTGCGCATGCACCTGAGAAATTGCTGCTTTGGAGTGAGCGATACCATACGTGGAAACGTGGTTAAAACATGAAAAAAATTTTGCTGGTAAGCCTGCTGGTGTTTACTACGCTTAATGTTCAGGCCGCTGAATTTAATCATAGTGGCTGGGATAGTTTGCTCAAAAAACATGTGATAAGTCTTGCGCAGGGAGAGGTCACGCAGGTTGATTATGCCGGTATGGCAGATGACAGAGCTGAACTTAAGACCTACCTCTCTTCTTTGTCAGCCATCAGCATGTTTCAATTTGAATCCTGGTCGAAAGCAGAGCAGCTGGCCTTTTTAATCAATGTCTATAATGCATGGACGGTGGAGCTGATATTAACCGCTTATCCGGACATTGAATCGATCAAGGAGCTAGGTTCGCTGTTTCAGTCGCCATGGAAAAAGGAATTTATTCCACTGCTGGGAGAGACACGTTCGCTTGATGATGTTGAACATGGTTTTATTCGCGCAGAAGGGCGTTATGACAACCCGTATATCCATTTCGCCGTGAACTGCGCCAGCGTTGGCTGTCCACCGCTACTGGCTGAAGCCTACAATGCTGAGCAACTCGACATGCAGCTGAAAAAGTCGACTGAAAACTTTTTGCGTGATCGAACCCGCAACAGGTTGGAAGGCACTACCTTGAATGTTTCGAGTGTCTTCAAATGGTATCGTGGTGATTTTGAACGTGGCTGGAAAGGTTTCCACTCACTTGCTGATTTCTTTTCCAAGCACAGGGATTGGCTTGATCTTTCTGCTTCAGATGTAAAACGGTTGCTGTCCGGGGACATTGAGATCGAATTTCTCGACTATGACTGGCGGCTGAATCAAGGGCGCTCCACTGAGCAGGGTATGAAGTGATTTGTTTGTAATGAAATCGATATGTGTTCGACATATGATGCAATCCGATACAATGATTCGGTATATTAAAACGGGAGAACAACTCAATGCATGCAACACTGCCTTTATTGAAAGAGAGTGATTTTCCGACCATCAATCGGGGCAGACTGGATACGCTGCAGGTGAATCTCGGTTATTTGTGTAATCAGACCTGCCTGCACTGCCATGTCAACGCAGGTCCGCAGCGCAAAGAGATCATGGACAAAGAGACGGTGCTGGTCGTTCTGGATTGTCTGAAATCCCGGAAGATTAAAACGCTAGATCTGACCGGCGGAGCACCGGAGATGAATCCCCACTTCCGATTTCTTGTCCGTGAAGCCCGCAAGATAGGGGTGCGTGTGATTGACCGTTGCAACCTGACCATCCTTGAAGAAGGGGGTTATGAGGGTATGGCTGCGTTCCTGGCTGAGAATAGTGTCGAGGTGGTGGCCTCATTACCATGTTATCTGGGTGACAATGTGGATGCCCAGCGCGGCAAAGGTGTGTTTGAAACCAGTATCAGGGCGATGAAACGATTGAATGATTTGGGTTATGGTGTTGAAGGCTCAGGATTGATGTTGACACTGGTATATAACCCGCAGGGGGCAAGTCTTCCACCGTCACAATCCGAGCTGGAAACAGCCTATAAACGCGAGCTACATATCCGCTACGGTATTGTATTTAACCAGCTCTTTACGATCACCAACATGCCCATTCAACGTTTTGGTAGTACACTAATTTCCCGCGGTGAATTCAGCAGTTACATGCAGCTACTTAAAGAGTCTTATAGCGAAGATAATCTTTCGGCTCTGATGTGTAAAAGCATGATCAGTATCGACTGGAAGGGTTATGTTTATGATTGTGATTTCAATCAGATGCTGGATCTGCCGATGCTGGAAGCAGACGGTCATCGAACGCATCTCGCTGAATTGATGCAGCAAGATATTACAGGCAAGCAGATCATAGTGATGGATCACTGCTATGGCTGTACAGCAGGGCAGGGCTCCAGCTGCGGTGGCGCACTGGAACAGGAATGAGGAGATATTGATGAGTGTGAAAGCGGATAACGTTCGCCAGCATGTGCGTAAATCTTATGCGGAAGTCGCTGAAGCGAGCAACGATGGTGATTGCTGTGGTGTGGAATCCAGTTGTTGTGGGGTATCCGATGATGCTTCCATCAATACGTTGATTTCGACACGACTGGGTTACTCCGAAGAAGATCTGTGCAAAGTGCCTGCTGGTGCCGATATGGGGCTTGGATGCGGTAACCCGCGAGCGATAGCCAGTCTGAAACCGGGTGAAGTGGTCGTTGATCTCGGTAGTGGTGGAGGATTCGATGCATTTCTGGCGGCACACGAGGTCACTGAGCGTGGTCACGTGATTGGCATCGACATGACCCCCACGATGCTCTCCAAAGCGCGTCACAACGCAGAGAAAGGAAAGTTCTCCAATGTGGAGTTTCGCCTTGGTGAAATTGAACATCTGCCGATTGCCGATAATACGGCGGACGCCATCATCTCTAACTGTGTGATTAATCTCTCGCCGCATAAGGAGCTGGTGTTTGCCGATGCCTTCCGTGTACTCAAGCCGGGAGGGCGCCTTGCTATCTCCGATGTGGTGGCAACCGCTGTGATGCCCGATGAGATGAAGAGTGATCCGATGCTGCATGCAGGCTGCATGGCCGGTGCATCCATGATCGATGATCTGGAAATCATGATGGCAGATGCAGGCTTTGAACAGATTCGTATTAACCCGAAAGATGAGTCACGTGAATTTATTCGTGACTGGGCCCCCGGTCGCGGGGTGGAAGCCTATGTGGTTTCCGCTTACATCGAAGCGGTGAAACCGGGTGCTTGCTGTTCGGATTCTGCGTGTTGTTAGGAATAATTATTTTTGACAAGTGTCGATGAGACTGTAATAAACGGGATTCGCCTGCGACCGACGGTCTCACCAATCCAGGCGGGATAAAAAAGGAGATACAGCAATGAAACAGATAAATACTTTGGTTATAGCAATGTTACTGGCTATCGGCATGGCCGCTGCACCGGCATTTGCAGGTTCTCACGGAGCAAATCCCTGCAATCCATGCGCGATGAAACACAACCCATGTGATGCAAAAAGCAAAAATCCATGCGCGATGAAACACAACCCATGTGACATGAAAGATCATAATCCGTGCGCAATGAAAGGGCATGACAAACATTAACAGGCTGTTTTGTTGCGCTAATTCAAACCCGGTATGTGCATGCATGCCGGGTTTTTTATTGTTACTGTAAGACGTTGCGAGCAGGCCCGACTTTAAATATACCAGTCCCGATATGGCTGAGCAGCATAAAGGAGGGAAAATATGGATATGGGGATGACCCTTTAGTCGCATTGCTTATCAGTGCCGAAATGATAAGTACGGCTGCATATGCCAATGACCATAATCCGTGTAATCCATGCACTATGAAAAACCCGTGTGCGCAGAACCCATGGGGCATGAAAGCCAACCCTTGTGTCATGAATCCATGGGTCGCCAGCAAAGACACTCCAATCCGCGAACCTGCTTTTAAGCGTTTCGGTGAGGCAGCAGCACTGGGTAAAACCAGAATTTCCCGCACTACGTGAAGATGGTGGGGGATGTTGTAAGGCTGGATCAGTTGAATAATTACTGCATGATTAATCCGATGAAAGGTAAGCAGTTCGAAAAGAGTTCAAAGGAGCTGACAGCCATGGCAGCCTATTATCGTTCTTGTCGTATGCAGTATATGAATGGACATCGCAAATAAACTAAGGGCTCAGGCATGGGATTAAGACGGGGCCCATGGACAGATCCCTTTTTTTGATAAACAACCAGGGCCTGTTAACATCTGTCTGATCGAAGCGAAGCTGCCTAAAGTGAGTCCAGTCAAGACGCGAGGAGTGAAATTTGGTGAATCCAAATGAGGGACGAGCAACGCTGAATGGCCTCTTTCATGCGCAGCCCTGCGGGGAATGCCCTTTTTGCTGTGACCAGACAGACGTTAACTGGCCCTAAATATGACAGGCAACCTATGAAACGGCAGATATGGATGGCAGTGACTCTGATGGTGATCGGCATGATGTTGACGGCTGCATCGGTTGATCCCGGTTTACCGGCCGGATACTGGGATGAACCGCAGGCAAGCAGCGGCGGTCCCCCGCACAACTGGTCTCAGCTTGAAACTGATTTGCGCCCCGAATCCTGCGCCCAGTGCCATAGCGAACAATTCAATAGCTGGAAGAAAAGCCTGCATGCTCATGCCTATTCTCCGGGCCTTGTAGGTCAGTTTCCGAATATGGGCCATGCAGAAGCCAATAGCTGTTTGCAGTGCCACGCGCCGCTGAAAGAACAGCTCTATACAGGCCCTGATGCGATGGAGAAATCCATAACACTGCGCCTGAAGCATCCACAAGGTTTTTCCGAGGATGCAGACCTGGAGTCGCCAGTTTTACCCCTTGCGCATTCGGGTGTCAGTTGTGCGGTTTGCCATGTGAGGACCTGGCAACGCTTCGGGCCACCTCCGAAAAGCACAGGCGCTGTAGGAAAAGTGGAGGGGGCTGCACATGGCGGGTTTACAGCAACGAGGGCATTTAAGAGTTCGCAGTTCTGTGCCTCCTGTCACCAGTTCCCACAGTCCATGGCGATTAATGGTAAACCTTTAGAAAACACGTTAAATGAATGGAAAGAAAGCAGTTTTTCTGAAGGTGGAATCACCTGCCAGCAGTGCCATATGCCTGATCGAAAACATGAGTTTCGCGGCATTCACGATCCTGAAATGGTGCGCAAAGGTTTGGCATTTAAGCTGACCCAGAGCAATACCAGCGCACGTTTGACCATCACATCCAAATGGATCGGCCATGCTTTCCCAACCTATGTGACACCCAAGGTTATCGTGTTAGCGGATGCTCTGGATCGGGATGGCAAATCACTGCGCAGCTGGCAGTGGGACATCATACGCGAGATAGAATATGACAATGGCTGGCAGGAGAAGCGCGATACACGCCTGATGCCGGGGGAAAGCAGAGCATTCAGCGCAGCTGATATTCCAGCTGCTGCCACTTCCGTTCGCTATCGTGTGTTGGTGCAACCGGATCACTTTTATAAAGGTACATACAGCGATCTGCTCAGTGGTGACATGGAACCGGACGCAAAAGCCCATATTCAGAAAGCCAGCAAACTTGCCGCAGCCAACGAATACATACTTTTTGAGAAATCAGTAAAGCGGGTTGGTTCATCTTCCCCTTGAATTCCGGTTCAACAGTAATCGGGATGGGTCACTAATCTGCATAGCAAATTTATCCGGGCTCTGTAGCCTGCCAGCTATGTCTGTCCGAATTGTCGCCATCCGAGTACTTGATCAGGTTTTTTCCTCCCATGTGAAGGCGGGCACTGCCATGGCCGCAGCTGATTGCGAAGAGAAGGACAGACGTTTGCTGCATGAGCTTGTATACGGGGTACTGCGTCATTTCTATGCTTTGGAGGCCGACTTCTCCCGCTTTTGTAAAGCCAAGCCTGATGCCATAGCGCATTGTGCGCTGCTGCTCGGAACCTACCAGATTCGTCATATGCGTATTCCAACCCATGCGGCGGTATCGGAAACAGTCGCAGCCATGGATAAACTACAACCCAAAGCCAAGGGTTTTGTGAATGCGGTACTGCGCCGGGTTACAGAAAATGAGCCGCCAAAGAAACTCAAGCCGCATCAGCGAACTGAACTGCCCAAATGGATCTATGCCAGCTGGCGCGATGCCTTTGGTGCAGAAGCCGTTCTGCATTTTTCAGAAGCATTAAAACAACCACCGGCCCTGTGTCTGGCTGTGTTTGAAAATCGCGCTGCCTGGATAGAACGGGTGCAGGCCATGGGCATTCAAGCCGAGGCTGGAGCGTTGTCTCCTTATGCCGTTCTACTGCCATCAGGGGCCGATGTGATATCGCTGCCGGGTTTTGCCGAAGGTGCCTTCACGGTAATGGATCAGGCAGCTCAGGCGGCTGTGATGGCGCTGAATGTGAACAGACCGGATGCTGTGATTGTCGATCTCTGTGCCGCCCCCGGTGGCAAAACAGCAATGCTTAGCAAACGATTCCCTGAAGCCAGGATTATCGCTGTGGAGCTCAATGAGAAGCGCATTCCCAGGCTGATTGAGAACCTGCAACGCTTGCAATGCGATAATGTGGCTGTGCTTCGGGCTGATGCAAGCAGATTACCGTTTTTCGAGGCTAGTGTGGATGCTCTGATTCTGGATGCGCCATGTTCCGCTTCCGGCATATTACGCAGACATCCGGATGCGAAATTCCTGCATGATCAGGATGAGGTGGCCAAATTGGCATGCCTTCAGAAAACACTGCTCACTGAAGCGTTGCGGGTGGTCAACGATGGTGCCGAACTGGTGTATGCAGTCTGTTCGATTCACCCGCAAGAAAACGAGCAGGTGCTGACCTGTGCCGACGTTGTGAGCAGCGAACGCCTGTTCCCATCAGCCAGCCACGACGGTTTTTTCTTTGCTTCGATTAAAGCCGCTGAAAGTCACACGAAACGGAACACGGGCAAAAGCAATGCGTGAAAATGAATTTTCTCTGATCAACAGGCATTTCAAGGGCAGGGGCGGGGCCTGTCATCCATTTACCCATTTGGCGATTGGTGATGATGCCTCGCTGCACAAGCTGGCTGCCGGTATGGAACTGGTCATCAGTACGGACACCTCGGTTGAGAATGTGCACTGGCCGGATGATCTGCCGCTTGAAGTGGCGGCGGACCGAGCTGTCTGTTCAGCACTGTCCGATCTGGCTGCCATGGGGGCAGAGGCGGTTGCAGTCTGGGTCAATGTGATGGCCAGTGATCAGGATGCGGTGAAGGCAATAGCTGAAGGTGTGAGCAGTGCGTTAACCCGTTACAATGTAGAGCTGGTGGGTGGAGATACCTGCAGATCCGCTACCAATGCACTGGCAGTAACGGTAGCAGGACAGTTGCCCGAAGGCACAGCGATGCGCAGGGACACGGCACAGGAAAACGACAATATCTGGCTCGTAGGTGTCTTAGGCTTGCATGCGCTTGGTCTGCAGCAGTGGATGAGTGGTAATAAACAGGGGGCGTTCGTCCACCATATCAATGAGATCGCTCCGAACCTTGCTGCCGGTGTGCATTTACGGGAGATGGGTGTGTCTTGCTGTATCGATGTCAGTGACGGCCTGTTGCAGGATGCCACGCACCTGGCTACAGCCTCGGGCATAGGCATGGACATTGAGGTGACACAGGTACCACAGTGGCCGGAGCTCTGTCAGCAGCTTGGTGATTCAAACCTTGTGTTCGACGCAGTGGCGTTTGGTGGTGAAGATTATGCTTTGCTGTTTACAGCACCTGTTTCGATGAATATTCCAGCTGACCTGGCTGTGAAAATCGGTAACTGCCGCGCTGGTTCGGGTGTGAACCTGTATCGGGATGCTGTGGTGTGTCATGTAGAAAAACAGGGGTTTCTGCATTTTGAATGATCGCGGTTGGCAATTCTGGTTAGCGGCAGGCCTTGGCAGCGGCTGGTTGCCTAAAGCTCCGGGCACCTGGGGCTCTTTAGCGGCACTGCCTCCGGCATGGCTGCTGATTGAATTGGTCGGCATAAGCGGCCTGCTTTTAGCCTCGCTGCTGTTACTGGTCTTCGGTTGCTGGATCTGTGCCAATGTACTCAAGCAGATACCGGATAAAGATCCGGGTTGGATTGTGATCGATGAATGGGTGGGCTTGTGGTTAACTATGGTTTTGCTGGCCATGGTGCTTGGTACCGGGCCACTGGTTTATCTTATGGCATTTACCTCCTTTCGCCTGTTCGATATTCTTAAACCATGGCCAATCTCCTGGGTGGAAACCCTGGGGCCACCATGGTGGTCGATTATGGCCGATGATGTGGTGGCCGGATTGGTCGGGGCAGGGGTTGTATTAGCTGCTGCCATGATGTTCGGTTTTGTCTGATGGTAAGTTTCTAATGGTAATGCCCGGATGTTAAAGGCAGCACAATGGATTATCTCTGAAGCAGGTCTGAACAGTCTGAGTGCCGCAGGTATCACGACAGGCTGGCTGAAGGCCTGGTTATTATCGGCAGGTGCAAGCTCAGTCTCTATCCATGTGTTGGAATCCGGTGGCTGGCAGCATGAGAGTGCAGACTGGCGTCTTTTTTTTGCTGAGGAGTCTGAACTGATTCAGGCAGCTCGCTCGTTCGGATTGCAGGTTGAAAACAATGATTCAGGTGAAACGGATCTGATTGATGCTCACCATCTGTTGTTGGAAAATCCACAGCGGATGTGCTGGATATATCAGTCCGCACAGCAATCCATACTGTTTATTTCACCGGGTGACATCGCTTACCAGCGCGAGTCCTATCTTTCTCAACTCAATGAAGGTGATTTTTTGCCGCTGCATGTTTTTGCCGGAGATGAAGGTGACATAAGGCTTGAACCCGGATTGAGCGCTACACTGGTCGCATATGAAAACCAGATTCCGCAAAACTATTTGAATAACAGAGGCCTGCTGATAGAAGAGCAGGTTATAGAGGCATTGCGCAAACATGGGCTGGCTATTCGCACGGTAGAATCGTGTACAGCCGGTGGTATCGCGGCTCGGCTGTGTCGTCTGCCCGGTGTATCCGATGTGGTGGATCGCAGCTGGGTTACTTACAGCAATGCAGCCAAAGTGGAAGAAGTAGGCGTGGATTCGCAACTGATCACCGATTTCGGAGCAGTCAGTCGCGAAGTGGTAACCGCCATGGCCGAAGGCGGAGGCGATGATAAATATTGCTGTATAGCCGTCTCCGGCATTGCCGGTCCCGGTGGTGGTACAGCAGACAAACCGGTTGGTACGGTCTGGGTCGCGTTGTCTTTGCCCGGTTGTGAAACGGTGTCCCGCTGTCTAAGCCTGTCCGGTGCCCGCCACGAGATTCAATCGCAAACGGTGATTGCTGCACTGGTCCTGCTACTGGATGCCTTGCTTTAGCTGGACTGCAGCAACTTCATTGCATCAGCTAAATCGGCAATTGAAGGCAAAACAAGATCAGCCTTGATGCCGGTGGATTTAACGAATGCTTCGCGGTATTTGCCGGTTTTAACCAGAGCTGTTCGTAAACCAGCAACCTGAGCACCACCAATATCCGATTCAATGTCATCACCGATCATCAGCGTATTTGCCGGTGATACATGCAGAGCCGCGCATACACCGTGAAAAAAGTCTTTAGAGGGTTTACCAAGAATCACTGCATCCTTGCCGGTGGCATATTCTATTGCAGTCACAAACGGGCCGATATCCAGATGCAGCCCGTCCGGTTTTTGCCAGAAACGGTTTTTATGCAGCGCCAACACCGTTGCACCGTCCATCACGTGTTTAAAGATCTCATGCAGCAGGTCCGGTGTATAACCCGAAGCACCGAGGTCACCCATGACGATGAAGTTCGGGTTCGTCCCGGTTGTCCGCACACCCTGAAAATCCTCCAGCAGCGAATCACGCACATAGAGTTTTGTACTGTGGTCACCGATGACCCGAACCGCGATAGCGGCGGGTGTGTATATGTCCGATTCAGCAATTAGTATGTCGAGTGCAGCCAGCTTCTCAGCAATGGCAGATCTTGGCTGCGTAGTTGTGTTAGTCACTCCAGCCAGAGGCAGGCCGATATTTCGCACATGCATCACGCTGTCGGTCGCGCCACGAATGATCTTGTCACTGACATATAAAACGCCATCGAGATCAAACAGCACCGCTTGGATGTTTCCATTTTTTCGCCTGTTCATGTTACAAGTGTAGCACGCGATTTAGCGATGTGTGTTTGGGGTTGCAGAATAGTTCAGAAAGCCTGTCTTTGGGGCCTTATTTTAGAGCGTGGTTTAATCAGCAATGCTTTGCCATACGTGATAGGGCCGAAGATGGTGTCGATGGTAGGGCGGATTTTCAGGGCTACCCCTTGTGGCATAGCATCACCTTCAGCAGCAAAAGCCATGGCCAGTTCAAGCATGTCCATGGCGGACCTTTCATCGAAGAATTCAAACATGTTCAGGCTGAGGTTGAGTGGGATATCTTGTGCTTCACCTGCCACCAGCTGGATATTTTTCTCCATCGTGCCGCTGATGGTATCCCGGCCATCGAGAACCAGTGTCCAGTCCATACGGGTCAACCTGGCCGCCACCTGATTGGCCAGCGGATTTTCCGATTTCAGGTGCAGTGTGAGATTGAGTGGCAGGCTTTCCCGGGAAAGAGCCATGGTGGCGCGCCCAATCTGGAACATGTTCAACTCATCGAGAGTTTTGACATCCATCAGGTCGATACCCGCAAGACGAACGGCTGAAACACGATCGAGCGAGAACTTCACTTTTGACAGGTCGGTCGGCGTGATGAAACTTGCGCAGGAAGCAAGAAAGATCGCGGCAGCAAATGCAGTGATGCTCATCAATCGGCTTAACGGGTTTATAACAGTCCTCCTCAGGATGAAACATGGCTGAAGTATAGGGGCATTGAGTCATGACGATGTGTTATATATTACATCTTGTGATGCAACGGCAGCGCCGGTGAGAAGAGTTAACCCGGACTATGCATGAATCCCCCGGGGGATACTCTCTTGTTACCAATTCACCTGATCGTTGTGATGATTGCGCCAGCCGTTTATTTGTAATGGATTCTGAAGCAGGCGTGCGTATCAGTGCATACGGACAACTGATGAAGGATTTGTTGCAGACAAAGGGACAAGCAAGGTGCAACAGAAGGGACAAGCAAGGGTGCAACAGAATTTATGAATAGTCCGGGTTAACTGTTGTTCGGCATCACTCGGGCAATCTGGCTTTGCCGGATTGATTCGATAAGGAATATATTTATAGTTACACTGTTTTCATCGCAGTTTGAATCAGTAAGGTGAAAATGAGCACGCTTTCGTACACGGTCAAACTGGTTTTCTGGCATACAAGCAGTATTTTTCTGTTCCGGTTATGTAAACTTTGTATTATCTGATTTTGGTTTGGAGATGGTGATATCGTGGAAGATCAATCAACAACATCCTGGCCTGCCCATGCAGCGGCTGTGGGAACACATGAGACTGTAATGAAGGTCATTGATCAGCATGTTACTTCACTGAATGGGAAACGTGTTTGTGACCTCCCTTGTGGAGCCGGTTTATTTTCCCAACAGCTGCATGATAAAGGTGCTGAAGTCTATGCGTTCGACATCGAGGATGTTCAGCCCTATTTTGGGCCGAAAGAAAAACGGGTGCTTGCTGACGCAAATTACTTCTTGCCGGTTGAGTCTGACACGTTTGATCTGATTGTTAGTATTGAGGGTGTAGAGCATGTGGAAAACGGTTCTCACCTGTTAAGAGAGATGGCTCGCTGCATGCGGGATGATAGTAGATTTTTCGTCAGCACTCCAAACGTTGATAGTTTTCGTTCGCGCATCGTTTCTATCTGGAAAGGGTATCCGAAATACTTTAATCCACTTGATATGGAAACTAAGGCTTCAGGGCATCTGCAGCCGGTAGATATGGTTTTCATGCATGGGGCAGCCAAACGTGCCGGGCTTGAAATTATTGATATTCAAACGGTTCCAAATAGTCGCGATAAGGGGCTGGGGCTCTGGTTGCAGGAATTAGTGCGCCCATGGCTAACAAAGTCATTGCCGCTTAAAATGCAGGGTAAAATACCATTTTATGGCGATGTGATTATCTACGTGATGAAAAAATCTGCGTAATTTAATTTTAACCTGGGAAGTGATGGGACTAATTGCCAATTAGCAGTAGTTCTTCAGCCTTAACAAGGTCTTCGGGCGTATCCACACCGATACAGTGATAATCACCAATACTAACAGCGATATCGTAACCATGATGCAATACCCGTAACTGTTCGAGCTGCTCGCACTTCTCGCTTTCACACGCTGTCAGTGACGGATAAATGAGCAGGAACTCTTTGCGGTAGGCGTACAGGCCCACATGCTGCAAAGCAGTGGCAGAAGCTGAACGCGGGTAGGGAATGGCTGCACGACTGAAATACATGGCACGGCTATTGGCATTGCAGACCAGTTTCACCACATTGGGTTCAAACAGGTCGGATTCATTTCTCAGTGGATGCGCCAGTGTCGCCATGGGCAGGTAGGCATCATCATGGAATGGCTCTACAACAGCACGAATGGCGGCCGGATCAATCAGCGGTTCATCACCCTGCACGTTGATAACCACATCGCAAGCATTGTAACGACCCGCCTCGGCAAGTCGATTGCTGCCGTTGGGGTGATCGGCGGTGGTCATGCAGGCGGCAACACCACAATCGCGGGCGATGCTGGCTATGCGTTCATCATCGGTGGCAACAAATACCGGCCCGAGATCAGCGGCCAAGGCTTTTTCAATGACATGCTGAATCATCGGTTTGCCAGCCAATAGTGCCAGCGGTTTGCCGGGGAATCGGGTGGAGCCCATGCGGGCAGGGATGCCAATAGCTATTTTCATATCAGTGCGCTTCGATTTCGTTCCAGCTGGCGGTGGCTGTGCCGACTTTTCCGACGACAACGCCTGCAGCGCGGTTGGCAATCTGGGCTGCGGTAAGAGCATCGTCTCCACGGGCCAGACAGGCCGTGAATACTGCAATCACTGTATCACCGGCACCGGTCACATCGAACACATCACGTGCTGCTGTCGGAATGTGATGGCTCTGTTGACCATCATACAGGGTCATGCCGCGCTCGGAGCGGGTAAGCAGTACATACTGCAGGTTCAGCTTCTCATGCAAGGCACGGGCGATCAGTTCCGCATGTTCGTCGTCATTGATGGCCTCAAGACCTGCCATGGACGCGGCCTCCATCAGGTTTGGTGTAATGACGGTGGCACCAACATAGGCATCGGTGTGTTCGGGTTTTGGGTCGACTGCAATGATGCTGCCCTGCAGTTTTGCGATCAGCTGCCGGATAAAAGCCGGCGTTAATACACCTTTACCGTAATCGGAGAGTATAGTTGCAGTGGATTTTGGCAGCAGCTCTTCCAGACTTGTCAAAATGGTTTCATGACTCGACTGTTGTGCTGCCTGCGTCCATTCGCGGTCATAACGCACGACCTGTTGGTGACGGGCAATAATGCGGGTTTTGATGGCGGTGGGGCGGTCGTTCGTTTTAGTCACCACGCCGCGATTATCCGAATCGAGCTCGGCCAGACGGTTTTTCACCCATAATCCCGCCTCATCATCACCGACCAGCCCGAACATGGCGGAAGGTGTCTCGAGCGCATGCAGGTTTCGAACAACATTGGCCGAGCCGCCAAGTCTGCGATCAATTTCATTGACCGACACCACTGGCACAGGTGCCTCAGGTGATATGCGTGTGACATCACCCCAGATAAACTCATCTACAATGATATCGCCAATGACTAGAATCATCTCTCTTTATCCCTCACTATGGCTGCCAATACAGATAGGTATGGTGTCCCTGAAGCCGCCATTGTTTTACCAATTGCCCCAGCTTCGGGTCTTCCATCTCGCTCAATACATAAACCTGTCGTTCTTTGCCATTATACCAGCGAACAAACTGATCATGCGGTGTACGGACATTAATATAACAACCAATGCTCAGGCCGGTGGATACATCATTCATGGTACGTAGCGCTTTTCGATCCGTAATCTGCATAATATCTTCAACAACAGCCTGAATGTCACGCTCCGGTCTCCAATCCTTGATATAAGGCAGGATGGCAAAACTGTATGGAACTTTAATCAGGATTATAAAAATAATGACCTTGAGTGTTAGAGCTGACTGCCTGAGATTTAATTGTAATACGAGTCCAGTCAGTACCAGAGCCAGCAAGCCGTAGAATGGAATCAAGTATCGTGCTGTGCCAGTTGCAGAAAGCCAGAATGGAAGCAGGCAGATGAGCAGGATATAGAGCAGTGTCACTGCATCCCGGTCAAATGTGAAACGCTGTTTCTCTTTCAGATAGAGCCAGATCAGGATCAGCGTTACAGGAAATGCGCGGCCAAGAAACAGCAATGGGTAACTGATCCAGTGGCTGACATATTTAAATAATTCATAACCGAGGAAATGACGCAAGGCATCGGCAATGGCAACACTTGTATTTGCTCCACCACCAAGAATCAGGTTTTGATAAATCCATGGCAGTGTGAAACTGATAAGTACAGGTAATACAAAAAATGGTTTGAGCAAAAGATTCCAACTTCGATACCGCCACAGCAGAACCAGGCCAGCAGAGACATACATGAGGTAACAGCTGATATTTTTGGTCAGAAATGCCAGAGAAATCAATAACAGTGAGATCAATAACCACTTCACCTGCTTATCTTCAATCGCTATCCAGAGGCTGGATATAGCAGCAAAAATAAAGAAACCGAACGTCGCATCTGCATATCCCAGCCAGCCATACCAGAACGAAACCTCACCCATCGTGAGATAGATCAAAGCTCCCAGCCAAGGCGTTTTTTCGTGCTCAGGAAATAACCGGCGAGCCATGAAAAATACAACAGCAGCAGATCCTAGTGTCGCCGTTACTGAAACTATTCGGGTTGCAATCTCTAAATGTTGCCAGCCTATCACTTGTGCAACAGCGATTATCAACCAGTTGTACAATGGTGTTTTGGGCCATGAAAGACCAAAAATAGATTGATGCCACCAGTGGCCGTCGACAAAAATTTCATATGCACCCAGTGCATAATAACTCTCCTCACCTACATATTGCATGATGGGAAGCGGAAGAAGCAAAACAATTGCTGCCAGAAAGGTGAGTAGTTTAAATGGCTGTGTTGTCATGACGATTTCCCACCGAACGATTCTGAGCTGATATTTCTCACCCAGTTGTAATATTCCCCTATTCCTTCAGAAAGGTTAACAGTTGGTGCCCAATTGAGTTCTTTCTTTGCCTTCTCAATGTCTAGAACGACTTTAGGGATATCAAATGCTCTGCGCTTTTCTTGATGAATTCTTAATGTTGAGCCATGGATACTTTCAAGTGTATTGATAATCTCTTGTATAGCGTGCCCCGTACCACTGCCTATATTAAATATGCCGGTAGTGTTACACTCAATTGCTCTAACACAAGCATTTGCCAGGTCTTTGACTGGGATGAAATCACGTACCTCTTGTCCTGTTCCCCATAATGTCAGACACTGCTCTTTAATGGCTTTTGCAGTAAAGTTTGCGATGACACCCTGGTTGCCTGAATAGTCTTGTCGAGGGCCATAAGGGTTCGAAGGTCTTATGATAGTTGTTTGGAAACCATAAAGCTGAGCATACATGTTAAGGTAATGCTCCATTGCAATTTTTACTACAGCATAAGAGCAATTAGGGTTTAGGGGATGACTTTCAGGAATAGGAATAGTTTTTGGGACACCATATACGGTACCTCCTGAAGAGAGGAAAAGTATCTTTCTCTTGTTGTTTTCCCTCATGCATTCGAGCAATCGAATCATACCGTTCAGGTTATTATCGACGTCTGCTTGAGGGTTTGAGTTAGATGTAGCTGGAGTAGTTGAACTGGCTGAATGGATGATAAATTCTGCTGATTTGACCGCCTCTTGGACGTTCTGTATTGAGAGAATACTGTCATGATAATATTTAACACCGTTCAGTGGAGGGCGAAACTTTTCACTGCCACGATTAAGTACGCTGACTTCATGACCAGATGCAATTAATGCATCAACAATATGAGAGCCAATAAAACCACATCCACCGATAACCAGAACATTCATTTTGTGAACCTTAATAGCATTGAGATCAAATAATACTATTACTGTTCACTAGAGCTACTAGTGGAGCTTTGATCTGATTCGTTTTTACAGCTCATAATCAAGTATGTATAAGGAACCCTAAGAAGGTCATGTCTAGGAGCAGTGGAAATAGATGAGAAATATTTATTGGCTAGTAGTTTGTAACCGTTTTCATTTCTAACATCCTGACCACGGTCATGTTCAATCAGCCATCGTGCAATGAAAGACTGGTTTGGCGTGAAACATGGGTCCACAGTGATTACTGTGCCATTTTTCTCTAGCGCCTGAGTGGCCAGATCAAACAAAGTAGCTGCTTCAGGGTCATCCAGATGATGCAAAACACCAAAGGCAAGCACTACATCAAATTTCCCCAGATGATCCAGATGTGCGCCGTTAACCAGGTCGGCGAAGAACTCAGCTCTGTGCCCAAAGCGTTGTTTGGCTTGATCGATGTATTCATCGGATGCATCAAAGCCGACGTAATGAATATCGTCGGGCAGGAACTCAAGAATTTCCGCTGTTCCACAACCAATATCGAGGATTCTTAAACCTTTGCGCTTGGGGAAGTATTCGTTAATTAAAACTCTCCTGGCTTTTCTGACACCGAGAAAATTCTGCGTGAAATTGTACATGGCCGGATGTGAGAGGATACTGCGAATACCGCTTGTTATCTGTGCCATATTAGTTTTCCTTAAGCTGTGAATGATGGGTGATTTCAAAGATCATCGGCGTCGAAAGGCTGGCAGGAATGTTACGCACAAGCTGTTTAAATGGAGTCTTCGCCATGATACTTGCCACAAATACAATTAGCCCCTTATGCCTTTCTTTAAACACAGGATCATCATCGATGCGTTTGAAAGCCTTGTATAATAAGCCTTCTTCCAATGCACAGTTGAGTTTATTCTGTTTGCAAAAACGTTTGACATTATAACAGGTGATGAAGTTCAGAGAGTTCCATATATCCGTGTCTGCATCTTTCGGCAGAAACAGGCGCTGACTTAATTTGCGGAAATGGCGAAAGACCGGCACCCCATAATGAGGTTCATAGGGGATGGTGTAATTAGGGCATGCATGCACCATCTTGCCATTCTCGTGTAATACGGAAGCCATAGCGTTGATTGCATCTGGCCAGTCCGGAATGTGCTCCATAACATTGTTACTGAAAATCAGATCAAACGAGCCGTGTTCATCTGCAGTCAATTGTTGCGCAGGCACTGTCAGTACCTCCAGCTGCAGGCTTGAAAAGTGCTGTCGAATAGCATCTTTTGTCTGGTCAAAAAGACCATAGCCGCCCAGGGCGGGTTCCAGAGCAATGACGGGATATCCCTGCTGTTTGAGAAACAGACTCAGCAGGCACAATCCTGCACCAACTTCCAGGATACGTTCTGCTAAGGCCAGGTGTTCGGCTACAAGATCAAGCGAAACGATACTTTCGTTAGCATAAGTACTCAGCAATGAAGAAATCTCAATGGCTGGTTTGCCTGTATTGGTGGAGACTTGCAGGGCTATGGCATCAAATGGAATTTGATCCAGAAACTCAAGCAGTTTGGGTTTTAATATCATAAAGTCAGTCATAGATGAATTTGCAGCATAGGCCTTTGCCGTTTAAAAGGATGCAAAGAGACTATCATGACAGAGATATTGAGTTCAATGAAACAACGCGTGGCATGCTCGAACTTTATTCTGCATCATTATGCCTGCGCCTGTTAGTTTTCCAGGTTAAAGCGCCAATCGTATACTGGGGTTTACCATTGAGTTTGAGGTAGGTTCGACCGAGGTATTCCCCTATCATACCGATACATAATGTTTGTACTCCGCCGATAAACAGTATCGTAGCAATCAATGAAGCCCACCCGGCGGGTATTTCAGGGTGCAGCATTTTCTGGATAAAAATGATGCCTATCATGACGATGCTGAGCAGGGCGAGTGCAAAGCCCACAAAAGAGGCAAATCGAAGAGGCGATACCGAAAAGCTGGTTGCCATTTTCATCCACAAAGAAATAGAGCTGAGCAGGCTATAGTTTCCTTCTCCTTCAAGGCGGGCCTGATGTTCGATATCAATAGTAGTTATTGATCGGGTTACATCCAGGATAAGGCCATCTACATAGGCGTAAGGACCATCATATTTGATAACCTCTTCAACGACATCTCTGCGTACAGCTTTAAAAGATGAGAGATACAGGCCTTTGGGTTTGCCAAGAAATTTTAATGATGCCCAATCATTAAACTGGCTGCCCAGTTTTTTCCAAAGCGGGTGTTTGCGATTCAGATAACGGGTGTAGCAGACATCATAACCATTAGAAATTGCGGCGACCATTTTGCCAACGGCTTCAGGTGGATGCTGTAGATCATCATCCATAATGACCACGATATCACCAGATACATGATTCAGTCCGGCCATGGTTGCATTATGCTGGCCGAAATTGCGCCGAAGGTTGATGCCTTTTACATAGTTATAGTCTTCAGCCAGGGTAGATATCACTGCCCAGCTATTGTCCGGACTACAGTCGTTTACCAGAATCAGTTCAAACCGATCAGCGAGTTTTTCACTGACCATCGCTTTGGATATTTCTGTTACCAGTCGTGGTAAAATCGGCTCACTTCGATATACCGGAATGACAATGGAGACCAGAATGTGTGCAAGGGATGTGTTTTCCATATCATTTTGAACCACGCCAACTCCTGCCTGACCAGTATATTTTGTTTCCTTACATCCTGTTTAAATATTTGTTGTTTGCAGGGTGCAGGAGAAGGTCTCGTTTGTAGAGCTAATCTTATCAAAAGCCTTGCATATTACAGCAACAATTTTGAAAGTGCATAATGGCGAATAGAATATAATTAGTGATCTGGTGCGATCTGTGACTTTTTTCCATAGTATGGCTGCACCCTTGGCTTGCATGGTGGAGATAACGAAGGTGATGAAGTGACATGATTCTTGACCGTTACATATTACGTCTTTGGTTAGGCCCCTTTATGGGCGGTCTGATCCTTGTCATGGGGGTGTTGCTAATTGGGCGTGCGCTCAAGCTGCTGGGAACAGTCAGTGATAGTGGCCAGGCCTGGTCACTGATAGCAGAACTTCTGGTGTTGACGATGCCGTATTTTTTCCTGTTGACCGTACCCATGGCATTTTTTCTCTCTATGCAGAATACTATTAGTGCCCTGCAACAAAATAGCGAGATGGACGCACTGCGTGCTTCAGGCATCTCCTATACCCGTATATTCAGAAGTTTCTTTGCTCTGGTCATTGCACTCTGGCTTGGACTGACCTTCACCTCAATGGTGTTATTACCGCAAGGTCAGCTCGGTTTTAATAATATTCTGACAAAAATATATGCCATGAAGGGTGTGATTACCTTTTCACCGCAGCGATTTACGCAAGGTTTTGATGGTGTCACGGTGTATGTTGATGGTGAAGATGAACAGGGCACGTATCACGGTGTGATTCTTGAAGATCATCGTGATGGCGTATCGGTTGTTTATACCGCCGAATCGGCCCAGTTTGTCATGAGTGGAAGCTATCTTGAGTTGAAGATGCAACGTGGCGTCAGGCTGGAAGGTCAGGCTGATGACCAGCGCATGCTCACCTTTATTGATTATGTGGTCTCCATTCCCGTTTCGGATGGAAGCTGGCAAAAGCGGGAATCGTCTGAGCATGTCACCATGATGACCGCTCAAGAGCTATGGCAGTCGATGCAAAATAGTGGCGAGGCTGAGACAGTTGCAGAATGGAATCGGCGCATTCTACTGCCAACTACAGTGTTACTGCTGTTTTTCTTTGCCCTGCCATTGTCATTAACACAAAAACGATCAGGTAAAGCAGGTTCTCTGATTGCGGGCATAGCTCTGCTCGTCATTGTCTATAATGTGCAGCTGATGTTGCACAGGCAGGTGAGTCAGGGCGCTTTTCCGGGCTGGACGATGTGGGCTGCTCAAGTGCTGATGATGGGCTTGGGTATATTCTCCTGGATGAGTGCTGAGCAGGGACGTATGCCTAAAGTCTTTTCCCGTGTCGGAGACTCGTTTTACTGGTTGCATCAGGCTATCCGGCACAGAATTGCACATCGCTGGGTCAAAAAAAATTAAGCTATTTCAACGTTATAGAAGCATAGATATCAAGATATTCACGTGCCACATCCTGCCAGCTATGCTGATAAAGCGGGGGAGTAAACGTGCGGTTTAACAGCGTGTCACATGCTTTAACCCAGTCTGTAATCACAGCATTTTCATCCAGGACTATGCCCTGAAAGGCTGCAATCTCTTTGGCTGCACCACACTGGCTGGATACAAGAGCCGGCACCTGCGTAGCTAAAGCCTCTGTGACGACCATGCCGAAGGGTTCACGCCGGGCCGGATGCAACAGCAGATCCATCTGAGGCAGGAATTCGCGTGAATCAGTGAGTCCCAGCAAGCGGTAACCGCCTTGCCACTGTTTGAACAGGTGGGATACTGTTTCCGGTTCCGGCCCTAGCACCCATAATTCACAATCCGGGCGCTGCTCGCGCAGCTGTTCAACGATAGCCACGGCACGGTCTAGTCCTTTGCGTTTCCACTCCTTGCCAATGAAACCAATAATGCCACCCTTGGACGGAATATCCCGGTCTGGCCGCAAGACTCCGGGCTCTACACCCGGCACAACGGGATGGGTTAACCGCTGTTCAACTTCCGGGTAAGCATCAAGCAGTTCCCCTGCAATCAATTCCGAATTAGGCGAAATTTTCTGTACCTGTGGGCCGCACAGTTCACGCTTTTCCAGCCACAGGTTTACATAAACTCTCAGAGAAATGCGTTTCCACCAGCCGGACTGACGAATGCGGGCAAAGGGCGGGCCATGAAAGGTGCTGATGTGGTGTACGCCGGTAGTTTCATGGCTATGAATGATAGTGTTGGGTTGAGGCCTATCCTTGATCCAGGCTGTGACCTTGCGGGAAAAGAGCAGGGCGGATAACCAGCGCGGCTTGCGCATGCCTTGCCCGAGCCTGTGAACCTGAACATTTTCAGGCGGCTGTACGTGGCACTGCTCACAAAGCACATGCACATTTGCACCCAGTTCAGCCTGAGCTTTAATCACTTCCAGGGCATAACGTTCCATGCCACCGACCGGGCCGTACTGACGAACAATATGCAGTATTTTCATGCGAGTTGATTATCTCAGATCTTTTTCTGCAATTCGTAGGCTTTGGCAAATTTCAGGAAGGTGGTCAGCGTTGAGGTCATGCTGTGTGTTAGTCCGGCAATGCCGTCGAGAAAGCCCAACATCAAAATGTAGCCACGTATGAAGCGCCAACAGGAGCGTGAGAACAGCTGTAAGAAATTCACCTTTTTACCGGATTTTACGATAATTTCTGCCTGCAAGTCGGTATAATGGTTAATTTTCTCAATATACTCGGCAAGCGATTCAACAGTTCTGTGACGGATGCTCCCCTCCAGTTTATTTGTAGGGCCGCTGATCTCGATATGTTCGTGGATCGGACGGGTATTCCAGTCACCGGCTTGTCGGTTGAACAGGCGGATATGCGGATCAGGGTAGGCTTCGCCATGACGTAACCATCGGCCCATGAGGAAATGTTCGAAGTTGCATTCAAAAGCAACAACGGATTCAGCCAGGTTTTGAAATGCACTTCTTATACTGACGGCCAAATCGTCGGTGACATATTCGTCAGCATCGAGATTGAGAATCCAGTCGTATTTGGCTTGTTTGCTAGCAAACTGCTTTTGCGCACCGTAACCTGGCCAGTCGTTATGCATGACTCTGGCGCCATGGGCCTCAGCAATTTCGACAGTTCTGTCCGTACTGCCGGAGTCCACGACAACGATATCGTCAGCCCACATGACACTTTTCAGACACTCACCAATGCGCTTTTCCTCATTGCAGGCAATGATGGTGATGCTGATTGGCAGTTTGTCCGAGTTATTCATTCCGGCAGGTGTATCAGGAAAGGTCCGAGAATCAATGCATCGAGCCTGGCATCGAGAAAGGCGCGAATAGCATCCGATGCCGAACAGACAATCGGCTCCTCATGCATGTTGAAGCTGGTGTTGATGACACTGGCGATGCCGCTCAAAGCATGGTACTCGTGCAGAATATCGTGATAGTCCGCATTATCTTCACGCAGTATCACCTGAGGGCGTGCCGTCTGGTCCACATGCACGGCTGCCGGAATATTCTTTTTGGCCAGATCGGTTGCGTTATATGTGAGCGTCATAAAGCGGGCAGCCTTGTGCTCGGGTTTCCAGTCCGGGAAATAATCATGGCAGTGCTCTTCCAGAATCACCGGCGCAAACGGCATAAACTCGGTGCGCTGGAACTTTTTGTTCAGCCAGTCGTTGATATCCGGGTCGGAGCAGGGAGCCATGACTGTGCGATTGCCCAGTGCGCGCGGTCCATATTCCATACCCCCGCAGGCACGAGCGACCACCTTGCCATTGGCAAGAAGCCCGGCAGCTGCTTTGGCCATGTTTTCAGGACGCAAATAGCTGATGCCGCTCTCTTTTAGTGCTTCTTCTGCGCTCTCATCAGTGATGACCGAACCGAGATAGATATTATTCATGAATCGCGGCAGCTCACCTGGATTCAGGTCGGCATAGGCCTGCAGGGCAGCACCGGTTGCAAGGCCACCATCACCCATATTCGGATGAATGTAGATATTTTCAATGCCCGGCAGTTCAAGAATATACTGATTCAGCTTTACATTGGCGAAAATCCCTCCGGCCAGTGCCAGGTAACGTACGCCCAAATTGGAAGCGTAGGACTCCACCTTGTCGCATACCAGTTTTTCAGTGAATTTCTGCAAGCCGGCAGCGATATCTTCTTTACTCAATCCTTCTGTCAGCTCACGAATGCTGTTTTGAGCCATGTCGCCATGCTGTCTGAGCGTACACTTGGCCAGTTTGGCCTGCAGCAGGTGATCCCAGTCATCCGGATTGGCCAGCTCCATCAGGCGGCTATAAAGCGGTTCAGGTTTGCCGAATGCGGCCAGTCCCAGCACCTTGCCTTCGTGGCGGGTAGCCTTGAAACCGAGGAAAATGGTGAAGGCGGAGTAGAGCAGGGCAAGGCTGTTAAGCGCATGCAGATGTTCTACATGCTGCATCCTGCCGTGTTCACCGATCCATACCGAACCCCAGGAGAAATCACCTGAGCCATCCATGGAAATCACACCTACCTTTTCACCCTTGAATGGTGAGGAAAAGTAAGCCGATGCCGCATGCGCCTGGTGATGTTCGACAACGGTGAGCGGCTTGCTGTTGAACGCTTCCGGTAATTTCGGACGTTTTCTGAGCAGACGTGTATAGCGGTTGAGCTGCTGTTTACGGTAAAAGCTACGGATGTCGCTGTCTTCTTTGCCAAGCTCCGCGATATGTTTATACAGCCGATCCAGGGCAGGGCGCTGCTGTGCATGATCCAGTCCGGCCAGCGCAATCTGATCCACCTGATCTGCTGAAATACCTGCAATGGTGAGTACCTCGTCAATGGCTGCATGTGGGTAGCTGTTGTCCATCTTGACCCGCGACAAACGCTCTTCTTCAATAGCTGCTACTACTTCACCATCCCTGATTACTGCGGCAGAGGTGTTGTGGTGGGCGATATCGTTAATACCAAGTATGATCATGCTGTGTCCTTTGCCTGAAAAAGGGTCATTATTCGCAAGTTAATCCTTGATCGCTTCCAGTTCAAAATAGACGCTGGAGGCAGGGAATATCCATGCCAGGCGACGCTCGAACTGCCAGGAGAAGGCATTGGCAACCAGACTGATACCGAGAGCCGTGGTCAGGTCATCAAAGAAAATTTTGCTGTCGGTCAGTTTATAACGGCAATTGTAAAATTCCCACTCATGCGAATCTTCACAAAAATAGTCGAAGGAACCGCGCGCGAAGAAGTGACAGTGCTGCCAGTGGCGATAAGCCTCTACACTGGAGAAATGGGGTGTATTGATGATCAGTTTCCCGCCCGGTTTAAGCAAGCGGTAAAACTCTTCCATGATGGCGGGCAGATCCTGAAAATGCTCCAGAAAATGGAAACACCAGATCATATCAAAGCTGTTCTCTTCAAACGGGTAGGGGAACTGCAGCAGATCATAGGTGACATCGGCCTGTAACTCTGCAGGCATATAGGAGCGGACATTGTAATCAAGTCCTGTCGCACCTTTGAATTTTACGCACCCACAGGCGACATCGAGCACCTTCTTTCCTGCGTATTCAGCCTCATAACGGGCTTTCCGCTTCAGCGGGTGGTCAAATAATCGTGCCATTGCAGTCCAATCCTTGAATGATGATGTACAACGTGTTCAATATTGTTGGCGAAGGTTACCAGCAAGCGAGCCAAACTCCCAACGCGGTGAATCTATTGCCAGACGCATTACTTATTGAGCGCTGTCGTTTCAGATTTTTGTAATGTTGCAGTTGGATTTCTGTAAGCAGTCAGGTGAGCTATGATGCGGCCAAACTTGATTTTGGCGATCATCTTGATCGGAATATGGCGTGCATCATCGCTCATCCACAGTGTCATTTCCCCCTTGTTGGTGAAAATGCCCTCTGACTTCAGCTTGGGTTTGACAATGATGCAGCTGACGTTTTCACCCCATGGTGCTTTCACGGTTTCTTTTTCATCAGCGATGTTGACTTCAATTTCGTATCGTTTGCGTGAATCAAATACCGGAATTTTAATGGTTTTTCCGGCCTTCAGATCCAGGTTGCGTACGGCCAGGAATGCATCAATCACACTCAGGTGACCGGCTGGCACATCGAAATGTTCTGTCACCTGATTCTGGGTATGGGTCACCTGATTGCTCTGCCAGAGGAATTCAGTACGTTTTTTCGCTGAGTACTTGCGCTCTTGCAGGTTGGCATCGAATACGGTGCTCTGCATTTTTCCATTGATACAGATGCCTTCAGCAGTGATGTAGTCACGCACTTTTCTGAAGATATCCAGAGCTTTGTTGGTTTTTGCAACAGTCTTTACCTGCCAGCCGTTCTGTGCAGGAAGAATATCCATGGTAGCCGAGCCTGCATTGATAAACTCCCAGCCAACATCAAAGCTCAGGTGTTCGCCAATGAATGGCATGCATGGCGCTTCTTTTTTTGCAGGTACTTTAGCCGTATCCGGGGTTTTAGTGATTGTTTCAGCAGGAGACTCAACAGGTGTTTCATCATAAATATCGTCAGCGCCTGCAGATGCTGGCAGCCAAAGAGCAACCAGTGTCAGTGCAAACAGATGATGGAGCTTCACCAACTGCCGTGCCACCAGCCGAGAACAACCATGATAACCAGGCCACCCAGTAGTGCTGAAGCATGTTTCCATTCCCGGTGTTGTTTTACCAAACCCCAGCTGAATGAGCCACCGAAAACCTTGGAGCTCCAGCGAGGAAGCAGGGCGGGGGTGATTTTCATGAAATCGCTATAGGTATCTCCGAACTTTCCGATAAGGTAGTTCTCCTCATTTTTCCATGTCGGCATATAAATCATAAAGAATGAAATAGTGACAATAATAAAGGCAAGCATGCTGTCAGCGACGATGCAGAAGCCAATGGCGATGATCAGGTGTCCGAGATAAAGCGGGTGGCGGCACATCGCATAGGGACCGGTTTGCGTGACTTCAGCCATCTTGTGGATATGGCCGGAAGCCCAGATGCGCAGTGTCTCACCTATGACAATGATGACCAGGCCAATCAGCCAGCTGGATTGAGTCGGCTTGGCAAACACTATGATGGCCAACGCCATCAGGATGCTGGCCGGGATGCGTGCGCGCAGTAAGGTTTTATGCAACTTTTGCGCGGATGTTTGTTCAGAGCTCATGTAATATCCTTAGAATGGATTCAGCTTGAATGGTGTGCATGCAAACAAAGTTGTCGCATGTACGTTTGAAGCAGGGGCCGCAAGCTGGATTCGATTCGATATGCCAATGCTTCACTCCTTCTATATTAGCGTTTTTTTCTATGCTTATCGGAGCCGAATTCCACGAAGCTGATGGGCCCCAGAATGTGATAGTCGGTTGATTCAGGGCCGCAGCCAGATGCAGCAAACCTGTATCGGCGCCAACAACAGCACGTGCACCTCTGATAAGTGCACACAATGCTGACATATTCAGGCGTTCGGGCAAGGCGTAGCCATTGCTTCGCTGTGCAAAGCTTTGCGCCTGAGCCGCTTCTGCATCATTTCCCCAACTAAACAGAGGCAGAACCCCCTTGTCGATCAGTCCCCGGGCAATGGCCAGCCATGTATCTTCCGGTAGCTGTTTGGTTTCCCAGCCGCCCGCGGCATGCAGAATGACATATTGCCGTTCCTGCAGCTTTAGCCTTGCCAGCAATGCTGCATCGGTTGCGCAGTGACTCACTGCCAGCCTGATTTGTGGTGGGGCGTAGGGGATCGGATTTTCCGGGTGAAGGTAATCTTGTGCAAACGGGGCGGCAGCAATTCGGCGGTACTGCTGCACCACATGTTTGTCCAGATCATGGAAAGGGACATTGCGGGTGAGCAGGGCTGCAGGTTTTTCACGTAGAAAACGTTTATCAAAAGCATAGACCGGTGAGCCACAGGAGCGCGCTAACACTGCTGATTTGATCAGGCCCTGAAGGTCGATAACCGCATCAAAACCTATGCGGCGCAGTTTTTTTATCGTAGACCAGGCTGACTGCAGCGGGTGCTCGCCTTTCATGTCAACCTGATGCACTTGCACGCAGGATGGAAAGATGTCGGTGACAAAGCCGTAGCGACTGTCTACCAGCCAGTGGACTTCGTCTACCTCAGGGTGAGCCAGAATGTCATCAAGTGCAGGGAGCGCATGAATGATATCGCCGAATGCTGACAGTTTTACGACCAGTATTTTCATTTAGCTTGTATTATTTCAACATGGAAAGGCAGGCATCAAGCAACATTTGTGGAGTGATGTTGCTCATACACGGGTGGCCTGCAACGCTACATTCCCGTTTCAGGCATGGGCTGCATGCAGCGGGTTGATACATGATTTTCACTGCCGGACCGCTGGGCGCAGTACGGGATGGATCGGTGGCGCCAAACGGTGCCACAGTAGGAATGCCAAGCCCTGCAGCCACATGCATCAGACCTGAATCATTGCATAACATCATTCTGCTGGCCGAGATCAGTTTCAGTGCCTGGGCAAGTGTTGTAAGACCTGCTGCATTCCAGTGTGGTCCGCGCAGATCCTGCAGAATAATGTTACCGACCTGTTGGTCTTCTTTCATGCCGAGAATCAAGGGTTGCCAGCCGGATTCCACCAGGCTGTATGTAATCTCGGCATATTGCTCAGCCGGATAACATTTCGCGCCGCCAAATTGGGCACCCGGTGCCAGGCAGATGACCCGCTGCGGATCCAGCCCGTGTTCTAACATCAATGAGCGGCCAGCTTGCTTGTCTCCTGCCGGCGTTGATAAAGAGACTTCCATATCACTGAGCGTGAATTTCATCTGCCGGGCGATATCGAGATAAGAAAGGCGATGATGATCATGCTGGAGACTAAGCCGGTGAGGCAATGCCTGATGCAGTAACAAGCTGCGCCATTGCCCCTTATAGCCAATAATCTCTTTTACACCGGCTTTTTTACACTGCAAGGCAGAGCGAAAACTGTTCGGAAAAACATAAGCGGTAGTCGCGGCAGGAATAGTTCTCGCATACTGTGCACCTGGAATATTCAGGTAGGGTAGCAGGTCACTGAGCCAGCTTTGTCCGCATACTGTGATGCGTTCGCAGCCTAACTGGTTGCGATAATGGCTGGCAATGGCTGCCATGGCAGGTTGCGCCATAATGACATCGCCGATCCAGTTGGGCGGCATAAGTAACAGGTGAGGTGTTTGATTCATTGTTTTGCCTGCTTTACAGCACTATTTTTTAGTGGTGTGCATACAAAAAATTTCTGCTCGCGTTTGAAAAAAGGCAGCCAGAGCATGCGCTTTTTAAGCACCTGCTCACTAGTGATGCTGAAGTGGCGATTCAGGGTTTTGCGGATACCCTTTAAAGCGTAGTAATAGGGGCGCGGTCTTTTGGTGAGTTTTGGCAGGAATCTTAGTATCCAGTAGTGCAACCTTGCTTCCAGAGGGCTGTGCACACGCATTTCAACTATAAAAATACCGTCAGGTTTGAGCAGTCGTTCTACTTCATTGACGATCAGTTCAGGATTTAACGAAAAAGAGAGCGTGTTCAGGCAGATCACCATATCGTAGGTGTTGCTGTCTTTATAAATGCGCTCAGCTGTAGTGGCCAGCTGTTCACCATCTTCGGGCAGCTCTCCAGGGAACATGCGCCTGAAATCATCAATCAACGGATCAAGGTAGGTTTTATGTTCCTGTGGCAGGGTTTGGCTGATGCATACGGGGCCACAGCCAATTTCCATAATGGCTCCGTCAGCGGGGTACTTTTTTGCATACTGCTTCAACAGAGGCAACATGCTCAGTTCCATTTCTGCCCGTTCAAGTTTCAGGTTCTTTTTCGACCACTGGCGTATCACATTCTTTTGCGATGCCTGCCAGCAAAGTCGGGAAACAGGTGTATGCTTACTCATGCAGTGCCCGCTCCTTCTCATCCAGATAGAGCCAGCGGCGATGAATCCACAGCCACAATTCCGGACGTTGATGAACTGCAGGGGAGAAGCTATCACATATGATTCTCATGGTCTCAGCTTCGTCTGTAATCTGCTCATTTAACGGGATAGGCCAGAACTCCAGGCAAAAATTGAAACTTCTGCCGATGCGGTCGAGTTTTACACCGATGACCGGGGTCTGATATTTATTGGTAAAGATCGCAGGCAGGGTTGTGGTTTGCGCCTCATGGCCAAGGAAGGGTACCGGAGTTCCGTTGGATAGATGCTGGTCAATCGCAACAGCAATGAAGTGATTTTGCTTGAGTGCTCTGGGTAACCAGCTTAAGCCTGCATCGCGGGGGTGCATATGACTGCCAAAACGTTTGCGTGCATGTAGAACAAAACTATCCACCGCAGGTTGACGCACTGTGCGGTAGATCGTGTCGGTTTGATGGCCGAGCATGGAGATGGCCAGGGAGCCCAGCTCCCAGTTGCTGTGGTGCATAGCCGTTAGAATGGCACCTTTTCTACCTTTTTTAGCCTGCAGTAAGGCCGCGTGGTTTTTTATTTTAATGCGTGAAAGCAGGAATGCCTTGGATCGCAGGTAGACATGCGGAAGCTCGAATGCAGTTCTGCCAAGCTCGGCAAATGATTCATGTGCAATTCTGATTTTCCAGGCATCATCGTTATCCGGATAAACACGATCCAGATTACGCAGGGCAATGTTGCGGTGCCGGGCATCAACGATATAGACCAGCCTGCCAAGGCCTGCACCGAGTGCGCCAGCAAGCCGTACCGGTATGAGGCGAACCAGATAAAAGAGGAGTCTAACGAGAAAGGCCATGCAGACGTGATAATCAGGCGTTTAAGCTTTTAGCCTCATCAATCAGCATGACGGGGATGTCATCGCGAATCGGGTATTCCAACTGACATGTCTGACAAACCAGTCCATTTTTTGAATCGTTGTATCTGATTTCTCCCTTACATTTAGGGCATGCAAGAATTTCCATCAAAGCTTTATCCAACATAGTCATCTCCATGTTCACTGCTGCTATCCTGATAGGACAGGGGGTGATACTAACGAAAATGCGGCCCGAAAACAGGCCGCATGATCAATCCATATTTTTCTGATCCGACTTTTATTCGTCGTTGAGAATGCCGAACATGGCCAGTAGATGCTGGAACAGCAGAAATACATCCAGATACAGGGTTAAAGCAGCCGAGATGTACTCGTCATTCGGGTATGTGCGCAGGATGTTGGATGTGTCATACAGGATGAATGCCGAGAACAGCAGTACACCTACGCCGGACAGAGTCAGCGCCATCATTGGCGATTCAAAGAAGAAATAATTGGACAGGCCCAATACAATCATGGCGATCAATCCGGTCCATACGAAACCCTTGAGGAATGAGAAGTCGCGTTTGGATATGAAGGTGTAAGCGGTCAGCGCAGTGAAGGCTACGGCCGTAGTCATAAATGCCTGCGTAACCAGCGTGGGTGACTTGGCGGCAACCATGCCGACCAGAGGTGCGATTGCCATGCCTGTAATGGCACCAAAGCCGATCAGGGCCACAAAGTTTAGGCCTTTGATGTGACGCACGGCCTGAACAGCAAAAATGCCACCGATCATGATGAACAGCATCATCCATGGGTGTTCATAAGGAAATGCCAGACCCATCGACATATATGCGCCGACGCTGCCTGCTGCAATGCAGAGAGCGAGCATGCCATAGGTCTTGCCCAGAAAACCGATGCGTTCATCAGCCAGTTGCACAGAAGATGTCATTGTTGCTGGATTCATTGTTACCTCCAAAAAGTAAATCGTAATGTAAGGGGGTGAGATTTCAGGTCAAGTGCTCCGACGATTGCTTATGATACGTGTTTGTCGTGGCTGATGACTTCAACATCAATAATATCAGCGTTGGATCTGCTGCTGTGCTGTGCTTGATGTGGGGCCTTGATCTGCTGAATCGCCAGCCTGCCAATCAGGAAGCGTCGAAACGGTGGAAAGAGAAGCAGAAAGCCGAGACTGTCGGTAATAAAGCCAGGTGTGAACAGCAGAATGCCGGAAAAAGCGATCATCAGGCCGTGTAAGCCGTGGTCGACAGGGGCTTCACCTTGCGCCATGCGTTTCTGTGCATCAACCAGTGTGGACAGGCCCTGATAACGAATCAGGAAACCGCCGAGGGCTGCGGTAAGCAGGCATAGAGCAATAGTGGACAGACCGCCAATACCGCTTCCAACTTCGATCAGCAGCCAGAGTTCCAATAGTGGAATAGTGATAAATAGTAGGAATAAAAGTCTAAGCATAAGCTATGTATAGGGATGAGGGATCAGAAATTCAAGGTTTGACTCAACTTGCGTAGTCAAACTCTTTAACTGATACATAAAAGAATGCACCGGTATAAAGCGTAATGAAAAGCCCTGCGAACATGAATAGATATGCCATGGTTTCTCCAAAGGTAAATCGTGATGTCGTGATTACGTCGAAGATCATGATGTTGCTGACACGTTACGTATTGATTATAGCCTTCTTAATGCTTTTTAATGTGCAGGTTTTGACTTTGGTTGAGTGTAAGGGCTACAGAGGAGTACTGACAGCTTAACTGCCTTTCACAATAGAGTCTTCTAGTTATGCTAAGACAGAAGCGGGAATACAGAAGCGGGGGAAGGCAGCGTTCTTGGATTATTATTTGTCTACGTATTTCAAATGCGCACCATGTTTGATGTACAGGTCAGTAAGTTCACGTGTCATAGAGCCATAAAAGGCAAAATAGTAGGGGTAATCCCAATCAGCATCTTTAATGTTCGGATTCGCACCGGCTTCCAGCAGTATACGGATAACATCAATATTTTTTTCGGTAAGATGCAGCGGTGTTGAGGATCTGGGGGTGTCCTGAATTTTGTGTAAACG
>JAJFLE010000066.1 GCA_021772835.1 Mariprofundus sp.
GATCCTCGGGCTTCTTGTAGTCAGCTAACAGACCATCAATTAGGTCTGCTGGTAATTTTGAAACGGTCATACTCTCTCCTTTGAGTAAGACGGAACTATCCGTCAATTTAACCGTTTACACAAAATTCAGGACACCCCCAATTGTAAGGCAGCTTTGTCCTGATTGTAATAACTAGAAATCAACAAGGTCAGACTCGATTGATTATACTGAGCTGATGAATAAACAGGGTCAGATTCTTTAGTTATTAAAAAGATGAACCCATCCCTAAAGCAGTAGGCACGAATCTAGTTCCAAAGTGGATCATATAGAATGACCGTCCATATTTGGCCGCAGTCAGCCTGTGAGTTATTAAATTGCATTGATGTGCAGGTTTACTGCGTAATCTGCACAAGGTGCGTACACAAATGCATACACAGTGAGTATTCCCTCGTAGTCACTTATATTGACACATATGGACAGAAAATTATGGCTTATTCACAACGCCAAAGGGTTGATTTTATTGCAAAATAATTATAATTAGTTGAAAATAAAGGGCTTTGTTGTTTTTACTAAAGTCTCAATGTCAAGGTGGTGCTCTACCCCTGAGCTACGAGCCTATATTGGGTATCCCTCTCACGAGGGCGGCGAAGAGTATTCATGCGCCCCTTTCCGGTCAAGATGCAGTAATAATCAAGCCCTGTCCTCTCGAACAAACTAATTTGTAGCATTGCAAGACCTGACCCCATTTTCCTATGGAGTAACAACTTGTCTCAAGTTCAGAACCTCACAGCACTCAGACTGGAGGCATCCAACATCTTGGGAATAGCTTAGCGGATGAGAGCTCTTAGTTGCAGTAAGTTCAATCGATAGTGCAAATACCCAATTGCTGCCACTTCTTCTGGCTCTAAAGCCAATAAATCTTCAGCCTCTGAAACTAATGAGATTATTGATTTCAACTTTGAAGTAGTCCTTCTAAGTCAATTGAAAAACCAGCTTCAACCAACTCTTGAGCGACTTTCTGCCTCCATGCACCGACATCATCTAACTTAGTATACAAGACTCCCTGAAAGTCTGATGGGATTTCCACTCCATCTTTATACAGTGCGCATACATTTTTACGGCCTAGCTTTCCGGTAAAATACCCCAATTCAAGAATCACATTTTGCCTAGCACGCCCACTGAGGGAGCCCTCATTCTCGGCTTCACCCCCAACATCGTCCGGAGTCAAAAGCACTATCGCAAAGCCAACATCTGAATATACCTCAAACTTCTCAATTATTGTTCTACCAGAATTAGGCTTCTCATGAAGGATAATTGGACTTAAACCCAACCTTCCGATAAAGCGTGCAGTGACCTCTTTTGCCTCGTTATCGTGACCATGCACAATAAAGACATCATTTGGATTTATAGATTGAGTTACTCCAGAGATATCCTTCTTCCCAACAATTTCAGTAGCCTCATCAATGGAATTATCCTTAAAAGCAAGACCTTCTAAGTATCCAATCTGCTTTTCCTTGGCAGCCTGCCAAGTTATAAACATTTCTTGGCTATAACCTAGAAATCGACTGGCAGTGTCAGAATCTATTGCTGCCTCTAAAAAAGAAGTAAGCCGGTCTTGCCATAGAAGGTAGTCTCTTTCTCTACTCAATTCCTCGGCAACATTAACCGCCTCTAACAGCTTTCGTGATACAGACATATTTCACCCCTAGAGGATTTCGGGGCCAGTTCTTGCAATAACACACCCAACCCCTTTTCTTCGAACACATTCATACTTTGTCTTTCGATTGGTCTTTCTCAGATTCATCCTGAATGACTGTGGCTTCTATGGGTGAAACATCGATGGAAGTAACATCGCTCCCGCAGTGTTTGCAGATCAGGGCCTCTTCTTTGACGAATTCAGCGCACTTGGGACATTTCTTTCCCGTTGCTTGAGCTTCTAACGGTTTGATAATGATGGAAGCAGGCAGAGCCACGATAAACAGCAGCACGCCGAACACCCACCAGAGCAGTGCGCTGCGTCCTTTTTTCTGTGCAATCATTGCCGGAATCAGCGCAAGCACTGCAAGTAGAAGAAACATTCCCATGGTTACCCCCCTCAACAGCGATAAAGGCTGTGAAGTTACATCATAGCAGAATAACTGTATGTCCCCCAAATGGAGGACAAGATTGAGGGTGTAGGGATTGAGGGTGCCAGGTCTTTTCGCGCATTCCTCAGCCTTTACCCAGCATGCCTCGAATGGCTGCTGGCAGATCTGCCGGAATGATGATGGTCTTGGCGTTATCCGATGCTGACACGGCACCAATAGCATCAATGTAGCGCTGGCCTAACAGATACATGGCGGGCAGCTCCTTGTCCTGAATAGCGCTGGTTACATTCTCAATCGCCGTTTTTGATGCATTCGACAAAATCACCTGTGCTTCCGCATCCAGCTTGGATGCCTCCATGCGTCCCTGAGCCTCAAGAATAGCCGCCGACTTTTCACCATCCGCCTTGGTGACGGTAGCGCGGCGCAGTCGTTCTGCCGCGGCCTGTGCTTCCATCGCCTGCTGCATGGTTTTCGATGGCTTAATGTCCTGAATCTCCACATTTTTGAGTGTGATGCCCCAATCGGTAATATTGTCGGCAATGCCCTCTTTCAGCTTGATACGTATCTCTTCACGTGAAGAGAGAGCATCATCAAGGGCGGTGCCACCAATAATGCTGCGCAGCGTAGTCTGGATGATATTTACAATGGCCTGCTCATAATCTTCAACACCATAGATCGCCTGATCAGGTTTAGTGACCTGAATAAAGGCAACGGCGTTGGCAATGATGACTGCATTATCTTTGGTGATGACTTCCTGACCGGGGATATCGAGCACAATCTCCTTGGTCGTGACCTTGGCCGCAACATCATCCACAAACGGAATGATAAAGTTCAGACCCGGACGAAGTATCTTTAAAAACTTACCAAGACGTTGTACAACATAATTGCTTCCCTGAGGTACAATACGAACGCCAAGCCCAACAGACAAGACAAGTACAGCCCCAAGAAAAAGTATAAAAATTGTTCCTGCTGATAAACCTTCCACTGTTATTCTCCTGTTCCCACACTGATTTTGATGATGTTTCCACGCACATCTTCAATATTGACATGATCGCCTGCCTGTACGGGATGCTCAGATTCGAAGATCCACTCACGCGCCCCTAGAAATGGCCCGTCAAGCCTGGCCCTGCCACTACGTCCACCGGGTTCAATGCTTTTTATTATACCACCCGGTGCATCGGCTATAGATGTTTCGACATCGCCCGTTGTATGCCCAATCGCGGTGTTTTTCTGAAACCGGCGGATTGGGAAATACAATGCAAGTCCGGAGGCAGCAAATAGCAGCCCCTGCCCCTCCATCGACTCAGGAACGCCTGCAAACAGAACGCTAAGAAACACCACAGATGCGGCGATGGAAAATACGAGTGCGACAGAGGTGAACGTGACCGCCTCAAGCAACAGCAACAGCAATGCAAGGCCGCCCCAGAAGTAGTAACTGTTTGATAAGATAGCTTCCATGTCCCGTCCTTTGTTCAATTCGCATACTGATACATTGATATGCTGAGTCAGGAAGCTATGCGAGTAAAGAAACCTTGGTCTTTTTTTTAGGCTCGAAAACATTCGATAGAGGTTGCTGGGTGATTAGTGCCAGGTCTTGAATGTTGCACATTTCCATATCGAATGCTGCCCTGCCGCAACCTTTTCATGGCAAGCGACAGCGTTGATTGTTGTGCTCCATGATGACAAACACGGGTTCCTGGATGGGGTGGTGACGCATGTCGTCCCATGAATATGGGGCAAAAAAGCAAACAATAAGCTTACTTATGCTTATCAGGTTGACATTTTCATATGGCAATCTACGCTGCTATAGTTCTCTAAGGAGAATATATCAAGGTGTTTACACCTTGACGGGAGGAACACATATGAAATTCAATACAATGATTATAGCTATCTCTGCACTACTGGCACTGTCTCTGGCAGCATGCTCTAGCGAAAAACCTGCTGAGAAAGCTGCAGCACCTGCTGAAACCGCTGCACCTGCCCCGGCTATGGAAGAAGCTGCAGCAGTGGTTGAAGAAGTTGTCGAAGACGCGACCACTGCGGTTGAAGAAGCTGTTGATGGAGCCGCCGCCGCAATGGAACCTGTTATGAATGACGCTGCGACTGCGATGGGTGTTGCTCCAACTGAGCCCACCGCACCTATGGAGCCTACTGCTCCTGTTGAACCGGCCATGCCTGCCGTCGGTCATTAATTCGATCGCTGAAGACATTGAAATCATCAAGGCCTGGCGAAAGTCAGGCCTTTTTTTATCTTCACAAAGATTGGCCATTCATTGCACAAAGCACCTTCATCACCGACTGCTTTAAATGGTAACACCCATCATATAGGAGCCGGAAACAGCAGGGCTACACCAGGTCACAAAACCGTAATAGTGGACATGAACCCTGCCATGCTTAAATCCCAGTCGGACTTTCTCTCCCTGATCCAGACAAGCATCCACACAAAGGCAGATACCATGGGTCGAAATATCGTGCACACGCTGCACTTTCACATACTGGCCTGAGCCGGGGTGATACAACTCCCCCTTTGACACGTCATAAGCGACATACCGTTCTTCTTTGCGTTGTTCGATTGCCATAAACACCGCCATTACTATCAGCTCAAGACGTTGCCGAAACAGCTGGTGACGGCATTAAATAGTGCCACATTTGGAACCATATCATCCTCCTGCAAATTGATGCCCAGTCGAGCAAGCCCTTCGGAGTCCATGGGCACACGCCACACCACCGTACCCAGAACCTCGATATCTGTTGTTTCATGCTGGTATCTCAGGCTGATACTACTGCCATTGCTGACAAACCCATCCGTAAGCAAGCCAATGCCATATGGCGAAACATCCTCTACATGCAGGACAGCTACAGGGCGACCTTCAGCATGCAAATGTAATTCACCTAACAATTGCTCTTCAAAAACATTCCTGTACTGATTGCGGCGCTCACTATTCAAGACTTTCCTCCAGACAACGGTGAATCATAAAGCACATCGTCTGGACTGTATGTCCCCCAAATGGGGGACAAGATCACTGATTATTCAGCAGAGGCTTTTACTGACAATCTCATAAACATCGCCCGAAAGACCATCGCTGTTGGCAATACGTTGCAACTCAACACGCATCAAAACACTGCGTTTTGCTTCGATACGCTTCCAGTTCATCAGCGCCCGCACCATGCGTGAAGCAACCTGAGGGTTCATCTGATCCAATGTCAGAACCTGATCAGCAACAAAGGCATAACCGCTGCCATCCTCAGCATGGAAAACCGAAGGGTTTCGCATGGCAAAAGCCCCGATCAGTGCGCGCACCTTGTTCGGGTTGTGCAGATCAAACTTTTCATGCCCCATGAGTGATTTTACTGCATCCAGTGTGCCGGCAAGCGATGAGACTGCCTGCACGGAAAACCATTTATCCATAACATTGCTATGACAACCCCACTGCTGCTCAAAATCATGCAGTGCCTTGTTGCGCTGCTTGCACTCGCAATCAGCCAACAAAGCCAGTGCTGCATACTGATCGGTCATATTATTTGCCCCATCAAACTGGTCATAGGCCAGGGCAATTGAGTGTTCATCCTTGAGAGACATCAGGTAGCCCAGGCAGACGTTTTTGAGTTTTCGCTGCTGCATGGCGTCATCATCCTGACCCGCTGCCAGTGACATATGCCGATAACAGGTTTCAAGCTCATCGGACAGTGCAGAGGCAATAAAATGGCGAAGTTGTTCACGTATGTCATGGATACGTCCGGGATCAGCAGGAGCCGTGGCCTCAGCGATATCTGCTTCCGAAGGCAGCATCAATGCCTCTGCTTTCAGCGCTGCATCCAGCCCCACATCAGCAAGTAGAAGCCCGAAGGCTGTTGTTATAGAAGCATTCACTTCATTACCAGCGAGCATGCCTAGCAGGGTTTTCATAGCAAGGCGCTGTGCTGCAGCCCATCGGTTGAAGGCATCGCTATCATGAGACATCAGAAAAGCATCATCTTCAGCTGTATAAGGATAATCGAGTTCAACAGGTGCCGAAAATCCGCGCAACAGTGACGGCAGCGGCTTCTCAGCTACACCCACAAAAGTAAAAAACTGTGTTTTTTCAGTAATCAGCAGCGTACGACTTAAACCCTCGCCAACATCCTCTCCCATCAGTTGCAGGGATTGTTCTGAACCATCAGGCAGCAGCAGACCAAGCTCCAGTGGAATCAGGAATGGTTTCTTTTCCGAGGATTCAGGTGTGTCAGGGCAGTATTGCACGAAGTGCAATGTACAATGCTGCAGCACTGCATCGTAATCCATAGACACGGCCAGCTCTGGCGTACCCGCCTGGTCGTACCAGTTCTGCATCTGTGAAAGGTCGTTTGCATTGGCATCAGCCATGGCTGTGAGAAAATCTTCCGTACTCACGGCCTGTCCGTCAAAACGCTGGAAATACAGATCCATACCACGGCGAAAACCATCCACGCCAAGCAGGCTCTGATACAGACGCACCACCTCAGCGCCCTTCTCATACACGGTCACCGTATAAAAGTTGTTGATCTCCATATACGAGGAGGGGCGGATCGGATGAGCCATGGGGCCAGCGTCCTCGGCAAACTGGTGAGTACGCAGCAGACGCACATCCTCAATACGTTTTACAGCACGCGAATGGCTATCGGCAGTAAACTCCTGATCACGGAACACCGTCAAGCCCTCTTTCAGGCTGAGCTGAAACCAGTCGCGACAGGTCACACGATTGCCGGTCCAGTTATGAAAATATTCATGACCGATCACCGCCTCAATGGCGATATAATCATCGTCTGTAGCTGTTTCAGGACTGGCAAATACCAGTCGGGAATTGAATATATTTAAGCCCTTGTTCTCCATCGCCCCCATATTGAAATCGTCCACGGCAACGATCATGAACAGATCAAGGTCATACTCCAGCCCAAAGCGTTGCTCATCCCAGAGCATCGCACGTTTCAATGAATCCATGGCGTGCCCGCAGTGCTCGATATGGTGTGCTTCGGTATAAATGCGCAGTGTCACATCACGACCCGAGCCGGTGCGAAACATATCCTCCACACAAGCCAGGTCACCAGCCACCAGCGCAAACAGGTAACAGGGTTTGGCAAACGGATCAGACCACTCTGCCCAGTGTTGACCACCGTCCAGAAGACCTGCGCCAACCGGGTTACCGTTGGAGAGCAGCACCGGATTTGTTTTTTTATCTGCCACAATACGTACATCGAACGGTGCCATGACATCCGGGCGATCCTGATAGTAGGTGATGCGGCGGAAACCCTGCGCCTCGCACTGGGTGCAATAATTACCACCGGAGCGATACAAACCTTCAAGTGCTGTATTGGCTTCGGGGTTGATGCGGGTGGTGATTTCCAGCTCAAACACATCGGGCAAAGCATGCAGCTGCAGGCCCGAGGCATGCAGCTCGTATGCATCCTTAGGCAGCTTCTCTCCATCCAGAATAATATTAACCAGCTCCATATCGTGGCCATCGAGCTCAAGGCAGGCATGTGCAACAGCCAGCGGATTGCGACGATAGTTCACACTGGAAACCACTTCTGTACCTGAAGGCTGCAATCTGAATGTCAGCGATACGTGATCGACCAGAAATGCCGGAGGCAGATAATCTTTCAGATATACGGTTTGAGGCTGTGTCATGAATACCATCCCGGAAAAAGTTCACCCCAGACTATGGAGATGCGCTGATGGCGCAATCGGATATACTGCCCCGCTCCTATGACCAGCGAATCTCAAAGCATCAATGACCTGTTTAACAAGCTTGCGACATGCATGCTTGCAGATCGGCGCGGCCTGTCCAAACGTCTGCACGGGTTGCGGCACCGTCAGAAACAGGGCAGCCCGATTGACCGCTCGCTAAAGCAGCTGACCGATGATATTGGAAAATCGGCAGGCCGTTTCAGACATCGCAGTGATGGACTGCCCGCCATCACCTATCCGCAAGAGCTGCCGGTATCTGCCAAACGCTCCACAATTGCACAAGCCATTGCTGCGCATCAGGTGGTCATTGTAGCCGGTGAAACAGGCTCGGGTAAAACCACCCAGATTCCGAAAATATGTCTGGAATTGGGGCGCGGTATCGCTGGTTTTATCGGCCACACCCAGCCACGCCGTATTGCCGCACGCTCGGTGGCCGGACGCATTGCACAGGAGTTGAACAGCCGGATCGGCGAACATGTAGGTTATAAAGTGCGTTTTTCTGACCACACACGCCCCGAGGGTTACATCAAACTGATGACCGACGGCATTCTGCTTGCTGAAATCCAGGGCGACCCGCAGTTGATGGCCTACGATACAATCATCATTGATGAAGCACACGAGCGCAGCCTGAATATCGATTTTCTGCTCGGTTACCTCAAACAGCTGCTGCCCAAACGCACCGACCTGAAAGTGATCATCACCTCAGCCACAATCAACACGGCCCGTTTCTCCGCTTTCTTTGCCGATGCTCCGGTCATTGAAGTATCAGGGCGCAGTTATCCGGTCGATATTCGCTATCGTCCCATTCAGGGTGATGACGATGATCAGGATCGCGATCTACCCCAAGCTATTGCAGATGCAGTCGATGAGGCTGCAACAGTCGATCCTCTCGGTGATATACTCGTTTTCCTGCCCGGTGAGCGTGAAATCCGCGAAGTCTCTGATGCTTTGCATCAGCACAAGATGGCCCGCACCGAAGTGATTCCGCTGCTCTCTCGCCTGTCACCGGCTGAGCAGGATAAGGTCTTTCAAAAGCATACAGGACGCCGCATTGTGCTGGCCACCAATGTGGCAGAAACCTCGCTGACTGTGCCCGGCATTCGCTTCGTGATTGATTCAGGGCTTGCCCGCATCAGTCGCTATTCTGCCCGTACCAAGGTTCAGCGGTTGCCGATTGAAGCGATTTCACAGGCTTCTGCCAACCAGCGGTCGGGGCGTTGCGGACGTGTGGCGGCGGGCATCTGCATCCGCCTCTACTGCGAAGAAAGTTTTAGCAACCGGCCCGAGCAAACCGACCCTGAAATCCGCCGTACCAATCTGGCCAGTGTGATCCTGCAGATGAGTAATCTGGGCCTTGGCGAGTTAAGTCAGTTCCCGTTCATGGATGCACCGGAGAAAAAGGCCATCGGTGATGGTTATCTGTTGCTTGAAGAGCTGCAGGCCGTTGATAGTAGTAAGAAGCTCACCCCGATCGGCAGAAAACTCGTACGCCTGCCGGTTGATCCGCGTATCGGACGCATGTTGTTGCAAGCCGATGGCGAGCGCTCACTGCACGAGATACTGATTATTGCATCAGCACTATCGGTACAGGACCCGCGCGGCAGGCCCATGGATATGCAGCAGCAGGCCGATGAAAAACACCGATTTTTTGTCGATCCCGAATCCGATTTTCTCAGCTGGCTGAAGCTGTGGAACTGGTATCACGAACAGGCGCGTCACCTGTCTCGTTCCAAATTACGCAAGCTCTGCCATGACAGGTTCCTCTCTTTTATACGTTTGCGTGAATGGCATGATCTGCACAGCCAGCTGCTCACTATTGTGTCCGAAATGAATATGAAGCCGAACAGGGAGCCAGCCACAAGTGACGCGATTCACCGCGCTTTGCTTGCAGGTCTACTCAGCCATGTCGGCCTGTATGACGATGAGAAACGTAATTATCTCGGTGCGCGCGGACTCCGGTTTTCCATCTTTCCGGGCTCGGCTCTGTTCAAAAAACCGCCGAAATGGGTGATCTGCTCAGAGCTAGTCGAAACCACACGCCTCTATGGTCGTACGGCTGCCCGCATTGACCCGGCATGGCTGGAACCGCTTGCCCCCCATCTGATCAAAAAAACGCACAGTGAGCCGCACTGGTCTTCCAAGCAGGCTCAAGTTTCCGCATTTGAGAAGGTGAGTCTCTACGGCCTGCCGGTTATCGCCAAACGACGCATAAATTATGGCACCATCGATCCTGTCATCTCCCGCCAACTGTTTATCCGCCATGCACTGGTGCAATTCGAGTTGCGCACACACGGCAAGTTTCTGGCCCATAACAAAGCGCTCATTGCAGAACTTGAACGGCTGGAGGCCAAATCGCGGCGACGCGATCTGCTGGCTGAGGAACAGGTCTCTTTTGACTTTTTCGATGCCATCATTCCCGATTCCGTGTTCAGTGGTAAATTATTTGAGCACTGGCGCAAACAGGCCGAACAGAAACAGCCCAGGTTGCTCTATCTGGACAAACGGGATCTGCTGCATAGCGATGCCAAACAGATCGATAACTATGCTTATCCCGATTTTTATCATGATGGCAAACTGAAACTGAAATACAGCTACCACTTTGATCCGACACACAAAGCAGATGGAGTTACACTGATCGTTCCCCTGCCCGTGCTCGGTCAGCTGCATGCTGAACGTTTTGAGTGGCTGGTGCCGGGCATGTTGCAGGAAAAACTGGTTCTGCTGATCAAAAGCCTGCCCAAAATAAAACGGCGCAACTACGTTCCCGCACCTGAATTCGCTCGCGCAGCATTCGAAAACATGGCATTCGGCAAAGGTGAACTGATCGAGGCCTTCGCCCGCCAGCTTGGCCGCATGACCGGTATAGAACCGCATCACAGCGACTGGAACAGTGCCAACATCCCTGCCCACATGCGCATGAAATTCAGCGTTATTGATGGACGAGGAAAAACCGTCGCAGAGGGCAGTGACCTCAGGGCTCTGCAAAACAAATATGCGGCAGACAGCCGCCAGAGTCTGCAGGCCATTGATACGGTGCAAAAACTGCAGCGTGATGGCATCACACGATGGAATTTTGGTGATCTTCCGGAGGCACTGGCTGCCTCACAGAAAGGTTTACAGCTGCAGTTTTTTCCAGCTCTGACCGATGAAGGACAAAGCGTGGCTATTCGTATCTTTGAAAACCAAAACGAAGCGAATCAGGCCATGTTGAAAGGTTTACGCAGACTATTTATGTTACACCTGCACCAGCAGGTTCAGATGCTGAAAAAAACCACCCCGCAATTGCAGAAGCTCGCACTTCACTACGCCCTGATTGGCAATCCCGCCACACTCAAGGATGAGCTGATCGAAGCGGCTTTTGATGAGGTATTTATGTCTCAGCCACTGCCGTACAGCGAAGCCACATTCACCGCCCGCCTTGAGGCAGGTCGTTCTCGTATCGTTGCACAGACAGGCAAGCTTGCCGACCATGTCAGTGCTGCGCTTATCATCCACGCTGAACTGCTAAGCGCACTCGGCAATATCCGCTCAGTGCAGTTGAAACCCGTCGCAGACGATATCGCCCGCCAGAGTGCAAGGTTGATCTATCCCGGTTTTGTTGCCAAAACACCTGCCATCTGGCTTGCTCACCTGCCTCGTTTCATTGAGGCGGCGAAAGTGCGCTTGAGCAAAGCCGGTCGCAACCTCAAACAGGACAAAACACATTCCGATGCGATTGAGCAGCTATGGAGCAACTACGCCAGCCGCCTCGAAGCCCTGCGAAAAATACAGGCCGACACCGCCCCCCTCACAGAATTCCGCTGGCTGCTCGAAGAACTTCGTGTCTCCCTCTTCGCGCAGCAGCTAAAAACCAGTATCCCTGTATCCCTCAAAAAACTGGAAATGCTCTGGCAAGGATTGAGATAATCCCCCATTTCACTGGAAAGACCAACGCGTTGCGAGGCTCAGACACTTGACCCTCAGCTCCCCAAACAAGCGCCTCCGGAACGTAGGTAACGACCACTCAATAGGTATATTCAGTAAACGGCCAGCGTAATCATCAATCTGGAGTTCGCGAACTTCGTGGCACATACTCTGTCGATCAATTTTTTTATTTATCAACTGAGGCACACACATGGCGAGTACTTCATTCAATCTGAAAGGTAACGTATTCGGTGGCATGACAGCCGCGGTGATTGCGTTACCACTTGCACTGGCTTTTGGTGTAGCCAGTGGTTTGGGGCCGACAGCGGGGCTTTACGGCGCCATCATTCTGGGATTTGTAGCCTCCCTTTTTGGTGGCACTCCCACACAAATTTCTGGTCCAACAGGGCCTATGACAGTGGTCATTGCCGCAGCAGTTGTCACCTTGCATCATGATCTTAACTTATTAGCGGCCACTATTTTTCTTGCGGGTGTGTTTCAGATTGCTTTTGGCTTTGCCAGGATAGGTCAATTTGTACGTTTTGTTCCTTACCCTGTGATTTCAGGGTTCATGAGTGGCATTGGTGTTATTATTATTCTCATTCAGATCAACCCGTTCCTGGGGCAGGCCAGCGACGCTTCGGTACTGCATACGCTGGCGTCGTTACCCGACACCATAATAACGACCAATCTGTCCGCTTTTGCGCTGGCCAGCCTGGCTTTGATTGTTGTGCTTTTTACCCCTGCTCAGGTGAGCAAGTGGGTGCCTTCACCACTGCTTGCGCTGGCACTGCTGACGCCATTAAGCATGGCCCTGAATCTGCCTGTCGATACCATAGGCAGCATTCCATCGCAGTTCCCGGATATTACGCTTCCTACATTTACTTTGGACTCATTCGGAGTTGTTATTCCGCTTGCATTTACGTTGGCCGTGCTTGGTACGATTGATACCCTGCTGACATCCATTGTGGCTGACTCCATCACTCAAACTCGCCATAATCCCAACAAGGAATTGTTTGCTCAGGGTCTGGGAAATGCTTTATGCGCTTTTGTTGGTGCTATCCCTGGTGCCGGGGCAACCATGCGGACCGTCATCAACATTAAAAGTGGAGGCAGCAATAATATATCGGGCATGCTTCACGCCGTTGTATTGTTGTTGATCGTGTTGTTTTTCACGCCGCTTGCCGCCGAAATTCCCTTGGCAGTATTGGCGGGCATTCTGATCAAAGTGGGTCTCGATATTATTGATTACCGCTTCCTTGAGGTTTGGAAAGAAAGCCCGCGCCATGACTTGTTGATTATGATCAGCGTATTTCTGGTAACGGTTTTTATTGATCTTATTAGTGCCGTGATGCTGGGTATTGTGCTGGCATCGCTATCCATTGTGTACCGCATTACTCAAGCCACGCAAATCCATCTGGTCGGTGACGATAATCCGGACAACCCTATTGATTTGGCGGATAAAAAAGCGCGCATCATCAAAATTGAGGGGGCATTCTTTTTTGGTTCCAGCAGCGCTTTTGAAAGCCGCGTCAATGCAGCACTGGATATTGAAACCATGATTATCGATATTTCCAGCGTACCATTTCTTGATATTACGGCAATTTTTACCCTGAAAGATCTGCTCGCTAATATCAATCGCGCCCATATCAACGTGTATATCGTGGCTAAAAAAGAACATCAGGAACAGCTGTTAAAGGTAAATGTCGCCAGATTTTTTAATTCCGACAATTTCTGCACCACATTAAAAGAGGCTATTAAGAAGCTATAGGTAGCAAAAACACTGTTACCAAACCGTACACAGTGTCAGATGGGGCCGAGTCTATGAATAGTGATGACAGGTTGAAAAAGCAAAGGGCCCGGGCCTTTTGCGCAGCAGCTAAAAACCAGCACTCCGGTTTCACTCAAAAGCTGGTACTTTTTGCAACACCCCTCCACTTCCCATAAAGATTCATTCGCAGTACCATGTTGCAAACAACGTTTACTGGACCGTCTATGACATCCTCATATCAGCTCAACCACTCAGATCATCTCCTGCATGTTCTTTTTGATGAACAGCAAAAATCACTACATATCTCCGATGCAGCCATCAACAGCATTGCCGCGCAACTGAACCTGCCGCGTGCGCAGGTGGAATCCGTGCTTGAGTTTTACAGTTTTTTCCATCGCGACTTGCGTGGTCGTTTTGATATTCTGTTCAGCAACTGCACCAGCTGCGGTGATCTGGAGCTGATGCATCAGCTGTGCGAGCGCTTGCACGTCGAAGCGGGGAAAACACGCGCAGACGGGCTGGTATCGATAGATCAGACCTCCTGCATTGGCATGTGCGACCAGGGTGCTTCCATGCTGGTTAACGGCCTGACCATCACCTCACTCTCCGGTGAGATCATCGATCACATGGCCGGGTTGATTGAGTCGGAAACCCCCATATCACAATGGCCAGCCACCTGGTTTAGGATCGGTAACAATATTCGTAAAGAGGGACTGCTGCTGGCAAGCTCCTTTAAACCCGGCGCCGCCCTGAAAAGCATGGCCAAACGCAGCTCGGATGAGATTCTCGAAGAGATCACGGCCTCCGGCCTGAAGGGTCGCGGCGGTGCCGGTTTTGCTACCGGCATGAAATGGCAGTTCTGTCGCGATGCCCAAAGTGATAATCGCTATGTTATCTGCAATGCCGATGAGGGTGAACCGGGAACATTTAAAGACCGCATTCTGCTCAACAGCCATGCCGATGCCGTTTTTGAAGGTATGACGATCTGCGGCTCAGTCATCGGTGCAAAACAGGGTTACCTCTATCTGCGCGGTGAATACCGTTACATGCTGGAACCTCTGAAAAACACACTGCAGCAGCGGCGCGAGGAAGGTCTGCTGGGCAGCGATATTCTCGGCTTGGGCTTTGATTTCGACATCGAGATTGTGATCGGAGCCGGTGCTTATATCTGCGGTGAAGAGTCCGCCCTGATCGAATCTATTGAAGAGAAACCCGGCATTCCGCGCATCCGTCCGCCCTTCCCGGTCACGCAAGGACTCTGGGGGAAACCGACCGTGGTCAATAACGTGGAAACCCTCGTAGCAGCGGCCAGAATCGTACTGCATGGCCACCACTGGTTTGAAGCCAGCGGTACATGGCAGTCCAAAGGCAGCAAGCTGCTCTCAGTTTCCGGTGACTGCGCACGTCCGGGCATCTACGAATATGCATTCGGTACTACCGTACAGAAAATTCTCGATGATGCAGGTGCTGAAAACGTACAGGCCGTGCAGGTCGGAGGACCGGCTGGCCGCCTGATCGCAGCCAAGCATTTCAATCACTGTATCGCATTTGAAGACATTGCTACCGGTGGTTCGTTCATGATCTTCGATGAATCACGAGACCTGTTGGAGATCATCCACAATTTCGCCCGTTTCTTTGCCCATGAGAGTTGCGGCTTCTGCACGCCGTGCAGGGTTGGCACAACATTGTTGAAAAATGGCATGCACAAGCTCTGCGGTGGCCACGCCACAGCCCATGATCTCGATGAGATGAAGTGTACTGCAGCCATGGTATCGCGCCGTTCCCATTGCGGGCTAGGCATGACCGCCCCCAATCCCATCCGAGACGGCTTAAACTATTTTCCACATCTCTTTGAAGCCAGACTGCTGCATCAGGAAATGGAGCCTGAATTCAATCTTGATGCTTCGCTTGAAGAAGCAAGGAAACTCACCCACCGTGATGATGCGGAGGCCCACTTATGAACGATTATTTAACCACCAAGACCTCGAAGCATGCAATGCCTGTTCATTGCCAAACCGCGCTTCCACCCCTGAATTCCTTACGTATTCTTCCTGCCCCGGGTGGTGAATCACAATGAGCAATAAAACAATCACCATTGACGACATTGAAGTCCCTTTCGAAGAGGGGCAAACCATTATGGATGCAGCCCTTGCGGCTGAGATCTATATCCCGCACCTCTGCCACAAACCGGGATTATCGCCACATGGCAGCTGCAAACTTTGCACAGTAGATGTGGACGGACGTGCAGTCTCGGCCTGCACACTGCCAGCTGCTGAAGGTCAAAGGATTGATAACAACACCCCGGCACTCAATGAGGTTCGCAAAACGATCACCCAGATGCTCTTTATCGAGGGTAATCACCTCTGTCCTTCATGTGAAAAGAGCGGTGACTGCACACTGCAGGCCATGGCTTATCACCTGGGCATGCTCGATGGACACTTCCCGCAGTTCTATCCACAGCGTGAGCTCGATGCATCGCATCCGACACTGGTGCTTGATCGTGACCGCTGCATTCTCTGTGAGTTGTGTGTACGCGCCAGCCGCGAATATGATGGCAAGGATGTCTTCGCCATTTCCGGCCGCAACACGAATCGCCAGCTCATCGTTAATTCAGCAACCGGCAGGCTGGCCGATTCCGATATCGAAACCGACGACATGGCCGCCCATATCTGTCCTGTCGGGGCCATCCTGATCAAGGATCACGGTTATGAAATACCGATCGGGCGCCGCACTTTCGATCTGCATAGTGTGGCCGAATCAGACCTCGGTGAAATAAAACTGAGCAACGTCAGGCATCACGATGAGTAAGCTACGCGTAGGCACCACATCTCTGGCCGGTTGCTTCGGCTGCCATATGTCCTTTCTCGATATGGATGAGCGTATCGTCGGCTTGCTCGAGCATATCGAATTCACGCGTTCACCGATCAATGACATCAAACACTGTGAACCCTGCGATATTGGTCTTATCGAAGGTGGTTTATGCAATGCCGATAATGTGCATGTGCTTCAAGAGTTCCGTGAGAATTGCAAAATCCTCATTGCCGTTGGTGCCTGTGCCATCAACGGCGGCGTACCAGCCATGCGCAATCATTTCACCCTGAAGCAGTGTCTTGAAGAAGCATTTATCGACGGGATCGGCGTGGATAATCCGCATATCCCCAACGATGTTGAAATCCCGTTGCTACTTTCCAAGGTGCATCCCATCCATGAGGTGGTGAAGGTGGATTATTATCTGCCCGGCTGCCCGCCGCCGGCCGATGCCTTTGTGAAAATTCTGACCGACCTGCTCGAAGGCAGAGAGCCGAGCCTGCCGAACGAGATGTTGCATTATGATTAGAGACATGAACCGCAAAGGTGCGCAAAGGATATCAGGCAGGCTTTGGATTTCTGGCCTGACATCGCGCACAGCCTGGCCACACAGATCATCTGCATGACTGATATGATTGGTTTTACTTTGCGTAACGTTGCGACCTCTGCGGTGAATCCGCCTTTGACCATTGAGGAGTTCAGATGAGCAATAACAAAAACCTCAGACGCATTGCTGTTGATCCGGTCACCCGTGTCGAAGGGCACGGCAAGATCACACTGCTGCTGGATGAACAAAATCACGTGCGTGAAGCGCGCTTCCACATTGTCGAGTTCCGTGGTTTTGAAAAGTTCATTCAGGGGCGCCCTTACTGGGAAGTGCCCTACTTTGTACAGCGCTTGTGCGGCATCTGCCCTGTCTCCCATCATCTGGCGGCGGCCAAGGCTGTTGATCAACTGGTCGGTGTGGATGCGTTGACTCCGACTTCAACCAAGTTGCGTAAACTGCTGCATTTCGGCCAGACGTTGCAGTCACATGCACTGCACTTCTTTCATCTCTCCTCACCCGATCTGTTGTTCGGTTTCGGCTCCAACCTTGAACACCGCAACATTGTCGGTGTCATCGAAGATTTCCCCGACCTGGCACTCAAGGGTGTAAGACTGCGTAAATTCGGGCAGCAGGTGATTGAAGTGATCTCCGGCAAACGTATTCATGGCGCAGCCACCGTACCGGGCGGCATGAACAAAGCGCTCACCATTGAAGAGCGTGATCGTTTGCTGGCCGACATCAACGATGTGCTGATCTGGGCACAGGATGCGGTAGCCCTGAATGAGAAAATTCATACTGAACATCCTGAGAATCACGGTTTCGCTCGTTTAAACAGCAACTACCTGAGCATGGTTGGCGCGGACGGTAAGCTGGAGCTCTATCACGGAGGCCTGCGCGCAAGCCGCCCCGATGGCAGCAAGATCTTTGATCAGTACGACTATCGCGGTTACACCCACATCATCCGCGAAGAGGTGCGCTCATGGAGCTATATGAAGTTCCCCTACCTTACCGAACTGGGTCGCGAAAACGGCTGGTATCGCGTGGGCCCGCTGGCTCGCATCAATAACTGTGATTACATCTCCACCGCGCTGGCGGAAGCGGCTCGCAAGCGTTTTGTGGCATTCGGAAATGGCGGCTTTGTACATGATACGCTCGCCTATCACTGGGCACGCATGATTGAAGTGTTGCACTCTGCAGAATCAATTCATGAGCTGCTGCTGGATCCCGAGATACTTGGTACCGACCTCGTGGTTAAGGGTGAAAAGCGCGAAGAAGGTATCGGTGTTATCGAAGCCCCGCGTGGCACCCTTTTCCATCACTACACGGTGAATGAGGACGGCACAATTAAAAAGGCCAACCTCATCGTCTCAACGACCAGTAATAATCAGGCCATGAACGAATCGGTGCGTTCGGTAGCCAACGAATACCTCGACGGCAACGAGATCACCGAGGGGCTGCTCAATCATCTCGAAGTGGCGATTCGCGCCTACGACCCATGCCTGTCGTGTGCAACACATGCGCTCGGCAAGATGCCACTGGAGATTGAACTGATCGATGCAGCAGGTGAAGCTATTGATCGAATGAGCAAGGCATCCAACGGCAGCATCAAGCGAACGCTTTGAGTAACAGGCTCCTGTTAACATAATATTTGAGCGAAGCGCAGTCACCTCAAAGGAGGTCTGTCAATGCCCGAGGAGGGAAATTTGGTGAATTCAAATGAACGACGAGCAACGCTGAATGACCACATTTGGGGCTCAGCCCTGCGGAACGGACTACTTTTAGACCCTGCTGCGTTATTCCTCTCTGAAATGCAGCAGACACATGGCGCTCAAAATACCATTGCATCACCTAAAAAACAGTCGCGTCGCTGCGTTCAGTTATTATGTTAAAAGCCCCGAAGAAACTGCTGATATTCGCTTACGGCAATCCCGGGCGTGGCGATGATGCGCTTGGCCCTGAGCTGATTGAATTTATCGAAGCCGAAGGTATGCCTGATACTGAATACCAGAACGATATGCAGCTGCAAGTCGAACATGTCATCGACCTTATGGGTCGCGAACTTATCCTGTTTGTTGATGCCGATGCCTCCTGTCCTGAGCCATTTCACTTCTCCCGGATTTCAGCAGAAAAAGACGATAGCTACACCAGTCATGCCATGACACCGCATGCCCTCTTACATGCCTACCACCATGTCTACAGGGATGAAGCTGCGCCCGCATTCCTGTTGCGCATTCGCGGTTACCAGTTTGAACTGGGCGATCCGCTCTCTGCAAAGGCCTCCGGCAACCTGGACGCTGCTATCGCATTTACCCGGAAATTATCTACCAATGCAGACCTCCTGCACTGGCAGTCATCCCACGGCTGAACCCTGACATTTCATTGGGTTCAAACAACCACCATGGTGGATTTAAGTGTATTTTTTCCCCCTTCCAGCCCGGTATTTTTCCGGTGTAGATTCAACCGCAGGCGGGGAGGATCCCGTCACATTACCAAGGGGAAAATACACATGAAAAAAGCACTATTTGTTGCAGCGGCAGCTGCATTCGTAATGGGCGGTGTCATGACCGCTGAAGCTTCAGCTCTGGGTAAGTGCAAAGCTTGCCACAACTTCGATGAGTCCAAGAAAGTTGGCCCGGGTCTGAAAGGCGTAGTTGGCCGCACTCAGGGCAGCGTTGACGGCTTTAAATACGGCAATTACCTGGAAGCACAGCATGCGGCAGGCGCAGTATGGGATGATGCAGCACTCGAAGCATGGATCTGCGATTCCAAAGGCGTAGCAAAAGCAGCTCACGGCAAGTCCAAGATGCCTTCACAGAAAGTATGTGGCGACAATGCAAAAGCAGCAGTTGCTGAGCTGAAAGCTCTTTAATTAAGGCTTTTGCCAGTGTTAAAACGGCCCGTGCCTTTCCACGGGCCGTTTTTTTATTAGTCGTGCGACAGACAATCAAATAATACTATTTATCACTGTGATCAGTATTGATTGATTTACAGCCAGCCACCACCAAAGAGAATACCCGCTTCGATACAGCACTCAGCTGCTCTTCGGTGATGGAAGCCGTCCTGCGAAAGTAGAAATACTATCCCCCTCTCGAAAAGGCCATGCAGGCGGCTTCCATTGTTTTCATACCATGCAGCACAAGCAGACTGCAGTCTCTTCCTAAACCATCAAAAATCCGCATGCCTTCTGGCGCGCCTGTCTCATCATTGTTACATTTCGCGCTCAATTTAAACATCGAATGAGAGTGTGTATATGGGAAGAGCGTATCAGAATCGTAAGGAATCCATGGCCAAGACTGCCGGTGCCAAAACCAAGGTCTATTCCAAATACGGCAGAGAAATCTATGTGGTCGCCAAAAGTGGCGGCACTGACCCCAGCTGTAATCTCTCCCTGCGTCGTCTGATAGACAATGCAAAGAAAGATCAGGTTCCGACACACGTCATTGAACGCGCCCTGGAAAAAGCTGATGGTGCCGGTGGAGAAGACTATGCCAGCGCGCGTTACGAAGGCTTTGGGCCCGGCGGCTGCATGGTTATCGTCGACTGTCTGACGGATAACTCCACGCGTTCCTTCAATGATGTGCGTCTCTGCTTTACCAAAAGCGGCTCCAAACTTGGTGGCCCGGGTGCCGTAGCTCACATGTTCGATCATCAGGCTGTGTTTGTTTTCAAGGGTGATGATGAAGATGCTGTGCTGGAGACCCTGATGATGGCGGATATCGATGTCACTGATATCGAATGCGAAGACGGCATGATCACCGTGCTTGCTCCCAATACCGAATATTTCAAGATCAAGACCGCACTCACTGATGCCACCCCGGGCATAGAACTTGAGGTGGATGATATCTCTTACGAACCACAGACCCTGACCACTGTCAGCGGTGATGATGCACTAGCCTTTGAGAAGTTCCTCGATGCCCTGAATGACTGTGACGATGTGCAAAAGGTATACCACAACGCCGAACTGGAAGATTAATCGCTGGCATGGTGACGGCAGTCTGATCCAGCATTGCATTAGGTTCGCGAAGGCCCCGGAATTATCCGGGGCTTTTTTTATGCTGCATAGACAAGTTCATATTAACATGGGAACATATAAATCCGCTTGCCAGCATCATGTGCAAGGCAAGCAGCCCTGAGGAGTCAAGTGCATATGAACGTTGAGGATTCAGAAGCCCCTTTCAAATGGCATGCCAGTGATACGCAGGCCGTATTCGATCGCACAACCTCTAACGCTGACGGATTGAGCACAGAAGAAGCACAGCTTCGTTTGCAGCAGCATGGCCCCAACCGACTGAAACCACAGGAGAAACAAAGCCCCCTGATGCGTTTTCTGATGCAGTTTCATAATGTTCTGATTTATGTGCTGCTCGGCGCAGGCATCGTCACCACAATACTCGGGCACCTTGTCGATAGTGGAGTCATTTTTGGCGTTGTAATTATCAATGCCATCATCGGATTTCTGCAGGAAGGCAAGGCGGAAAAAGCTTTGGATGCAATCCGGAACATGCTCTCGCAACAGGCAATGGTAAAACGTGATGGACGATTCATAAGCCTGAGTGCGGAAGAGCTGGTGCCGGGCGACATCGTCACCCTGCAATCGGGTGACAAGGTGCCTGCTGATTTGCGCCTGTTCAAGCTCAGGGAACTTCGTATTGAGGAAGCCATGCTCACCGGTGAATCATTACCGGCTGAAAAAATCACCCTGAATGTGGCTGAAGATGCAACCATTGGTGACCGGAAAAATCTCGCTTACTCGGGCACACTCGTCACCTACGGGCAGGGACAGGGCATCGTCGTTGCAACCGGAGATGCTACCGAGATTGGTCGCATCAGCGGCATGCTGCGCCATGTACAGACACTCACCACCCCCTTACTCAAACAGATGGCTGTATTCGGCCAATGGCTCACCGTCGGTATTGGTGCTATCGCTGCCATCACCTTCGGCTACGGTGTTCTGTTTCAGAATTATTCTGCAGCCGATATGTTCCTGGCAGCCGTTGGCCTGGCCGTGGCTGGAATTCCTGAAGGTTTACCTGCCATCATGACCATCACACTTGCCATCGGCGTGCAGCGCATGGCCAGAAAGAATGCCATTATCCGGCGGTTGCCTGCAGTGGAAACCCTGGGCTCAGTCACAGTCATCTGCTCTGATAAAACAGGAACCCTGACCCGCAATGAGATGACCGTCACCACAGTCACCACCGCAACAGGCATTGTCGAAGTCAGTGGCAGTGGATATGACCCGCACGGTGCATTTATAATAAATGGAGAACAGATCAGCCTTGAGCAGCACCCTCAACTGCGGGAGATGGCACAAGCAGCACTGCTATGTAACGATGCCAGCATCAGTGAAGAACATGGAATCTGGCGTATGCAGGGCGATCCTACCGAAGGGGCTCTGGTAACGCTGGCCGTGAAAGCGGGGCTGTCCCAACATCAGCTACAGGCACAATTTCCACGCATTGATAACATACCGTTTGAGTCAGAGCACCGGTTTATGGCCACACTGCACCATGACCATAGCGGGCACGGCTTCATCTATATCAAGGGCGCTCCCGAGCAGGTTTTAGATATGTGCCACCGGCAACGCCAGAGTGGTGAAGATGTTCCACTTAATCGCACGCACTGGGAATCCTGCATGAACAGCGTTGCCGGTCGCGGTCAGCGACTGCTGGCCATCGCCTTCAAAGCTGTTCCGGGAACGCACGCAAGCCTCTCTTTCAGTGAGGTTAATTCTGAGCTCACCCTGCTGGGTATGGTGGGTATCATTGATCCGCCGCGCGATGAAGCCACAGCAGCGGTAAAACGCTGTCAGGATGCAGGCATCCGCGTCAAAATGATCACCGGAGATCACGCCATCACGGCCGGTGCGATCGCCGCTCAGATGGGAATCGGCGATGACGTATCGGTGGTCACCGGCATTGAGATTGCTAAATATACGCGTGATGAATTGCAACAGGTCGCCGCACGCAGCTCTGTCTTTGCCCGTGTTTCTCCTGAGCAGAAGCTGCAACTGGTTACCGCCCTGCAGGCCAATGGTGAAGTCGTCGCCATGACCGGTGACGGCGTCAACGATGCACCGGCACTTAAACGTGCCGATGTTGGTGTTGCCATGGGTATCAATGGTACAGAGGTGGCCAAGGAGGCTGCCGAGATGGTACTTGCCGATGATAATTTTGCCTCCATCGCTCGCGCTGTTGAAGAGGGACGCACCGTTTACGATAACCTGAAAAAATCGATCATGTTTATACTGCCCACCAATGGTGGTGAGGCATTCATCATCATTGCCGCGATTATCATGGGTTCTGTATTGCCTATTACGCCGGCACAGATTCTCTGGGTAAATATGATTACAGCTGTCACGCTGGCTCTGACACTCGCTTTTGAACCACCGGAACAGGATGTCATGCAGAGGCCACCGCGCGATCCACGTGAACCGATTCTTTCCGGTTTCCTGATCTGGCGTATCACCTTTGTATCACTGATTATTGTGGTTGGTACTTTCGGACTGTTTCTATGGGAAATAGCACAAGGCACTGCACTTGATGTGGCGCGTAGTGTAGCCGTTAATACACTGGTGATGTTTGAGATATTCTATCTTTTCAGTGCTCGCTTCCTGCTCGCACCATCACTCACCCGCGCAGGTCTCTACGGCAATCGTTATGTACTCTATGCCATAAGCCTGCTGATCATCTTTCAGCTGGCACTAACGTACGCCCCGCCTATGCAGATGATGTTCGGTACAGCCGATATGGATGCTGCAGCCTGGTTACGCGTCATTGCTGTTGGCAGCTCAGTGCTGTTTCTGGTGGAGATTGAAAAATGGTTTATCCGGAACTTCAAAAGCCAATAAAAGCAGCACAACTTATGCCAGCCGATCAATAGTGAGATGCTCACAATGCAGCTAAGGCTTAATCAGTGTGATAATCCACTTCCGCCATGCCGCAACATAAGACTGTGATGAGACGTGATCGAAGTCATTATGGCCGCCAGAAAGTTCTATTTTCATTTTCAACGCATGGGCTGCGTTAAAGATATGCTCAGCCATCCATGATGGTGCAATGGCATCATCACGGGCAGCTATTATAAGAAGTGGCAGCCGGATATGCTTCACCAAAGATTCAACATCGAAGTCTGTTTTCACCAACCAGCGTAGTGGCAGCCACGGATAGTGAAAAGCAGCCATGTCAGGAATACTGGTGAACGGTGTCTCCAATACAACACCTGCAGCCTTCACCTCTGTAGCAAGCATTGCCGCCACTGCAGCACCAAGGCTACGGCCGGAAATAATCACCTCTTCCGGTTTCAGGCCCAGATGAAGCGTTAGATCAGTCCAAACAGCACGGCCATCCTCATACAGCCCGGCTTCATCGGGCTCACCTTCGCTTTTGCCGTAACCGCGATAATCGAATGCGTAGACTGATAGCCCCATGGCCTGCCACTTCCGATAGAGCGACAGGCGATGGGAGATGTTTCCTGCATTACCGTGAAAATGGAGAAGGGTAAACTGCGCCGACGGCACAGGCATATACCAACCGTGCAGGCTGATGCCATCAGATGTGACAATGAAACGTTCATCAAACGGCATGGCGAAATCGGCAGGTGTTGAACTGAGACTCCTGTCGGGGAAATAGATAAACTGATCTTCAAACAGCGCCATATAACCTGAAACCCCGGCAAAACTCAAAACGATAATCAGAAGTAGCCGTTTAATCATGGACATGGATCTAGCATAGCGTAATTGGAGTGCTTTGGTATCCACCCCCTACGCCGCTTATGAGAGTAAATCACCCGCTTGGAGCTGTGCACCCCTGAGAAAATCGGAGACTGCCATAGGCTTTTTTCCTTCAGGTTGTAGCTCGGAGATACGATAGACGGAACCACCTGCGCAGGCGATATCAAGCGTCTGATCAGCCGCAACTACTGTGCCCGCCTGGCAGTGATGAATATCAGTTAAAACATCACCAGCAATCAGTTTCAGCCATTTGCCTTTGCACAGTGCCCGCACGCCCGGACGCGGAGAAAAACAGCGCACGAGTCGATCAATATCAGCAGCTGATTTTGACCAGTCAATGATGCGTTCATCATTGCTAATCTTCTGAGCGTAAGTCACACCTTTATCGGGTTGTGGTTCAGGTTGCAGTCCAGCCTCAATCTTCGCCAGGGTATCTATCAACAACTCAGCCCCCATAGGCGCCAGCTTAAACCATAACTCGGAACCGGTAGTGGTATCGGAGATTGCCAGGCTCGAGCAGGCATAAACTCCGCCGGTATCCAGCCCCTCCTCCATCTGCATGATACAGACACCGGTTTGTGTATCTCCGGCCAGCAGGGAGCGTTCAATCGGAGCTGCTCCACGCCAGCGCGGCAGCAGTGAGGCATGCACATTCACCGGAGCTATAGCCGGTGCTTGCAGCCACGGTTTGGGCAAAATCATGCCGAAGGCAACTACGACTAGCACATCGCACTGTCTGGACTTCAGCCAAGCCAGTGCTTCATCATTATTACGCAGTGTTTCCGGGGTAATGACATCGATACCTGCATCAATAGCGGCCTGTTTGACCGGCGTTGGGGTCAATTTCATGCCGCGTCCGGATTTGCGATCGGGTTGTGAAACCACGCCGACCACATCGACACCTTTTGCTTCAAGCAGGGCGCTCAGGCAGGGAACGGAAAATCCGGGGGTACCGGCAAAGACTACGCGCATCACGCCTCCAGTTATTTACCGCAGAGGAGGCAAGGGACGCAGAGGAAAGCAGAAGCAAGGCAGTCTCGATTCATCAGACTGATCACATTCAGTTTTTGTTTTCCCTCTGTGTCCTCTGTGTCCTCTGCGGTGAGATCAATTTAAGATTTATACAACTTTTTCAATTTCTTGGTGATCATGTTGCGTTTGAGCATGGAGAGGTAATCGATAAATAGTTTACCGTCGAGATGGTCGAATTCATGTTGCAGGGCAACGGCCTGAAAACCCTCAAAATCGCACTCATGCTGAGTCCCCTCCTCATCAAACCAGCGCAGGCGCACCGCAGCCGGACGCGATACATCTGCATAGTATTCCGGTACCGACAAACACCCCTCTTCCCAAGTGCCCATCTCATCGGACTTCCACAGGAACTCAGGATTAATCCACACCTTCAGTTCACGCAAGCCTCCCGGCTCATCCGAATTGTGGCGCACCTCTTCGGAGCGCCAGAGAACATCGGTAACGGCCACACGAAGCGGCACCCCGACCTGTGTGGAAGCCAGGCCCACGCCCGGTGCATCGTACATGGTGTCAGCAAGATCCTGGATCAGCTGTTTCACCTCATCAGTCAGTGGAAATGTCACTGCTTTGGCAACTTCACGCAAACGGTCATCAGGATGAATAAGGATTTCACGAATCGTCATCAGAAAGTCCCTCCATTCCAGCCAAACATGGCACGTTCCGGCGCAGCAAATTCGATGTAGATGCGCGCGACATCAATCGCCAGCTGCTGACTGATCAGGTTGGAAAGTTTATCCGACACACCGGTGGTCTGATCAGTTGTCAGGCCCAGGCTTTTCAGCTCCAAAAATGCCAACGGTGCATCTGTTCCTGCAAACAGCATAGCTTGCTGATCGGAAAGCTCGACCATGACGTAAGCTTCAGGTTTGCCCAGCCCTATCGCAGTCGCGGACGAGCATAGCGTCAGGAAATTGGCATGGTTTTCAACAACCACATTGGTATGCACATGCAGATACGGCATCAGCCCTGCTCCTGCTTAGAGGCCTCGACTTCTTCCTGTTTACTGGCTGTCGGATTGTCGCTCTGCAGCGCTTCAGCTTCTTGCCGGGCCAGCCGTTCGAGATTCCTGCGCGCCTGCTCTTCACGTTCCAGATTATTACCTACACGCATGCGAGCCGTTGCCACATAAGCAAGCCACCAGAGAAATACACCAACAGCGGCGACAATCAGCCAGAAAGTCCATTCACTCATGATCCAACCTCCACGGCTTCAGCCTGCACTGCCTGCATCTGTAGCAGTTGCGCCTGCTGCTTTGCCCGCGCTTTCAATTTACGATTAATCAAATTAACACCGGCAAGGATAAAACCCAGCGCGATAAAAGCACCCGGTGGCAAGATAAACATCAGCATATCAGGGTAGCTATCCCCGAACACGGACATGCCAAAAATCTCGCCCTGACCGAACAGTTCGCGCACGCCGCCAAGCAGCACCAATGCTAAAGTGAAACCCGCTCCAACCGCGATCGCATCAACCAGTGAATCAGATATGGAATTCTTGCTGGCAAAAGCTTCTGCACGGCCAAGAATGGCGCAGTTCACCACAATCAGCGGAATAAACAGCCCCAGCACCAGATACATCTCATGCATCCAGGCATTCATGGCCATGCCAACAATCGTTACAAAGGCAGCAATGATGGTGATATAGGCCGGAATACGTACATTTTTTGGAATCACACCGCGCACCAGTGATACCACGAGATTGGAACCTAGCAATACAAGCACGGTAGCTGCACCCATCCAGAAACCATTCTCGGCAGAAGTGGTTACTCCGAGAAGCGGACACATGCCAAGCAGTTGGGCAAAGATGGCATTATTATGCCAAAAACCATCAAAAAATACTTCAGACTTATTCATGGCTGACCCCCGACTTTATCTCCAATCTTATCTTCTGCTGCAGCGGCAAACATCAGCTCCCTGTTCGTGTTGAAAAAACCTAATGCGCCCTTCACTGCTTTAACCACAGCACGCGGTGTAATCGTGGCTCCGGTAAACTGGTCGAAATCACCACCGTCCTTTTTCACGTTCCACTTGCGGCTCTCCAGATCCTGCTCCACAAAAGCAGCCAGCCAGCCAGTATCATTTACGATACCGTCACCAAGCCCGGGTGTTTCCTTGTGACTCGTTACACGAATAGCATGAATATTACCGTCAGGGTCTACACCAACCAGTATACGTATAGTGCCGGCATAACCATCGGGTGCAGCCACTTCCCAGGCAAAACCGCTGATGTGTCCTGTCTTATCCATGCCGGGATAAACCCGGATAGCCTGTTTCTCTTCACCAACCTGAAACATATCGTTCTGTGCATCGTTGGCATGTGCAGGCAAAACTTGTGTAAGGGCTCTGTGCAGTGCTTCTTTCTCTGCCTGGGCAATCGGCCCGCGTGTAAATATATTGGTCAGCCCCAACAGCGTCGCAGCAATGACCGCCACGACAAACAACGCAACCACCATCTGAATCTGCTCGCGATCGATTTTCATGATTCATTCCTGCGCTTGTGCCCGTAAACACGCGGCCTGAAATAGTGATCGATCAGTGGCACAGCACAGTTCATCAGCAGAACTGCAAACATCGCACCTTCCGGATAACCACCCCAGGTGCGAATCGACCAGGTGATAACACCACAACCCACACCGAATACCACCTGCCCCAGCGGTGTGACCGGTGAGGAAACCGGATCGGTAGCCATAAAAAATGCGCACAGGATCAGACCACCGGCAAAGAGATGGAACATAGGCGTGGCAAACTGGTCCGGATTCAATGCATTAAACAGACCAGCCAGTAACAGTACCGTAACAATATATGAAAACGGGATATGCCATGTGATGGAATGACGAGCGAGCAGGAAGATGCCGCCTATCAGCAAGGCCAGCGCACTGGTTTCACCGGTACTGCCCGCCTCAAAACCGAGGAAAGCATCGAGGTAGCTGTAACCATAAGCGTCCAGCGCCTCGGCCACCGGCACACCGAGTGTCGCTTCTGTTTTGATATACCCCAGTGGTGAGGCCATGGAAATAGCATCCAGGCCCAGCTGTAAAGCACCAGGGCCTGCAAAGAACAGCGTGGCACAGGTCGTAAAATCGTAGAGATTGATGACAGGTTCAATGGACCCCATGCTGGCTGACATCGGCATGATCCATGTGGTCATATTCAGTGGAAATGAGATCAGCAGAATCACGCGCGCCGAGAGTGCCGGATTAAAAATATTATAACCCAGCCCGCCGTACAGCTGTTTTCCGAGCACAATGGCAAATACGGAGCCCAACACGGCCATCCACCACGGTGTGGCTGCAGGCAGAGTCAGTGCCAGAAACAGACCGGTCAGCGCTGCCGAATTATCCAATAGTGTGGAAACAGGACGTCCCATCCACTTCAGGCATATGGCTTCGGTCATCAGTGCTGTGAGCATACAGGTGACAATCAGCAGAACAGCCATCCAGCCGAACAGGTAAACACTCATGCCTGCTGCCGGCACCAGCGCCAGAATCACGGTCAGCATGATCATGCGTATCGAATCGCCACCATGTGCGTGCGGTGAACTCAACATAATCAATGACATCAGTCTTTACTCTCCGTGGCTTTGCTGTCTGCAACGCCAGCTTCGCCACCTGTTTTGGTTTCGGCATCTGTTTCGGCCTTGGCCTCATCGGTTTTCGGCGCATGCGTTTTACGGACTTGAGATCGGCGTGCCGCTTTTTCCGCTTTTTCACGTTCAATACGAGCATCACGTGTTTCCGAACGTTTGCGCGAGGCTTCGGCAAACGAGTCCTCACGGCGTTGCAATGCCAGCTGCCCCTTGCCGTAACGGAAGTAATGTACCAGCGGAATATTGGACGGGCATACATAGGAACAGGCACCGCACTCTATGCAGTCGAACAGATCATACTGTGCAGCTTTTTCAAACTGATCGCTACGGCACTGGTCAGCCAGCAGGTTAGGTACCAGAGAAATAGGGCATGCCTCACTGCAATGACCGCAACGAATGCACGGCTGTTCAACCGTATGCGCGGCCTTCATGGCTTGCAAACTCATGGCCAACAGCCCGGTTGAAGATTTAACCACAGGAAAGTCCGGATTTTTCAGGCGTTCACCCATCATCGGGCCGCCATGCACAATCTGAATGCCGGAAAAGTCATCGAGCCCTTGCCGGGCAAACAAGGAACGCACCGGCGTACCAAGTCGCACAAGCAAATTGCTTGGCTTGGCTAAGGCATCGCCACTGACTGTGACCGTGCGCTCAGTCAGCGGTTTGCCAAGCATCACCGCATCAAACAATGCTTTGGTGGTACCTATATTCTGACTTAAAACGCCGATATGCATGGGCAGCTTACCCGCTGGCACTTCGCGACCGGTGAGAGTATAAATCAGCTGTTTTTCGCTGCCTTGCGGGTAACGCGTCGGCAGCACATGAACCACAACACCGTCCATATCGCTGCGGGCATCCAAGGCCTGCTGCATGCTATCTGCTGCATTCTGCTTGTTGTCTTCAACAGCAATGATGCCGGAGTCAGCACCCACCATATGCATGATAATAGCCATGCCTTCGAGAATTTCTTCAGCGTGCTCAAGCATCAAACGATGATCGTTGGTCAAATACGGTTCGCACTCAATCCCGTTGAGAATCACAGTTTCGATCGGAAAACGTTTATCCTGAACCAGTTTGATAAAGGTCGGGAATACAGCTCCACCTAGCCCTGCAAGCCCGCACTTACGGGCACGCTCACGCAACTGCGTAGGATCTGTGTTGATCCAGTCACTGATCGGCGCAATGCTTTCATCACTTTTGTCATCACCATCGGATTCGATAAAGATACTTGGCAAACCCATGCCTGACGGATGCGGAATGGTATGCTCTTCGATTTTGACCACACGGCCTGAGGTCGGCGCATGCACAGGCACAGAGAGATAGCCTTCTGACCTGGCGATCTTCTGTCCACGCAATACCAGATCACCCACGGCCACCAAAGGTGAACATATTTCACCAATATGCTGTTTCATCGGCAGCACATGTACCGGCGCAATATCGCACTCTTCAATCGCGACATCCGCCGTCAGCTTGTGCATATTCGGATGCACCCCGCCAACAAAACTGTGCTGCAGCATGCCCAGTCGCTGGGCGAGTTTTCTAACCATGGCCGGCATGTTGTTCCCGCCTTTCGTGACCGAGCTGAGCACGTTTGGTATCAGGCAACGGCCATGACCAGTGTTCAATCAGCTCTGGTTTCATCAACATATCAATACAATCCACCGGACATGGTTCTACGCACAGGTTGCAGCCAGTGCAGTGATCAGCAATGACTGTATGGTACTGTTTCGGTGCTCCGACAATGGCATCCACAGGACAGGCCTTGATGCACAGTGTGCAGCCGATGCACTCATCCTCGCGCACAAATGCCAGCATGGGGGCAGCCGGTTCTGCCTCCAGATCTTTTGGCTCTACGCCCATCAGGTCGGCAATCTGCAACATGGTGCGTTCACCACCGGGCACACAATGATTCACATCAGCCTCTCCGCTCGCCACGGCAGTCGCATAAGGTTTACAGCCGGGATAACCGCACTGACCGCACTGGGTCTGCGGCAGCAATGCATCGAGTTTTTCCACCATCGGGTCGCCCTCGATATGGAATAGCTTCTGAGCAATGGCCAGCACAATACCTGCAACAAGTGCAAATACACCCAGGCTTGCCAATGCATACAACAGAGAAATCATGGAATTAAAACTTTACCAGGCCGGAAAAGCCCATAAAAGCCAGACTCATCATGCCAGCAGTAATCAGCGCCAATGGTGAACCCTTGAACAGTTCAGGCACTGGAGATACTTCAATGCGCTCGCGCAGACCCGCAAACAAAATCAGTACCAGGGCAAAACCAACTGCTGCGCCAAAACCATACAGAGCCGATGTCAGGAAAGTCTGCTCCTGTTGCACATTGAGAAGAGCCACACCAAGCACCGCACAGTTGGTGGTAATCAGCGGCAGAAAAATACCGAGCCCCTGATACAGAACAGGACTGGTCTTGTGGATCATCATTTCAATCAACTGCACAAGGGCTGCGATAATCAGGATAAAGAAAATAGTCTGCAGATATTCAAGCTCAAGCGGAATCAGCACATACTGCTGCACCAGCCAGGAAACCGTTGATGCCACAGTCATGACAAACATCACTGCAAATGACATGCCCACAGCCGTTTCCACCTTGCTGGAGGTGCCAAGAAACGGACAAATGCCAAGAAACTTCGTCAATACGAAGTTGTTCACCAGCACAGAGGAGAGTAAAATAAGCGCGATTTCGGTCATGGGGCGGGAGTATAGGGCGACGCGCCAGTCACGTACACCGCAGAAAACCCTTACTTTTTCATGTTTGAAGCCGTATCCGCAACACCATAAGGGCAATGCCGCGCAAACAGCATGCACAGATGCCGGTTGACTGCTGCAGCAATCCTTTCACACTGTCACTGTCGGCTTCGACCATCTGTTCAAATATGGAGTTACCATGAAACGCTTTCTGTTATCGTTATTTACAATCGCGCTACTCTCTTTTTCAGCGACTGCCATGGCATGCCCTGCTGGCAAATGTAAGGCTGGCACTGGAGATTGCCCGATGGCTTCCGATGCCAAGGACGCCGCCGTAAAAGATCATACCGGCACCTATTTTGACCATGCTGACACCAATAAAGACGGTAGCCTGAGCCGTGACGAGGTCGCGACAGCCAAAGGCTGGCACAACACCAAAGATTGCCCACTGAGCAAGCCACAGTAAGTTCTTCGCATGAGCTCCTGCCTCACGAACTGGCTGGTTTATGTTCGCACGATGAAATGTAATATCATGCTTTCAACAGCACTTGCCGCCGCGGCACAGCTGCCTCTTTCAAGCGTTGCAACCGGTGCAGAGACGGCAACTGGCAGATCGCTGGCATTTCACGGTGAAATTCTGGCTGACAACGACATCAGTGCAGCCATTTTGTTTCGGGATATGCTGATCATCGGCGCGGATGAGGCTGTCGGTACCAAAACCAATGAAAATTATATCCAGCTGCTGCGGCGAGAGGCTTCCGGGGACTATCGCACGGTGAGCAATATTCTGGTCTATCGCGGCGATAAACATGCGGGCAAGGAACTGGATATTGAAGGTTTTGCCGTAGAAGGTGAGCATCTTTATGTCATCGGTTCCCACTCACTGACCAGAAAACGGCTCAAGGAGAGCCACAGTTATGAGGAAAATCTCAAACGGCTGACTCAGATCAAACAGGAGAACAGCCGCTACCAGCTCTTTCGCCTGACGCTGGATGCAACGCATCAGGTCAGCCACCGCGACCAGATCAGCCTTGCGGCTATCTTCAACAATGACCCGCTGCTATCCCGCTTCACCACCATTCCGAGCAAGGAAAACGGCATCGATATCGAAGGCATAGCCGCCAAAGATGGATTGCTCTATCTGGGCTTCAGAGGCCCCGTGCTGCGCGACGGCTATGTGCCGGTGATGCAACTGGCATTTAATAAACCGGCCGAAAGCTACAAACTGCTGTTTGTAAATCTCGCAGGTCGCGGCATCCGGGATCTGGCCGCGGTATCCGATGGTTTCCTGATCCTGGCTGGTCCCGTCGGCGATGAGCAGGTCTCTTATCAACTGCTACACTGGAACGGCAAAGACTGCCTGACTGGCAGCGGACGAAAAGAGTCTGGCAAACTGCAACTGCTGACTGAAATCACTCCACCGGAGGGCGGTAAGGCCGAAGGTCTGGCCCTGCTCAGTGAAACGGCACAGGCTTATGAAGTGCTGATTGTGTTTGACGGCGCCAGAAACGGCGCACCTGTACGCCATACGATTCATCGTCCCGGACCTAAACAATGAGCGAAGAAACCCTGCTGACATTCCCCTGCCAGTTCCCGATCAAGGTAATGGGCACCAACAGTGTAGATTTTGAAAATGAGATTGTGGTGATAACCCGCCGGCATGTGCCGGATCTCGGCGAAGCCTCGGTAAAATCCAGACCCAGCAGCACAGGCAAATACCTGTCAGTGACCGTCACCTTCACTGCCACCAGCAAAGCCCAGATCGATGATCTCTATCGCGCCATCAATGCCCACCCCGCTGTGAAGATGGTGTTATAGCCCGTTCTCCACCGGTAATTTTCACTTTTATAAGTCAGGCTGGGCTATCCCGTACAATTTTGACCAATACTGAGTCTCCGACTATGCTCAAACTATGAATTTCAGTATCCCTTTGCTCGAAACCGCAAAAAGATACTTATACTCATTAATAAGTTAAGCAGATAAAAACATTACGGAGTTAACTTTTGGCCAAGCCACCTTTATCTCATTTCTCTCCAAAATTTACGAACAAGGCTTGGGCAGATGATGGTGGCTATACGTCATATTTTTACTGTCCCTATAGTGATGAGACACTACTGTCCGGTTAAGCATTGATCAGGCTCAGTTGGTTTAAGTTTTCAGTTCGTCGTCGTTTAGGCATGGGTGAAAGCTTCATCACTAATTCGAGGATGTTTCTACGTTGCATGAGGTTCACCGCGACCAACCTTGCGAGCTGTTGAAGGGTTAAGCTTGAGTCGACTGCCTTGTTCGTCAGGTGCAATAACAGGTATGCAATCATGGCGACAATGATCTGAATTTTGACTGCATTTTCAGATGTCCCGATGAAGCGTTTGATTTTTAGATTCTGTTTTATCCACTTGAAGAATAACTCAATTTGCCAACGCTGCTTGTAAAGCGCTGCAATCTCTCCGGCACTGCGCTTAAGGTCGTTGGTGATAAAAGTCAGCATCTTATTGTCTGCCTCTCGCACAAAGCGAATACGCCGCAACGTGGTTGGACATGTCTCCCTGCCTTTGACTGAAGATAGTCGAATCCACTGGTCTTCGAGCACACCGGCATCGGACACAGGAAAGGACTCCGTCACCTCAAACCCTGCATTGGATTTCATGCGACTGACGAAGGTTATGCCGTCCTGTGATAAATCATGGAACCATGCATAATCGTTGTAGGCTCTATCAAAAACATAGGTGGCGCCCTTGAGCAGCGGCATCTTTTCGGCTTCCTTTTTGTCATGCTTTTTCGCAGGTGTAATAGAAAATAATGTCGGCGTCTGGGCATCAGGGTCATACACAGTATGAATCTTTACGCCTGATTTTCCGCTACGGAATGAAGCCCACTCAAACTGCTGTTTACATAAATCAATGGTGGTTGAGTCAATCAGGCGAACTGCATCTTTGCACCCAATACCCGTGCCTCTCGCCTGACCAAGCAGCCAGTAGAACACTTCCATATACATCGCTGACGGACGTTTTGCGTTCGCATCTGCCAGGGTGGAACGCTTAACCTTCCGGGCTCCAACATGGTAGTGCGCACTGGCATGACTATCCCATGCTGAGATGACATCACGAAGAGACTGACGGGAGCAGAGCTGGCCATAAACCATGACACAAAACTGCGTCCAACAGGACAGGCTACGCACGCGATGATCTCCCTTGTAACGCTCTGCGACATGGTCGAAAAGATGACGAGGAATAGCTCTGATTACTTGGTGAAAAATCGTGTTAGTGTGCTGCATGGCCTGAGTTCTCCGTTCGGTAAATTTGCTGTCTAGATAACTACAAATGTACCATAAACGTTGGGGATTCAGGCCTACTTTATTGCTGCAATATCCTTAACCGGACAGCAATGGTGATGAGATTAAGAAATCTCCTAAAGGTTGGAAGCAGTGGGGTAGAAAGAGAGGGTTATACTCTTTGCCAGTTGAGAACTCATTGGATAAAGACTTGGAAACTTCCGTAGCCCCGATTTATGAGAAAATCTGTAGCTACAATGAGTTAACCGATGATGAGCGCATTATCTGGTCTCAGTTCTTACTGTCTCAATTGGTTCGCACACCAACCTATATGAGATATGAAAATATAGCTCGAGAGCTATTTGGTATAACTGAAAAACCAAAACATGACCGTGTGGGCTGTAGAGAATGTGGAGATCTTAATTTCGTTGCTAATAGAGATTGGTGTCTACTACTGGCTCACGAAGATGATTTTTTTGTAAGAAGTGACAATCCAGTCTTTCAGACAGGTTTTATTGAGTTGCCAGATACATGCTTATTTTATCCGTTAACCCCTAAGCTGTGCTTTGTTGCGTGCTCGATGCCAAATGATTGGGATGCATTTACAAACAAACCTAATGAAACCTGCGGCTATCAACTAGCTAAAGGTGGCGCTCATTTTTACAACTTTCATTTAGCAAAAGCGGCTGGTGAGTCTTTAATTCTATCTCCAAAGCACGATGGGATTGTGGCTGAACGAATGTATAACGATATTCTTGGTGTTTATCCTCAACCACCTTTCTCACTTCACGTTTTGGATAGTAACAACGCAGAAAGTGCATTTGAAAGCATTCGGAAAATAATGAGCATAGCCGATGGTACTGAGCATCCTTGTTGGCAACCTATGGAATTGGAGCCTTTTTATCAAACTAACCATGGTGCAGGCACTACTTAACAAGTTGCTGCGATTTCCGGATTTTTAGGGAGACAGTTACCTATTTACCCGCACCCTGCAGAGCTCCCAAATGTCATGCCTGCCGGACATAATTAGTGATTTGCATCAGGAGATGAATTACCTACTGTTTCGTTGTATTTCTCGACAGCAGCATCCTTGGTTTCAACAATAAGCTCGCTGCCTTTTTCTACAGCATCAGCTGCCAACTCTTTTGTCTGATCAACCAGTTTACTCCCCTTCTCCTGCAGAAGTTCGCCGCTTGCATCCAGTCCATTTTTGGCCGCACCCATCAGCTTGTCACTGGCACTCTTCTCGGCCAGCGGATTGGTGAACAGTTTCTGGTCGTTATAGATATTCATGCCCACCCATGAACCAACCACAACAATAATCAACAATAAAACTTTCATGCATCTCTCCCTAAGACTCACTCAATGCTGAAGCAGATCATGTGCATAAAACATCAATTCAAGTCACACTTCTAACTGAACAGTATAGCTAATATCCAGACAAAAACAGTATCCCCGACATTGCGCCCCGGTAAAACCATATGTTGTTCTGAAAACAGGCCGAAAGAAACAATATTCAAGTTACTCCGGTGACTGAACCGCGGTCTGGTATCTGGTTACCCATGCACCACTGAATTCACTCTCTTTCAGAAACGGCAAACGAGCCTGTCCGGCTTCCTGTTTGCTGCTAAAGCCGGGTACAAATATGCGATAATATGACTTGCCGCCAACCGTGACCTGCACCCGCTCGGTCGCAATGCCCCTGCTGCCCAGCTCTTTCTGTATATCCCCGGCCATGACTGGCGTGGAAACCGAAGTCAAATTGATTACCCATGCAGTTCTGCCGGACTTGGGGGCGGCCTCCGAAGCCAATACCGGATCGACATTCTCAAGTTGTGCAGTGGCCGGAGTTGGCTCGGCCTGTCCAGGCAAGGCTGCCTCGACAGGGGCATTCTCTGGATCAATGCCCGCAGTCGAAGCAGAGGGCACAGGCGTGGTCGCAACTGACGCGGGTGACGCCTTTGTAACCGGTTGAGTCATATCGCTGACTGTATGCCTGTCGCCGTCTCCGTTTGAAGCCATCCAGGTGACAGCGATCAGGGCTATAGAGACAATGCCAACCAGCAGGAAGTTAAAAGTGTTCTTCTGCTGTTCAGGCTCTCCGGCCACTTCAATCGTCGCCACAGTTTGCGCAGGAGACTCATCATCAGATGCGCTCAGCCCGGCCTCACCGCTTGCTGATGGCTGCGGCCGAACCGTACCCTTATCAAAATCCACACCGCTATCACCTTGAAACTGGGCGATGAGCGAATCGAGATATATCGCCGCATCGCCATCCGTCTGTTCGCATGATTGTGCTTGTTTAGTGTTGCCGGAATTGTCTTCGGACACATACCCCTCCATTATTCAAGTCTCAGAAATCCCCGCTACTACCCGGCAGAGACCGTCACATTCACTGCCAGCGGCACGCTGCTCTTTACAGGGCAACAAACAGCCATCCCGGTGTTAAAATGCTATTGTAGAACGACTTAACAGCCCGCCCTCTTATTTAAGAAATCAATAATAGACTGCATGGCTTCGCGTTTACGCATATTGCTACGTGGCAGGATAAAATCAGCACACTGTTCATAGAGTGGATAACGAATTTCAACCTGTTCACGCAATTTGCTCAGCGTATCCCCAGCAGCAATCAGCGGACGATTGCTATCGCCATCAATACGCCTGGCCAGAAACTCGGGGCTGGCCTTCAGCCAGATGACCGGTGGATGCTCTTTTAGAATCTTGCGATTGATTGCAGATAAAACAGCCCCGCCACCTGTAGCAATCACGGCGGGTTTTCCTGCCACCTCGCGCAAGGCATCGGTTTCCATCTGTCGAAAAACGGCCTCACCATGCTGTTCGAATATCTCGGGAATGGATCGCCCGGCTTTCTCGACAATGTAATCATCCAGATCAATCAACGGCAACTTCAGATATCTGGACAAACGCCTTCCGATGCTACTCTTCCCGGATCCCATCAGTCCCACCAGAATCGGGCTGATATGTGACACGTTTTCAGTCGATGGCTTCATAGCTGTGCATCATACATAAACAGCACCAAGCTGCATGTAATTCCTGTTCATATCACGTTTATGGTACGTGATTTGCTTGATCCCATGACAGCAAGCATTTATCCGGAGCAAAAAACATGGGCGACGCCATTTCGATTCGACAATTGTTACAGGTTATGGTGGATCAGGATGCCTCCGATCTATACCTGATGGCCGGTGCCCCTCCGGGATACCGCATTCAGGGCAACATTCAACGGCTAGGTAAAAATGATCTGAATCCGGCCATAGTCGAACGTCTGGCCAGTGAGTTGATGAGTGAACAGCAGAAAGGTGATTTTGCCTCCAGCATGGAAATGAATCTCTCTTCCGCCCATCCCGGTCTTGGTCGCTTTCGTGTTAATGTCTATCGTCAGCGCGGCACTGTCGGCATGGTGATTCGTCAAATAACCACCGATATTCCAAGCATTGATGAGCTCGGCCTGCCGGAGATATTTAAAGATCTCTCGATGAGCAAACGTGGACTGGTGCTGATGGTAGGCGCTACCGGCTCAGGCAAATCAACCTCTCTGGCATCCATGGTGGACTGGCGCAACAGTAACCAGGCTGGCCACATCATCACCATTGAGGATCCGGTCGAATTCATGCACACACATAAAAAATGTTTTGTCACCCAGCGTGAAGTTGGCTCCGATACAGTATCATTTCATGCCGCATTGAAAAACACACTGCGCCAGGCACCCGATGTCATTCTGCTCGGTGAGATTCGCGAACGGGAAACCATGGAGCATGCCATCTCATTTGCTGAAACCGGTCATCTGGCCATGGCTACTTTGCACGCCAACAACTCCAATCAGGCACTGGAACGTATTATCAACTTCTTCCCCAAGGAGCAGCACCAGCAGGTATACATGAATCTGGCCATGAACCTTCGTGCGATCCTGTCACAGCGTCTGGTTAAAACTGTCGATGGAAAACGTGCGGCAGCCATTGAGATTCTAATCAACACACCTCGCATTTCCGATCTGATTCTCAAAGGTGATGTCGGCAGCATCAAGGAGGCGATGGAAGCTGGCGGGCAGCATGGCATGCATACCTTCGATCAGGCACTATTCAAGATGTGGGAAAGCGGAAATATCTCCGAAATTGAAGCGCTCAGAAACGCCGACTCGGCCAATAACCTGAGGTTGAAGATGAAAATGGCCACGGTAGATGGCTCGCCGGAAAGTATACTGGACGCAGGAAAGGAGATCCGATCTGATGATGATTCAGAGGGTGATTTCGAGCTGAAAATATAACAACTTCAGGCACCCATGAGCGCCCGTTCCTGCCTGATCCAGCGCTTCACTCCTCAGCGTTCATTCCATCAGTATACCGTATCACCCGATTGCGTCCTGACTCTTTCGCCTGATACAGGGCAACATCAGCATATTTTGTACATTCCCAAAAATCCTCATTATCGGATGGAAACATGGATACACCCAGTGACATTGTTTTACTGATTGAACCCTGAGACACCTTGAACGGATGCGCTTCCAACTCGGTGCGAATCCGATCTGAAACCATCATCGCCGCTTCTTCACTTGAATCTATCAGTAGAATCAGGAATTCCTCACCACCATAGCGAATCACAATATCGGAACTGCGTACCGTATTGACCATGATTGTGCTGCTACCCTTGATAACATCATCACCCACTTCATGCCCGTAGGTATCATTGACCAGTTTGAAATGGTCAATGTCACACATCACTACGGCAATCTGGGATTTACGCCGGCGGATACTTGAAACCAGTGTATCAGTATACTCTTCGAGAAAACGGCGATTGTAGAGCCTAGTCATAGGATCACGCATGGATGAATCTTTCAGCGACTTCATCAATCGCTTGGACTCAATTACCGGCGCTGCCTCATGCATAAATGCCTGCAATACCGGCAAATCCGACTCAATCCTCTCTTCATCACCTTCCTGGAACACCAGTTGCAGAATACCACCAACACTGCCGGAGAGCGTCATAGGTAGGCAGACGTGATAAAGTGTCTCATCCATGTCGAAGCCATTACCGGCAAATGATGGACAGATACTCACTTCACCAAAAGAAGAAACCGAGTGTGCTGTACGCGAAGCCCTGCAATGCTCACATTGTGATGTAATATCCTTATTGCACCACAAAGATCGCCCTTCTGGCAGACCTGCATTGAATACAGGAATCAGCCCTTGATGAGCATCGTCCATCTCATAAAACGAATAACGATCGTAGTTGAACTGTGTCTCCAGAAGTGCCTGGAAACGCCCATAGACATCCTCAAGCGTACGATCATTTTCAATCACCTGTTTGAAGCGGGACACCATTGCCATGGTATTCACCACAGATACGGTTGTGTTCAGCAGATTATCCCGTTCGGTAAATTTATGGTGGCTCATCAGGGTATCCACATCACTGGCGATCGAGCCTATACTGTTCTCCAAGGTACCCATAAAGTGGTTGGTACGATCGGCAATATCGCCTATCTCATCATCACTATATTTAGTCATCCGATTAGAAAAATCACCACTTTCCGCACAACTCACCACATGATTCAATTCATCCGTTGTCAACTCAATCGGCTTTAACAGCCTACGCAGGAAATAGGCAAGCGTCAGTCCAAATATCACGAATAACAATACAATCAACGCAGTATTCACAATAGCCCGATAGAATTGATTGGTTACGTCAATATCAAGACTGACTGCTCCGAGTACTGCGCCTTCAACCGTATCATGACAGTTTAAACAATTCACTTTACCGCGAGCACTGGCGGCAAAAGGAACCGTATAATGAAAACGAACCCCTTCCTCACTATAGATTAGCTCATGAGACTCAACACCGCTATTGATGGCCAACAGGTCCGAATCCCGAACCGCATCACGACCGGAGACATCTATCCCCATCTGCTCAATCACCTGTTGTGACGGTATAATCTGGGCATGTTTGAGACTGGTTTGACCCACCAGACTCTCAACATAGGGGTTTTTGTGTTCCGGATGCCCTTCACTCATTTCGTGAGTAACAGCAAGACGAACCATCTCCGCGGCCATGTTCCCCTGCTCTTCCAGTGCAGCAATGTGATATAAGCGATATGTCAGCAGTGAAATCGCTGAGAACACCACAGCAACAGCAATCACACTCACCATAATAAGCAACTGGCTTTTCTTACGCAGCTTCATGCAGACTCCCTACCCACAACCATGAGATGATCACAGTGTCCCACTGGGGAATATGCCAATAAAATCTGTCGTTGCCTAGGCAGGAAAAACCTTCGCTCCACAAACAAACCGGGAGAGCAGCAATTCCATCACGGGTCCTCTCTCTCTTGCATCGACATGTTTCACCTGCTCTGCACTAATACCCAATGCAGATGCCACACCCTGCAAACTTACAAACTTAACAATATCCTGCTTCGTCACCACCACAAGAAATGGGATTTTGACGCGCGCGCTGTAGTGCTCGTATATATACTTCAACTCTTCCAAAGATCGAGCATCGCTGCCATCCACAACAAAAACAATGCCATCAGCACCTTCAGCCAGGATTTCCCACATGAAATCGAACCGACGCTGGCCGGGTGTGCCGTACAGATGCAATGCCAAGTCTTCAGTCGGATAACAAATGCCGTGATCCATCGCCACAGTCGTCTGTTCTTTTAAGTCGCTAACGCCGTCGCTAGCTATTTCATTGGTACAGACTACAGGTACGTCACTGAGACTTCGAATCAGCGTTGTTTTGCCCGCATTGACAGGCCCGGTCACTACCAGCTTGATTACGGTCAACTTGTTTTCAATCAAGGATAAGTTCCACTCTCGGCTTAGCCTGTAGTTTAGCCGCATCAATTCTGGCACCACAGCTGAACAGGCGTTGGGTTGCAATACCGTGCTCTAGCAACATATCCATCACGGTTTCGGCTCTGATCTGGGCCAGCAATAACAGTTCCGCTTCGGTTTTCACCAGCGACGGCTCTATCGCTCCGGCGGCTGGTCTCCCCTTCTGCGTTGCAATCACCTGGGGCTGAGAAATCGCTTCACCCTCAATACGCGTAGCCACGCCGCATATCTGCAGGCGTAACTTGTCACTCTTGCTCATCAGGGAGGCAATTTTGGAGACATAGTCTGTCATCTGCGTATCCGGTTTCTCATTCAGCTCAGCAAAAACAATCGGCGTAAGCTTGGGTTTGGCCGCTTCCTGAATCAGTCCACTGGCCAGGTTGGCTACAAGTATAATGCTGCCGTAGGGCTGCAGAGCCAGAGCGGCATAGGTCATCGCCCCTGTACTCATGGAAGACATCAGTGCCGTATTGATAATGGCATTGATATTGATATTCGGATCATCAAGATTGCCGCTGACCGGCACCTCCATCTCAATATCACCACGATTGTTGCGCAGCATATCCAGCGCCATATCGACCGGCATGCCAATTCTTTTTTCGGCTTTGCCCGGTTGGTCAGAACTTCCCAGTTCCAGCTTGCGAATCAACAGCTTGTTTTTGGCATCAATTTTATTATTGCTGATATTGAGTGCGCTATACAGATTAAACTGGCCGGTCTGTATCGATTTCCCGAAGTCCGATTCAATAAAACCGCTCAAACCTGGCATGTCAAAATTATTCAGGGTAATGACAAGATCCGTTTTCAGGTGTTTGGCATCCGGGCGTACGTTGCCTTTTACACTGAGCGTACCCTGTCTTCCGATATCCATCAGCATATCGAGTTTGCCATCCTGCTTGCCGGACAGATCCAGAGGCGCAAAACGGAATTGTTTCACGCGCATGTCTGCCACCAGCGGTGGGAACACCGATTCATCGCGATAAACCATTCGACTGCCACGACTGATTAGCAACTCATCAATGATCAGTGACGTGTCCACGCTCTTTTCTGTTTGTGCAGCAGTAGCTACAGCTGCCCGTTCTTTTTTCGTTTTGACTTTCGCCTGCCTCTTTGGCGTCCCGGCTGCCAGATCATCGAGCACCAGCATTTTACCGTTTTTCTGTTTGACCAGCGTCGTATTCAGCCCATCAAACTGCAATGTGTTCAGGTGATAGTTGCCGCTTGTATCCAGCGTAGCTCCGCTTGCAACAATGGCGCCGATTGAACCCAGCGATTTCCCCCCGGAAGCTGGCAGCTTGACCCCGTTCATGCTCAGGGAATCAATGGTACCTTTATCCGGGCCGCTCATAACAAGCTGCTGTAATGCAACCTGTGTTATGGAGGCAAGCAGCTGCTGGCCCTGCTTTTGGTGAAGATTAAAGCCCTGCATGCCAAGCGATTTCAGATGAAGGGTTTTGCCGGGTCTTGTGTTGAATCCGGTGAGCTCCAGGCGTTGCAGCGACATGCTATCATCGCCACCAGCCATGGCTTCAGTCTGCAACTGTTTTAACACCAGTGAGGCAAAACCGATCTGCCCGTTCAGGTCCGCATTGATTTTATGCACATCAATGCTCGCAAGCTTCAGACTTCCGGCACCGGTCAACAAAGGCTGCATCGTGACATTGCTGATGCTCAGTGATTCTACCTTGTGGCTGTTCAAGCCAGCCATTTGAACATTGCTTAATGTAATCGTATCAATCGCTGCCAGTTTTTTGCCGTCATCCTGGACAAACGTCAAGCCTGTAAGTTCAAGGTCTGTCTGTTCACTTCTCAGCGAGGCCGCAATATCCTCAGCAGCCACCGAAAATAGCAGCCTTGCAGTCAGATCCAGTGACTGATTGCTTAGCTGATATCCAAAACCGCTAAAATCGCTTTGACCCAGCTTTACCTCGGCACTCATGGCCTGCTCTTTGTTGAGTAACCCTGACAGACTAAGCTGCAGCGAATCTACAGGCAGCTTGAGTTGTACATCTTTACCGTTCACATGCAACTGCAGCCCTTCAATATCCAGATCGTCCACCACGGCCAACCAGGCTTCACTCTGTGCAGGCTCAGTTTTCGCTTGGACTGCAGCAGGTTCAAGTTGGATCTCGGCTAACTGCCACTGCTCCTGCTCATCCTGATGAACATCAAAATTCGCTGCTTTCAACTCAAATGAGCGTATGTGAACAATATGTTTAAACAAGGGAAGCCAATCGATATCCAGAGCCAGCTGTCCGATATTCAAGCCATCACCGGCCTTTAAGCCCTGTAGCAGCACCTTGCCACTGAACAAGTTCAGATCGATATTTTCAATCTCCGCCTGTTTAACACCGTGCTCTTTCAGCCAGGACTGCGCGGCGTACTCCGCGGCAAGCGGCAGCAGCGAGATGAACAATAGAATCAGGGCGACCATTACTGCCGGAACAGCGTAACGAAGTTTAAACCTGGAAGAGAATGTTAGCCGTGCAACGACTTCTGAACTGTCTTTGGGCATATGTTATCCTCCGTTAATCGCACACTGTTTCGTGTAAGCTGTTCAGCAAGCAAAGTAGGAACGACTAACTCAATCCCGCTCAATCTCTATACTTCTCAAGTCAGGGTCTTTTGCATCGGGTGAAATCCGCACCCGGATAACGTGATGTTGCAACATATGCGCCGCGCGTTCAGGCCATTCGATCAACGCAATCCATGGTGGTTGGAAAAAATCACGCACACCCAGCATTTCGATTTCATCGGCATCATTCAGGCGGTACCAGTCCATATGGGCCACCGGGCAGTGTTCACCCTGATACTCCTGAATAATGGCAAAGCTCGGACTGGGCAGCGCTTGATCTGTCACACCCAGTGCACGCAGTATGGCACGACAAAATACGCTTTTGCCTGCTCCGAGTTCACCGTAAAGGGCAATCACATCACCCGGCTTCAGTGAATTCGCCAGCTTGCGGGCAATCGTTATAGTTTCTGATTCACTGTGACTGCTGAATTTCAAATGTTCAGAGGCTGTTAACACTTGCTCAGATATGCACCAGAGCCTTGATCACATCGTGGTTGCAAATCATTCCCACCACCGATTCTCCATCAAGTACCGGCAGGTTGTGTATATTGCTGTCGCTCATAATCGTGGCGATTTCGCTCAGATCAGCGTCTGCGTTGACCGTCACCACATCGGTGGAGGCAAGATCTTCAACCCTCATCGCCTGCTGACGGGAAAGCTCCTCTTCGAACTGCGACTCGCCCATCGGAATCACCATATCAAACAGGGCAATGGCGGTCGGCAGATGCAGTTTTTTCTGCTGGCCGATCAGGTCGGTTTCGCTGATCACACCTAGCAGGCGTTTGTCTTCATCAACCATCAGCATACCGGTTAGATTTTCCTCGGCGAAGCGTTTGGCAACCTCGGAAAGCTGTGTTTCCGGATGACAAAAAGCCGGATGTTTATCCATAATGTCACGCGCCAGAACTTTTGAATAAGGCATAGCATTCTCCTGATAACCTGATTATAGACCGTATCATGCTGATGACTAAACCACGAACCAGCTATTCACTAGCCCGGACTATTCAACAAACAGGGCTGGCCATAGCAAACCACTCAGAGCAACAGGTATTGTTCTGAGTGGCAGGATAGTTCAAAAAACAGAATAAAGGTATTGCTTTTGGTGGCGCGTATGCGACCGGAGAGTTTCGCCTTAAGCCTTGTGGTAAATCTCCGAGCCGGTCTTAATAAACACCTCAGACTGCTCGTTCATGCCAGCCTCGATCGCTTCACGCGTTTCCATGCCATGTTTTTTGGCATAATCACGCACATCCTGCGTGATCTTCATAGAGCAGAATTTCGGTCCGCACATCGAACAGAAGTGCGCCACCTTGGCGCTGTCTTTGGGTAACGTCTCATCGTGGTAACTACGCGCAGTGTCCGGGTCGAGCGAAAGGTTGAACTGATCATCCCAGCGGAACTCAAAACGTGATTTGGAAAGTGCATCATCACGCTGCTGTGCACCCGGATGACCTTTGGCCAGATCCGCTGCATGAGCAGCAATTTTATAGGTGATCACACCTGCTTTCACATCATCACGATTTGGCAGGCCCAGATGTTCTTTCGGAGTCACATAACAGAGCATCGCACAGCCATACCAGCCAATCTGGGCAGCACCGATTCCGGAGGTAATGTGATCGTAGCCCGGTGCGATATCTGTCGTCAGCGGACCAAGCGTATAAAACGGTGCTTCATCGCAATGTTTCAGCTGCTCTTCCATATTTTCCTTAATCATGTGCATCGGCACATGACCCGGGCCTTCGATCATCACCTGCACATCGTGTTTCCATGCGATTTTGGTCAACTCACCCAAAGTCCTGAGCTCACCAAACTGCGCTTCATCATTGGCGTCAGCAATCGAACCGGGACGCAAGCCATCTCCGAGCGAGAATGAAACATCGTACTTCTTCATGATTTCGCAGATATCTTCAAAATGGGTATAAAGAAAGTTTTCTTTGTGGTGAGAAAGGCACCACTTGGCCATGATCGAACCACCGCGGGATACAATGCCAGCCAGCCTTTTTGCAGTCAGTGGCACATAACGAAGCAGCACACCGGAATGGATAGTGAAATAATCCACCCCCTGCTCTGCCTGCTCAATCAATGTATCACGGAATATTTCCCAGGTAAGATCTTCGGCAACGCCATCCACCTTCTCCAGCGCCTGATAAATCGGCACGGTGCCAATCGGAACCGCGGAGTTACGGATAATCCATTCACGCGTTTCATGTATGTTTTTGCCAGTCGAAAGATCCATGATGGTGTCCGAGCCCCAACGGGTCGCCCAGGTCATTTTCTCCACTTCTTCTTCGATTGAAGATGAAACAGCAGAGTTACCGATATTACCATTGATCTTCACCAGGAAGTTACGGCCGATAATCATTGGCTCGAGTTCCGGGTGATTGATATTGGCAGGAATAATGGCACGACCACGGGCAATTTCATCACGCACAAATTCTGCTGTGATCACCTGTGGGATGGACGCGCCCCAGCTTTGGCCCGGATGCTGTTTGGTGATTTCACGCAAGTGTTCGCGGCGCTGATTTTCACGAATCGCCACATACTCCATTTCAGGGGTAATAATACCCTGACGCGCATAAAACATCTGAGAAACATTTTTTCCTGCTTTGGCACAACGCGGCTTGCGCACATGAGCAAAACGCAAGTCATCGAGCCCTTCATTATCACGGCGCTCACGGCCATAAACAGAGGTCAGGCCGGGCAACTCTTCGGTGTCGTTGCGTTCGGCAATCCAGGTTTCACGAACAGGTCGCAGACCTTTCTCGAGATCAATTTCAACAGTCGGATCGGTATAGGGGCCTGATGTATCGTACACCAGAATCGGAGCATTTTCTTCTACACCATCATTGCTATGGGTTGGAGACTGTGTGATCTCACGCATGGGCACCTGAATATCAGGACGCGAACCCTCAATAAATACCTTACGAGAATTGGGGAACGGCTTTTGAGCATCGTAGTAGTTTTCTGCGATATCCGTGCTGTTTGCCTGCGTTGTCATCATGCCTCCAGTATCCGATACAAAGCTCACGCCGAGTTTTCGGGCCGCAACTATATCGAACTGACACCGTAGGGCATAGCAGCTATCCTGAAAACCATTACAAGACTGTGGGTGGACTTTTTTCGAAAACTGATAGAATGGGCCTTATGAGTATCAACCTTCCCGAGTTATCCATGCAAACTGCAGAGTTACTGATGCAAAACCATGTTGTTTCCACACGTAGCCGCTGGGCTGTCTTGAAGGCGTCAGGACCTACGGTTCGTGAATACCTTCAAGGTCAGATCACTCAGGATATGGAGAAGTTGACCAGCAGCCAGGGTATTCATGCCTGCCTGTTATCACCACAGGGTAAAGCCGTTTCTGAATTATATATATTTACAGGCCACAACGATGAACTGATTCTTCTCACGCCTGCCTCATACGCGGTCAATACAGTGGCACGCCTGCGCCAGTTTGCACTCGGCCATCAATTGCGCCTTGGTGTGGTTGAGTCGCTGGCCATCTGCTCGGTGCAGGGAACTCATGCCCACACTGTATTAAACGAATTTGCTATTCATGAACCGGGAGAAAACTGGCTCTCCACCAGCCAGAAGACAGGTGAAGATAGCTTTGCCATTGTCATGCCCGACAGACCACGTGGTTACTGGGTTATCAGCAGCCCTTCCAATATCGATGCTGTAATGCAGAAGCACCGGCCAGTAGCAGAGCTTGAGATGGAAGCGATGCGAATCATTCGTGGCTTCCCCGACTTCGGCGTGGAATGGGATGAAAGCATGCACCCGCTCAATGCCAACCTGATCGAATTTGATGGTGTTTCGTTTGAAAAAGGCTGTTATGTCGGCCAGGAGATCACCGCTCGCATGAACTGGCGCGGCGGCATCAAAAAGAAACTCTACCGCGTAGCAATCAATGCTCTGCCCGAAACCATACCCTGCCCTGTGCTGACAACCGCGAAGATCGGCGAACTGAAATCGGCAGCCATTGATCATGAAAAAAACTGTGTCGGCATCGCGTTGTTGCCCGTTAAAGTCGCAGAATCGGATTCGCAACTGACACTGGAAAATGGAGCAACTGTAAAAATCCTGGAGGCCTGTCATGCCTGATGCATTCATCTGGTATCACGCGGAAGAAAAGCTGGAATCCGAACTCATGCAATGGGTTGACGAGGTTCAGAAAAAAGCGGATGTGCAGGGAAAACTGTATGTGCGCAAAGAAAATGACACAACCACCACTTTTATGGAAAGCTATAGCGATGTGACCAGTTCCACGATCAAACGCATCGAAAAGATGGCCTCCGAAAACCCGCTGTTTGCAGATATCGAACGCCGCTGTGAAAGTTTTGTGAGGATCGACAAGCTCTGACCTGCATTCTTGATCAATGTGATCTCTTCTCGTCTCTAATATAATCAAACGATTGAAAAACAGATCTCCATTACAGATAAGCAGTACCACCGACTGCGGCTTTTGATTAGGGTTCGCACATGTCTGAAATTGCCACCAACATTGCCGTTAAATTGATCCAGCGAGAGTCTGTCACACCTGATGATGGCGGCTGCCAGAATTACATGGAGTCGCTGCTTGCCCCTCTGGGCTTTGTTCGCACCAGTGTCGACACCGGCGGCATCACCAATAGTATTTACACCCGCCCGGGTGAGTTAAAAGGTAGATTGGCTTATGCAGGCCATACTGACGTGGTGCCCACCGGGCCTGTAGATGAGTGGCCGCATCCACCATTTTCCGGCCTGATTGAACATGGGATGCTGCACGGACGCGGCGCGCAGGACATGAAAGCAAGTATTGCCTGCTGGATTGCAGCAGTTGCAGACCTGTGTGGTGAATACACGCCGCTTCCGAGCATTCAGCTGCTGATCACCTCCGATGAGGAGGGAGATTCAATTGACGGCACGATACGTATCGTTGAGCAGCTGCAGAAGAACGGCACATTGCCCGATGCTGTAATCGTTGGCGAACCGTCCAGCTTCAAACATGTTGGGGATACCATCCGCCGCGGTCGACGCGGTGTGGTACAGATTAAAGCTACATTTCATGGCAAACAGGGGCACTCGGCCTACCCACAGGATGCCGACAATGCCATACATCATGCGACACCTGCACTGAGCAGAGTTGCGGATATCGATTGGGGTGAGCCGGCAGATGGATTTCCACCCACCTCATGCCAGATTACCAATGTAAATGGCGGCACGGGTGCGACCAATGTCATTCCGGGTGCATGTACTGCACTGGTTGATATCCGTTATAATCCGGGCAATCATTTTGAGCAGATCAAGGCCAGTATCGAAAACGCATGTGAAGGCCATGAAAGCACGCTTGAATTTGATCATTCGGCAACTGCCTTTTCAACACCTGATGGGCCGTTCCTCGATCAGGTTTGTGCCAGCATCAAGAACGTCACCGGCATCGACACCGTACGTGATACCGGAGGCGGCACCTCTGATGGTCGTTTTTTTGCCGCAGTCGGAGTTCCGGTAGCCGAGCTGGGACTCACCAACAGTACCATCCATCAGGTAGGTGAATGTGTAGCCGTGCGTGAACTGGCTATGCTGACAAAAATTTACACCGATATTATTGAGAATTTTGAGGTTTAATCGATGAGTGAAAAACTGGGTGCTGTCATCAACAAGCCAACACGTTATCTGGAAACATTTGATAATCCGAATCCGGAACGCGATTACCATATTCGTATCGACTCGCCTGAGTTTACCTGCCTGTGTCCGAAAACTGGCCAGCCGGATTTTGCCGAAATCAAACTCGATTACATACCGGATGAAGTCTGCGTAGAGCTGAAATCGCTGAAACTCTATTACTGGAGCTTCCGCGATGAAGGTCACTTTCACGAGCAAGTCACCAATATGATCGCCAATGACCTGATCAAGCTGCTTGATCCGCGTCAGATCAAGGTGACAGCTGTTTTCAATGTGCGCGGTGGCGTCTACACCACTGTCGAAGTCGAACACAGCAAATGAACAGACTCCCGTTCACCAAAATGCAGGCACAAGGCAACGATTTCATCATCTTGAATGGCCTGAACACAGAACTGCCTGCACTGACTCAAGCCTTTGTTCGTCGCATAACAGAGCGGCGATACGGCATTGGCTGCGACCAGTTACTGGTGCTGGAAAAATCCGATGCGGCCAATGCCGCCATGCGTATTTTCAACAATGATGGCAGCGAAGCCGCCAATTGCGGCAATGGCCTGCGTTGCGTGGGTCACCTGCTTATGCAGCAGCTTGGCAAAGAGTGTGTCACCATCGCTTTGGCCGATCGCATTGTGAAGGCTGAAACTACAATCAATGGTATCTGTGTGGATATGGGTGCTGCTATTGTGAGCAACGCCACGCCTGCACATGTCGATATTGATATTGGTAATAAACACCGTGTTTTCTTTGAAACCACCGAAAGCTTTCCAACTGATCGCAACGTTGAAATTGTCACCGGTCAGATCGCCCACCATGTCTATATCGACATTATCGAGTGCGGTGCCGGTCATACCCCGGCATGCGGAAGTGGAGCCTGCGCTACTGCTGCAGCGATATGGTCCAATGAGGGCGAGGTTCGTCCGCTGACCATTGAGATGCCCGGCGGCACTGTCACCATCACAGGTTGCCCGAAAAACATCAAACTCGAAGGCCCTGTCACGCAAACTTTCGAAGGTGTGTTTTCACTATAAGCCGAGCATCCCGGTGAAACGGCTCAAAGACTGGGCCGCATCATTAAAGCGGGACACCTATGCGCTGTATCTGGCTGCCCGTGACCCCCGCGTTCCCCCTTTCGCCAAATTCATCATTGCCATCATTGTCGCCTACATCCTCAGCCCGATTGACCTGATCCCGGATTTCATTCCGCTGATTGGTTATCTTGATGATCTGCTGATTCTGCCACTGGGCATAGCCCTGGTGATCAGGATGATTCCCAAAGAGGTCTGGCAGGCCTGTCAGCAACAGGCATCAGATAAACTTACCATGCAAACGCCCTATCGCACTCAGATCGTGATTTTCATCTTGCTGATCTGGCTTATTGCCCTGACTTATATCGGTTTCATTTGCTGGCAGTGGTACAACGGTGAGCCTGCATAACAAGTCATATCTCAAGCTGATAATTCAGGCTTGCATCTGACAACTTTTATCCCATAATCCGGCCTCCCGTAAGGGACGTCTGAGGGCAGATAGCTCAGTCGGTAGAGCAGTGGACTGAAAATCCACGTGTCGGGGGTTCGATTCCCTCTCTGCCCACCACAAAAGCATCTCAGGATGCACCAAGAAAGCCAGTAAGCCTTGTGTTTGCTGGCTTTTTTATTTGCCATTCATTCCACATTGTCCCAATATGTTTCCTTATATACCAACAATTAGTTGGTAAATCTGTTGGTATTAATTTTTTCATCTGCACTAACAATGAAAAAGTACCAACAAAATAGGAGAGGCTACCAATGGCAAAAAGAAAGCTCCTGACAGATAAAGACATCAAAGCAGCCAAACCAGAAGCAGGTAAAAGGCAATACAAACTCGTTGATCACGGCGGACTCTATCTTTTAGTTAGACAAAACAAGCATGCCATCGGAAAATATTGGAGACTGGCATATAGATTTGGGCACAAACAAAAAGACCTCGCGCTTGGAACTTACCCTCAGGTCTCCTTAAAAGAGGCGCGAGATAAAGCGCGCGATGCTAAAAAGCTATTAGAAAAAAATATTGACCCCTCCCAACAGAAGAAAGAAGACAAACAAGCTGCAATCCAACAGCAATTTCAAAATGAAGCAGATAGCTACACCTTTGAAGCCGTGGCAAGAGAGTGGTATGAACACAATTTAGATGGTTGGTCAGACAATACAGAGAAAACAATACTAAGCAGACTAGAAAGATACATGTTTTCTAGAGTCGGAAATATTCCAATCAACAAAGTAACAAAGTTTCAGCTTGCAGATGCAATTAAAGCCATCACAAAGACTGGGAAAAATGACACTGCCAAAAAAGTAACCCAAATGACTCGGAATATTCTTCAACATGCATTTAGCAATGGGCTTATAGAAAGCATCCCACTGGGAGAGACAAAGGCTCTTGTTAAGAAGAAGCAAAAAAATCACCTGCCCGCAATTATAGATCCTAAAGAGGTTGGAGCCCTACTCCGAAGCATTGATGCCTACCAAGGAACATTTGTTGTATGCTGCGCTCTTAAACTCTTGCCATATGTGGCGCTGCGATCAGGTGAACTGCGAGAAGCCAAGTGGGCAGAATTTGACTTTGAGAATGCTCTTTGGACAGTTCCTGCCATGCAACTTAAGCAAGACAAAGCCAAAAAACTAAATCCAGAAAACTTTCACTTAGTGCCACTAAGTAAACAGGCAATTGTAATCCTTCAAGAGCTTAAAGGTCTGACCGGTTTAGGTAACCACGCATTTCCCAATGTACGAGGTGATCATCGCCCTATGAGTGGGAATACAATAAACAGTGCATTAGCTTCCATGGGGTACAAAGATGAAATGGTTGGACATGGCTTTGTAGTGGTCAACAAAATTTGGCCACGTTATTAGAGTTTTTCCAAAATTGCCGTTCAGCAATATTTGGAGTCAACCCATCATTATGTCGGTGAGGTCTTATCTGGCTGTAATAACCAATGATATAATCCCACACAGACCGT
>JAJFLE010000067.1 GCA_021772835.1 Mariprofundus sp.
GTTGAAAAACATCAGCAAAAAGTGGACGATGCCTATCAGAGATTGGAAAGCAGCACTAAACCGCTTTAGCATTCAATTCGACGACAGGATGCCAAGGCAGTAAACCAAAGCCGTTTACACAAAATTTCTTACACCCTCCACAACAGTTAAGTTAATAGTACAACTGTTTTTCAATCACCCCTGCCTCGAAAGCTATGAATACCCAAAATTATTAATCATCCGAACAGATCAAGATTTTATGGTAACAACACCACCAGTCTAAACGACGACTTACATCAGCAGCCATTCAACTTGTCCACATAATAATAGCAATTCAATACTCAGAGGTATCACTTCTCCTTGCGATGAACTTCATCATGGCAGGCAGTGCATAACGAGATGAGATTCTCTTGCGTATTCTCACCACCTTTGGCGTGATGATGGAGATGGTGGAGTTCCAGATGCCTTGGATCAGCTTTATGCCACTGATCTTGGCCCCATCCACAGTGTTGGCATGAATAACCATCTCTGATCAACACCTTTCTACGGATATCATCTGGGATTTTTCTGTCATGGGGAGGTGTCTGATGATCGTCTTCGAGCGTATACACTCCAATCTGCAAATCTGGACGACCTGTTGTTCGCGTGGCCACTGACCACCCCTCTTCCGTCCGCAATTCACGCACTCGCCTTGCCCACTCAGTCTTGTCCCCAGCCACATAGCGTAACTCTTCACCAGTAACCGACTTACCTACATTGACAAGCAGGAACTCTAAAATTTTATCCCTAACCGAGGTTTTTTTCTTTCTGATCTCATTCGCTTTATTCCAACGGAAAGCTGCATCTCTATCTTGCTGTTCATCGAATAAGACGTAATCATCCGGGTTCAACTTATCAACGCCGAATTCGGCTAGGTTTAGTTCACCCTCATCGACCATTTCCTTGGCCGTCACACCAGTCACAATATTCCATCCGAACTGAACCCGCAGTTCACGTGCCCGCCTTGCCCACTCGCCTATTCCAGCCACCACCATCAGTTCATCACCCTTGATTACTTGGCGGGGGTAGGAGGTCAAATAAAGAATTATCCTATCCCTGGCAGATGATGCCCTTTCCTTAGGGATCAGAGAGCTTCCTAAGTCTCGAAGTAAATAATGCGCTGGCACTAAGGCCAGAACCTTGCCCCTAAAGTCACCACTTTTCAGCTCACCCTCAAAGTTCTGAATTAGTGCCAGAAGTTCAAGCCTCAGTGTTTCAGGATTTTTCTGTTGAGATCGACGAACCATTTACTGCATCCTTGTGCGACATTATCAAAATAGAATTTACTAGATAAACACACCTAGGCAAGCCTCGTTTAATATTGTGCTCCCAGAACCTTACAACGTGCCAACTCATTGAAGTTAACGATTCGTTAACTGCGGCAGCCCTTGTCATATTTTTTTTCGAGTTTACCTTTCCAGAAGGATGTGTTGATTTCAGGTGTTTGATGATCTTCCTGACATCCATGCTAAAATCATCCATCAATGAATACAGCCAATCGAGCTTCAGGGATAATGATATCAGGCTTACCAGAAAGTATTGATCGGACTCTATAACAAGCTTCAAGGCCCAAAGCGCCTTGCGAAGAGCCAACTCGATTTCTGACGCTGCTCATACAGTAATGCCGTTGTTTCGGCGTCAGAATATCCAGCATAAGGCTAAGCCGCCTTTGAAAGAGCTTTCCCTGCCAAAGCGACATATACTGCCCTGGCGATAGCACCAGCTAACGGCGGGGGCACCGCATTTCCAATTTGACGAGCTATCTCCACTTTAGAGCCGATAAATAAGAAGTCATCTGGAAAGCCCATAATTCGGGCCGCCTCACGGTGAGTGATCGGTCTATGTTTAACCGGGTGTAAATAGCGCCCTTTCTCTGGTTTAAAGAACTCGGTTCGAATCGTCACGCTTGGGCGATCCCACCACAACCTGCCAAAAAGATCGGTGCCGCCTGACTTCTTTCGTATCCAGCAATCAGGTGTTATCTCCGGGGCATTCCGCTGAAGGTCAAACCTGTTACCTCCCGGGGGCACAACCTTATAGCGGGCAAGGCTCTTCTGGGTGGGTGATCTGCCGAAATGAATATTAAGCGGTGGTGGGCATTGTCGAATTGCGGTTCCTACCGGGTCAGGTAAATCACCGATAACATCGCGAACGGTTCGCCACCTTGGCAAATCACTACATGTATCTGGCTTCGCGTGGCTCTTTTCCGGAAAGCATGGAGTTTTTACCAGTGCTGCCTTCCAGCCTATAACTATTGCCCTTTTCCTAGTCTGGGCAACCCCATAATCAGCGGTATTAACAACCTCTGAAATTATCTCAAAACCCATGGCGTTCGCCCGATTAGTTATGCTCACAAATTCTTGAGAGCGAAGTAACTCAGTTACATTTTCCATAACGAACATCTTCGCACCGGATAACGACACAACGTCCATGTATGGCTCCCAAAGCTCGCGTCGGCCATCACCAACCCTGTTCTTATTTAACAGGCTAAACCCCTGGCAAGGAGGGCCACCTATAACGACATCAGCGGCAGGAATCACTGGATTAGTTAACAACCAATCTTCGATATTCCCAACCACCCCAGGAGCCATATATGCAGCCTTGTGAGTTCTCATTGCAGCGCCGTCATTGTCTACGGAGAGAACACATTCGAATCCACCGTAAAACCTATTATCAGTAAACCCGAGGGTCATTCCCCCGGCCCCTGAAAAGAGGTCTATCAACTGGAATTTTCCACTATTGGTGATTGAATGCTTATTAGTATCTGCCGACATGGGAGGAACTATAGGGCACACTTAGACGTAATTGCTAGCCCCGAAAAAAAAGTTACCAGGGTAGCATTCGGCGTTTCTAACGTTACCCCCCCATCTCATGGTTGAAGGTAAGCTCTGCCTGCCTCGGCGCACAGGTACGCCCACACACACGCGAAAAGCGATACTTCCAAATTGCCGTAATATACAAAAAAAAGTCCCTGAGGTCGAATGACTCCGAGACCTAGTGGAACATGGTCTTCAAACGTGTAGAAAGACTAGATTCCAGCCCCATCTGTTTGGGAGAGACCTCATACAACGTACTCACACCCACACCCTTTAGCGTCATATTCTTCGGTGTTCCAATAAGGATATCACCCGAATAATCGCGAATTTTGGTATGAATCAGACCGTATACGATTTCATCGATGAGAATCTGGTTTCGCAGTGCGCTGGACTGGATGCGTGCGCCCTTGTCCATGGCATGACCAATATAATCCTGCGCTGGGCCCGGAATCTCTTTCACATAGCCACAGGTGATACCGACACGGTAATTCATGCCACCCACCAGTTTTTTCAACTTCCTGCGTCCATCGGAAATACTGCGTTTGATCAACAGCGAAGCCATAACAGCATCTATAGCATGCTCAAATACAGCCATAATACCATCACCAAGATGTTTAACGACATGACCGTTATAACGCTCAACGGCCTGATCACAGATATCGCAGAACAGACGGTTACGCATATAACCCTTGGTATGGCCCATGGAGCGTTTGTATTCGGTCGAGCTTTCAAGATCAGTAAACATGATGCATTTATAGTGATCCTGCGTTGTCGCAATAGCGCGCGCCACCGATTCAATCATCACATCCAGATCCATGGTTTTGGCATTCACACGACTGGCAGGACGCGAGGCAACCATTCTCGGCAGTACGGCAAGATCTCCGGAGGATACCACCAGATCAACAGCAGCCTCTTTGGCCGCCCTTCTTGAACGAGGGGAAGTCTTGGGAATAGCCACCACATTCGTATCATTACTGTTGGTTTCCTGCTTTCTTGCTGTCGCCATGATCAACCTCCGGCAGCACTCGGCCACGATATGGACAACGCTAAACAAAGGTAAATTATTTTCTGTGATCTAAATCGCACAATAATGCAGAAGGATTAGAATGTGTTGCCTGAATCCGGTTGGGATTTCAGGGCTTAATAAGGTCGGTGAGCAGAAAAATCGGCCAGTTCGGCCAGCAGGGATTTGATTTCAGGATCAGCATGCTCAGGCAGCAGTGCTTTGGCACGCTCGGCATAATCCTGGGCTCTTGCCATGGTAAAACCGGAACCGTTCTGAGCCGCCACGCGTTCGCGCACCCATTCACGATCACCTTCCACATAACCGTCGCGCTCGGAAATCTCCTCGACACGTTTGGCCAGTTCTGCATCATGCTTCATCGCATGAATCAGCGGCATGGTGATTTTACCCTCTTCCAGATCGTGGCCCACCGGTTTGCCAGCCTGTTCGGCCTCCACCAGATAATCCAGCGCATCATCCATCAGCTGAAAAGCCACACCCAGACACATGCCATATTCGGCCAGAGCTGCAACCACATCCGCACTTTGCCCGGCAGCATGCGCGCCAACCTCGGATGCTGCTTTAAACAACACAGCAGTTTTTCTCTCAATCACTTCCAGACATTCAGCTTCTGTCATTTCCAGATGGAAAGTACGGGACAGTTGCAGCACCTCACCCTCAGCCAAGGCATTGGTAACATCTGACATCAACTTCAACATGGCCATATCGCCATCGGCAACCATCATCTGGAATGAACGGGAAAACAGGTAATCACCGACCAGCACACTCGCCTGATTGCCCCAGACACCGTTGGCAGAGGGATTGCCGCGCCGCTGATCGGATGAATCCACCACATCATCATGCAATAGAGATGCGGTATGAATAAATTCTACGACTACAGAGAGCGGGATATGACGTGTGCCCTGATAATTAAACAGGCGTGCTGTAAGCAGGCAGAGCAACGGCCGCAGACGTTTACCACCACTATTTACAATATAATGGCCAATAGCAGGAATCATCATAATATCTGACTGCAGGTTTTCATGGATACAGGCGTCAACCAGATCCATATCGGCCCTGCACAGGTCTACAGCACGTTCCAGTGGGGAAATCGACAAATCATTCACAGCGCTGAGCATCGTATGCGTGTGAGTGCTGCCGTCAAGCTAAGCCGCGCATTTCCCGGCAGTTTCAGTAGTGTCGGGAAATGGAAGTTATTCTCGCCTCACGCTCCCCAAGAAGACTGATGCTGCTGCAAAGCGCAGGTCTTGCGGTTGAAGTCCGTCCAAGCCACATTGATGAAACACCGTTGCCGGGTGAAACAGTCGCCGAGATTGTTGCGCGCCTTGGCAGGGAAAAAGCCATGGCATGTGAAGGTGCTGCGGATATCCCGGTCATCGCAGCCGATACACTTGTCGCTATCGATGGCAAGCCATTGGGGCAACCGGCCGACCTCGCCGAAGCAAAAGAAATGCTACTGACCCTGTCTGGAAAAACGCACCATGTATTCACCGGTGTCACTGTTCGTTTAGGCAACCGAATTCAAGCCGCCCTTGTGCAAACACGGGTTGTATTCAGGCACCTCTCGGCAGAGGAGATCGACATCTACCTGGCCCACAACGAAGTGCTTGATAAAGCAGGTTCTTATGCCATTCAGGGTGGAGCAGCCAGCTTCATTGAGGCCATCGAAGGGCCTCTTGATAATGTGATTGGTTTGCCGGTTCGTACAACCTTGAATATACTGGCAGAAATAACATTTCCAGCACAAGAAGGTCCCCTGATATGAGCGTAGAACTACTGGTCAACGTAGCGCCGTTTGAAACACGCATTGCCAGAATTGAGAATAATCTGGCTGAAGAGATTTATATTGAGCGCGAGCGCGAACGCGGCCTGAAGGGCAATATTTATAAAGGACGTGTGCAACGCGTACTGCCGGGTATTCAAGCTGCATTTGTCGATATCGATATGGAAAAAGCCGGCTTTTTGTATGCTGGCGATATTGCTACTGCCAAACAATCCAAAGAAGATATTTCCGAAGATCTTGAGAATGGTGATGAGGGTGAAAGCGGCGATGAAGCGACTGAGCCAAGGCCGTCCCGACGCAACGCACCACCCATTGCCAACCTGATCAAAGACGGGCAGGAGCTTATGGTGCAGGTTTCACGCGAACCTATTGCATCAAAAGGCCCGAGACTCACCACCCAGATCGGACTTGCCGGACGCTATCTGGTTTATCTGCCTAACCTCGACCATATTGGTATTGCCAGGCGACTGGAAGATCCGAAAGAGAGAGAGCGTCTGCTGGCTATCGGCGAAGCCATCAACCCCAAAAAGGGTGGCATCATTATTCGTACGGTTGCAGAAGGCCGTGATAAAGCTGAAATGAAGCAGGATCTGGATTTCCTCCTGCGCCTCTGGGAAGACATTGAAAAACGTTCAAAGAGTTCCGCACTCGGCAAAATAGTCCACAAAGAGCTAAATCTTTACCTGCGAGTCATGCGAGATTATGTGGATGCGGATGTAGAAAAAATCCATATCGATTCTCGTGAAGCCTATGACAGCATGAAAAAATTTGCCCGTCGCTTCATGCCAGAGGTCGCCAAGAAACTTTATTATTATCCGGGTGAGCGGCCCATCTTTGATGTTTATGGTGTTGAAGAGGCCATTGACCGCGCCTTGCAGCGTCGGGTACCACTGAAATCCGGTGGCCATATCGTTATTGATCAGACCGAAGCGCTGATTGCCGTCGATGTTAATTCAGGTTCTTTTGTCGGCTCACGCAACATGGAAGAAACCGGCTTTAAAACCAACCTTGAAGCTGTGCATGAAATTGTTCACCAGCTTCGCCTGCGCAACCTTGGCGGTATCATCGTGGTCGATTTTATCGATATGCAGGAAGATGAAAACAAACAGCGTCTCATGGAAGTGCTCGAGGAAGCACTCAAGCGTGACAAGGCCAAGACACATATTGTTCAACTCTCAGAACTCGGTCTTGTCGAGATGACCCGCAAACGTACACGCGAATCACTGGGTCGCATACTGCTCAACGAGTGCCATGGCTGCCACGGTGTCGGCAGTACAAAGAGCCTTATTACAATCTGCTATCAACTGTTTCGTGTTGTGGTTGCTGAAGCCCGAGCTTACCCGTGTGAAAAACTGATGGTTATCGCACATCCATCCATTATTGATCTGTTACTGGGCGAAGAGAACGAAGGCGTAGAGCAGCTTGAAAAATTCCTCAATAAAGAGATCACACTGAAGAGCGATGAAGATTTCGCTGAGGACCATTACGAAGTTGTACTGCAGTAGATAGTCACACCCTCATGGCTGCTTTTATTCCATCTCCACTCATGCTGTATGTACACATCCCGTATTGTGTGCATAAATGCCATTATTGTGATTTCAATTCACATGAGCGCGAAAAGCCTGACTGGCCCGCCTACCAGCGTGCACTCATCGGGGAACTGGAGCACTGGGTTTCATCTCCGATGTTCAAGGCAAGGCCGCTTGCCAGTATTTTCATTGGTGGCGGCACTCCATCTCTGGCGCCTCCGGCATTGATCGCATCCGTTATCGAACATGCAGAAAAACTTTCAGGTTTCGAGAAAAACATTGAAATCACACTGGAGGCCAATCCCGGCACCGTAGATGCGGGGAACTTCTCTGCTTACCGGCAGGCAGGTGTGAATCGACTATCGATGGGCGTGCAGAGTCTGAACAACGATGAACTGTTATGGCTGGAACGCATCCATGGTGCACAAGAGGTGTTCGAGGCCTTTCAGGCGGCCCGGTCAGCCGGTTTCAGTAATATCAATCTCGACCTGATTTACGGGCTGCCCGAACAGTCGATGCAGTCCTGGCTTGAATCATTAAATAGGGCTATCGAGCTGGCTCCTGAACATCTCTCCTGTTACCAGCTGACCGTTGAACCGCACACCATGCTTGCCGCACGGCACAGGAAAAAACCTTATGCCTTGCCCGATGATGAGCTTGCGCTGGAAATGTTGTTCACCACAAGAAAACGTCTTCAGCAGGCGGGATATGATGCATATGAAATATCCAACTTCGCCAGAAAAAATCGCTATAGCCGCCACAATGATGGTTACTGGTTATATCATGATTATATCGGTATCGGTGCCGGAGCTTCGGGTAAATGGGATGAGACAGACAAGCTCGGCATCAGTCGCTACAGCAACATACGAAATCCTGAGAAATACATAGAGTCGGCTGTGCAACAGAGTTCAGCAATCAACTCTCAGGAAACATTAAACAGGGACAAATCGGCTGCAGAGACAGTCTGGCTTGGCCTTCGCCGAACCGGTGGAATCAATCGCAAAAACTTTCGAAACCGCTTTGGCTTCGATGCTATGGAACACTTTTCTGACCAGCTGTTACCCTGGCAACAGCAGGATATGATCAGTGTATCTAAAAGCTGTATCCAGCTCACAGAATCAGGCTTGCCTATGGCGGATGAAATCGCTGTCAGCGTACTCTGAGCTTCCTCGTCAGTTGGCAATCAGCCCTTCCGTGTCAATTACCGTTGGCGTAATGAAAATTAACAGCTCGCTGCGGTTTTTTACCTTAATTTTATGCCTGAACAGGTAGCCGAGTAAGGGTATATCCTTAAGGCCCGGCACACCTGAAACCTGCTCCGACTCCGTCTGGGTATAGATACCACCGAGCACCACTGTTTCACCATTTTTGACCAACAGCGTAGTTTCTACAGTTTTGGTATTGATTGCCGTTGCTACACCCAGTGCATCAGTAACAGGTGTATCCTTATTCACCTTGAGCTCCATAATAATGCGCTGGTCAGCGGTAATCTGAGGTGTCACACGCAAGGATAGTTTCGCGCTCTTGAATATCGGTGTGATGGTTGGAGGGGTGGTCGTCGTCACCTGATTAAACGGAATTTGCTCATCCTGTTCGATCAATGCTGGCTGCAGATTACTGGTGAACACGCGCGGACTGGATACAACTTTCACATCACCATTCGCTTCTGCAGCCGAGAGCTCCAGATTCAGATTCAGAGCCCCACTGAGTGTCCCCAGTGTATATCCAATGGCACCGCCAGCTCCTGCTCCCACAGCTGCACCCAGATCAACAACATTTTGTGGAGCAGTAGCTGCACCGTTAACTGTTTGGGTGAATCTGTTGCCTGTACTGTTATAGGTACCTCCCCACTTCACGCCAAGGTCACGTGAAAAGGTATCGCTGGCCTCGACGATTCTGGCTTCGATTAGCACCTGCTGCATCGGCTTATCAATCACTGAAATCAATCGTTTGATATTATTCAGGCGCTCACGTGTATCGGTGATAATCATCGTATTGCTGCGCTCATCGAGCAAAATACTGCCGCGTTCTGACAGCAGCTTCAGCCCGCCTTCCGCAGCGACCCCAGTACTTGTCGAGCTGCTTCCGGTAGCCCCTGCTGCCGTAGTTTGAGATTTAACCGAGCCACCCTTGAGAATAGCATTCACATCATTCACCGAGGCATAACCCAGTTGAATGAACTCAGTATCCAACGGCGCAACGTCTTCCGCAACCTGCTGTGCTTCTTTACGGGCATCGGCATCTGATTTCAGAATGCCCAGCGGTGCAATTCGCATTACATTGCCATTCTGCTCCTTACCCAAACCCTTGGCTGCAAGAATCACATCCAGCGCCTGATCCCAAGGCACATCAATCAACCGCATCGTCAATGTTCCTTTAACATCATCGGTAAGGATTAAATTAAATTCACTCATCTCCGAGATCAACTGCAAGGCGTTGCGAATATCAATATCCTTGTAGTTAAAACTAACCTTCTGGCCTGAATATATCTTTTCATTGCGAAGATGTTCTTCACCGGCTTGAGCCGCTGCAACCATACCCTCCGGTTTAAGTGTTACAGTTAACACATTACCTGCCTGGTACGATGAAACTACAGCCTTGCCGCGCAAACGGGCGACAATGCGTACATCATTGCTGACAGTATAACTGTCGACCTGGCTGACCGGACCGGAAAATGCCCGCACATCCTGCGATCGTTCCTGACCAGCGGCCAGAGTTGCACCCTTGATATCCAGAACAACCTTTCCATCATTTTCCTGCAGATTAATAATCGGGTTGGCTGCATTGGTGCGAACAATCAGATGGGCAATTCTGTCATCTGGCTGAAAATCAACCGCCTCGACAGACATAACACCAGTGCTAGGACTTGATTCAACCTTGCCAAAACGAACAATCATCTGGTTAGCACTGGCATCAATCTGGTGATTGGCAGCGGCACCGGTACGCAGTGATAACACCAGACGCAAGCGACCATCTGCTGCGCCCACCGTGACATCATTCAGGCGCTGGGCGGTATAGGTATAATACTCTTTGGGCAATTTTGAAGTCCCACCCCAAAAATCAAGCACCATGGTTTTGCCTGCATTGCTCACCAATGCATTATGATTGGCATCCATATTTTGACCGCGCAGCACCAGCTCTGTGACACCGGCTTTATCTCTGACAGAAATATCCTGGATTTCCGCACCTTGTGCTTTGCTGGTCTGATCAACGTTTGAAACAAATGAAACCAGCAGATCATTACCTTTTTCTGCAATATTGTAGGTGGTTCCCTTTGTTAAACCGACTTCGATGCGAACGCCATCAGCATTCTGAACAGGAAAGACAGTTTCCACGCCCCCATCACCTTTCACCTCAACCACACCATCAGCCATGCTCGTATTCGGGAAATTCAGAACTACGCGGGCCGGGCCTTCAAGGTTAAACACCTGATATTGTGCGGCCTCATCCATCACAATACTCAGCTCCTGTCCGGCTCCATCGGATAACAACTGCAGGCTTTTAATCGTTGCGGCTTCAAGCTGTGAGGCAAATGAAACAAGCAGCAGTGATGCTGCAGCCATTATGCCAAACGGGTTTTTGACACGTTGAAGTGCCAGCTTAATAAAACTCATTTCGTACCCCATCACATTCTCCCAGACAGCTAAAACAGATCATTTCTTCCGTCCTTTGCGTTGCTTAGTCTCGGCTTGTTCTTCTACAAATCTGTACGTCACGGCCTGACCACGCACGGACAGATCGCCATCTTTGCCCTGAGTAAGTGTCAGGTTTTTTACATCTACGATCCGTGGCATTTCTCCAACGCGTTTGAGGAAAGTCAGCAACTGTCGAAAACTACCGGATATATTCAATGCTACAGGCACTTCAGCATAAATCTGTTTAGTGATTTCAGGACCCGGTTTGAAATCCTTGAATTCAAGTCCGGAGTCTTTACCGGCCCAGGATACGTTCTCCAACAAATCAGGGATTTGCGATTGTTTCGGCAACATATTCAGCGCCACTTTCAACTGTTTTTCCAACATGGCGTACTCTTTCTGTTTGCGTGGCAGATCATGAGCCAACTTCTGGTTTTTCGTCAACAGCAACTGCTGCAGTTTCCCCTGAGCTTCCTGTTGCGTAATCTCTTCCTGCAGCGGCATCCAGCCCAGATAAATATACAGTCCGAGGATGACGGTAAACGCTGTCACTAACGTCAGCAGCTTCTGCCACAATGGCAAAGGCAACAGAGGGCGCAGCCCGTCGAACAGAGAGCTCTTCAACGAATCAAACATCAGGATGCCCTACCCTTTGCAACTACTGCATTGCTCGTTGCCGACTCATCCACTCTTTTAAACTTTAAATTAAAACTGCGCACAGGCAACCCGTTCACCATAACTCGGGAGATCACCATCAACTGTACATTGTTGAACAAAGCGGAGCTATCAAGTTTGCGCATAAAATTGGCCACAGCCTTATTACTTTCACCTAAACCCGATAACGTGATGTCCGAGCCACTGTTTTTCACACTTTTAATCCATACATTCTCTGGAATGGTCTGAGCAATTTCATGCAAGGTTTTCAGTGAGTAGAAACGCCCTTCCTGCAATCGATCAACGGTCTTCAGTTTACGTTCCACATCCGTCCGCAGTGCATCAAGGTTATCAATTTTTCCAATTTTCTGCTTCAACTCCGCATTCTGCTTCTGAAGGCGCAACGTCTCTTCCTTGAGATCAGAAAGCTGCAGGGATGACAATGTATGAGCGGACAGAGCAAGCAGCGCTGCAACAATCACCACACCAATAAAGACAGAGACATGCTGCACAATCTGCTGCTGACGGCGGGTCGTACGATATGGAATCAGATTAATGCGAATCATTCGTCAAACGCTCTTAATGCCAGGCCAACAGAAACCATTAACATCGGGCCAATCCGCTTGATATGCTCCACATCAAACTTCTTTTCTGAAACCTTAATCTGCTGGAGAGGATTGAGAATCATCGTATCAATACCAAGGCGCTGCTCCAACTCAATGGCGATATTCGGTATCAGTGCACATCCGCCACTTAACATCAATTTACGCACAGGAAACTCTGCGTTGCTGGCTGAATAAAAATCCAGTGAACGCACCAACTCGGAAGTTAAACCAACATAAAAGCGTTCCAAAGCATCAGGATGAATCTCTGCGAAACTCTCCGATTTCAACTGTTCAGCTGCCTGGTAACTAATGCCGTGTTCTTTTTGAATCTCTTCGGTCAGATTCTGGCCACCGTAAAACTGATCGCGCACAAAAGACGTCTGCCCGTCAATCAGTACGTTAATATTCATCATATTTGCGCCAATATTAATCAGCGCATGCACATCAGCATCCTCATCAGGACTCAGATGTACCATGCCTTCAGACGAACCATGCTCTCTGGTAAGTTCGGCGGCATTTTCAAGCGCAAAAACGGCACAGTCAACACACGCTGCCTGTAAACCGGCTTCACTTAACACCAACCGGTAATCTTCAACGATCTCCCGCTTGCATGCCACCAACACCACATCCATCTGCTCAGGATCATCTGCCGACAAACCCTGAATCTGAAAATCGAGAAATACGTCATCGATATCATAAGGAACATGCTGATCCGCTTCAAAATCAATCTGGGTTTCAAGTTCAAACTCATCGGCCACCGGTACACTAATGGTCTTGATGATCACCGCATTGCCAGAAACGGAAAATGCCACATTGCGGGTGGATGGCTTGGCAGTTTTCACTGCCTCAATAAGTGCCTGAGTCACTGCAGTAGAGTCAATGATAGTATTTTCAACAATGGCATCACGCGGCAGCGGAATCATCGCCATTGCAGTCATCTCAAATCCTGAGCGCGCACTAGCCAGCTCCACCAGCTTGATGCCAGTTGAACTGATATCAATTCCCATCATGCCTTCCGACTTGTTTGAGAAAAAGGACACTTACCCTCCACAGCTTATGTTTTACTGGCACATATTCATGCAAGTTACCTTATTATAAGAAATAATGTCAAGGTGACCTTTGAATTATTGCGTCATAAATAAGGCTCTTTCATCTCTAAGCAAGGATGAAGCCATATCGCCTTGCGAATCTGGCCGAAAAGCAGCAGATCAGTATGGCTGAGCACAGTCCAACTCTTAATCCTCAGGTGAGTGATACGATGAGACAAAGCGAATACCGAACAGGTTGCTTTGCACACGCCCAACCTGGGCGACAAACACCGTAAGGAACAGACTGATGCCCAGCATTTCGAGAAACTCTTCCAGAGACTTGGCAAAGTGATCAACGGTATAATCTTCAAGCATATATGTCTGCTTCAGCCAGGTGTATACATTCAGGGAATGATCAGCAGGAATACCTTCAATAAAATCAAGAATTACAGCAGTGGCCAAACAAGAAAATGCTGCCAGCACCATCAATAGCGCTCGCCCCAAGCCGAGCACACTCCAAAGGAAATAGAGCATATATAACCCTATCGCTGCAAAAATCGGCAACAGAAACTGCCACTCATAACTTGGAAAGATCTCCAGCCACTGTCCCAAAAACCCTACATTTCCCGATTTATCAGACGTTTCGATCATATCTTCAAACATGGTACCAATGCGTTCGTGAATCAGTGCCCCGTCATCAGCTGACATATAGGTGAAAAACAGTGCCAGTATCATCCAGCCCCTGCGGTGCAGTGCGCTCGCCCCATCAAGATTCCGGTTCAACCAGTAGAGAAGCCATAAAACCAGTGCTGCCACCAGCGTTTGAGACGTCATAAACCATGCGGCAAGACCATCTTCCCGCGCAATATTGCTAAGCCTCTGAATCGAGTCGTATTGAATAAATTCGGCATAATTCACTACAACATCAAGCCCGACCAAAAACAGTTCGGCGCATACCAGCAGGGTCAACAATTGCCAACTCAAACGATCCGTATCCACACTTAGATGATTTGACTCACCTGCCATTTAGTCCTCCTGTATCAAGCAGAAGTATCATGCCACAAAACGTTCGTATTACAAAAAACATGACACCTGATCAGGGTGCCTTTTACACATTTTTCACCTTCAGATGTGTTGCTTTCGGCTAATTTATCGCTCTTGGCATATACTTGATGGTAGATCAAATGCCACCTACCCTACCCGTCGCTAAATGGTGGCATGATGATTCCTGCCAGCAACACTACTTATAATGTATGCCTCACATGAACCTGCTAAAAAAACGGCGTCTGACCTTAACAGGGAAAGACGCCGTTTAAGCTTGATCAACTCATCTGATATCCAGGTTTACTGGCCCATAATCTCGCGATGAGATGAAGATGATGCAGGTACTGAAGATGAAGTAGGGGTAGGTGAACCAGCATCAGGTTCTCCCGGTCCACCATCAGCACAAGTGCAAGAACATACGCCCGGAGGGCACATGCAAGTTGGCGCAACACATGCACCCATAGAGTCGCCATGAGCTTCATGAGCGGGCCAGGCAGACGAATCCACAGTAATAGTGATCGAGCTTGCGTCTGACGAACAGCCTGACGTGGACGTGCTGTCTGACTTCGATGAGCTATCTGACTTGGACGTGCTGTCCGACTTCGATGAACTATCTGACTTGGACGTAACATGACAGATAGTCACTTTTGATGAACCGCCACTGCTTTTGGAGGTGCTGTCTTCACTCGACTTCGAACTGGACTTACTGTCCCCACTCGACTTGGAGCTGGATTTGCTGTCTCCACTCGACTTGGAACTGGACTCCGCCACTGCAGAAGATACATCCACAACCCAACCAGCCTTCTCAGCACTGAATGAAAACGTCAACAGAGCTGCAAACAATATAATCGACACACTACCTTTCATACTTATCTCCTCACAAACGGCTCGTTGACCGCATGTGTAAATTTTTCATGGAAATCGTGCAATATGTACCATGAACAACAATTGATGGTCTGTTTTCCAACAATCGCACGGGTACAACGTTCACAACTATCAGGGTATGTATCGGCAAGAAAAAGATATACTTTAGGGAATGTACAAAAACAACAGCGCCCCCCCCCGATTGAGGCGTCATAAAAACTTCAGCTGGCTGTTGCTTAGAATGATCGGTATTGGCTCGGGCCTGCGGCAGCTGGAGCACCGCTAGTATTGCCAGGAAACCCATCTGGACATTCGCAAGCAACCCCAGGGGGGCAATCACATGTAGGGGTATGAGCTGTTGAACCAGGACTACCATGTTCAGACTCATACTCACCACTTTCTGATGAGCTGTTAGAGTTTGATTGACCATGATCATCGTTATTGTTGTGTTCGCCAGCAATAGCAGCCGCAGAGTTCAGCTCAATCAATCCATTCTGTACGGCGAATCCGGCCGCCAGAAACAGTGCAAAAAACATGCTCAATACAACAATCTTTTTCATAAGAGTAAACACCTCGAATCGGCGCGAGTATGAAAAAATCTTATCTGTGTGCTCAATCATATCAACAGATTCAACAGGAAAAGTGCGTCAATTTACGACACTGCTATTCGATTAGCGAATCACTGCGCGCAAAAGGTGGGTCGGTTTTCCGTTCACATAACCGATCGCATATGCAGCTATATTGTATGATGCAACCCACTCTGCCATACCCGCTGCCGCATAAGCACCATTGAGTGTCGGCAGCGTACTCGCGTTGGCGTGGACATCACATGCATACCAGTCACCGGGCATGGTCGTGCCATCGCAAGGGCAACCCGTTGACATCGTATTGGAGGTAAAACAGGTATTTACAGCACTGCCTGAATGATTTGCATTCGACTTCGGATTAAGCGGATATATTTCAATGTCCCTATCGGCATTCCCCGGCACGGTGCCGGCTCTGAGATCTTCAACCGCCCCTGTGATCCAGATGATCGCCCCGTTCGAAGGGATATCCACCCCCACAACCGGCGTAGCCTGATGTGGCAATGATGGGATTGATGGTGAAACCACCCCTGTGTCTGAAATTTCGAGCATTATATAACGTGGCAGACCAGAACTTATATTGTTCATGACTGGCTCGACCCTGGAGGCTGGAGGCAGTGTTAAATCGATACAATTCGCAAATACTGCCGCATCCCCGAAGCAAATTGCCCGGGTATTCATCGGGGTGTTATCAAAGTACATTACCTGACCGGCACTACCGGCAGCGGCACTGCCACTGATAAGCGTTGGCCCAGGATCGGACGGATAACCCACCTGAGTCGACCCATTCCACCCCATCAGCTCCATATAATCTCCGACTGCGGAAGCTGCAGTGTCATCGGCAGCAAAGGCCTCTGCAAACAATTTGCTGCTGCCATCATACATGTAACTATCAAGTTCTGCATCGTTATGAAAAGCCCAGGAAATATAATTAACCGCCGTTTCGGCATAATAGTAGGCCTCTGTTGAAGCCTGAGCCGCGCCACTGACCTTGGTGGCGGACTTGGATGAAAAATACATACCCAGGGACATCACTGTTAACAAGCTGAGCATGATCAGTGCGGTGACCAGAATAAAACCGGATTCAGTAGAATGTTTTTTCCGTACAGGGGATGACTCGTACATCATCAATTCCTCGGCCTTGTTTTGAATGTGATATCCATATTTTTATTCACTTTATTTTCATTGGTGTACGTCGAAGTGAGTTTGACGGTCATCACACCACCGGGAGCTGTTACGTTTAAGCCTGAGCTGGTATTCATGTCGCGAATCAGCTCGGCAAACGTTGAAACACTGGCATCCGGCCGCAGCCAGTAAATTCGGTCATTACTGATTCTCTGGTACTGAAAAATCCCCACATTGCCATCCAGATCCTGATAGGTAATCGTTTTACTTGTCGCATCCCAATGCGGAAGCGCAGTAAAAGCAGCAGGATATCCGGTTATTGATGCCACCCCCCTGGCAGCCAAGTCGGTCAGTACATCGTTAGATGCAAGTGGAACACTCAGCGACTGGCGCAACTCGGACTGCATGACCTGTGATGCCAGATAGAGGTCGCCCATGCGTTCGGTACGCGAGGTCACAGCCCTGGATGAATCGTTATATGAGACAAACAATGTGGTCAGGCCAGCCAGGATAATAAGCCCCATAGCCATGCCTATCATCATCTCGATCAGGGTAAAACCAGCCTCATTTCCCAGGCCGTGAACTTCAGCATCAACAGGATAATCTCTCATTACTGAACCCGCGACAAATGAGTCAGGTAAACGGACCTTGTCGTGCCTTTTCGCGTCCAGCTTACAGTCACAACTTTCGTCCTTGGCGGATTGGCATTGCTAATCGTTGCACCCATAACTGATGAAGTCCCGAAAAAGGCAAATGCTGCGCCACCGGCCGGTAGAGGGCCACATACCTGACTCTCTGTGGAAGATATTGAATAGGAAATTTTCTCCCCGGTTAGCGGTGAACAGGTTGCCGTCGATGTAGTCACCGTGCCTGTTGTCGGGCAGGGCGCTACCGTGCTGGCTGTTGCTGTAGTCCAGGCAGAAGCAGTCTGGCAATAACCTGTATCCAGTGCCGGCAGCGCATCTGTCGACTGCCACGCTTCAACAACCTGCTCTGCCAAGTGTACGGCAGTCAGCCTGTCTCTTGATATCTGACCACTAGTCATGGTGGATATCCCGAAGCTGCCAAGCGCCAGCACGGCAATCGATACTATAGTCAGCGACACCAGGATCTCAATCAGGGTAAAGCCTGCACCGCTTGCCACGATCATTCTTTTCATTGCATGCGCGCCCTGCCGATAATGTTCACGGTTACACCCTGACTGCGATTGCCTGCAGAAAATATCACCGTGCCATTACTTGCAGTCCCCCGGCTAAAAAAAGTGATCGGATCCTGATTGGTCGTTAACGAAAGACTGCCTGAAAATTGATCCAATGGGATCATGTTTTCTGTGCAAGATAAGGTGACACAAGGGTCACAGGTTACATCAGGAGCGGACGCATCAAGTACCCACGCATCGTGTACGGTTCCATCGCAAAAATTAATACTAACACTCCTGTTTTCAGACAAGGCCAATACTCGAGCCTGCTTCATTTGCGACAACAAGGTCTGAGATGCACTACGCACCGCCTGGTTGTTTCGCCAGTCTGAAAAGGCAGGCAGAGCGATGCCGGTCAAAACGCCGATAATCACAATCACAATCATCACTTCTATTAGCGTAAAGCCGCGCTCTTTAGCTGGCAGGTGAGCATGAAAGCAAACTCCGGCTTGCCTGTATCCATCGCTTCCGCTTGAATTGGGAATAATGCGCATCCTTTCTCTTATCGCGAAAATCATCATCTCCTTAAGTCTTCTTGGTGCCATGGGCATTACGATAGGTTATCTGCTATTCTCCAGCAACCTGCCAAAGCTTAGTGCGCTGTCCGACTATCAACCGCCGCTGGTGAGCCGGGTTTATAATACTGAAGGTCAACTGATTGCAGAATTTGCTGATGAACATCGCATACTCGCCTCGAACGAACAGATTCCCGAACTACTGAAAAAGGCATTCCTGGCTGCAGAAGACCAGCAGTTTTACGAACACCCGGGCATAAATCCCGCACGCATTTTATCAGCGGCATTCGCTAATCTGCGCGCCGGACATACCGTGCAGGGTGGCTCGACGATTACCCAGCAGGTTGCCAAAAACTTCCTACTTACTTCCGAGCGCTCCTACACACGTAAAATCCGCGAAGCCATACTGGCCTATCGCATTGAAAAATCATTCAGTAAGGATGATATCCTCTACCTGTATCTCAATCAGATTTATCTCGGGCGCGGCGCTTATGGCGTTGCCTCGGCTGCATGGCGTTATTTTCACAAGAACCTGGACGAGCTGACATTGGCAGAATGCGCCATGATTGCAGGTCTGCCCAAATCTCCTGGCAGCGTTGCACCGCACATCAATCATGAAAAAGCGCTGCATCGCAGGAACACAGTGTTGCAACTGATGAAATCCAGCGGCTTTGCCGAAGAGGATGATGTAAATCGCGCCATACATGAGCCACTTGTTGTCGCCGAACTTGCATCCCAGCCATTGACCGATGCCTATGCCGACCTGGTCTACGAGCAACTGCTGACACGCTTCGGTCTGAAAACGCTGCGCAGACAGGGCCTGACTATCACCGTGCCTTATGATGCCGCTGCTGAAGAAGCTGCTATCCGCTCGGTTCGCCACGGTGTGCTGGAAATTGAACAGCGTCAATATTATCGCTATCCGGTCAACCATGCTCGCGACAGCTGGCAGGGGCTTTTTGATGAATGGAAAAAGGCCGCAGGCAGTGAACAAATTACAGCAAAAAGTGATGTTTTAATCCCTGCACTGGTGGAAAAGGTCTATCGCAGTGGCGATCTGATGCTCAATGATGGCAGCAATCAGTGGCGATTGAGTAAACCGAAGTGGACCTGGAAACCCGTCAGCAAATATAAAGAAGAAGGCGCGAATGAAGAGACTCTGGCCTATGTAAAAAAACGCCGGTCCACATGGATGGTGGGTGATGAAGTACGCCTGCAGGGAACCGGGAAAACCGGCGTGCGACTGGCTCAGGAACCATCCATTGAATCTGCTCTGTACGCTATTGATCTGGAGCGCGGCACCGTGCTGGCTCGCGTCGGCGGCTACAATCATCAGTTTGGCGGTTATGACCGCGTGAAAAAAGCCATGCGTCAGCCAGGCTCCGCATTCAAACCATTCCTCTATGCCACTGCCATCGAAAATGGTGCGACACCGGCGACCATCGTCATGGATACGCCGGTTGTCTTCGACAGCTCACAGAATGATGAGTTCTGGCGTCCGGAAAATTATAAAGATGAGTTTGCCGGGCCTGTAACACTACGTGATGCACTTGAGCATTCTCGTAATCTCGCATCAATCAAAGTATTGCAGAATATAGGCATCAGTCGTTTTCTTAATGCTCTGGACAACTATCCACTTGGACGTCATTTCCCTGCTCAGCTGGCGCTGGCCCTTGGTGCCACCGAGGTTACGCCACAAGCACTGACCGAATCCTATGTCGTGCTGGCCAGCGGCGGTAAAAAATGGAAACCAGTTTCACTGCAACAGGTACAGGATAGAACCGGAAAAACCCTGCATCGCTCAGTATCGGGCAACCGCTGTCAGGTCTGCCATGTGAACCCGGTTATGAGTGTCAACGAATCGATGAAACCCGCTGAACAGGTGATTGATCCAATCAATGCATTTCTGACCACCAATATGATGAAGGGCGTAATTGAACGCGGTACCGGTCAACGTGCCAGGGCATTGAACAGACCGGCAGCAGGTAAAACCGGTACCACAAATAAACAGGTAGACGCATGGTTTATGGGTTATACCCCTCAGATCCTTACCGGCGTGTGGACCGGGCGAGACACCCCGACACCGATGGGACGCAGTGAAACAGGCTCCAGAGCAGCTTTACCGACCTGGCTGGAAGCGATGCAAGCCTTCCACAAGGGTAAAGAAAAAACTGATTTTGTGCCCCCCGAAGGTATCGAATGGGTAGCCATTGATCCGAAAAGCGGCCTGTTGCCGGGCGATGATTCAGAAAAGGTGATGTTGGAAGCCTTCCGCGCTGGTACTGGCCCAAGCGAAGTAACTCCGTCAACTGCGGGCACCGACAACCCTGATCCAGCCTCCAATCCGGATACCGGCTTCTTTGGTTTAGGGCTGTAGAAACACTGTCAAGAGTGGGGAGGAAGTTCGGCTAGCGCCTGAGTCATTCACCTATTGTACCCCCCTAAATACACACACCAGCACTACCGTTGCGCAATAGCTCGTGTACTAGAGGCGATTCACCTTGGCAGCCATAATAAAATCATTTTCGTGCAGGCCGCCTATCTTGTGTGTGTAAAAAGTGACAGTGCAGTAAGCCCAACCATAACTGATATCCGGGTGATGGTTTTCAGCTTCAGCTAATAACCCAACCTTAGTTGCAAACTGCTGAGCTGCCATAAAGTCGCTAAAGGTAGATGAACGACGAATCAGCCGGGCATCTTCACTCAGAACCCAGCCAGGAATCTGGTCCATCATAGCCCTGGCCTGTTCAGCAGCCATAGCTGTGATACCACCCTGACACGGCACACAGGTTTTGCGGTGCAATCCACTCTTTATCGTCATGGTATACCTCCGTTAGAAAACGCTGATTTCTTCAGCGCAAAGTTAAAATGACGTGCACCTCATGCACTTGTCCTTCGGGCGATCCTCAGCCGTGCAACCGGCATCCTGCCTTTTTGTCACGTTTTTACCTTTGTGGTCTGATTCTTGTCAGAATGGCACACATCAGCATCTCTTTAACGATACAAGTTTAGCAGAATTCATTCCGACTTCTTATCAGAGCTTGAATCAAGCCAGGCGCTGGACTTATTCGTTCTCAGCCGCAGGTGCAGCAATCCCGTCCATGACGAGCTTGTATTCAATAGCATCATTGAGTGCTCGATAAGTTGCTTCCAGCACGTCGGTAGAGACGCCTACAGTGCTCCACTTGCGCCTACCGTCCGAGGATTCAATCAATACGCGTACCGCAGCCTCGGTCGCCTCACGGGTAGAGAGCACTCGCACCTTAAAATCGGTCAGAAACATGGTCTCCAGTCCCGGATAAGCATGCACAAGAGCCGCCCTGAGCGCCTTATCCATGGCATTTACCGGCCCATTTCCCAGAGCCGCAGCATGTTTTAACTTACCACCAACACGCACCTGCACCGTAGCTTCAGATTCCGGAGCTTCCAGATGACCGCGTTTTTCATCGTACACTCGAAATCGAACCAGTTCAAAATGACGCTGAAAACGACCCATGGAGCGCCGAAGAAGCAACTGAAACGAGGCATCTGCGCCTTCAAAGGCGTAACCCGTTGCCTCCAGCTCCTTAATGCGTCGCACTGCTTCTGCGACCACCGGATCATCATCAGCAAGGCCTGCTTCCGGCTCCAATTGCTGCAATTTACTCAGGATATTACTGCGTCCTGCCTGATCCGATACAAGAACCCGTTGCTCATTTCCCACCAACAGCGGATCAATATGTTCATACAGACTGCTCTGCTTACGAATCGCCGAAACATGGATGCCACCCTTATGGGCAAAGGCATTCTGTCCCACAAAAGGCTGATGCTGCCACGGCAGTCTGTTTGCCATCTCATTCACAAACTGAGACAGCGAAGCCAGATGCTTGAGCTGCTCAGATGGTACTCCGCAATTCACACCAACCTTTAGCTGCAATATCGGAATAATGGAAACCAGATTGGCATTGCCGCAACGCTCCCCTACACCATTGATCGTGCCCTGCACCTGCTGCACACCAGCGCGCACAGCAGCAATAGAATTGGCCACAGCCATCTCACAATCATTATGGGCATGAATGCCGAGCATCTGATTCGGCAGATGTTTTTTCACGCGTGTGATAACATCAAAAACAGGGAATGGGATCGAGCCACCATTGGTATCGCACAACACCAGTGTATCCGCCCCACCCTCAGCTGCCGCTTCCAAAACTTGCAATGCATAGCTTTCATTGGCTGCAAAACCGTCAAAGAAATGTTCAGCATCGAAAAATACGTTTGCGAAATGTTGTTTCAGATAAGCGACTGATTCTCGCACCAGCCTCAGATTTTCTTCCAGGGTAATGCCGAGCGCTTTGGTGACATGCACATCCCAGCTCTTGCCGAAGATGCAGGCAGCATCTGCACCGCTTTCCACGAGCATGTTCAGTCCCCGGTCCTTCTCAACCGTATGACCGGGCCTTGCCGTAGAACCGAATGCCACCAGCTTACTGTGTTGCCAGTTACGACCCCGCATCTGTTCGAAAAACATATCGTCTTTGGGGCTCGCTCCAGGCCAGCCACCTTCAATCCAGTGAATGCCGAATTCTGCCAAGCGATTAGCAATGCGTTTTTTATCTTCAGCGGAAAAGGAGATGCCTGCAGTCTGTGCACCATCACGCAGTGTAGTATCAAACAGCTCGACATGCTCGGGCAATGCCATCAAGGCATCAGAATCGTATTTAAAAACGTAGTTCATTTGTGAATCGGCATTTTACTCTCGAAATAAATAAATGATACCGGTTTCCTTCACCCCCCAACTGTGGTCAAATTGCATTTGAATGTTTTTTCACCACAAAGGATGCAAAATTTCGCAGAGGATTAAACCCAGATCGCTATTCTTGCCTGTTCACCCCCTGGCAACACCCAATGCCGGTTCGCAAGCATTAATAACTGAAAGGCTAATTAGTGAAATTCTGCGTACTCTGCGGTTCAAATTCTGACCGAAGGGGCAAGAGATATGCGCGCAGTGATAATGGATGAACCGGGTTCGCCCGATGTATTGAAGCTGGCCGAGGTAGATAAACCGGGATGTGGTAACAACGAAGTGCTGGTGCAGGTGATGGCAGCCGGTGTTAATCCTGTTGATACCAAACTGCGTGCTAAAGGCCTCTTTATCCCGGGAGAGCTGCCTGCCATTCTTGGTTGTGACGGTGCCGGCATCGTTGAAGCTGTAGGTATCGACGTCACCCGCTTTCAACCCGGTGATCCGGTCTATTACTGTTACGGTGGTCTGGGGCAGAAGGCTGGCAATTATGCAGAATACATTGCTGTCCCTGAAGCCTATGTAGCCATGAAGCCGGACTGCATTGACTTCATCGACGCTGCAGCTGCTCCTCTCGTACTGATCACCGCCTGGGAGGCACTGTTTGATCGCGCCCGTATCTCATCGGGTCAGAAGGTATTCATCCATGCCGGAGCAGGCGGGGTCGGCCATGTGGCGATTCAGTTGGCCAAACTGGCTGGCTGTGAAGTAGCCACCACGATCAGCTCGACAGAAAAGGCCGATCTGATGAAAGCCCTCGGCGCCGATCTGGTCATCAACTATAAGGAGCAGAATGTCACTGAAGCCCTGCTGGAGTGGACGCATGGTACAGGTGTGGATGTAGCTTTTGATACCGTTGGTGGTGAGGCATTTAATCAACTGGTAGCTGCCACCCGTGTGTATGGCGATATCGTCAGTATCCTGCAAGTGCCGGACAATGCCGACTGGAAAACCTTGCGCCTGCGTAACATCCGCGTATCACAGGAGTTGATGCTCACCCCCATGATGATGGGACTTGATGATGCGGCTGAACACCATGGTGATATTCTTGAACAGTGTGGCCAGTTCTTCGACCAGCAGCAGCTCTCCATATTCACATCGGATACGTTCCCGTTAGAACAGGCAGCGGATGCACATCGCTTGATAGAAGCTGGTGGCATGACCGGCAAGGTGGTCTTGGAAGTACAACAGATTGAGGATGAAGACGATGAGTAACTCGATAGAACCCATCGAAGACCCACAAACCAGGGCAGCTAAAAAAGTTACCACGCTGGTGTATGCGTTGCAGGCAGGCTCGTTCGTAGTGCCGATCTGCTTTGTCGCAGCAATCATCGTCAACTATGTCAAAAAAGATGAGCTAACCGGCAGTTGGGTGGAATCTCACAGCCGCTGGCAAATCAGAACATTCTGGTTTGGCCTGCTCTGGGCTTTCTTTGGCATCATCACCCTGATTATGGGTATCGGTTATTTCATTCTTATGGGTACAGCTGTCTGGATCATTTATCGAATCGCCAAAGGCTGGCTGGCACTCAATGACGACAAGCCGATGTATCTGGAAAATTAATTGTTTTTCGGAGAACTCTTTTCGAGTTCTTCGATGCTCTCTTCAAGCATTTTCTGGATTTCGGCTTCTCCCACCTTCTGATGGATCAGTTGCTCGGTAGCAGCTGTAATCAAATCAGCGGACTGGGCGCGAATATCTCGCATCGCCATCTGACGCGCCACCTCGGTTTCTTCATGGAAATCGCGTTTTTTACGCTCCATCTCCTCTTTCCATTCAGCCATTAACTGTTCACGCCGTTCAATAAGCCGTTTCTCTGACTCATCAAACATTTTTTTCGCCTCCCCATCGATTGCGGCAAGCTTATCTGCATAATCAAGTTTAAGTTCTTCAGCTTCTTCTCGTTTGTGGCGCGCGTCTTCGATCTCCTCTTTAATCAGCTGAGTGCGCTCATTCAATATATCTGCAATGCGTGGCAATACCCAGCGACCAAGCACCAGAAACAACACAAGAAATGAAACAAGCGTCCAGAATATTTGCGCCGTAAAAAATGTAAGATCAAACTGAGGCATCAGCCCCCCCCTGCTACCGGTGTACCTGCCGTGATGGATAATATACATAAAGGTTTGTCGCTGCCTGACAGTAGCAAGCTATCCCTGTCCCATAATAATAAATGCGATCACCAGCGCATAAAGCGCGATAGTTTCAACCAGTGCAAAACCGATCCAAGCATATTTTGCGAGTGTGGGTTCGGCCTCTGGCTGGCGCGCGACTGCCTCGATCATTTTACTAAAGATCATTCCGATGCCAACGGCCGCACCTCCCATACCGAGAGCTGCCAGACCCATGCCAATCGGAACCATTGCTGCTGCATCCATGAATACCTCCTTGTTAACCTGTTGACTGACTCAATGTTCCTGCAATGCATCATCAATATAAACACATGATAACACCACAAAAATATACGCCTGAATAAAAGCGATAATCATCTCCAATCCAATTTGAAGCACAGAAAAACCAAATGGCAGCCACTTAAGGAACCAGGGCGCAGCCAAACCCAACACCGCCAGCATGCCGAGAGCCGTATGCCCTGCGGTCATATTTACAAACAGGCGCAGGGCCAGAGTGATTGGACGTGCCATAAACGAAATCATCTCAATCGGGACCATCAACGGCAGCAACAGCTTTGGCACACCTTTAGGAGCAAACGCGCGGAAGAAACCCCAGCCATATTTGCTGATGCGCAAGCCCGCTGCATACAGAAACACACTCACTGCCAGTGTTCCTGTCACAGCCAGTTGCGAGGTCGGAGTAAATGAACCGGGAATCAAACCAATCAGATTGCATGCCAGTATAAAGGTGAACAGTGCAAACATCAGCGGCACGAAACGTTCACCACCCTTGTGAATATTCATCAATGTCTGACGACGCACAAATCCGAACAACATCTCGGCCAGCAACTGGCCCCGGCCGGGAATCAATCGCGTTCTGCGCGTCACCATCCACAAAAGTCCAATCACCAGCAACACGCTGAGCCACATGAACACTACGGTATTGGAAATCGAGATATCTATTGGCCCAAGAAACAAATCGTAGTGCACTTCCACCACAAAGTGGGCAAGCGGATCATGCGAATTCAGACTCATGACTGATCCGAACCGTGATTGTGCTTTTGCACATCCACAACCATAAGCTGATACAGATTGATGAAACCTGCAGCAATACCGAGAATGGCAAACAAAATCAGGAACAGAGGACGGGTATCAAGCCAGCGATCAAGGAAAAAACCGATAGCCAGACCGATCATCGTTGAGGTTACAATTTCCAGACCGACTCGCAGTCCCCACTGGTGGCCACGGTGCTGCTCTTCATATTTCAGTTTGGGCATATCCATTCCTCGCACATAGTCCCTGTCTGTTACACGTAGCTTAACACAGATCATCACTACCCGGTAGGCAACACGGAGGCCACACTCACTGAATGGTTTTAACATCAACGACCTGACCACCTGAAAACGCAATGTCGCCAACCTCACCGGCGTTCACTTTGGAGGGGATCCACCAATAAAGTTAAATGCCAATAAACTGTCTCCATTGTGATTAAGCGTCTTGGCGAATCACTGCTCCCGGCCAAACCCGAACGGTCAGTGTTTGTGAAGCAATTCGTTAAACGGCATAGGGGTCAGGGCTTGATTCGCGGATTAACGAAGATATAGTTGCGACTATGGCTAGACCCTTACGCATAGAATATGAAGGTGCAGTTTATCATGTAACCTCACGCGGTAATGCGCAATCAGATATTTATCTAGATGATAGTG
>JAJFLE010000068.1 GCA_021772835.1 Mariprofundus sp.
CCTCCGGTGTGCCACCAATGCCAAACAGGGCATCAGAACCCATGTTTAGTACAGCCTGAATTGCGCCATTTACATCGCCATCCGTAGCCAGGCGAACTTTGGCACCACATGCGTAAACTTCCTGAATCATCTCTTGGTGACGAGGTTTATCGAGAATGAATACACGGATTTCTTTAATGTCTTTGCCGAGTGCTTTGGCAAGTGCATGCAAGCGGTCTGCAACCGGTGCTTCGGGGTCAATCTTTCCGCGTGCGGCTTTTGGATAAACCTGCTTGTCCATGTAGAAACAGGCGCCCGGGCGATACATCGAGCCTGCAGGTGCTGCTGCCAGCGTTACAATGGAGCCAGGCATGTCTTTAGCAAACAGGTTGGTGCCCTCAATAGGGTCTACAGCGATATCAACGCCGATGCCTTCACCAGTGCCGACGGGTTCGTCGTCATACAGGGCAGGGGCCTCATCTTTGGCGCCTTCGCCAATGACAACCACACCTTTCATTTTCACCTGGTTGATGCGTTCGCGCATGGCATCAACGGCCAGGCCGTCGCCTTCGTCTTTCTGTCCTGAGCCAACAAATGGTGCGCAAGCACGAGCTGCTGCTTCGCATACTTCCACCAGGTCAATCTTTAGATCGCAAACGCTACTCATACGTGGTTTCCCCTCCATGTTTTATGCATCAAATAGAATTTTTCGCAGCCGCAGTCTAGATGATTTGCGGGTAAAATGCGACCCTGAGTAAGTAACGTGGAAAAAGCCTTTATTTTCAAGCCTGTTCACTCACTTAACTGCAGTTTTAGTGATTCATGAATGGGGCCGCTGCAAGCGGCCAGAATAGGTGAGCTTAGACCTGCATCGGGAAATAGTGGGCGCCCGTTAAAGTCCCCGGTGAAACAACCTGCTTCTGCGGCGATGAGAGATCCTGCAGAGAAATCCCACACCTTTTCACCACCGTGAATGATGAATTGACCACGCCCTGCGGCAAGCCAGGCCCATTCAAGTGCGCAGCTTCCAAGGTTACGCTGACTGCGGTAGAATCTGTCTGTGGCAAGTTTGATGGAGGTGTCGCGCTCTAATCGTTTGAAGTCGATGTAACCGACGGCATTGCTCAAGACGGTTTCTTTCGATGCTGTTATGACGACACCATTGAGTTGTGCACCAGAACCACGTGTCGCAGTGAACAGTTCATTGCGCACCGGATCGTATATGCAGGCCTGTTCCACCAGACCATTTTCGATCAGGGCAAGGGAGAGGGCAAAGCCGGGCAGGTTGGTGGCAAAGTTGCTCGTGCCATCAAGCGGATCCAGACACCAGTAGCTGCCAATGCTGTTGCGCAGGCAGGAGAGCTGCTCTTCTTCAGTCATTTCCTCACCGAGAAAGGCAATGTTGCTGTCGAGTTTTGCCAGCTCACTCTGTATATAATTCTGACATGAGAGGTCGGTTTCGGTGACGATCGAACCATCGGCCTTGTCTGTAACCACTACAGATGACTTATAAGCTGGCAATACAATGTGCTTGCCAGCATGCTTGAGAATGTCAGCCAGTATGGTGGTGGATATATCACTACGCTTATTCATCGTCGAACTCCGTGGTTCGCAATATTAGGCTGGATTCGAGAAAGTGCATCCATCACTGTTTTCCGGTTACTTGGAGTCTGTTATCATACGCTTACTTTGAAGGAGGCTATCACATGGCTTTGAAAGGAAAGATGGTGATCGGTCAATCCGGCGGCCCGACAGCAGTAATTAACCAGTCACTGGTTGGCGCGATACTGGCAGCACGCGGACAGAAAAACGTTACCGGTATTCTCGGTGCACGACACGGCATCGCAGGTATCATGAAAGAAGATTTTATCGATTTGACCACGCAGAGCGTGGAAGAGCTGGAAATTCTGGCGACAACGCCTGCTGCGGGTCTCGGTTCAGTACGACTGAAACCGGGCAAGACAGAATGTGAACGTGTGTTTGAAGTATTTAAAAAGAACGATGTGCGCTACTTCTTTTATATCGGTGGTAACGATTCAGCTGAAACGGCACATATCATTGCTGAGATGGCAAAATCGGCGAACTATGATTTTTGCACCATACATATTCCTAAAACCATCGATAATGATCTGCGCGTGACAGATCACTGTCCGGGTTATGCATCAGCTGCTCGTTTTGTGGCGCTGGCATTCATGGGTGATGATCGCGACAACGCAGCCCTTTCGGGCGTCAAGATCAATGTGGTGATGGGCCGCGATGCCGGTTTCCTTACAGCCGCATCTGCGCTTGCCCGTCAGGATGAGGGTGATGGTCCGCATCTGATTTATGTACCAGAGCGCACCTTTGATGTGACACAGTTTCAGGCCGATGTGAAAACAGTCATGGCCAAATATGGCCGTTGTGTGGTGGCAGTCTCCGAAGGCATTACCAATGCTGAAGGTCAGCCTGTCATGACAACAGGCGAACGTGATTCGCATGGTAACCTGCAGCTTTCAGGAACCGGTGCATTAGGAGATTTTCTCTCCGCCAAAGTGAAAGAGGCATACAAAGGAGAGTCTGTACGTGTACGTGCCGACACCTTTGGTTATCTGCAGCGCAGTTTCCCGACCATAGTCTCCGAAGTCGATGCGGCTGAAGCGCGTATGGTGGGCAAACATGCGGTTGAGCATGCAGTCGCAACAGGGGAGCCGGGTTCAGTGGCAATCCGCAGGCTTTCCAGCGTGCCGTATGCCAGCGAGTGTTTCGTCACGCCGCTCTCTACCGTGGCACGCGAAGCAACCGAGCTGAAAGCCGAATATATCAATGAAGCCGGTAACGACGTTACACAGGCCTGGATTGATTATGTGGCTCCACTGGTAGGCGCGATGCCGAAGATGGGTAAACTTTTCTGATTCTTGGATGCATAAGTAAAAAAGGGCTGCCCATCGGGCGGCCCTTTTTTTGCCTTGAATTCCTCAGCGTGGGGGAGGCTAGGCCTTTTCGGGCACGAACAGGTCGAGCCGAATGTATATATAATAAGACGTCGTGAAATTAACGTTTCTTAAGTTCAAGGCTGTTTATGCGATAAATACATTATGGCATTGCCTTTTGAAGGCTAGATTGCAGGAGGTAGAAATGGGTGTACAAATTCCTGGTTATAACTCTACCAATGCGATTCTTTTTTCACAGAAGGCAGAGTCTCCCACGAAGCCAGCAGCTCTTCTTGAGCATGTCCAGACCAGGATAGATAGTCGCATGAATTTTAATGCGAAAAATAATCCGACTGTGCTGATTCTCCAGGCTGCGATGGAAAAAATTAACGAGATGTTTAGCCCGTATCTTGGTGATAGTGAAGTACAACGTGCTGCTGATTCGAGACAGGATATGAGTCCGGAGGCAACGGCCGAGCGAATTCTCAGTTTTGCAACTCAGTTGATCGGCAGGGCCGAAAATGCGCAGGTCGATTTGCCGCCGGATGAGCAGCGCTCGAGAGAACAGCTTTTCAATAATGTGCAGGTTGGTATAGAACGAGGTTTTGAGCAGTCGCGTGGTATCCTTGAAGGCCTTCAGGCACTCAATGGTGGCGTGAAAGAGTCCGTCGATGACACCTATAGTCGCGTGCAGCAAGGGTTATCTGAACTGGCGTTGTTACTGGGTTTGTTGCCGCCAGGGCAGGCTGAAGTCTGATGGACGGGGCTGCCTTCGGGCAGTCTTTTTCTTGTATGTCCAAAGGAGTATTCCCGGGCTTCCGCGATAAACTTTTTTATGGCATGTTGAAAGGATAACCCGGAATCTCGAACGGTTCATCGATATCGATCAATTCAGCAGCCATAAACTGCCGGGCATAGGGGAGATAAACCTTCTCGTTGATGAAAATATCGAAGAGGTCGGGATCAACGTGGTTTCGTAACTTCATTTTACCAAGAATGGCCAGTGCCTCAGAGAGTTTCTTTGCATCCTTATAGGGACGATCCCAGGCCGTCAATGCTTCGAACACATCGGCAATAGCCATCACTCTGGCGGGTACGCTCATCTCTTCGCGGGTTAGTCCCAGCGGGTAACCTTTGCCATCCATGCGCTCATGATGCCCACCAGCATATTCAGGCACCGATGCCATCTCCTCGGGGAATTGCATGGATGCCAGCATCTTGTTTGTGACCAGGATATGGTCGTTGATAATCTGGCGCTCGTCGTCATTGAGCGTGCCGTAAGGAATCAACAGGTTGTTGAGTTCATCTGCGGAGAAAAACGGGGTAATCTCACCGTCGCAGTTGCACCACGTATGGGCAGCAATGTTGTTAACACGCGCTTTGAGTTCGGGCGCCATGGACTCCACACCTTTATTGCACACTCGAATAAAGTCGCGTTGTGCGTTTAGCTGCTCGATTGTTTGCCGGTATTGCTTTTCAATCAAATCAGCTTTGTCCTTGTCGCCATTTATCTTGAGCAGGTGTTCAAGCATGCTGACTTTCGCATCGCGTTTAAGCACTTCGAAACGGGTATCAATCAGCTCAATGCGGTCAAAGACCGTTTCCAGTTTGGTAGATTTATCAACGATATGAATGGGGGTCGCAAGCTTGCCGCAGTCATGCAGCCAGGACGCCACCTCCAGGTTATATCGTTCCTGCTCAGTCAGCTTGAATGCCTTCAAACAGCTTTCATCTCGGCTGGCCGCATCTGCCAGAGCCAGCGTCAGGAAGGGTACACGCCTGCAATGTTCACCGGTGTGAGCCGATGTTTCATCGATACTGGCGGCGATGGTTTTGATAAAGGAGTCAAACAGTGCTTTCAGGTCATCAATCAGGCGTTTGTTGGTCAGGGCAATGGCGGCCTGAGAGGCCAGTGAATGCACCAGGTGCACATCGTTGTCATCGAAAGCAACCGGTCCGTTATTCGATTGTTTGTTGATCAGCTGGATCAAGCCTATGGTTTTGCCATCGTGGTTGGTCATGGGCACACAGAGCATGGATTGGGTGCGGTAGTTCATTTTTTTATCGAACAGGCGTGGACCGGTAAAATCAAAACCGGTTTCGTTCTCCTCATACACATCCGGCAGGTTTACCGTTTTATTGTTCAGGGCTGAGTAAGTGACCACGAGTTTATTGTTGGGGCTGCCATCACGACGGTAGAGAGGTAATGGCTCCAGCTGGACGGGTTGATTGCTGGTGCCCCCTCTATTGATGCCGAGAGAACTGGTTTGCACAATCTCGAAGTTGAGCTTCTGAGCATCGTTGACGGTATACAGCGTGCCTGCATCGGCACGTGTGATCTGCTTTGCTCCGATAAGGATACTTTCCAGCAGGTGTGGCATATCCTTCTCAGATGAAAGTGCTATACCGATAGCATTGAGCTTCTCTATTCTGGCAAGCAGGTCGGCATTATGGATTGCAGACTCAATTCTATCGCTTTGCAAAGTGGGCACCATGCCTCCCTTTCCGAGTTCTCTAACATGGCTGACCTCGGAGCTGTTGATTTTTCACCCGGGCTGTTTTTATGTCAGAATTCACAATGATACATAAGTTCGGCAACCGGACTGTGATTTATGGCACATCTTGCAGCTTACCGGTTGCCCGTTGAGGACAACGGGATTGGCAGCGGATGATGAATAGGTGCTCTCTATATCTACGATAAAACGCTGGCAAATCGATTGTTGCGCAGCAGGTCGTGACCGGCGCGAATCAACTTATCCACCTGTTCGCCTGTGAGAGAGAAGCTGGTCGGAACGCTATTCAGGAAACGCCTCTTTGCAGGATTATCGATCACACCATCATTGGCACATCCGCTTGGCAGAAACAGCAGGATGAAGCTGAGTACAAGTCGGAAAACTGCGAGCTTTGAAGCAGCGGTATGTCGTATGCTTACCCTGTTTAATAACAGAGCGAGTATAGCATGTTTGCGGCTTTTGACAGGGTATGCAGGCATTTGGCTCAATCATGCAAAAAGCATAGAATACAGTGATTCTTGTTTAACACCGGGAGCTGATATGCCATTTGGCGATCAACAACAACTTGTCGGACGTGCGGTCTACATCAGCCAGCGTCTGGATTTGAAAGCTTTTGAACGAACACGGCGGCTGGCAACAAGTCCGTTAATCATCACTGCCGGTAGCCAGGGTGCTGCAGTTATGTTTCGCTATGGCGTGGTCGTTCTGTTCGGCCTGAGTCACGTTGAAGAGACTGCTTTTCTCAAGGATCTTGAATGTTCCGTTACCGATCCCTTTGAACATTATGAATCCGAAGGGTTTAAACTTTGCCTTAGCTCTGCCGCAGCCGAGGAACGTAACAGTGGTTGTCTGGCGATGGATGAGTTCAACCTGCCCCGTCTGCAGGTGGTGGCCAGTGTGCTGGCCAAATGCGTGGTCCTGTCACACTATGAAGTGGAGGTGGGGAAGACGTTTGAACGTATCGAACCGCTGGCCCACGATCTGCAACACGGTGGCCGGTTTATGCACAAGGGGCGCGAGCTACTGGCTCATATCGGCGATGTACTGATGATTCAGGGACGCATGGTAGGGCGCGTGGAGATCAGCGAAAAACCGGAGATGCTGTGGGAAGAGCCGCAGTATGAGCGGTTGTATTTGCGCCTGGCCGAAGAGTATGAGCTGATCGAACGTCACCGGTCGCTGGAGCGCAAGCTCGACCTGGTTTCCAAAACTGCCGAAACGCTGCTCGATCTGTTGCAGAATAAAAGTTCTCATCGTGTTGAGTGGTATATCACGATTCTTATCGTGATAGAGATTATGCTCACTGTTTACGAAATGTGGGGACGCCACCTGCTGGAATCATGACGGCAAGGGCACAAGGAGGTTCAAATGCGCAAACGAATTATTGGCAGGGATATTCAGCAGCCAGAACAAACGCAACGGAATTGGCTGAAGGTAATAGAATTGGCGCAGGCGGAACTCACATCTGAAGATGAGGTTTATCCGATTGAGTCAGCCCTGATTGAGGGGGGGCTGGGTTGGCGGGCTGCAGAGTCCGGAGAACAGAGAATACGACTGCTGTTCGATCAGCCGATAAATATTGAGTACATTCGCCTGATCTTTCACGAAGAGCAGCAACAACGCACACAGGAATTTGTCTTGAGATGGTCTCCCGATGGTGGTCACTCTTACCACGATATAGCCCGCCAGCAGTATAATTTCAGCTCGCCAGGCTCGACCCGCGAACTTGAGGATTACAGTGTTGACCTGCATGGCGTGACCGCTCTGGAGTTGTGCATCACTCCGGACACCAGTGGTGGCGGCGCGCGCGCCACACTGGCCGAGTGGCGGGTGGCTTGAAGAGCTACGGTTTACTTGTAATGATTTTTCCGGCAGAGGAGAACATTGTTGATGAACGTTGCTCTATTTGGGGCTAGCGGCGCTACAGGGCAATGTGTGGCTTCAGCCCTGCTCAGCGAAGGTATCAAGATAAAAGCGCTATGCCGCAATGCAAATGCTATGGACGATTTCGCCGGTGAATTAACGGTGATTCAAGGTGATGTGAACGATAAAAAAGCTGTGAGTGAAACGTTGTGCGGCTGCGATGTGGCCATCTGTGTGTTCGGTCCGCACCTGCCCTATACCGATATCTTTTGCGCCGAAGCTACTACTGTGATTGTGGAAGCGATGCACGTGCTGGGGGTTCATCGTCTGATCTGCCAGACCGTCGCCATGGTTGGCGATTATCCGGAGAACCGGAGCTGGGCCATGCAGGAGATGGTGGAAGTATTCAACCACCGCTACCCGGAACTGGCAGCTGATCGCAGTGAGCAGGAGCGCATGGTGCGCGGTAGCGGTCTTCTGTGGACCATACTCAAACCTCCGCGCCTGACCACAGGCCATGTGAATGAGGAGATTGAGGTCGGATGTGATGTGCCGGTCGGTGTATTAAGCTCGGCTTCAAGAGAGAGCATTGCCCATTGGTTGGTGAATGAGTTGCGGCACCCGTTGCATATCGGTGAGGCACTGTTTTTCCTTGATTGAGGATTTTGTCGGCGTGCCGTGTTTGATTCGAGCATGCTTGGGGTGAATGAAATGAAATCCTCTCTCGCTTTGACATGAATGTTTTTGCTGCCGATTATCGGCGCGCGCGCGTGTTGTTTCTTGCCGCTGCAGAAAAGGCCGGTGCACAGGTCCGTAGTTTTGTTCACCCTGTGCACGGGCCTGAATATGAGGTGCTGGCGACCGACGTAGCCTGGCTGGGCGAAAAAGATGCCGACACGGTGCTGGTGTTGCTGTCAGCTACCCACGGTGTTGAGGGATTCAGCGGTTCCGCTGCCCAGATTGATTTTCTCAGGCAGGTGAAAGCCTTGCCGCACGGCATTGGTGTGCTGATCGTGCATGCAGTCAATCCGCACGGTTTTGCCTGGTTGCGCAGGGTCACCGAGGACGGTGTTGACCTGAATCGTAATTATATCGATTTCTCCCACATGCTGCCAATCAATGAGGGTTATGACGAGCTGGCCGAATCTATTGTGCCGGAATCGCTGGATGCGGAGTTGCTGGATACCTGCGACCGCAGACTATCAGCTTACCTTAAGGCTCACGGTTCCGTCGTGTATGAGACAGCGTTGTCGGCAGGACAGTACAGTTATCCGAACGGACTGTTTTATGGTGGCAGCGGGCCGACATGGTCACGGTTAACCTGCGAACGGATTATGAGCGACTTCCATCTGAGCAAGCGCAAACGGGTGGCGGTGATCGATTTTCATACTGGCATAGGTCCGTTCGGCTACGGCGAACTGATCTGCGACCATCCTCCCGGTTCAACTGGTGTGAGGCTGGCACGACAGTGGTTCGGTGACTCGGTGACGGAGCCAGCACTGGGCACCTCAATCTCTGTGACCAAGCACGGGCTCTCGGATTATGGTTGGATGCATGGGGTAGGAGAGCCGCTAGTATTTATCGCGCTGGAGTTCGGCACCTACAGCTTTGACCACATGAAGCAGGCACTGCGCGCGGATCACTGGCTGCATGCGCAAGGTGCTGTCGATTGGCATAATGAGCGCACCCGGTCCATCAAGGCTGTCATGCGCAAACACTTCTATCCGGCGACACCCGACTGGCAGGAAATGGTGTTGTGTCGTAGTCGTCAGTGTATCCGTCAGGCGCTCAACGGGCTTGAGTCCGAATCAGGTCGGAGATAATCAGCCGTTACGCATGGCTTCGATGCGGCGGATGAACTCGTTGATGATCGTGTCGTAAAGCTCTCCCTTGAGCACTTTATCCTCCACCGACTGATCAAGGCTCGGGTTGTCGTTGACTTCGATCACGAAAATTCCATTGTCATTTTGTTTTAGATCCACACCATAAAATCCGTTGCCGATCAGGGCAGCGGACTCCAGCGCAATGCGTACCACCTCACTCGGTGCATCTTCCACCCGCATCGTTTCAAAGCCGCCGTAGCGGGCCGAACCGTTCGCCTTGTGATTGACGATTTGCCAGTGACCACGCGCCTGTCGGTACTGGCAGGCATAAAGGGCCTTGCCGTTGAGAATGCCGATGCGCCAGTCGTAGGCGGTGTACATGAATTCCTGCGCCAGAATGATGCGCGAATGGGCAAACAGATTCTTCGCCGCATCCATGACCTGATCCCGGTTTTCGGCCTTGAACATGCCCCGAGAGAATGAACCGTCGGGAATTTTCAGTACCATAGGATAGCTCAATTCCGTTTCCAGTTGCAGCAAGGATTGCTCTTTGAAACGGTAACGGTTCAGCGGGACAGTTTTTGGAGTGGGCAGGTTTTTTGCTGTCAGTCGTTCCCACAGGTATACCTTGTTGGTACAGCGGATAATGGATTTCGGGTCGTCAATCACCGGCATGCCCTCGGCCTCGGCCTTGCGGGCAAAGCGGAAAGTATGATTGTCAATCGAGGTGGTCTCACGGATAAACAACGCATCGTATTCGGCAATCCGGTTGTAGTCCTTTTTCTGGATCAGGTCGATATCGACGCGCAGGCGCTGACCGGCCTTGATGAATTGCTCCAGGGCATCCATATCCGAAGGCGGCATTTTTTCATTCGGATTGTAGAGTATGGCCAGATCATAGAGAGCGGGCTTACGGCTTTCATTGCGCGTGCGGCGCGGCATGCGGACATAGGAGCGCAGGCAGGCCTCGAAGAAGTCGCTAAGAGACAGGGTGACCTGATGCAGGCCCATTGGACGGATGGCGCGAATCCTCCAGCGTTTTCCCTTCTCGATGACCACTTTCAACAGAGGGTAACGGAACACATCAAATACTTCTGCAGCCAGACGTTTGAAACGTGGATCGTCACCCTGACCGAAGAACACGTAAACTTCGAAAGACTCCTGGGGTGGCTCGGCAAGGCGCTTCATGGTTTTTTCAAGCAGGTGCTCCAGATCGGGCAAGGCAAAGGCATACAGACTCTGTCGTGAGAGGTCGATGATGTCGGCAATAGTCGGCATCGGAATATCGTTGCGGGCTTCAGCCAGCAGTGAGCAGTAATAGCCTCCACTCAGATAGGTGTAATGGCGGCAAAGGTTGATAATGCGCATCGGTCGCTTCTGTGCGACGGCCTCACGCGTGAGATAGTCGTTGGCGGTGATCACCTCCAGAGCATCAATCGTCCATTTCCAGTCTTTGAGTCGGTCGACAATCACAGTATGACGGACAGGCATGTTATTTTTCTCCCCTGGATATCAATAGCGTGGCGTACTGACGGCGGGAACCGTAGAAACGCATACGTTCAAATTCATGGCGGGCAACAGGAATGCCGAAGCAGGTGGTCTCAGTCTTGCCCTCAGCCGTATCGACGAAGGGTTCGTGGATATAGACAAAGCGTTCATCAAAACCGCAAATGACCACCCAGTGTGGCGACTTGTCGCCGGTTAGCCGGTAGGCGCTGATCAGGACTATCGGGATATCACCAGCCATAAATCGCTGCTCCACCTCGTCAAGTGACACCTGGCGTTCATGCAGGGGAAGGCCGAGCTGGTGAATCTCCTGCAGGAAGTCTTCTTCGACAATACGCATCACCTCACGTTTCTCTTCGCTGCGAACCGAATCGATAAACATGACCGCATCACAAGGGGTGAATACCTCGACATGCAAGCCGCGACGGAATGCGGAGAGCGCCAGCCCGAAAGGGCTGCAACCGCCATGGCCGCTGGTCATGAAAATGCTGGTGGCTTCGCGCCAGAGCCTGAGCTCCAGATGCCGGGTCAGCTGCAACTCGGGATTCACTGCTTTTAACGCCATCATCAGCGAGGCAGGGCCGCAGGTGAAGTCAAGTGTCTGGGTATATAACGGTACACGACTGATATCCGGCGACAGGTGGGATGCCAGCGCTTTCTCCATGCGAATGGCTGCGGCATGGTCTTCGTAATAGTCCGGAAAAATGTCAAAATCACGGTAACCCAGCTTATGGTAGAGGGCGATGGCGGTGCTGTTGTTGACATGCACCTCCAGTCGCATGGAAACGACGCCACGTTCCAGCGCGTCCATCTCGCTTGCGGCCATCAGCTTTACAGCGATGCCCTTGCCCCGGCTTTCAGGAGAGATAGCCAGTGAATAGAGGCGGGCCATCGAGGTGTTCTGGTGAAACAGCACAAGACTGTAGCCGAGCAAGCTTTCGCCTTCGTTATAAACGAAAAGGGAAGCTTTGCCGCGTTTGAGCAGGTGGCGGAAACTGCGCTCGGAAAGACGGTCAATTTCGAAACAGCGCTGCTCGAGTGAAACCAGTGCTGGAATGTCGGCAATCAGGGCAGTTCTGATCATCTGAATCGGGCAGGAAATCGTTGCATAGGCGCAGGCTGGAACTGTGCAAGTCAGTCGTCAATCGGCAAATAAATATGGTTTTTATAGCGCCACAGTTCAGTGCTTCGCGTTTTTTTGGTTGCGCGTTTAATAGTGAGACAATTTGCCATATTTGCCTGTTGTTTGTCATAACAATGAATAGTCTTGTTATTCGTGATTGTCGGTACCCAGGGGATACGCTTTTCCTCATGGCTGGCTTATCTGTCACGTCACAGTGACCTTATTCCTTGTATCTCCAAAGTAGCATTCCCGTGCTTTCGTGATGGGCGACCCCTTGACTGAATCTGCCCGTATGGAAATGCGACAATATGCCACACACACATCTGGAGTGATTCCTATAACTTTCGTGGTCAGAGATAAGGCAGGCAGTTGACTTGTTTGATGGGCGAGAACGCCTTAGGTTGATTGTCATGCAGATAAAAGAGGCAGCGATGTTTATTCAAGGCTCCGTTGAGGAGATGGTTGGAACCTATAACCTGAAACGGTTGTTCGTGTTCAGAAGTGCCGTGATCGCCAGTGAACTTGCCGCGATCGGGCTGGCTGTTTACGGATTGGCCGTGGAATTGCCACTTCTCTTTATGCTCTCGGTGATCGGGGTTTATGTGCTGTTCAACCTGTATGTGTGGATACGGCTGCGCAAGAATGCATTGGCCTCTGCCAATGAGTTCTTTCTTCATTTGGTGATTGATGTATTTGCATTGGCGGCTCTGCTCTATTTTGCAGGGGGTTCGAGCAACCCGTTTGTCTCCTTGTTTCTGCTGCCGCTGGTGATTGTGGCGTCAACATTGCCCAAACGATATGTCTGGGGCATGGCGGCAGTAACACTCGGCTTTTATACTTTGTTGATGATTATTAATGTGCCGCTGACGCAGGAAATGGCAGGCGGCGGCCATGTCGGGCACTCGACGGCTGCGACGGATGATTTCAGTCTGCATGTGCTGGGTATGTGGTTCAGTTTTTTGCTTGCTGTAGGGCTGATTCTCTTCTTTGTCGTTTCGATGGCCGAAGCACTGCGCCAGCGTAATCAGAAGCTGGCCGAGGCGCGTGAGAAACATCTGCGTGATGAACATATGATTTCGCTGGGCACAATGGCTGCCGGTGCGGCCCATGAGTTGGGTACGCCGCTGGCGACGATGGCTGTGCTGAGCAAGGAGATGGAACGGGAGTATTCGCAACAGCCGGATGTGGTGGAAAAGATTCAGATCCTGCGATCACAGGTGGATCGTTGCAAAGCGACCCTGGCACAAATCAGCGCCAGTGCAGGACAGATGCGGGCCGAAAGCGGACACAGTGAGAATCTGAAACAGTATCTGCAGAGTTGTTTGACACGGTGGAAAGAATTACATCCAAAAACCGCCATATCGGTGGCCATGAAAGGGACCGATCCAGCACCTGTTGTCGTTGTTGATGAAACCCTGAATCAGGCGTTTATCAATATATTGAATAATGCGGCAGAGGCTTCTCCGGAGCGGGTCGAACTGAAAGCCAACTGGTCGTGCGATCTGTTGATGTTAGAGGTTCGTGATTATGGTGAGGGTTTGAGTCAGGCAGCACTGGAAGGGCTTGGAAAACCGTTTTTTACGACCAAGAAAGATGGCCATGGTCTGGGTTTTTATCTGGCACAGGAAGTGTTACGCAGGCTTGGTGGTGAAGTGTCGGTTGCCAATCATGAAGGTGGTGGTGCCTGTGTTTCGATCCGTTTGCCACTGCACAAGTTGTTGGCGGAGTAAATGATGGAATCAAACAGAGACTTACCGAATTTGCTGCTGGTTGATGATGACGAGCTATTTTGCCGTATCCTTGCATCTGCATTGGAGAAGCGGGGCTTTAGTGTGCAGGTGTCACACAATGTGGCTGATGCCATTGACCTGGTCGGTGATGCGGCACCCGAATATGCCGTAGTTGATCTGAGCATGCCGGGAGATTCCGGTCTGGTTCTGGTGGAAAAGCTGCATCAATTGGATGAACACACCCGCATTGTCGTGCTGACAGGGTTCGCCTCAATTGCTACTGCAGTGGAAGCGATCAAGCTCGGTGCCACCCATTATCTGGCCAAACCTGCTGACGCCGATGAAGTGGTAGCGGCACTGGGTCGTGAGTCGGGAAACACTGCTGCGCAAATAACAGGTCAGCCGATGTCCACCAAACGACTGGAATGGGAATATATCCAGAAAGTGCTGATGGAGTGTGACGGCAATGTCTCCGAGACCGCAAGAAGATTGAGCATGCATAGAAGAACCCTGCAGCGAAAGCTGGCCAAACGTCCCTTCAAGTCCTGAGAGTATTTTAAATCAGGATTGTAGCTGCGGGACTGTCGAGCGGTACGAAAGTAGATCTGGCCCCGTAGTTCCAGCTATTCCTCCACAGATTCATAGTTTAGTAATCGATCAATTTTTTCAACACGGGCTACGTTTTTATCTGAACGATTTGGTTGATGCACAGAGTTTGAAAGCCCCATGAGTAGTTTTGACGCCTCCAGAGCGTTTTCTTTGTGAGGTAGGAACCCGTGTGAAATAATCGACCACCAATGGTAACAGGGGATTACTTCAATTCTTGATCGCAGAGTGCATGCCGCTTTTCTCAGTATTTTCTGTGCCTCATCCTCACTGGCTTTATCTCCCGCTGGAGTAAAAATAGCTTGGGCGTGAAATATAAGCTCAAAGCGTATTTCACCAAGGAGCCTCTTCAAATCTTGAACTGGCTCAATAACGAATTTTCCGAGAAGTTGTCCAACAACGAAAATAAGGACAGCGCCGAATATCGTCAGCGACGATGTAAGAAGAATTTTGGCTAGGTCATCCATGAGTTTCCTCTCCTAACGTGGAGTAAACGGCAGCGCGCTTTTGCGCAGTCCGGGTTGAACGTAGGGTTAGACATTTTTGATATATCCATCGACAACGTCCCATGTTTTCATGAACAACGTAGCACGATCATCAGAAGTTATTCCTGTAGCTTCTCCGTGCCTCAGAGGATCAGCAGCTTGCTTAATAACGCGGAGCGTGTTTTCGTCACAGGCAGCTACCTCCCGAAATTTCTTCCATTGTATGGTCTTCTCGGAGGATGACAGGTCATGAGTGGCAGCACAGTGATGCCGTAGGGACTCTATTGCCCGATAGCAATAGAAACCCGTGTCGTCTGCATGCTTCATTGCTGACGCAAGATCGCTGAAGCAACGATTTAGGAACACACCGTTCGTCCCAATAGTCTTGTCGCGCAGCTTGATAAGCTCCTCGTTCATATCAAGGGATTTGCCTCGCTCCGCGAGGCAGGGAATATCGATTCCAAATACGTAGTCAACGCCTCGACTTTGGTTAAGTACGCGAGTTAATTCGAAATCGTAAGCGTAGCCTTTGAGATACCCAACCATGTCAAGATGGCTTTGAACCAGATTCTTGACGACATTCCTCAAATCGAAGATGTCCCACTCATGCTCGCTCTCTATCCAAACGGCGACTTGATTTAGCACGACGCTAACCTTTGCGACACCGGCGACCCCTGACGTGATGTGGGAGAAGCCAAGCGTATATTGAAGGGATAGTTGCGCACGCTCTGGCAACACAACACCTTGAAAGAAGTATGGTTCCATATTGCCTATGTCTAACAGTGTCGATACAAGGAATTAATACCTTGTTTTTTCTTCATATATACGGACATGACTCCTCCATATTCAATGTTATCTGCAAACACGGAATGGCAAAATGTTCAGGCGAGGCCTTGAACGCTGAACTATCTCTCTCTCCCATGCTTAATTGTGTTATCTACCAGAGAGTAGTGCACATATTGGAATCCCGCAATTTGCGTGATGAAAATTTATTTAACTTCCGAAACCATTTATTCATAGCATCTTACAGTGTGACCGGGTTTTGGAGGCGGTTATACCATTGGAAACAATCGCGATAAATTGTCTGCGACAATTTGACACGCCCTCTGGCAATCCTGATTGATATAACCTTCGCCCCGAATGTTTGTAGACGGGAGATATGATGGAAATTGCTTCGCTGATTGATAAAGGCGGCCCGGTGATGTGGGTGCTGCTCGGTTACGCTGGCATGGTTGGACAATACCGCTCAGCTGTTGGGTTTGTTCGCTACCACCTGATTAAGGTGTTTCAGGTGATTGAACAGGCTGGTGGCAAGGTGGACGCCACGGTCACTACCGGTGAAGGTCTGGATACCGTCACAGAACAGCCGGAGCGCCCCTGAGTATGAGTACGTTGGTTTTGGCACCCGCAGTCAGCATGCAAGGTAATGCTATACGTTATGGCGCGATAACGCTTTCTCTGCTGCTGCACGGCTTGTTGTTCGCCAGTTTTGGTGGTGCGCCTGCAACAAGCTCGCAACAGCCCACTGAATCCATTACACACCTGAGTTTCCTGACTCCGGCAAGCAACGCGGTGGCAGCGCCTGATGTCCAACCGGAAAAGCCAATAACGAAGTTGAAGCCGGAACCGAAACCTGAAGATAAAATAGCAACAAAGAAAACGTTTGGCATAGCTACAGAACCTGTCCGGAAAGTGGCTCAGCAGCAGGCCAGTGAACCGCTTGCCGTGGCCGCTCAGCAACCCGCTGCAGCATCTGCGGTGATACCGCAGATTGATGAGGGGCTGATCAAGCGGGAAACCGAACGTTATCTCACCGAGGTTATGGCGCACATCGAGCAGCATAAATGGTATCCGAAAGCAGCCCGCAGGCGTGGCATTGAAGGCGAAGTGAATGTCAGCTTCACACTGTTGGCCGATGGGACTGTTCATCAACTGGTTGTTGAGAATGGGCCATCTTTGCTGGTTGCAGCAGCCAGAAAGGCTGTAGAGAAGGCAACGCCGATGCCGACACCGCCTGCAAGCATTCACTGTCCGCTCGAATGCCAGTTCCGTATGCGCTTCAACTTGAAACGATCATAGTGATCGGTGCATTCAGCGACTATTATTTGATGATTAAACCTTTTCTGCTAGTTATATCTCAGGGCCTGCATCCAGGCTATGCTTCGATAGTGAAGGTGAATGTACGCCCTATCCCTGAATGAGATTGCTCTGACTGAAGTGATACGTTAGTAAGTGTTATGTGTTTTTCAGCTACAGCCAGTTTTGTTGTCGGGGGATCGTTAATCGTGATGGGTGCGGTAACGATCAAACGGGCAGGGCAGAGGCGCGAACTTGCTTTTGCAGCGATTCCGTTATTGTTCGGGATTCAGCAATTGATCGAGGGGCTGCTCTGGTTGTCTTTTCAATATGATGCTGCGCAATTAAAAACGCTGACGACTTACCTGTTCACAATGTTTTCGCATGTGATCTGGCCAATCTATGTACCATTTGCGGTAGGGCTGTTAGAGACAGTACCGTGGCGCTGTAAGGTCATGTGGTTTTTCCGTTTTATCGGCGTGGTTGTAGCTATTCAACTGCTGCTTCTGATCATGCTTAAGCCACTGACTGCGGTGGCGGATCATCATATCGTCTACGTTTCACCAAAGCTTTACGACTGGCCGATGATGCTGCTCTATATCACAGCAACCTGTCTGGTTTCGATATTCTCCAGTCATAAACTGATCCGAACCTTCGGAATACTTGCCCTGTTGCTGTTTGCTCTGGCCTATTGGTTTTACACTGCGGCCTTCTTTTCGGTATGGTGTTTCTTTGCCGCTATTTTGAGTCTGATTATCTATTTTCATGTCAACCGGGCTCAGTCTTAAGCGAATTTTCCTCGATGATTATACCCGGCTATGACGGGATGCTTTTATCCCTGGTCATGAGTCAGTCTTGCACGGGTCAGGCAAGCAACGCGTGAATCCGGTCTTGAAATTGGTTGATGAAGGGAGAGGCTACGCTTCGGTAGGCGGCGTTTGCTCAACATGAAAACAATCGTGTCATATTAGATGTTGATGATATAATAATCTTTAGTAGTGTTCGCCAACTTTTGTATTTCTATGGTGGAGGTTTTATACAATGAGTACCCAACGCTTAACCGCAGTCACACGTGTGATGCATATTTTCATGATTATTACCGTGGCATTCCAGCTGATCAGTTCATTGCTGATGTTTGTTCCTGAGCCGGGCAAGCTGGTCACCTATCAAACAGTTCTGTTCTCCCTGCATATTATGTTGTTCGGCTGGGGGGCATTTTTAATCAGTAGTATTTATGCCATGACTCGTTTTGCTGAAAAGGATGCCTGGGGCCGTCTTGTACCCTGGTTCTCCAGGCGCCACCGTGCAGAATTCTTCAAGTCTGCGAAAGAAGAAATACCCGGCGTGTTTACGGGTAAACTTGCCACGCCTGAAAGTCGCACCCCACTGGCAGGTGCCATGCATGGCCTGGGTTTTTTGACTCTTATCGCACTGGGTCTGACCGGTGCTTATGTGATGAATGGTGTGCGTTCTGATGGCACTATGACTCAGGATATGTTGTTGATGTTTGAAGCGCATGAGTTTTTCGGTGTGGTGATTTGGATCTTCCTGGCCTGCCATGTGGGTATGGTGGTCTACCATCTTATCCTTGGTCACAAGCATGTTCTTGATATTTTCGAGCGTCTCAATATTAAGTGGAAATAAGCGGGAGCCTATGATGAACTTCAGAACAAGCAGCCTTTTTGCTGCCATAGTTGCAGCGGTCTTATTACTGCCGGGCATGGCGATTGCCGATGCGCCAAAACATGGTGACACCATGACCGATGAGATGGGGATTGAATTTATCTATATCGGTCCGGGGAAGTTTGTCATGGGTACGCCTGAGACTGAGCCGGGCCGTTATCCGGATGAAGTGCAGCATGAGGTGGAGATCAAGAACGGCTACTGGCTGGCAAAATATGAGACCACCTTTGAGCAGTATGATGCATTCTGTAAAAAGACCGGTAATTCAAAGGCCAATGATCGTGGCTGGGGACGTGGCAACATGCCGGTCATCCATGTGAAATGGCATGATGCCCAGATGTATGTGAAATGGCTCTCCAAAACAACCGGTATGAAATATCGTTTGCCTACGGAGGCTGAATGGGAATATGCCGCTCGTGCCGGCACGTCCACAGCTTTTTCCTGGGGTGATAATCCGGCAGATTTTCCTGATTATGCATGGAACAGCACCAATGCCGATACCAAGGCTCATCCTGTAGGGCAAAAAAAACCTAACCCCTGGGGTCTGTACGATATGCACGGTAATGTCTGGGAGTGGACATGTTCTTATTACAATGAGGATTTTGAAGGTGAAGAGCAGCAGTGCAGTGATACCGCCTCTAACCGCAATCGGTCGGTTCGTGGTGGTGCATGGTACTTTTTCCCTAAAGGTTTGCGTTCAGGGGATCGTCGTGTGTATCACCCGCGTTACCGCTTGCCGTATATTGGCTTTCGCATAGTTCGCGAACAGTAACTCTGAACATGATGAATGATAAAGGGTCGCCGTATGGTGGCCCTTTTTTTCTCTGCGTGAAATCAAAGTCAGATGTATGTAGAATGCGCCACCATAATTATCCCCAAGGCTAATAATCATGAATGAATCAGTTAAACCGCACCGCCGTATTACGGATGTTCCTCCTCTGGATAAAACAGCGGATGGTCTGGTCAATGGCATCCAGCGTCATTTCCTGCGCACACTGGGCCAACACTCTTCGAGCACGGCTTATCACTATCGCTACCGCGCTTTGGCACACGCCGTTCGCGATCACCTGATGGAAAACTGGAAAAGCACCAAAGACGCCTATGAAGCAAAGGGTGGCAAACGCGCTTATTATTTGTCGCTGGAATTCCTTATGGGGCGCGCGCTTGGCAATGCCGTTCTCAATCTGGGCCTTGAGCCGCAGATTCAGGAAGCACTCAACACATTGGGTCTTAATCTGGAAGAAAAAATTGAACATGAGAATGATGCAGGTTTGGGTAACGGTGGTTTGGGCCGTCTTGCTGCCTGTTTTGTTGACAGCTGCGCTACCCTGCAGCTGCCGGTGACAGGATATGGTATCCGCTATGAATACGGCATGTTCCGCCAGAAGATTGTTAACGGTCATCAGGTTGAAGAGCCCGATCACTGGCTGATCAATGGTAACGTATGGGAGATTGAACGCCCTGAATACGCACAGCGCATTCATTTCGGTGGTCATACTGAAAGTTATCATGACGATAGCGGTGTGCGCCGCTGCCGATGGGCGGATTCACATGATGTGGTCGCCATTCCTTTTGATACGCCGGTTCCTGGTTATAAAAATGGCACGGTCAATACGCTGCGTTTGTGGAAATCAGCAGCAACCGATGAATTCGATCTGGGTGAGTTTAATGCGGGCAGTTATCCGGAATCGGTGGCTCAGAAAAATGAGGCAGAGCATATCTCCATGGTGCTCTACCCGAACGACTCCAGCGAAAATGGTAAAGAATTGCGTTTGAGGCAGCAGTACTTTCTGGCATCTGCCAGTATCCAGGACGTACTTCGACAGTGGGTAGAAAAACACGGTACAGATTTTAGCCAGTTTGCCGAAAAAAACTGTTTCCAGCTTAACGACACGCACCCGACGGTGTCTGTTGCCGAGCTGATGCGCATTTTGATGGATAAATATAAACTGGAATGGGACGAAGCTTGGGCAATCACTTCGAAAACTATGGCTTATACCAATCATACATTGCTGCCGGAAGCACTGGAGCGTTGGCCTGTATACCTGTTTGGACGTCTGTTGCCGCGTATTCTCGATATCATTTATGAGATCAATGCACGTTTCCTTTCCGAAATTGCCAAGCGCTGGCCTGGTGACATCGAGCGTCAACGTCGTATGTCGATCATTGAAGAGGGTGATGTTCAGCAGGTTCGCATGGCTTATCTGGCACTGGTTGGATGTTTTTCCGTTAACGGCGTGGCAGAGCTGCACTCCGATCTTTTGGTCGAAGGATTGTTTTCAGATTTCTACGCCTTGTGGCCTGAGAAATTTAACAACAAAACCAATGGCGTAACTCAGCGTCGCTGGATGGCCTGGTGTAATAAACCGATGTCGAAGCTGATCAGCGACACGATTGGTGAGGGTTGGATTACAGACCTGAGCAAGTTGCGTAGTCTGGTGCCTTACGCAGATGATGCCGGTTTCCGGGCACAATGGGTGGCCTGCAAACGTGAGAACAAGGAACGATTGGCCGCAGTCGTGCAGAAGGAATGTGGTGTCACATTCAATCCGGATGCGATGTTTGATATCCAGGTGAAACGTATCCACGAATACAAACGTCAGCTGTTGAATTTGCTGCATGTGATTCATTTGTATAATCGCATCAAACGTGGTGATACGCAGAACTGGACGCCGCGTTGTGTGCTGATTGGCGGCAAGGCAGCTCCGGGTTATTACATGGCCAAGCAGATTATTAAGCTGACCAATAATATTGCTGAAGTAGTGAACAACGATTCGGATGTAGGTGATAAGTTGAAGGTGGTCTTCTTCCCGAACTACCGTGTTTCCGCCATGGAAGTAATTGCCCCTGCTGCTGATCTTTCTGAGCAGATCTCTACTGCAGGCAAGGAAGCCTCAGGTACAGGTAACATGAAGTTCATGATGAACGGCGCGATGACCATAGGCACACTTGATGGCGCTAATATCGAAATTCGTGAAGAAGTGGGTGAAGAGAACTTCTTCCTGTTCGGCCTGACTGCTTCAGAAGTGGAAGCCGCGCGCGGCAACTACGATCCGAATGCGATTATTGCTGCCGATGCTGACTTCGCTCACGTTATGGAACTGCTTGAGTGTGGTCACTTCAGTCAGTTTGAATCCGGGCAGTTTTCAGCCATCATCCATGCCATCCGCAGCTCTGATGATCCATGGCTGGTGGCGGCAGATTTCCGTTCTTATATTGATGCGCAACAGGAAGCTGCGACCGCATTCCAGGATCAGGATCGTTGGCAAAAGATGAGCGTGCTTAATACTGCATATAGCGGTAAGTTTTCTACTGATCGCACCATGCGGGACTACAATCGCGATATCTGGAAGCTCGAGCCAATTGCACCGAATGGCCAAACGCGCTGATCAGGTAGTGTTTTAAGGCTTAACCAACGCGGGGGTTACGGCCTCCGCGTTTTTTTGTGCCTAACTTTCCGGGAAATGAATGTTGACTCTACCGCTGCTCACGTTGCTCAGTTTTTCTTGCAGATCCTGTTGGCTGCCCGTTTCGACATCGATGTGTATCTCGATGTCGAAATGGTAAAGGGTCTGTTTGATTACAATGTTGTGGCTATCAAGCAGGCGACGAACTTGGCTCTCCAGAGCAAATGGGACGTGCAAAAGAGCGGGCACTGTTGCGATATGGCGGGTGAGGGGGAGGGTATCGATAGCCAGCTGCACCGAAGATGAATAAGCGCGCACGAGCCCACCTGCGCCGAGTTTGATGCCACCGAAGTAACGGCTGATGACCACGATGATTTCACCGACCTCTTTGTGTTGTAATACGTTCAACATCGGCTTTCCGGCTGTGCCCTGAGGTTCACCGGCGTCAGAGCAGCCACGATCGATTGAAGCGACCGGGTGCCCAGCAATATAGGCCCAACAGTGGTGGCGAGCTCCAGGCTCACGGGTTTTGATCTGTTCGATAAAAGCCATGGCATTTGATTTGCTTTCAGCATGACTGATATCAGTGATGAAACGGCTGCGTTTGATCTCCTGTTCTACACAGATATGTTCAGCTGGGATGTTGTAGGATGATGAACTCACTGTGTAGCGTTAAATCATGCTGGCGATTGCCGCCGCTCCCAGAAGGCCTGCATTATCATCCAATGTGGAGCGCAACACATCAGTTTTCCCCTTCAGGGGAGGTATGAGGTTGGTATTCAGTTCAGATATCAGAGCTGGGTGAAGTATGTCCCAGGCGCCACTTAAACCACCGCTGACAGTGATGGTTGTGACATCAAGCAGTTTCACGGCTTCGGCAATGGCCATGCCCAGATACTGACCCGCTTCCTGCATGATTCTAAGAGCACACGAATCACCTTGCTGGGCAAGTTCAAAAACACTTTTTGCATCACACTCTTTACCACAGCATTCACTATAGCGCCGGATAATGGCAGTTGCAGATGCATAGGCTTCAACGCAGCCGCGGTTGCCACAGCCACACAATCTGCCATCGTGATGTTCAATACAGAGGTGGCCAAATTCCATAGCCATACCGTGCTCACCTGAGTAAGGGGCACTATTAAGAATCAGACCGCTGCCGATGCCAGTGCCAAGTGTGATATGCAGCAGGTTGGTGTGACCTTTTCCTGCACCGTAACGGTGTTCGCCAATAGCGGCGCAGAGGGCATCGTTCTCTATTGCAACGCTGATGCCTAGTCTGTCGCCAAGTCTTTCAGCCAGAGCAAAATCTTTCAGCAGCGGAAGGTTGGGTGAGCTGGCCAGAAGTCCACTCTGACTGTGGAAAAAACCGGGGAAGCCCATACCCATGTTGCTTAGACCATGTTGCTGTGCAAACGGTTCAATGACCTGGACCAGCGTGTTGATGATATGTGTTTCGGCATTCTGCTGTGATTGCAGGTTGTGTCGGCTTAACTCAGCAGTGACGCGTTTTTCATCAATGATATGACCATCCTGACTTACCAATGCCAGGCGAATATTGGTGCCGCCGATGTCGGCAGCAAGCACCGGCTTCATGCTTTGAGCAGCTGCTCATAGAGCTTCGCATAATCGGCTGCGGAAGCTTCCCATGATGAGTCGCGTTTAAGGGCATTGCTGCGCATGCGTGACCAGATGGTGGAGTTACGATACAGGCCAATGGCATATTCCACTGCGTCGTCGAAGGCTTCAGGGGTGGCATCGGTAAAGTGAACGCCAGTAGCGGTAGATTTGGAATGACCGTGATCAATGACGGTATCTTTGAGGCCTCCGGTTGCACGTACAACCGGAACAGTGCCGTAACGCATGGCCATCAGTTGCCCAAGTCCACACGGCTCGAAACGTGATGGCATCAGGAATATATCACCACCTGCATAGATACGGCGGGCAAGGTTTTCATTGAACCCGCGCCAGAAATGCATCTGTTTTGAATTGGCGTCTGCGATCTGATGCAGGGCTTGTTCGGAGTGCGGATCACCGGAACCGAGCACAGCCAGCTGATAACCGCGATCAATCCAGCGTTGTGCATTGGCCAGCAGCAGGTCAATGCCCTTCTGTTCGGCCAGGCGTGAAATCAGCACCATCAGAGGAGTATTCGTGGAAACTTCCAGACCGAATTCCAACTGAATGGCTGCTTTGCACTTCTTTTTACCGGCCGTGCTGCCTGCTTTGTAATTGGCGATAAGGGCCTTATCGCTGGCTGGATTCCAAGCCTCAATATCAAGCCCGTTGACGATGCCGAATAATTTTCCGGTATGATGTTGCAGGAAACCGTCGAGTTCGCAGCCGTATTCGGGGGTAAGAATTTCTTCGGCATATGACGGGCTCACAGTCGTAATGGCGTGAGCTGAAGCAATACCTGCTTTCATGCAGTTGATTTGCCCATGAAACTCGAAATCAGCCGGGTGGAAATGGTGACTTGGAATGCCGAGGCGGTGAATCCATTCAGGCGGGAAATTGCCCTGATAAGCAAGGTTGTGAATGGTGTAGACTGTTTTGGCTCGTGCTATGCCAGCATGATGTTGATACTGGGTCTGTAGCAGCAGTGGAATCATGCCTGTCTGCCAGTCGTGGCAGTGGATAATATCGACCTTTTCCTTCAAACGGGACGCTGCTTCCAAGGCCACGCGATCAAACAGCATATAGCGCAGCAGGTTGTCTTCATAGGCACCTCCCGTAGGGCCGTAGAGGCCTTCACGGTCATACAGGTCATCCTGTTCAATCAGGATGAACCGGAGGTTGTTAACAAACGTTTCGTGCAACGGGCAGTGACGTTGCACGCCATCGGCCCACATTTCGATGCTGTTGTTCAACGGTGTGCTTTTGATTTTATTGGTGATCAGGTGCCTGCGGTAAAAGGGCAGGATCACTGTCACCTGATGCCCAAGGTGTTGCAGCGCATGTGGTAGTGAGCCAGCTACATCCGCAAGGCCACCCGTTTTGGCCAAAGGTGATGCTTCAGAAGCGATAAAAACAATATTCAACTTGGCCATTTTGCCCTCTCCCAATCAACAAAACCAAGACTAACAGCAATATGCTGGTCAAAAAACATTTGTTCGGTAGCTGCTATGGATTCCCTCGAAAAAATAACTTCCTGCCGTTTCTTGAGGCGAGGTCACAAAAGTGTGATTTGTGCGTAACGCAAAAGATTTCTGAGCTGCTCTAAGGTTGAGTTCTTTTGAACTGGCACTATCCTGTGGGTGAAAACGGCATATCTAATCGAGATGCTGCAGGGAGGAGGGGGCGTGTCTGGACTGACTCAAACAAGCCAATGGCAGAAACTGGCAGCACATGCAGAAGAGATGAAGCAGGTACATATGCGCGACCTGTTCGCTGACAACCCTGGCCGTTTTGAGAAATTCTCCACCCATTTCAATGACATACTGGTTGACTACTCCAAAAATATTATCACCGAAGATACCATGAAACTGTTAATGGATCTGGCCCGCGCACGCGATGTTGGCGGCTGGACGCAGCGCATGTTTAACGGTGAGAAAATTAACAACACGGAAAACCGGGCTGTATTGCATACCGCGCTGCGCAACCGTTCGAACACTCCGGTGATGGTTGATGGGCGCGATGTGATGCCTGATATCAACCGTGTGCTGTTGCAAATGCGTGAATTTACCGAGGCAGTGCGTTCGGGTGAATGGCGCGGTTGTACAGGCAAACGTATTACAGATGTAGTGAATATCGGTATCGGCGGCTCTGATCTGGGGCCGGTGATGGTCACCGAGGCATTAACGCCATACGGTCGCGATAAACTGCATATGCACTTTGTTTCCAATGTTGATGGCACGCATATGGTTGAAACATTGAGGCATCTGTCGCGCGAAACCACGCTCTTCGTCATTGTATCCAAGACTTTTACCACACAGGAGACGATTACCAATGCACGTACGGCACGCGACTGGTTTTTAACCCGCGGAGGCAGTAAAACCGCTGTTGCCAAGCATTTTGTGGCCGTTTCAACCAACGCCAGGGCGGTCTCTGCTTTTGGCATCGATACGGCCAATATGTTCGAATTCTGGGATTGGGTTGGCGGACGTTATTCATTATGGAGTGCAGTAGGCCTCTCCATTGCACTCTATCTTGGTATGGATCATTTCGAGGAGCTGCTTGAAGGTGCGCACGAGATGGATGAACATTTTCGAAATTCGCCGCTGGAAGAGAATGTTCCGGTAATTTTGGCTATGTTGGGTGTCTGGTATAACAACTTTTTTGACGCCGATTCATATGCGATGCTGCCGTATGATCAGTACATGCACCGCTTTTCCGCCTATTTCCAGCAGGGGGATATGGAGAGTAACGGTAAACGTGTTACACGCGATGGCGAACTGGTCGACTACTCCACTGGTCCTATCGTCTGGGGTGAACCGGGCACCAATGGGCAGCATGCCTTTTATCAGTTGATTCACCAGGGAACAAAACTAATTCCGTGTGACTTTATGGCACCCGTAGAGACCAAAAATCCCGTAGGCCGTCATCATCCGATGCTGTTATCCAACTTCTTTGCCCAGACTGAAGCATTGATGTGTGGTAAAACCGAAGCCGAAGTGCGTGCAGAGCTTGCCGGGGAAGGTTTAAGTGGAAATGAACTGGAAGCGCTGGTGCCGCATAAGATCTTTCCGGGCAATAAACCTACCAACTCCATTCTATTTCAGAAGCTGACTCCGAAAACACTGGGTGAGTTGATTGCCATGTATGAGCAAAAGATTTTTGTTCAAAGTATTATCTGGGATGTGAATGCTTATGACCAGTGGGGGGTAGAATTGGGCAAACAGCTGGCAAGGAAGATTTTGCCGGAACTGGATGATTTTGAAGATACGACGAACCACGACGTATCAACCAACGGCCTGATCAATTACTTCAAAGAGCACAGAAAAGAGTAGTGCTGTCTGCTTGGTGTCTTGCGTTCTTGATGGTGTAATGTTTTGACGTCAAAATGTTAAAGCATTAGCTTGTCAGTGCGAGGGATTAACAATGGATCAGTCCAAGGCCAAACAGGCTACCATCTATTTTAACGAAGACATTCATAAGGCGTTACGTCTGAAAGCAGCTGGAACCAACCGCTCGATTTCCGATGTGGTTAATGAAGCAGTAAAAAGTCTGCTGGCAGATGATCAGAAGAATCTGGAAGCATTTGAGGCGCAGGATTATGAGCCGGTGATAAGTTATGAGGATCTTCTTAACGATTTGAAATCAGAGGGGAAAATATGATTGCAGATGTAACCGGAATGGTTGTTTTATGGTTTTCTGCCGCCTGATTAATTTAACATGAATTTTCCTTAACTTGAGCACAGGGTAAATACATCGGTATAATGCACGTGGCTTGGTAGCAGGGAAGTATCTATGCAGCACGATCAGCTACCGTAACACAGTAAGGAGAGTCTTTATGAAAGTCAGACATTTGGTTATTGTCTCTGCAGCACTGCTGGTTTCTGCTCAAGGCGTGTCGGCAAAAAATATTACCTCGGTAGCACAAGCTATTTATCCGCTTACACCGTTGGTTGCAGAAAAGGGTGTGGAAAGTGTATATCCATCTGTTGCCGGTGAATTTATGGTGTTTGCACAGCGCAAGGGCGGTGATTACTCCGTGCTGCGTGTCTCCAAAAACTCTCCGACATCAGGTGCATATAAATTAAAAGCTCTGACAATGATTGATGATATGCGTTATGGCGTGGCTGTTGCCGACGGTTCTATCGGTTATGTCAGCAACCGTATGGGGCCAATTTCTGCCTGGATGTGGCAGGGCCGTGGTGATGGTCATGTCTCAATCAGTAATATGGCAACTTACCGAGGTGGCCTGGCTCCTTATCATCTGAATGCATCCAGCGATGGGCAGGTCTGGTGCTTTGATTCAACCTTTCAAAAGTTGCGCTATAACCAGATGCTGAACGAGTTTGCAAGCCCATCGCACTGGGAACTGATCGGGCAACAGTGGCGCACCTATAACTCGGATAATTTCCGTCAGAAAGTTGCCTATATGGCTACAAAGGCAGGCCAGGATAACAAATTTGAAGCCCCTTCTTTGTTCACTTTTTCGCGTAAAAATAGCCAGCTGGTCATGATTCCCAACGCATACAATGGGGCGATTTCTCCAGATGGTGGGAAAGTTGCATTTGTACGGGAAACCAGAGGAAACTATGATATCTGGATGCAAAATATTGATGGCGGTGACCTCACACAGCTGACAAGTTCACCCTATGGTGACTTTGAGCCATCATGGAGTCCCGATGGAAAAAGACTGCTGTTTGTCTCCAACCGTGATTCGGCCGGTGATGTGCGCAACACCTCAATTTATATGTTAAACATTGCAAATAATAAAATTCAACGATTAACCAATGCCAGTAGTGCAACCGATGGTGGCCCTGCATGGTTGAATAACAACACTGTTGTTTTTCACTCCAACAGGGATCTTCAGTCTCCACAGTCCGGCACCGCTTCAAGCTGGAATATCTGGCAGTTGAAGTTAAATTGATGGATTATTTGCTGAGGTCAGACAATTGATTCGTCATCTATCTCTCATTGCACTGCTGTTACTGGCAACACCTGTCAGTGCAGGAGATTTGCGGGATTGGCTGGAGGAAATGTCTGATACTATGCCTTCGGTGATCACTGGTCAGGATAATGAAGCTCATGAGGTTAATCTGCTCACACTGGAAGGCGGTGAGAGTGAGATGTACCCCAAAATTTCACCGGATGGAAAATACCTTCTGGTGAGTTCAGGGAAGCGCAATAAAACTCTTGTTACTCGCCGCCTGCTGGAAAATGGCGATGCACTGAATGTCGTGACTGATGATGCATTGGCTACTGACTCCTTTGCCTGGCATGGCAACAATCAGATTATATTTTTGTCTGAACGTGGTGGTGATCTTGGGGTCTGGTCAGCTTCCTCCGATAGTGATGGAGCTGTTACTCGCCTGCTTCGTCTGCCCGGGCAATTCATTCAACCGGTGGTTTTGGATGATGGCAGTGTCATCGCTGTTCAGCTGGAAGAAAAGCTGAGGCGATATAAACAACGTCAGGCTAACCCCACAGTACTGAAATTTTCAAATTGGCAGACCAGTAGTGCAGAGACACGGTTGCTGCATATTCTGCAAACAGGTGCGGTGACGGGATTGGCTGCAGGCATAAACCCTGCTCTCTCTCCAGATGGTAAAAAGCTTGTGTTTTCAATGCAGGCTGGTCAAAGCTGGCACCTGTTCATGATGAATGTTGATGGCAAAGATCTTGTCCAGTTGACCAATGATCATAGTGTTGATGTGCAGCCGACATGGAGTCCTGATGGTCAGTGGATCGCCTTTACTTCTAATCGTGGCGATATCAATGTGAAGAGTGGAAAAAAGAATAACTGGGATATCTGGATGATCCATCACGATGGCAGAAATTTGAGCCGTTTAACTTTTGATGAAGCAAAAGATGGTGGGGCCGCAATTGCTGCAAATGGAAGGCTGTATTATCATTCGGATCGAAAAGTGAGTAGTCCCGAGCGTGAGTTGCATGGCAGCAAAGGCTCCAGCTCGGGCTTTCATATCTGGAGTCTGGAATTGCCTGATATCGTGGTTGGAAAGCTCTAAGCAGCTAGACTACGACCTTGAAAGCGGTTGTGTTTAACCACCGGTACTTTCTTTCAAGGTTCTATGCATTTTTTCACGCTGAACATTTGAAAGACGAATGTTACCATATTTGGTTTTCTGAATGAGCTCCGAAGCTTCGCGAATCAACTTCATACTATTGTCACAGTTTCTGCAATTGCTGCACATAGCCAGGTGCACGTGAAACTTCACTTTTTCCCATAGCTTAAGCTTGCGATCAAGGCTATTGGATGCCAAACGACTGATTTCTTTACATGCATGTTTCATGGCCGAGTCCCTTGTCCGAACCAGTTCCACTCCAGGCACTTCCTCAGCGCAAGCCTGGCTCTGTGCAATAGAACGTGCAGATGAGTCGAAGTAATGTCGCAACTCTTACAAACGGTTTCACTGTCTTCTCCTGTAATGTCTCGCATACGAAATATGATCTGCTGTTTTTCCGGAAGCTTGCTGATACAAGAGTCCAGCACAGCATGAAACTGTTCGCTTTGACACAGGTCTTCAGGGTTGTCTTTCCATGCCGAGGGAGCCTCACTCCAGCTCCCATTTTCATTGAAATAGGCCGAGGTAGGATCATTTTCCACAGCTTCAGTCAGGTTTCTATTACGAATTTCCTTGCGGATATGGTCGATGATTTTGTGCTTTAAAATACCCACGAGCCAGGTTCGGATGGACGACTGGCCAGCAAATTTGTCAAAGCCTTTCCAACCAGCCAGTAGTGTTTCCTGTAGCATGTCGGAAGCCAGTTCCTCATTATGCAAACGAGACATGGCATAACGATAGAGATAATCACCATGTTCACTCAGCCACTGATGTGGATCACTTTTACTGTTCATAGTACGACTCTGCCATAAGGTGACAGTGCATCAAGACTGACCTTTATAGGCTACACTGAAAAGTCAGAGTATCCGCGCAGCCCATGGACGGGTTGCCAAAACTAAGCGATGCAATCGCTTGGTTTTGTGAGTGAGGGAAAAACTACGCTTTTTCCTTCACGTGATGAATAAGTACATGGAAGTACTTATTCAGATTTATTTAATCCCATGGATTTGAAGTTTATAACGTTTATGCTTCAGGCATGTTTTACCGGGATTGGGAATATGTATAACAAGCAAGCGATAGGGGTATTCGATTCAGGTGTGGGAGGGCTAACTGTTCTCAAACATATTCATCAGCTATTACCTTATGAGTCTTTGATCTATGTGGCTGATTCAGCATTCATGCCCTATGGCTGTAAGCCCGATGCCGTAGTCCAAGAGCGCTGCCTGAAGATTGCCAGCTTTCTGGCTGAGCAAGATTGCAAAGCGATAGTTGTGGCTTGCAATACGGCTACGGCTGCTGCCGTTCATGGGCTAAGGGATTCCTATGCCATGCCGGTGATTGGTATGGAGCCGGGAGTGAAACCTGCGGTAGCCAGAACAGGTTCAGGTGTCGTGGGTATTTTGGCTACCAGCGGCACGGCCAGCAGTGATAAATTTATGCAGTTAAAAAAGCGTTATGCAGAGCATGCTGAATTACTTGTGCAGCCATGTCCGGGCCTGGTTGAAGAGATCGAAAAGGGCGATTTTACTACGCAACGCTTACACAGTCTGCTGGCTTTGTATCTGAAACCGCTTATGGAAAAGAATGCAGATACACTGGTTCTGGGCTGTACACATTATCCATTCATTCTGCCAATGATTCGGGAGATAGTGGGTGGATCTGTTGCAATCATTGATACCGGAGATGCCATTGCACGGGAGTTGCAGCGACAGCTGAGAAAACGTGATTTGCTGACAGATGGTGAGTCACAGGAAAGTGTTCGTTTTTGGAGTAGCCGTGTGGATTCAACTGAGGCTCTCTCTCGACTATGGGGTGAACAGGTGATCGTCACTCACCTTGACATCTGATGGATTTATGCAGCTTTAAGGAAGTGTGTCAAAAGCGCATAAATCATTGAAAATACAGTTTTTTCTTCTTGCAGAGTGAAAGTGGCGGGCTATGGTTCGCGGGAATTCAATATATAAGGATGACAAAACCATGACTTCACAGAAAAAAGTAAGCAAAGCTGAACTGCTGGCCAAGGCCGGTGGACTTGGCCTGAAAGGCATTTCCAAATACAAGAAGGGTGAACTGATTCACACGATTCAGATCGCCGAGGGTAATACCGACTGTTTTTCCCGCATCTCTGGCTGTGCTGTTACGCCATGTCTGTACCGGGCTGACTGCCAAGCTTGATCGCATCATATTCTACATGAAAAACGGGTCCGGTTGGGCCCGTTTTTTTATGGCCAGTAGGTGACTTTGGCCGTGCAGGTTTCTGAAATTTCGATACGCGAAACACGCAGACGATCACTGTCCAGTCTGCCGCTCATTTCTTTGTAGAGTTCAAGCGCCACATTTTCGCTGGATGGATTGATGACATCGAAAGGAGCCACATCATTCAGGTTATAGTGATCCCAGGGCGTAAGCGCCGCTTTGAGCTCTGTTTTCATGATTTTGTAGTCTATGCCTAGCCCTAACTCATCGAGCTCTTCACATTCAACATAGAGCTTCACATGCCAGTTGTGTCCATGCAGACGAGCACAGTCACCCGGATAATTGCGCAGGTTATGCGCGGCTGAGAAATGAGTTTCAATGGAGAGTTCAAAACGTGCCATGCTGTATTCTCTACTTCCTTGCGCTGGGTAAAAACAGGGCCACCGATGCAGGGCGCCCCTCTGCTACCAGAATATTATAAGTTCTGGCTGCTGCACGACTGTCCATGCATTCAAAACCGATATGTTTGTCAGCCATGAATGTCATGATTTCAGCATCGGGGAACCGGGTTTGCCGCCCTGTGCCAAGAATCAGTACCTCAGGTGCGGATTGTGTAAAAGGCATCAGGTCATCAATGCCAAGTTCACTCAGACGATTTGGTCCCCACGGAGCAGTTAGCACTCCGCGGTGGATAGTAAGGCCGGAGTTGTACGTTGTTCCATTGACCTTGAGCTCGTCATCATCGTAACCTGTGAACAGCAGGGTTCCTGATGCAAGAAGCGGACTGATGTCACCTTTCACGATTGATTACCGGCCAAAAAAATAATCAGGGCCTTGCTTCCATCTCTTTGATTTCATCTTCGTTTTGTTTGAACCTGTTTGCCAGGGAAAGCATGACAGGGCTGGCAACATAGATGGATGAATAGGTACCAACAAGAATGCCGGCTATCAGGGCAAAGGCGAAATCATGGATCACTTCACCACCCAGGATAAACAGGGCCAGTACCACCAGCAGGGTTGTCAGTGATGTCATCAGTGTACGGGAAAGCGTCTGATTGATTGAACCATTGACGACTGTGACTTCGGATTCAGGCGTTTTACGCTTGCGGTTGGCGGCCATATTTTCACGGATACGGTCGAATACGACGATGGTGTCATTCAATGAGTAACCGATTACGGTCAGCAGTGCCGCAATCACCGGCAGGGTAAACTCCTTGCCGGTAAGCGCAAACAGGCCGAGAACGATGGTAATGTCATGCAACAGAGCCGCATCCGCGCCGAGAGCGAAGCGAAATTCGAAGCGGAAAGTGACATAAATCAGAATCGCCAGCATGGCCACGAGAACGGCCATAATGCCTGCACGGGTCAACTCTTCGCCAACCTGCGGCCCAACGAATTCTACACGACGCATTTCAATCGCATCAGCCGTGAATGCTTCGCTCAGTCCATCGAGGATAGCGTTGCTGATGACAGATGAATCTTCCGTTTCCTTATTTTGAACACGAATCAGAATCTCTTCAGGCGAGCCAAACTCCTGAATCATGGCATTACCAAAACCTCTTGGCGAAATCGCTGCGCGCACATCCGCGATGGCTGGTGCTTTATCAAACTTTACTTCTACCAGTGTGCCTCCGGTAAAATCAATGCCGAAGTTGAGGCCCTTGCCAGCCAACGCGCCGAGAGAGACCAGCAACATTACCGCTGAGATAATGAAAGCGATTTTACGCTTGCCGATGAAATCAAAATGGAGATCAGAACTAATCAGTTGCATGTGTGTGCCTCAAATACTCAGTTTTTCAATGCGACTGCTTTTTGCAGTCGATGCGGCGACGATGGCGCGGGTAACGGTGATGGCGGTAAACATGGATGCCAGAATACCAACGGACAGGGTGATAGCGAAACCTTTCACAGGGCCGGAGCCGAACTGGAACAGCACAATAGCTGCAATCAGTGTGGTGATGTTGGCATCAACGATAGTGGACAGTGCTTTGTCGTAACCGCCGTCAATGGCTGCCAGCGGGGTTTTACCCAGCCTCAGCTCTTCACGAATGCGTTCAAAGATCAGCACGTTGGCATCCACCGCCATACCGATGGTCAATACGATGCCGGCAATGCCCGGCAGGGTGAGGGTGCCGCCGATGATGCTCATGGCAGCCAGAATTAGCAGCATATTAAAAACCAGCGCGAGATTGGCGACAAGACCAAACATGCGGTAGTAAATGCCCATGAAAATCAACACCAGAATGGAACCTATAATGATGGAGTTCATGCCCTGATCAATGGAGTCCTGACCGAGACTGGGGCCGATGGAACGCTCTTCAACCACTTTAACAGGTGCTGGCAGCGCGCCGGCACGCAGAATGATGGCAAGATCATGTGCCTCTTCGGGTGAAAAGCTGCCGGTGATCTGTGCAGATCCGCCTGAAATGCGTTCACGAATCACTGGTGCGGAGTTGACAGTACCTTCAAGGATGATGGCAAAACGTTCGCCGACGTGTGCTGCAGTCAACTTGTCAAACTTACGTGCACCCTTGCTGTTGAACTTCAGCGTTACAGCATATTCATTAAAACGTGAATCGATGGATACGCGGGCATCGGCTATTTCGGTACCGGAGAGTTCGGTGCGTTTTTTCAGCAGATAGGGTTGACGGTAGGTCTGGCCATTGCGGCTCTGTTCAGGGCCGTACATAATAATATCGCCCGGCGGCAACCGGCCTGACAGTGCTTTATCAAGATTACCCTGTTCATCAACCAGTTTGAATTCAAGCTGAGCGGTGCGGCCGATTAAATCTTTAGCGCGCGCACTGTCTTCAAAGCCGGGTATCTGCACCAGGATGCGATGCTCACCCTGCCTGACGATGATAGGTTCCGTGGTGCCAAGTGAGTCAATACGGTTACGAATAACTTCGATAGCCTGATCCACGGCAAACTTGCGCGTTTCTTCGGCTACTTTTTCCTTCAAGGTTAAAGTGAAGCTGTTGTCGGCCACAGGAGATATGCTGTAGCTGCTCAATGCATCGGCCAGTACCTTGTTCGCTGCTTCCAGATCACTTGCATCTTTAATGGCGATAGTCAGCGTATTACCTTCTGCGGAGAGGTTGCGATAACGAATTTTCTCTTTGCGCAGAGCCTGGCGTGCTGAATCAACATCTTCTTCAACGCTGTGTGATACTGCTTTATCTACATCTACATCCAGCACCAAGTGAATGCCACCCTTCAAATCCAGCCCCAGGGTCATAGGATTGCTCAGTGCAGAAGGCCACCATGTTGGCGGCGTAGTCAGATTGGGCAGCGCTCCCATCAGAGAGACGACCAGTACGGTTAGAATTAACCAGTTTTTCCAGCGTGGAAAGCTATACATGAATGAAGTCCTTTAAACTAACTAGATATTTGCTGATTTATTCGGTCAGGCCAGCAACGGTATCGCGCCTAACTTTGATCACGACGCCATCGGCAATTTCAACCTTCACAGTATCATCTTTGACTTCGGTAACTTTACCAAATACACCACCGCCGGTAAGAACCTTGTCACCTTTCTGCAGGGCATCAACTAGGTTGCGGTGTTCTTTCAGTTTCTTCTGTTGTGGACGGATGAGCAGGAAATAGAAGATAACCATGATTAGCAGCAACGGGATCAGGGAGGCAAAGCCGCCATCCATGCCTGCCGAGGCTTCAGCATAAGCCGGTGTAACAAAGCTCATCACAAAAGCGAAAGCTGCGAGTAAAATAGAGATTGGTGATTTCATAGTAGGTAAAACTCCTGAGTAAGTGCGGTGATTATGCTTCACTACGGTAGCGTTGTAAAAACTGATCCCGGAATTCGGGCCAGTTCCCCTGTTCAAGCGCAGTTCTGGCTCGGCGCATGAGATCGCAATAGTAGTGAAGATTGTGCAAGGTATTCAACCTCGAACTTAATATTTCTTTCGCCATATACAGATGTCGCAGGTAAGAACGCGAAAAGTTCTTACAGGTGTAGCAGTTACACGTTTCCATAATGGGGCGACCATCATCGAAATGTTTGAGGTTTTTGATATTTATCTTACCGTCGTCGGTAAAGAGGGTGCCATTTCGCGCATTTCGACTTGGCATAACACAGTCAAACATATCAATGCCGCGATCTATGCCTTCAATCAGATCATCGGGCGTGCCCACACCCATGACATAATGCGGCTTATCTTCCGGCAGATGTGGGGCCAATGCGTCCATCATGGCCATCATATCTTCTTTGGGTTCACCGACAGACAGTCCGCCTATGGCAATGCCTTCAAAATCGATGGCTGAAATCGCCTTCAGGCTTTCCAGACGCAATTCAGGGTACATGCCCCCCTGTACGATGCCAAACAGTGCCTGGGTTTCATTGACTGGCAAATGCTCACGACATTCTCCAGCCCAGCGCATGGATAGTTGCATGGAGTCTGCTGCTTCCTCATACGTGGCCGGGTAGGGCGTGCATTCATCAAAGGCCATGACAATGTCGCTGCCTAATTGACGTTGAATCTGCATGCTCTCTTCAGGGCCCAGGAATACTTCCTTGCCATCGATATGGGAGCGAAAGCGTACACCATGCTCTTCAATTTTGCGCAACTCACCCAGCGACCAGACCTGAAATCCACCGGAGTCGGTCAGGATCGGACGATCCCAGGCCATGAATTTATGCAGGCCACCCATTTTTTCCACCAGATCAGAGCCGGGACGTAGCATCAGGTGATAGGTGTTGCCAAGAATGATGCTGGCTTCGATATCATCGGTGAGATCGGCAGGCGTCAGGCTCTTTACAGTGGCTTGAGTGCCGACCGGCATGAACACAGGGGTTTCAACAACGCCGTGCGGTAGTTGCATGCGGCCGCGACGGGCATAACCCGATTCATCTTTCGCCAAAATTTCAAAGGAGAGTGCTGCCATGGCGGCGCAGACTGACGTCTGCTTACCATTGCAGCAAGAGATTCAGCTCTTTTTTGTTGCCAGTGAAGATACGCGTGTGAAAATCAGCACTACTGCGAAAAGAATTAGAGATGAGAACAGGGCAAAGTCGATAAAACCCATGAACGAGTAGTGCTCGTTATTTAATTCTACACCAATTCGGTCAAGCGCATGTATCCATGAAAACTGATAAAAGATGATCAGCAGAAAAAGAGAGCTGACTTTGGCAGCTAGAATGAATGCAACAGCCTTACCACTGAGAGTATGACTCTCCTGCCTGGAGAAATAGGCTTGCCACTGAAATGTCTTTTGATCTTGCTCTGCTACTGCTGAGTTGTAACGAGGGAAAATTACACTTTTGGCCTGATAAATCGCACGAACCAAGGGTACATGCAATACGATATAAACGAGATAGATGATTGTGCAGACCAGTCCTCCCCACTTCAATAGTGGAATAGCGAATGCTGCGAGTTCCTGAGGCTCCATCGCAGAGTGATTGTAGGTTATGATTGCAGCCAGAGCGATTGTCGGCAACCAGAGTAAAAGCCACATGTAGTTCTTGATGCGCTTGAGACTGAGAACCTTGGTGTGGATCAGCGTATTCTCTTCAAGAAACTGATCATATTCAGTGGAAGTCGTAGCTTTGTTCATTCAATCCTCGTCTGGTCTGTTGTATGGCCCACATGCAAGCTGACAGACTATCTTCGAGCTTCGTTACGGCAAGCCTGAGGCTGCTACCTTGCTCTGTTCGGATCCTCTGGTGGATGATGTTCTTTAGCAAACTTATGCTCGTTGCCTCTCTTGCCCAGAGCACCTATGCGGACGGCAAGCAGAACTAAAATGAACAGGACTAGGCTGGAGAACAGGGTTAGGTCAATGAGGCCAAGATAGGCGTAATGTTCGGTTTGTAGCTCATAACCACTGACGGCCTTCATGTGCATCCAGCCGAATTGGGAAACAAGAATGATCGCAAAAAGGATGGCGATCTTCGCGATGATGGCAAATATGACGCCAAGCCCACTACTGTGGGGTTCAGCACCTTCTTTTCTGAAATAACTGTGCCATGAGAATTTAGGCTGTTCATCAGGATGTGTTTGATCTTTCAAACGCTGATGGATGACACTGTGTGCATGGTAGATTCTGCGTACGGTGCCAAAGTAGAAGAAGATAAAGACAACATAACCGATTGTAACCAGAATTGTTACAGTCATCAGGATCAGTGATAGTTCGTCTGCCATCTCTGTAAGCGTTTCCAGGTGCTGTGAATGAGCGAAAGCCAGTGCTACAAAGAGTGTTGCTGCCAGAAGCACGCTGAGTGTCCATGTGATGGTTTGATGGCGATGTGCTTTAGCTATCTTTTGTCGGACTTCTGAATCCTCCTGTTTAAATTGCTCATGTGAGGTGACATTGTTTGGATCGTCCATATGTGTTTCCTCTATGTTCAGGCATTGTAACGATGTAATAAAAGCATCACCGTATTCATTATGGTATCATGATATAATAAAACAAGTGGCCATTCACCTGTGCATAACCTTGATAAGGAATTCAGAGGTGTGAGGTGATGTCGCTTGCTCGCCATTGAGCAGTAAAGAACTAAGGGGTATATGACTTTTTCAGGGTGTCTGCAGGTGTTATGGATTTATGATGGACATCAAAACAATTGGCTGCCACGTTTTAGCGATGATTGAATTTCCAGATACGTCATTGGCGAATGAAGAAGGCTTGCTGGCTGTCGGCGGTGATTTAAATACGGAAACTTTACTGGCCGCTTACGCAAATGGCATTTTCCCCTGGTATGCGGAAGATCAGCCTATTCTCTGGTGGTCGCCTGACCCGCGTATGGTACTGTTTCCAGGCGAGTTTCATTGCTCCAGGCGTTTGGCGCGCCGAATGCGCCAGGCTATATATAGTGTATCTATTGATGCGTGTTTTGACAATGTGATCAAAGCCTGTGCCGAGATTCCGCGTAAAGGAGAAGCAGGCACCTGGATTCTGCCTGAAATGGTGGACGCATATACGCAGATGTTTACAGAAGGCCATGCACATTCGATTGAGGTGTGGCAGGGCGATGAATTGATTGGTGGACTATATGGCGTGCTGCATCAGGGCGTGTTTTTTGCTGAGTCGATGTTCAGCCACAAAACTGATGGTTCCAAAGTGGCTCTGGCGGCGCTGTGTGAATGGGCCTTGACCGATGGCTGGAAGCTGATTGATTGCCAGTTTCACACTGCGCACCTGGAAAGTTTGGGTGCACGAGAGATAAGTCGGGATCAGTTGTTGGCTGTGATTGTCTCGTAGCGGTGGTTGATAAGTGTGATGCTTTTCGTTATTAATGCTACCCAGTTGTTTTAATAATAAAGGATGATCTATGCGTTTGAAAAGCAATCGTGAGCAGTTAGTGGAAATGGTGTGGCCAAAGAAACCGGTCGATTTACAGCTGGGTGGCGCTGTGCATAAAGTCCAGGCCTGAACATGCGCGTTGCTTGTATCCAACTTAGCTCTGTCAGGGATATAGAGCGAAATCTCGGACTGGTTGATCAGCTTATAGGGCAGGCTGCGCAAGAAGGAGTTGAGTTGGCACTGCTGCCGGAGAACTTTGCCTTTATGGGCGGCACTGAGAAACAAAAACAAGATTCTGCCGAAGATCAGAACGATTCATCCATATTAAGATTTCTTGCCGAACAGGCTGTAAAACATGGTATGTCGATTATTGGTGGCTCACTGCTGTTGAAAGCGGAGGGGGAAAAGGTGCGCAATGCATGCCCTGCATTTAATGCTCGGGGTCACCTTCTGACGATCTACGACAAGATTCATCTGTTCGATATGGATTATCAGGGTGAGTCGTATCACGAGTCTGCTTTGGTTGAAGCAGGTAACAATCCAGCATCTGTTTCAATCGGCGGTTTCAAGATTGCTTTGAGCATCTGTTACGATTTACGCTTTCCTGAACTGTATCGCTTTTATGCCGAGGATGGCTGCCAGGTGTTGTGTAATGTGGCGGCATTCACGGCTACTACCGGGCGTGCGCATTGGCAGACCCTTCTAAGGGCCAGGGCGATAGAAAATCAATGTTATGTGCTGGCATCAGCACAGTCAGGCAGACATCCCGATGGCAGGCAAACCTGGGGTCACAGTATGATCATTAACCCCTGGGGAGAGGTGATGAATGAGCTTGCGGATGGTCCGGGTTTTATTGTGGCCGACTTGTCCCTGGAAAAGCTCAATCAAGTCAGGGCGTCCATGCCTGTTTTGCAGCATAAAAGATTTTAGTTCAGGGCCATAGTCTGCTGTCAAAAAGCAGACGGAATAATTCCATTTACAGCTTAAAATCTCTGTATCCCTTGCGATCAAAGGGCTTACAGCACCTATCCACAGAAGCTGTGGATAACTCGGTGGATAAAAACTGGTGGTTCCTTTAAAAAACAGACGGTGGCATTGGTGAAGGCTTTACGTCTAAAATTTAGGCATATATTATTATCTATATGAAATAATGATTTATGAGATTTTATTAAAGTTTCATTTACTCTGTTCGGCTAAGTGTTAAAAGAATTTCATGAGCATACATTAGCAGTGGATAATTCTTTATAAGTCCTGTGCTTTCAACTGTCTGAGTGCTTCGAACACAGCAATCGAACATGCATTGGATAGATTCAGTGATCTCACCACTGCATCGTCCCGCATCGGTATGGTGACCGGACTTATGTCATCTAAAATGGCTGTGCTCAGGCCTCTGGTTTCAGGGCCGAAAACCAGCACGTCTCCGGGTTTATATTGCACATCCCAGAAGCTTGTTTTGACCTTTGAACTGAGTCCGTACCAGTTGCGATCTTCCCCGATAAAATGGCGTGCCTCCTGCCAGTTCTGATGGTGATGAATATCCAGGTGTTGCCAGTAATCCAGACCTGCCCGCCGCACTGCTTTTTCATCCACATCAAAGCCGAGTGGGTGCACCAAATGAAGGGTGCAACCGGTACACCCGCACAAGCGTGCAATGTTCCCTGTATTGGGAGGAATCTCGGGTTCAACAAGCACGATGTGTAGAGGGGCATTCATGCGCTCAGGCTCAGATAATTTGGAAACTTACGCAACAGTGTTCATTACTCTAACCAGCAGCCATTTCTAATTCGTAAGGTTTGGATTATCTTTAGATAATCATAGAGAGCCATGTAGAGGTTTGCTGATTGATTCTCTTTTTCTGAAAACGTATGAAAGGATAACATATGGATGAGTTTTTAGCGGCTGCAATCGAGCAGGCAAAACAAGGTCTATCCGAAGGCGGGATTCCAATCGGTTCTGTACTTGTCATTGATGGCCAAATCGTCGGGTACGGTCACAACCGGCGCGTTCAGCAAGCAAGTGCAGTGTTGCATGCAGAAATGGATTGCCTGGAAAATGCGGGTCGGATTAAAGCTGCGGATTATCGTCGGGCAACGTTATACTCGACCTTGTCGCCCTGTGATATGTGCAGTGGCGCGGTACTTCTGTATGGGATACCCAAGGTGATTGTTGGAGAAAACCGTACATTTTGTGGCCCGGAAGATCATCTGCGCTCCCGAGGTGTTGAATTGATTGTTGTTGATGATCGGCAGTGCCATCAACTCATGCAGACGTTTATCGGGAATAATCCTGAGTTATGGAATGAAGATATAGGCGAGTAGATGATGAGAAACATTCTTTTCGTTTTATTTTTGAAAAAAGGCAGGGGATGAAACCCCTGCCTTTCGATAAGATTATCCTGATAGTTAGTCCAGGTGTTCGTCGATAAACTCGGTAAGCTTGGCTTTGTTAACTGCGCCAACCTTGGTTCCCTGTACATTTCCGTCGCGGAACAGCATCAGGGTAGGGATACCGCGCACACCGTATTTACCTGGTGTGTTCGGGTTGTCATCGATGTTGATTTTGGCGATAGTGACTGTTCCTTGCTTCTCATTAGCCACTTCGTCCAGAATCGGCGCGATTTGTTTGCATGGGCCGCACCATGGTGCCCAAAAATCAACAACAACAGGGCCGGAAGCTTTCAAGACATCAGCATCAAAGCTTTCGTCGCTGACATGAATAATTAAATCTGAAGACATCTGTTTTCCTCATACCTTTGTGGAATGCACGATACGTTAGTCCTGGGGGGTATAAGCGTCAACCATGTCAAAACATGAGCAACTGAATCAGATCCTTCGCAACCACATTATCAAGGCGGGTGGTTTTCTGCCTTTTGAGCACTTTATGCAGGCCGCTCTTTATGAACCGGAGCTGGGGTATTACGAGTCAAAAACCATTTTTGGTGAACAGGGTGATTTCATTACAGCGCCCGAATTGGGTCCATGGTTGTCATTAGGTTATGCCGATCTGATCTACTGGGGCTGGCAGCAGCTGGGAGAACCACAAAGCTGGACATTGCTTGAGCAGGGCACGGGATCGGGCAAACTTCTTGCATCGGTGCTGGAGATTCTGGCTCAGTTTTCCATGGCACCTCCAACATCGGTGATATCGGTCGAGCGCAGTGAGCAGTTACAGCTTCGTCAACGTGTGTTGTTTGCTGAACGGGCTTTGAATGTTGATATATGCCCCAGCCTTGATGAAATCGAAGCATGCAAAAATATCATTGTTTACAGTAATGAGCTTCCCGATGCATTTCCAGTGTCCTGCTTCCATCGTAAAAACGGTCTCTTCTTTGAACACGGCGTTGGGCTGGATGAAAACGGTTTCTGCTGGCAAGATAGCGAAGAGCCAATCAGCGAGATGCCGGATATTGCAGGCACGCTGGTTGATGCATGGCCTGATCAGTATATCAGCGAGTGGAATCCGGGCCTGAATGGCTGGCAAGAGAAGCTGTCGGATATCGTAAAATCCGGTTTCGTATTTACCGTAGATTACGGTTACTCACAGCAGGAATATTATCGACAGGCAAGAGTGGAAGGTACACTGCTTGCCCATATTGGCCAGCAGGCTGTCGAAGATGTTTTAAACGAACCCGGCAGTCGGGATATCACTGCCCATGTTGACTTTACGGCTCTGGCTAAGGCCGGAGTGGCTGCCGGATTAACACCACACTGCTGGATGTCACAGGGAGCATGGCTGGCGCAATCGCCATCGGTACAGTCCTTCGTTCAATCACTGGCGGCCCAGCAGGATGCAGTGAGTTTGCATCTGATGGCGCATGCCAAGCGGGTACTCATGCCATTCGGTATGGGAGAGGTATTCAAAATGCTGGTGCAGTCTAAAGGCCTTCAGAGCGAGCGGCCTGCTTATCTGAAGCAATTCGATCATCTGGATCATTTGTCTCTATGATTACTGTTGGCGATACCCTTCAGGCCAGGGCAGAAGTCATTATTCCCGGCGGAGAAGTGTCCGTGCGGGCGCAGGGTGAAACGATACTGGTCAGAAACGCGGTGCCGGGCGATCTGCTTGAAATTCATGTCACGGACAAACGGCGTGGTGTCTTTCGCGGTGAAATATCCAGAGTGGTAGAAGCATCGGTTGACCGGATTAATCCACCATGTCCTGTAGCAGGCAACTGCGGCGGTTGTGCCATGCAATCTGTTTCGCTTGAGTATCAGGCGCAGGTGAAATCAGACTGGGTATCGCATGCTTTCAAGACGGTAATCGAAACAGATACGGATTTCATAACTATCAAACCCGAACATGAGATCTATCGCAGGCGTGTACGTTGGTTTGTCGGTTGTGATGATCAGGGTCATTTCCTCGGCTTTTATGCACAGGCCACGCACCAGCCTGTTCGCCATGCAAATTGCATGGTAGTAACACCTGAACTTAATGCTGTGAGAGAGCTGATTGAGTCAGTGGTTTCACTTGAGGCTGTGGTTAGTGTGCAGGCGCTGCAGCTCCATGACGGGATTCATATCGTGTTCGAGTGCAATGCCAAGCCGGTTGTCGATTTGGATGAACTGTACGGCCTGTCGTTGCAATGGTGGTGGCGAGATGAGAACCACATCACCCGCCCGTTGAAAAAACCGGTGAAGCCTTTCCATGATCTGCTTCCGGCAAGACAATCGTCCATTGAGCTGAGCGTCGGGCCTGATGACTTTGTGCAAGGGCAACACGAAGGCAATCAGATGTTGATTTGCCAGATTCAAGAGTGGGCTGGCCCGGTAAAAAGAATCGCTGATCTGTTCTGTGGCATTGGCAATCTCTCGTTGCCTTTGGCTGCTGCAACAGGCGCGGCTGTTTTTGGCACAGAACTTAATGCCACCAGTGTTCGCGCCGCATCGGCCAATGCCAAAGCACTGAAACTTGATGCTCAGTTTGAAGTAAACAATCTGTTTGAGTCATTTGTCTTGGAGCCATATATAGGGGCGGATCTGCTGATTCTTGATCCGCCACGGCGGGGCGCAAAACGCATCTGCAATCAGATTTCACGACTGCTACCGAAAAAAATCATCATGGTTTCCTGCGATCCGGCTGCCGGAGCCAGGGATGGGGTTTTACTGAAACAGCAGGGTTACCGATTGAAAGCCCTGCGCGTTCTTGATCTGTTTCCATATGCGGGGCATGTTGAGGCGATGAGTTTGTGGGTGAAATCTTGAGATTATTGCTGGTTGTGCTGGGCTGCCTCTCTTTGATGTCGTGTCAGGCCAGCGAATCAGATCGAGATGTATTGCGTGTGGGGCTGGCGCAGATGCCGATCACCATGGATCCGCGTTTTGCCACCGATGCGGCATCCGTGCGCGTACAGGATTTTGTGCATCGTGGTCTGCTGCAGCTCGATGATCAGTTTCAGGTGCAGGGCGATCTGGCTGAGCGTTGGGAGAATCCCGAGCCGCTATTATGGCGTTTCCACCTGAAGTCCGGGGTGAGCTTCTCGGATGGCTCCAGACTCACGGCAGCGGATGTCGTAGCGACACTGAATGCCGTGCTTGATCCGAAACTGACCAGTCCTTTGAAGGCGAGCTTTGCAGCTATCGATTCGTTATCCGCAGAAGGGGATGCAGTGGTTGTGATTCGTCTGAAGAAACAGGATGCCTCGCTACTGACTCGACTGAATCTGGGCATACTGCCGCAAGCGTTAGCAAATGCGCCGCATCAGGCGCGAACTACGGTTGGCTGTGGTGCATATAAACTCCAGGTTTGGACAGAAAGCCAGCTCATCTTGCAGCGGGTGAATCCGCAGGCAAGCGTAAACAGTATCCGTTTTTCCGGAGTGAAGGACCCTGTTACACGCATTCTGAAATTAACCCGTGGAGAGCTTGATTTTGTTCAGAATGATCTGCCTCCTCATTTGCTTCCCTATATCAAAGAGCAGAAAGAGCTGACTGTTCAAACCTCTCCTTCAACAACTTTTTCCTATATCGGTCTGAACATGCAGGATGAAAAACTCAAGGACATCCGCATCCGCCGTGCATTGGCGCTAGCCCTGGATCGGCCCAAGCTGGTACGGGCGTTATTCGCCGATCTGCCTGTTTTGGCTGAGACCGTACTGACAACCACGCACTGGGCTTCAACAAAACTGTCTGTGACGGCTTTTGATAAAGTCCAGGCTGAGAAACTGCTGGATGAAGCCGGTTACAAACGCGGCGAAGATGGCGTTCGTTTTACCATCAACTACCGCACCAGCACCGACCCGACGCGTTTGCGTCTGGCGACGGCCATAGCAGCCATGTGGGAAGATGTTGGTGTGAATGTATCAATTGAGTCGCTGGAGTGGGGCGGTTTTTATGCCCGTATCAAACGTGGCGATTTCCAGGTCTTTTCGCTGGCCTGGGTAGGCATTACCGATCCGGATATCTATCGCTGGATTCTGCATTCGGAGATGTGGCCGCCGAAAGGGGCCAACCGTGGCCGTTATGAGAATCCTGAAGTGGATCAATGGCTGGATTTGGCGGCAGCGGCAGACACACAAGTCGAGCGTAAGCAGATCTATGCCAGGGTGCAGCAGCGGATGCATGATGACATGGTCTATATCCCGCTCTGGTTCGATCCGGTGATAGCCGTCTCCGGCCCCCGCATCACCGGCTTCAAACCGATGCCGGACGGTAATCTGCGAGGCTTGATGGATGTTCAGTTACAGAAATAAATAAACTGTCACTTTATTTCAACAGCAAGCAAAGCCATAAAACTGAAAATCCGCGAATCAAGCCCCGACCCCTTTTGCTTCGACCCCTTTTGCTTCTTATTCTTTATTAGAGCGCCCCAAATTACAGTTCGAGCATAGCGTTCGAAGATTTTCCTCAATTGTTTCTCCGCCATGACTCCAAGGCACTATATGGTCAATATGAAGCTCACAGTTTGGATTCTTTGCTGGAGATGCACCACACAATAAGCACTTAAAACCGTCTCGCTTCATCACTCGAAAACGTTGTCTAAGATTGGCTATTCTATTTGTTCTTTTCCTCGGCTTCTTCTTTTTCGGAGCAGCTGAAATTACTGTATCCCTCGTGCTCTCTTTCTCAACATCTGACTTGGGTTGTACTTCATCGCTTCTCGTGCTGACGTAATCGATAAAGCTCTCAAGTGCAGACCTCCATGTTCCAAACTTCCGTTCGTAGGAACTAATGTGGAGCCTTGATAATGGAGCCTCCATTTCTCGATATTTAGGCTGTCGCCCTAAAGTTTGCCAAACGCATAAAATGTTCTCAAAATAGTCTTCTTCAGATGAGTTGTAAAGCCTTCCTATTTTCAGGCCAGCCGACATCTTGGCCTTGTTCCAGCCACCAAATCTTTTGGAAATTGTAGATATGCCGAATTTTCCATGCATTTCGTACTCAGCTGTTGTGATTGTTTTCTTGTCTAATTTTTTAGCTACTTTCTGCATGTCCTTTATTAGTTGCTTTTCTGGAATTCCGGTTTCGGATAAATCACCACCCCAAGGTCGTTTTGATTTATCAAGATTGGCTGCTTCCAAAGCTTTCTTCCAAGAGCTAAAGCGTTTCTTCTGAGTCTGGTATGAATAATTACCGTACTGCTGATACTCTCTTAAGGTAACTAAACTCTTATTAATTAATGATGCGACCCGTTTCAAATCACCTATTAACTCTGAGTCTGAGAATTGTTTCCCTAGTTCTGTTAGTTCAAATTTCATTAAAAATTTAACCTTTGGACTTAACAGTGTTGATACAGGGAAAAATATCCACGGGAACATTGGGGTCAGGAACATTGGGGTCAGGTCTTGAATGTTGAATCATCGACCCTCCCACGCTTTAATAATTTTGCTGACGAGAGAGTAGTGTACATTTGCATATTCGGCAATTTCTCGCATGGTGTATCCATGGTGTCTGTAAGCATCTGTCATCCACTCACCTCGTGAATCCCTGCCTGAATCCAGTTCTTTCAGGTTTCGGCGGATCAATTGTCTTTCAATGCGAGGCGTCTCATGGGAATTACTGCCGACATGCCTTTGTGCTTGCATCCGGAATGCCTCAGTTCCCAATACATGCGATCCTTTGGAGCTTGCCAGTGGAGCATCCGTTAATTGAGCCTGTGAAACATAATCTCTATAGCGTTGTTGACTGTCGCCAAATTGTTCAAGTACCCAGTCAATAGTGGTAAAGCTGGCTTTGTGGGTTATGCCCGCAGTCATTTGATAACTGCTCCATTGCCAATCACCCGCTTCTTTCACCATGCCAGCCGCGACAGGATTCCGAACAATGTAACGGCAAAGCTCCAGCAGGTGGCTATCTTTTTCGATAAGGATTGCTTTGAACCTGCCCTGAAACACATGCCCAACCCGATTGTGTGCACGATTAAATCGCTGTGTATATACGCCATTGAGCTGGCGCATCCCCTGACTCAGGTTCCCCCTGGGGGTTTCAATCATCAAATGGTAATGATTGCTCATTAAGCACCATGCATGACACATCCAGGAAAATCGTTCAACTACATGGGCCAGAACATCGAGAAACATAACGCGGTCATCATCAGACAGGTAAATATCTTCACGTCCATCTCCGCGAGATGTCACATGGTATACAGCACCATCAAATTCAATCCGTAAGGGGCGAGCCATGCAGACATTCTATTTCATCAAATTCAACTTTCAAGACCTGACCCTCAGGTTTTTCTCAGGTTTGCAGAATCGACTCGAAACAACAGGATTGTACGGCTTGATGAGGCATCCACAGTATATGGGGTTATTTATCGGGCTCTTTGGCGAAGGGGTTGTGCATTGGCCGACGCTGTTCTCGGTGGGGTTGTTTCCCATTATCGTGCTGGCCTACGGCCTGTTGGCGCGCAGTGAGGAAAAGCGAGTAGTTGAGCAGTTCGGCGAAGAGTACCGCGACTACCAGCGAAGGGTTCCTATGTTTTTTCCACGGAAGGGCCAATGGCGGCTGCTCTTGAAAAGCTCTCGAGGGGAAGGTGACTAAAGGGAATTGAGGTCATGGGCATTGGGGGAGGCCACGATGCCCCGATTCAAATCCCGCATCACCAAGGAGCAGGTCATGAAAGGTCTGTTTCTCTTCTCGCATGCGCTGTTTGCCGGAGATGCCGAAGCAGACATTCGCCAATTGGCCATCGATGATATCTGGAGTACCGACAGCATCAAACATCCGAGCAATGCGGTTGCTCTGGCAGCCTTGTTGGCTGAAGGTGCTCGTCGCTGTTTCTGATCCATCTTGCCCCCATATAATATGTGGAGGAACAAACGATGGCAGACTGTTATGTTTCGGCCATGAGCAGAAGCGCGGAAGAACTTGTATCTGAAATTATTGATGGGCTGACACACCTGAAAGGCGTGCGTGTGATTGCTGCGATGAGCGGTGGTGTGGACTCATCGGTAATGGCCGTATTGCTCAAGGAGGCCGGGCTGGATGTGGTCGGGGTATTCCTCAATGTCTGGGACTACTCACGTGATGATGTGAACCGTCATGGCTCCTGCTGCTCGCTGGAAGATTCCTACGATGCCAGACGTGTAGCCGATATGATCGGGATTCCATTTTATGCTATGGACATGCGCGAAGAGTTCCGCCGCGATGTGATTGATCCGTTTATTAATGATTATGAGACAGGCCGCACACCGAATCCGTGTGAGCGCTGCAATCGTTTTGTGAAGTTCGGCGCTTTGCTGGACGTGGCTGATCAGCTGGAAGCAAGATATGTGGCTACCGGCCATTATGTGCAGCGCAGGGACGGGCCTGACGGCATTCATATCTATAAAGGCAACGATAATAAAAAGGATCAGAGTTATTTTCTGGCCACGACCAACAGGGCCCAGTCCGAACGCATTCTGTTTCCGGTAGGTGCTCTGGAAAAAGATGACACCCGCAAGTTGGCACGCCATTTCAATCTGGCGACGGCAGAAAAACATGAAAGTCAGGATATCTGCTTTATTCCGGCAGGTGATCGTATTGCATTTCTTAAACGTGAAGGCGCATCCGCCGGTTTTAAACCGGGCAATATTGTTGATCTCGAAGGCAATTATCTGGGGCGCCATGAGGGTATTGCACACTTTACACTGGGACAACGTAAAGGACTTGGGCTTCCCGACGGGCCATGGCATGTGGTGGGGCTCGATGGTACGACAGCAAAAGTGGTAGTTGCGCATCCCGAGGATGCACTCATTTCAGCCGTAGAGGTTGGTGAAATCAGCTGGATTCGTCAGCCTGAGTCTGGAGAGAAGGTGACTGCCAAGGTGCGCTATCAGATGCAGCCTGCTGCATGCTCGTTGCAATTCGAGAGTGAATGCATGCGCCTGCTCTTTGATGAGAGACAGAAACCGACCGCACCCGGTCAGGTGGCTGCTTTTTATGCTGGAGATGAACTGCTCGGGGGAGGCATAGTCAGCAAAATCCTGTAGGGGGGGAGATCTTGATAACGAATGCCCCGTTGAGCATATAATCAGGCGACTACGTCGATTTTTGTCGATTCCAGTTTCCCTGTCATGGCGTTGGTAGGCCTCTGTTGCTCAACCACTTCACTGTCAGCCACTTTTTCGGTTACTTCATTGTCGGCAGCCTGCTGTGCTGAAACAGGTGGAGTGCTTGGTGCCACCTGCTGTGGTGCCGCCGGAGCGTTGGTGGACTCAACCTGCTGTGGCACAATCGCTGCACTGTAGCTTGATGGCTTGGAGTTCAACTCGGTGCCAGCCATTTGCCTGGCCTCGGATGAGACCATAACGGTGTCGGTGGCTCGTTTTGATTGCTCGGCTTGATTGGTCTGATTTTGCTGCGACTGATTAAGATTGCTGAAATCAATGGCTGCAACAGGCGTAGTGGTAGGTAAAATAATCATGGAATTCTCCTGTTAACTCAGGCCTCGTATGACATCATGCCAAGAGTCCTGTTTTAGCTGCGGAGGAGTCCATGTACCACCGTTATGTTCACTTGATTATATTTATCGCCGGAAGATAGCTCGACTTTAATCGGGTTGTCGGAAAAAAATCACAGGCCGGGCTTTTTGAGTAGTCAGAGGCGCTTTGAAAAAAATCAGCATGTCCGTGCAGCCATGGCTACAGGCGATTAACCCTTAGCAAACCTTGGGTTAATGCTAGGGAGGTGCTGATGTGCACCACTCTGACAATAATCAAATAATCAGCTCGCAAAGGAAAATGCGTGCTTTTTCCTTTGTCTACCAATCAAGATTTCACATGCCTGATCATCCATAGTCTGCACGGAAAGGCTGAATGAATCAGTGTTTGTTTAACGACTCCAATAAGGGATGCAAATGTTGTTCATAATGTTTCCATAGTTTAACTGATTGTTGGTGCATGGGCTGTCGAACCTGTGCAATACTGGCAGTTTTTACCGCTCTCTCCGTGTTGTGGAACGATAGACACTTTTCATCCCACGCCAGTTCACAATGTTGCAACAGGTCTTTGATCTGCTCTTGAGGATTTTCTACGATTTTCTCATATTGGACGTCATAAATACTGTTCTCCGGAAGTACCTGATGCCAGTGATCCATCAGGGTTTGATAGCAGGCATAATATTCCCCAAGCTCTGACAGATCATAGGCATATCGTTGTGAACTGCTAAAATAGTTTTTGTAGATAGAGAAACAGTTATCCAAAGGGTCACGTTGACAATGGATGATCTTTGCCTGCGGAAGAATGGTTTTGATGACGCCCAGATAGAAAAAATTGTGGGGCATTTTATCGCTAATAAACCGGCTATTTGCTGAGTGAGATCGCATTTTTGAGATGTATGCATCACCCATTTTTTTTAGCTCATGCGCATTTAATTTTTTAATGTTTTCCAGAAAGTTAAAACCACTGGCGGCGTCTCCTTCGCAGGATTGCCAGACTATCTGTTTCAGGTATTCAAGCTCGCCCGCACCATAAACCTGAGCATGACTGGCAAGAATCTGCTCCACCAGGCTTGTGCCGGATCTCGGCATGCCTACGATAAATATGGGTGTTGCATCACTGTTGCCTGAATCAGCATATTGTCTCATATAGTGTTGATCAAAGATGCTCATAAGCAACTCGAAGAAAGCCCGATCCTCTTTTAGTGTGTAGTTGTAGGAGGATCTGAAAAGAGTATTTGCTTCGCTCAGGTATGCAAATGCCGCATCATACTGGCCAATATCCTCATGGATTTTTCCTAAAGCAAAACCCAGGTGCATTTTTTTATCCTTAAGCAGATCCGGGTTTTGATACAATGCTGTAAATTTTTTCGTTTCATCATCGAGGCAGGCGTACTTTTTCAGGCGAGACAGACAACGAAAGGCTTCCGTATAATCCGGTTTGATGCTCAGGGTCTTGCAGTAGGCGGCCTGGGCCTCCTGTATTTTTCCCTGTATGGATAATATGTTAGCAAGGTTATAGCAGTTACTGGCATTCTGAGGACTCATATGCAGGCTGTGTTTCAGTATGGCTTCAGCGTCCTCCAGCCTGCTCTGCTCTTTTAATGCTATGGCAAGATTACCGTAAGCTTCATGGTAATCGGCATCGACAAGTATGGCCTCACGTAGTGATTTTTCAGCTTCAAGAAGCTGTCCCTGTTTCAGCCATGCCACGCCAAGACTGTTATGGACACTCGCATCATTTGGCATGATCCGGACGGCCTGCCGGAATGCGATAACTGCAGCCGATAAATTCCCTTGTTGCAGCCGGGTATTGCCAAGCTTGCGGTATGCATCAGCCTGATCAGGCTGGCTTCGAATGATCTCCTGATAACAATTGGCGGCATCCTCTAATTTGCCCATGGATATACAAATCGTTGCAAGATTATCGAAATACAGTGGGTGTATGGTGGGGCTGCTGTGGATAGCTTTTAAGAGCAGTTGAGCTGCAAGTTCATGATTGCCGGACTGATGGGCCAGCAGGCCCATCAGGTGGTTGGCATCAGCATGATCCGGATCATCCTGAAGGATTTGTGAATAGATATCTGAGGCCTGTTGTAGTGCCCCCTGTTGATGAAAGGCTATGGCTTGCTCAAGTGAGCTGTCATTCATGCTTATGGCTCCTGCACACGTACGCCATGTGTCCTGCCAGATATGTGATTCAACCCTGTCGCATCGAGATGCTTGCAGGCATGGGCAAGAAAGTCCGGAGCAAGGTGAAAGGGGTCAATATGATGTATGCCATTCGAAACCCCTCCCGTTGCGACTGTATGCCCGTAGACATCAATGAATCTGCATTGTGAGGATGCGGCTGCTTTGGCCAGACTGGTGTTGAATAATTCAACTGTTGTTAAATAGGCCAGCCTGTCACTTTCGCAGAAGTGCTCCAGCGAACAGGATGGGGCGGGTACTCCGTAAAAGATAATGTTGAGCTGCTTCTTCCTGCTTTCATGCAAGATAAAGTGAACAAAGTTGCCTACCAGTGATTCAATAGCGTTTGCCAGATCTGTATCATGTTTCTTATGGGCAGGGAAAATACCTTCGTTGCTGCGGCAGTCAATTTCCCCCATCGATATGATGGCTGTATCGCCATGCGACAGCTTTTGCAGCACACAATCAAATGCTGCTTTATATCTGTTTGGCCCATGTTGACTCAAATGCCATGCTTTGCAGCCCATGATCAAGTGGGAAACAACTTGATATGTGTTGGCATCGAGTTCAAGAACAGTGCCTGTGTAGGACAGGCTATGGCTATCCCCAATCATGTGGATATGCGATTTTCCGGATACGGTATACAAGGAGGGATGCTCGTTTCTGAATGCCACCAAGGCTTTCAGGAATTTGTAATAGCCCATTGCACTGTATGTCACCTTATCAGTGATTGTTTGGCTTAACAGGGGGGCTGCCATACTCAGGATTTGGCCGCATGCATCCACATTGCCATCCATCCAGGCAATGATCGCCTTTGAGATCAGCATCTGATTACGGGAATCCGTCGATAAATCGGCTTTTGTCAAAGCGGAGTCCAGTACGGCATCCCAATCCGAGCTGCGTTGCTGAAAATGAAGCGCATCGGTTAACTGTTTATAGGCCGCCGTATATGATGTGTTGTATGACAGGGCCTTCTGGCAGGCTGATTCTGCCTCTTGCAGGCGACCTGTATCCTGCAATGCTATTGCGAGATTGCAGAGGATTTCAAATCGTTCCGGAGCAATCTTCAGTGCGCGGTGGTAATAGGATATGGATTGATCCAGTTGGCCAATGTCCCTATGCATGATGCCAAGGCTATTCAGTGTTGCGACACTGGCAGGATTCAATTGCAGCGCTTTCTGGAAGCTTGTGGTGGCTTCCTCCATCCTCTTTAGTTGAGCGTATGCATTGCCCAGTTTGTTGAGGATTTCAGTGTCATTGGGGGCGATAGATAACGCCTTCTGATAGGCAGCAAGCGCTTCATTGTTCCGGCCTGTCCGCTCCAGTGCAATGCCCAGATTGATGTGAGCTTTTAAATCGCCAAGGTTCAGTCGGATTGCAGTTTGAAATGCTGTTATGGCATCATCCCACTGCTCCAGCGCCATTCTGACAATGCCCAGATTACAGAAATAGATATGATGCGATGGATTGCTTTCAATCGCGTGTAGAATCAGCTGCAGAGCAGCCTCCTGATTGCCGCATTGATGCGCAATCAGACCGAGCAAGTGGTTTGCATCGGCATGCTTCGGATCGGTGGCAAGCATACGCTGATAGATATCCGCTGCCTGCTGAAGTGCCCCCGCCTGATGATGCTCAATCGCCTGTTGTAGCAGATCTGCTTTCATGTGCTGTATTTCATCGTACATATTGTCTGCTTTTGCGGCAGGTTCGGAATGCTCAGCCACCTCATAGTTCTGATTCCCCCGACTCTTCACCGGGTAGTTTTTTTTCAGCGACAAGATTCAGGCTGATGCGTTTACCTGCAAACTCCATATTACTCGTGTCATTGAACAGGCCAAAGCTCGATACCATGCGAATGTTCTCAAAGCCTGCCTGTGCAAGGAAACTGGCCAGAATCTCTGCGTTGTATCCCACCTTGTGGAAGTCATAGGCATCGACCTGACCTCCGAACATCATGCGCATGACCATATAACGATCCTGAGGCGCTAATTCTTTATTTAGAAACAGTTCACACAGTACATCGAGATCAGGGACGCTGGCATAGATGCAGCCGCCGGGTTTGAGAACCCTATTCCACTCAGCCAAGACTTGAGACAACTCTTCCTGATAGCTGAAGTGTTCCAACACATGGGATGAATAAAGCGCCTCGAAGGTATGGTCCTCAAATCTTGACAGATCATTGGCATTGCCGATGTGATTAACGATATCGGAAGGAATTGCATCAAAGATTTCCCATTCGGGCTTAACCTCCCTGCCACCGATATGCAGCTTTCGGGCTGCGCTTGTTTCACTGTTTTCTGTTTCGGCTGCATCTTCTCGCAGCGCCAGCGGCAGTGGCAGACCTGTTTTGTCGACCCAGGCGTCACAAATAAGTGCTTCTAATTGTTTTGTGAAAAGCTGCGGATTGCGCAATATGGAGTGCTTGAACAGCGTGATCAGACAAAATCGTATAATCGACAACCCCGCCGGGTTTTGACTCAATTCAACCGCTTTTTCAATATACTCATCTTTGCTGAAAGCGATGCTGCCTTCATATCCGATATTTTTCAGGATGGAGTATGAAACGCGCTGAGCATGACTTTGACCTACCAGTGTCAGGACGGGTACACCTGTGGACAGGGCATCGCAGGTAGTCGTGGTACCATTGTAGGGAAACGTATCGAGCGCGATATCCACGTCATTATACATCTTGAAGTTATCTTCATATCGTTCGGTGAAACCCTGTATTTGAAGGCGATCTTCAGAGATGCCATGCGCTTCAAACTCTCGCATGACATTATTCCTGATCATTTCGCTAGCGAAGTCTTTTGCTTTGAGAATCAGTCGGGAGCCTTCAACGCGATGAAGTATTTCACACCAGGTCTGTATGACCTCCGGATTTAATTTCCTGACATGGTTAAACGAGCCAAAGGTTATATAACCCTTCGTCGTTGCGGGGGTTGTCTTTGAACTGAACCCTGAAGTATCAAAGCCGTAGCAGATAAAGCTTTGAGGCATGCGAATCAGCTTCTCAACATAATAATCGTCACTGTTCTCATCGGCATAATGATCTGTAATACGGTAATCTATCGTACTGATACCTGTCGTATTGGGATAACCGAGATAGGTGATCTGAACGGGGGCGGGGCAGTGTGCCAGTGCAGCAACCCGGGTATTTGTGGTGAGCCCGCCCAGATCGATTGCAACGTGAATGCCGTCGGCATGGATACGTACTGCCAGTTCGGCATCAGACAGTTTTGTAACATCGATAAAGTGATCGACATTGCTTCTGATGTGCTCGGTAACCATATCTTCTCTGGCAAGGTGCGCATAACAGTAGACCTCAAATTTATCCCGAAGATGAGTGGAAATGATCTGGTTGATAAAACAGCCAACAGGATGGAAGTTGAAGTCAGCCGAGATGTAAGCAACTTTCAGGCGGCCACCAAGATTTTGCTTGGCGGGGTAAGCTGCGGGTTTATTATGCATTCTTGTTTTAACGACAGCGTCACCAAATTTACGGTGAAGTTTGAGAACAGAAGTCTGGTCGATATCAGTCAAAGCACAAGTTTCAATAAGCAGGGCAGGCAGCATGTCGGACAGAATTTTGCCTTCGATGCCCGACTGGATAATCTGCTTCTGGTATTGCCGTGCTTTATGCCAGTCGCAAACACCAAGGTATGAGCGAAAAACCATGAGTCGTTCATTGGGTGAGAGGATGTTTCTGCTGATCTCTTCCGTCAGTGCGAGCATTTCATCGTATTTTCTGCTGTCACGGTAAGAAGACCAGAGCATCTGCCTGATCTCAATGTTGCGGGGCCCCATACGATAGGCATGTTTCAGGTAGCCAATGGCAGCTTCATATTGCCCCTGAAAATAGTGGCATTTACCCGCTTCCAGCAGCAGCTCAAGGCTGGATATTTCACCATCGTACTGGTCCAGACGTTCGTATGCCTTCAGCGTTTCTCCATTTTTGATGAGCTTGCCGAGTTGTTTGGCCAATCTGTTCTGTGATTTTGTATGACTCTGCATAACCATCCCTGACTGAATACCCTGCCATCTCATTAATAATGATTGGACAAGGATTCAAACTGTTGTGGCAACACTGCTCAGTACAGCATGTCTGCCCATGACAATTTTTCTGCGCTATGAATAAGCAAGTATGAGACCAGCCTGATCAGGAGGCACAGATCCATCAGCTTCTCAGCCTGATCCGGTAACGGCATGTAACCTGCTTACCGGTATTTTAGATTATGGCGTATGGCAGAGGGCGCACGACAGAAGGAGGTGCTGATTATCTGTACCGTTTATGAGTCAGCCACCTTCGGGCTTGAAGGTTTATTGGAGCGTTGATGAAGATTTCACTCAGTCAGTTGATAGAACTTTATAATAACAGGCAGTATGAAGAGGTGGAGCAATCCAGCCGTCGTTTTTTGGAAGCTGAGCCTGAGCATGCTTATGGGTGGCATCTTGCTGCGGCTAATGCCATGCAGATGGGCCGGTTGGAAGTCGCGCTTGAACGTGTTGCGAAAGCTGTGGTGTTATTGCCTGGAGAAGTCAGCTTTTTGAATACTCAGGGTAGCATCTACCGTCAACTCGGGCAGTTGCAGCAAGCGTGTGATAGCTATCAGAAGGCCGCCACGCTTGATTCTGCAAATACGGACACCCTCTATAATTTGGCAAACCTCTACCGGGATATGGGCGATAGCGCTAAGGCAATTGAACTCTATGGCAAGGTGCTCGAACTCGATTCCCGGTTCCATGCGGCGCGTCTTAACCGCGCTAACCTGTATCGTCATATAGGCGATGCTTCATCGGCAGAAAGCGAGCTGCACTCACTCATGACTATGGGGGGAGGCACTGTGCAGGCGCTCTTCGGTCTGGGGCAGGCAATTCTTGATCAGGGGCGATATGCGGAGGCAGAGGGCTGTTTCCGACAGGTTTTGCAGCATACTCCCGATGATATGGCTGCTGTGTTTGCTTTGGGCAATGTGCTTTGGTCTCAAGGGAGAATTACCGAGGCCGAGAGTTGCCACCGTCAATGTGTAGGGCAGATGCCCGGTTTTTACCAGGCATGGAACAATCTCGGTAATGATCTGCGTGATCAGGGGCTGCAATTGGAAGCTTTGGATTGTTATTACAAGGCGATCGAGCTGCATCCGGAATATATGCAAGCGCATTCCAACCTGCTGCTGGAACTCAATGCTGTTCTTGAGAATGGTGGGCGGCTGTTGCAGGAGCATCTTCGATGGGATCGTCAGCATGCCGGGGCTCTGCTTCAACCGCGCAGCTTTCACAACGACAGATCGCCGGATAAGGTGTTGAAAATCGGTTACGTCTCTTCCGACTTTTGTCACCATTCGGTAGCGTTTTTTATTGAAGGCATTTTAAGGCATCATGATGCGGAACGCTTTCATATCACCTGTTATTCCAACCTGCTTAAACCTGATGAAAAAACAGATACTATCCGTTCGCTTGCAGATTGCTGGCGTGAGATAGGATGTTTGTCGGATGATTCCGTGGCAGCACTGATATGCGAAGACGGAATTGATATCCTTGTTGACCTGTCCGGTCATACAAGTCATCACCGCTTGCTGGTTTTTGCCCGTAAGCCTGCTCCGATTCAGGTTACATATCTGGGATATCCGGCAACAACGGGCATGCAGGCCATGGACTATCGCATAAGCGATACTATAGCTGACCCGGCCGCTAGCGATGCGTTTCATCGTGAAAACGTGATCCGATTGCCTCGTTGTTTTATTGCATACTCACCATATGAGTATGCACCTGAGGTTTCAGCGCTTCCAGCGGACAGCGCGGGTTTTATACGTTTCGTGTCATTTAACCATCGTCTTAAGATTGGCCCGGATGTTATAAAATTATGGTCGCGTGTGTTGCATGCCGTGCCGAACTCCCGATTGATGGTCAAACATTTCTCATTTATTGATGACGTGATCCGCAAGCATTTTCTCGACCTGTTTTCGCAGCAGGGAATTTCACCGGAGCGCATAGAGGCCTTTGCATGGGCAAAGAGTCCGGAAGAGCACTTGAGCTATTACCACAGGGTGGATGTTGCCCTGGACAGCTTCCCTTATAATGGAACAACTACGACCTGCGAGTCTCTCTGGATGGGGGTTCCTGTGGTGACGCTGGCAGGTGGGCTTCATGCAGGGCGTGTGGGCAGCTCACTGATGCGTAGTGTGGGGCTTGCAGATCTGGTTGCCTGCGATGAAGACGCATATGTGGAGATCGCTCGCAAATTGGCAGAACAGAGATCCAAGCTGAGAGAGATTCGATCTACACTCAGGCGTGATATGCTTTTGTCTGAATTGTGTGATTCGGTGTCCCTGGTCAGGGCGCTGGAGAGCGAGTATCGGAAAATGTGGCAGCATTGGCTGGACGCAGAGGATGGCCATAAGGAAAATCGAGCAAAAAATTAAAGAGTCTATTCACTCTTCCCGATATATTCTCTTACAAGGGCTGAGGAACAGGTCGGGTAAAAGGATGAATCGAGAAAAAATTAAAGAGTAGATTTTTTTATCCGATACATACATTTACAAGGACTGAGGAACAGATCTTGCAGGGGATGATCCCCAACGTGACAAGGCATGAAGTCGATCACGCAACATACACTAAGGAGAGAACACAATGGCACTATCCGTCCAAACCAATAACGCGGCAATGACCGCACTGAAAAATCTTAACACCAATAGCATGAATATGAATCAGTCACTGGAGCGTCTGTCTTCCGGCTTCCGTATTAACTCGGCTGCTGATGATGCTGCAGGTTTTGCTATTTCATCCAAACTGGATGCTCAAAATACCCGTATGAAAGCAGCGGCACTGAACGTGACCCAGGCTCAGGCCATGGTTAAAACTGCTGATGCAGGTGTGAATGAGATTCAGAACATGGTAACACGTCTGCAGTCTCTGGCTACGCAGGCACAGTCCGCCAATAACGGTGGCGAACTGGCATCTCTGGATGCAGAACGCAGCAAGCTCGAGTCTGCCATCAACAAGATTGCGGGCAGTACTGAGTATAACGGCACAAAACTTCTGAATGGTTCAGCTGGTGCTGCGATCACAGCAGGCTCTACTGTTGATAATACTACCACCAACGGTATTTCCAGCATCACAGCAAATGGTGCAGCGGCAAGTACCACGTTTACCATTTCATTTGTGGATCAGGCTACCGGCACTACGTTTAACGCCGGTGATTCGATTCGGGTTACCGATGGTACCAATACTTCATCTGTAACCATTGCTGCAGTACCAACGGGTCAGGCTACCACTTCTATCTCAGTGGGTGGCTTTGATATTGTTCTTAACGGAACTCTGGCAGCCAAAACAACCGCTTCTGGCACTGGTTCGATTGCCTCAACCGGTACACTGATAACTGGTGCGGGCGCAGCTCAAACCTTCCAGGTTGGAGCGGGCACTGGCACTGACAATCAGGTTTCAGTGGCATTCAGCAACAGCTACACTACCTCTGGTCTGGGTATCGGTGGCACTAACGATCTTACCACATCTGCAGGAGCTACGGCTTATGCCGCAGAGTTGACTACTGCACTGAACAACCTGGTCTCTCAACGTGCCGATCTTGGTGCAACACAGAACCAGCTTGGATTCGTAGCAGCTAACCTGGCAACCGGTATTGAGCAGGCAACTGCTTCGGTATCAACAATCAGGGATGCTGATATGGCGGCTGAAATGGCCAACTTCACGAAGAACCAGATACTTACACAGGCTGGTACTTCAATGCTTGCGCAGGCTAACCAGGCTGCACAGAATGTACTTTCACTGTTCAGGTAAGATTCTGGCAAATATCTCCCCCTCTTCAGGAGGGGGAGATAAACCCATCATAAGGTAAAGGAGGATAAGTCATGGCTGCAATTGAACACATACAACCAAGTCCTGTTCTCTCTTCACCGAATATGGGTACTGCAGGAGTTCGGCCAGGGAGCCAAACCACTAGAGTCCCCGTCTCGGCTGAGCAGAGTACACAGCAAAAGGATGTGCAGGTTGCCGAAAAACAGGTTTCCCAGGAGGAGCTGAAAAAGGTGGTCTCAGATGCAAATGTTGAAATGTCTCATTCCAACGAGTCCATTACTTTCGGTTACGAAGAAAAACTTGGAATGCTGTATGTTCAGGTAACTGACAGTGACAGCGGAGAGGTTGTTCGTGAGATTCCGTCCAAGGAATTTATAGCACATCGTATCGCAATGCGTGAAATGATCGGGCTGCTGCTCGATACACAGGCCTAGTCATGGCAAATACCATTTCCAGTCTGGTTACAGGCGTTGCGGGTTTTGATACGACAGCAGCTGTAGATGGGTTGCTGTCGTTTCATAAACTGGCAATTTCCCAGGCACAGCGTAAACAGGATAATGAGCTGATTAAGCAGGACGCACTGAATAATATTCGTGATGCACTGTCCAGCTTCCGTAGTACGGCCACAGGGTTGGCCAGTAAAAATGATTTTTTCGGTTACACTGCGAGTTTAAGCAGCAATTCAGCGGCAGTTCCAGCCAGCACGTTGCTCGATGTCAGCGGTAGTAATTCAGTTTCAGCCGGCCAGCACTCGATTGTTGTGCAGCAGCTGGCACAGGCACAGCGTCTCGCATCATCCGTGGCAGTCAAGGACAATACAGGCACCGTAGCCAGCAGCGATACCATTGCGCTGAGTCTTGCTGGCAGCTTCCAGATTGAGGGCGCAACCATCACCGTGAATGCCGGTGATTCTCTGCAGGAGATTGCAGCCAGTATCAATCAGGCCAACACCGGTGCTACGGCTACAGGCGTTAGTGCATCGGTGGTCAAGGTGGCTAGTAACGACTATCGACTTACACTGGTTGCTGATGCGACGGGCGCGACAGGTTTCACATTGAGTGGAGCAGACCTCGATGCTGCAGGAACGCTGAATGCTCTGCAGATGGGGGCTACCGGACAGGCAAATCAGCATCAGGTGGTACTAACGGCCAAGGATGCACTGATCGCCATCGATGGACTGACAGTCACACGCAGCAGCAACTCCATATCCGATGTGCTCTCAGGCGTGACGTTGAGTCTCAAACAGGCTGACCCTACGGTAACCGTCAACATGACCATCGATGTGGACCAGCAGGCATTAAGAGATAATGTTCAGGCTTTTGTTGATGGTTATAATCAAGTACAGGGTCTTATTAATGAACAGTTTACTTTTGATGAAGCCACACAATCAAGCGGCCCTCTGTCCGGTGAAGCACTCATCAGGAATTTGCAGACTTCTCTGGCCTCGACGATGCTGCAGACCGTGCCAGGCCTGCCTTCGGACCGCAACAATCTGGTCAAGATAGGTGTCGAACTGGATCAGAGCGGCCAGTTGTTGATTAATGAGAAGTTGTTTGCACCCATTCTTGCCAGCGATCCGGATTCGATACGTGGTCTTTTTGTAGCGAGCGGAAGCAGCAGCGACTCTTCATTGCAGTTTCTTGTGCATGGAGACAATACTACATCGGGTGTCTACTCGGTTAATGTAACGCAGGCCGCGACGCAGGCGATGGTAACCGGCTCTGCTGATCTGACGGTCGCTCTGGCTTCCAACCAGACGGTTACGCTGACTGAAACGAACAGCGCTCGCCAGGCAGTGGTAAACCTGACTGCCGGTCAGACACAGGCCGGTATTATTTCGGCACTAAACACCGAGTTTCAGCGGGTAGCTACTGAGCAGCACCTTCTCAGTACTGCATTGACGGTTGGCGGTTCTCCGGCATCCGGATCTAGTACCTTTAATGATCTTGCGCTTGGTGTCACTGCCGGTGACAGCATTACGATTTCCGGAACGTCGCGTACAGGTGCGGCGATTAATTACAGCTATAGTGTGCTTGATCCTGCTACGGATTCTGTTTCCGGCTTGCTATCAGCGATTCAGGTTGCTTTTAACCAGCAGGTGGTTGCCTCACTGGATGTGAACGGAAAGGTGCAGTTAACGGATATCCAGTCAGGCGATAGCCAGCTTGCCGTTTCTCTGACTGCCAATAATGAAGGAGGGGGCACACTCTCTTTTGGTTCGGATACGGTTGTGACTGAAGGACGTTATGCCATGAATCTTGAGGCACTTGTATCAGGAAATGGTGTGACCATTCAATCGGCAAGCTTTGGTTCCAGTACCGGTTTCTCCATTGCCCAAAGCGTTGATGGCCTTGGTATAGTTGATCAGAGCTTAACCGGCCTTGATGTTGCCGGAACAATCAACGGCCTTGCCGCAACAGGTAAGGGGCAGTTATTGCAGGGTAGCGATGGCATCGTTGATGGCATGGGCGTTTATTACAGCGGCACAACAACCGGTGTTAAAGATCTGACTGTCGGCATTGGTATTGGTGCCAGATTTGATGGGTTGCTCTCCCTGTTTACCAATCCAATTACCGGTCTCTTCCAAAACAGGGTGTCGAGCAGTCAGGATGTCTATGCAACGTTGAACGATCGCATTACTGCCCTGGAAAGCCAGATGGAACAGCAGCGCGAAATACTGACCGGCCAGTTCGCCCGGATGCAGCAGGTGCTTGGCAGTTTACAGAGTACTGGAAATTTCCTGACACAGCAGGTTGATGCGCAAAATGCAAGGCGATAGGAGATAAACTGTCGTTTTAAACTTCATTTTCTGAACAGAAACGCGATAAATATATTGACGATGAACGTCAGCTATACCGTAATATAAATGCAAGGAGGCACTATGACAGGTTTTAAGGCATATAAAGGAAATCAGGTTGAAGGGGCAGGGCCACTGGGGCTTGTTCTGTTGACCTATGATGCACTCAACAAGTCATTGGGTCGTACACGCCTGGCTATCGAATCAGGCGATTTTTGCCAGGAGGGAGAGCATACAGGTCGTGCTTTGGAGGCATTGATTGAGCTCACTACAGCTCTCAATATGGAAGAGGGTGGAGATGTCGCCACAAATCTGGCGCGTATCTACGGATATATGATGGATACCCTGATGCAAAAGATGTGTTCAGGCTCGACAGATGCTGTGAATGAGGTGATGAACCTTACCCTTACTTTGCGTGAAGGCTGGCAGGAGTTGGCTGATCAGCAGAAACAAAAGCTTCAACCGCGCGCAGTTCGCCCTCAGGTGGCCGTTAATGTGAATCAAGCGAACATGGCATATGGGCTGTGAAAAAGCAGCATGACCCTGTTCAGGAGCAGATCAACAGCTGTCTGATAGCGCTGCATGCTTTGAATCGTTGCATTCGAGGGAAAAAGTGGACTCACTTAAGTGAAAGGGAGCTTGTTCTCAACCAGGAAGTGGAGCGGCTAAAAGTCGCTGTTGACGGAAGTTCGGTGCTTGATCACGACATCGTTTCGCAGTTGGGTCAGTTTAATATCCACCTGCGGCGCACACAACGCCAGTTGTTCACTCAGATGAGTATGGTTGGATCCGATATTGAATCTCTCGGAAAGGGGTTGAGAAAGGTTGCCTTGATTAGAGAGGCCCTTGAAAGCTAGGGATTCCGGAAAAGTGCCAGAGTGTATGCCGAGAAAAAATCGCATGGCTGTCTTTTGTATTGATTATTGGCAGGAGCGAGTCCATCAGCATCGTCATAAACGTGGCGTGAAACGCACAAGGCCGCGAACGGCCTGAGTCATAAGCGGATCGTAGCTATGCCGTTTTTGGATGTTTGTATCGGTCATGCTGCTAACGCGGTCAACACGATTTGGAACTCCAGAATCTGTTTGTCATGCATATCTCCTGGATTTGCACCCCCGCTCATAGGCGCTGAAGCATCATCATTTCCCTGATCATATGATGAATGAGATATGCCATACCGGTGTCATCCTGAATCTCTGCTTTTTCCGGATTGGACAAACGTCAGAAGAATCATGTGGTTGGTGTTGCGTTGCCGTTGCCAAAAATAAATTCACATTTTCCCTTTAGTTCGGCGTTTTTATTTCGATAGATATATATACACGCAAAACAGCACGAGGATCGTAGCTGATTAAATCCAGCAGGGAGGCAGCAATGACAGCATATAAAGCATATCAGGGACATCAGGTTGATGGGGCAGGGCCATTGGGGCTCGTTCTGTTGACCTATGAAGCATTATACAAGTCATTGGGACAAGCGAGGATGGCTATCATGGCTGGCGATTTGATGGCCGAGGCCAACCACACCGGCCGGGCCATGGAAGCACTGATTGAACTCTCATCGAGTTTGAATATGGAAGAGGGTGGCCAGGTCGCGGAAAGTCTGAGCAGCCTGTATGTTTATATGATGAACAAGCTCACCGAAGGACTATGCAGTTGTTCGACAGAGCATGTGGATGAAGTGCTTAAACTGGTTCAGGAGCTGCGCGAAGCTTGGGTGCAGCTGTCCGCACAGCAGAAGAGAGGACATCTGAGCGCAGTCAGAAGCGCGGCCTGACTTTCGCAATCCAACTTTAGAGGCACCTGATTCAGGTGCCTCTGTTTCTTTTTACTACAGGTTCTGTATTAACCAGCTTTCAATCAAGGTGCGCATGTCTGCCAGTCGTTCTTTGTTCGGGGCTTCGAACCTGAGCACCAGGGCCGATTCGGTATTGGAGGCGCGCAGCAGGCCCCAACCATCTTCAAATTGGATGCGCATGCCATCAATATCAATAATATCGTAGCCAAGTGCAGAAAAATGAACTTTGGCTTCTTCAACCAGTGCAAACTTACGTTCATCGCTGCACTGAATACGCATCTCAGGTGTGCTTTCGGCATGTGGCACATCGGATAATAGCTGGCTAAAGGTGGCACCTGCCTCAGTGAGCATCTGCATGACGCGAGCACCCGCATAAGCGGCGTCATCAAAACCGAAAAAGCGGTCGGCAAAAAACATGTGACCGCTCATTTCACCGGCCAGTAGCGCACCGGTCTCTTTCATTTTCGCCTTGATGGGCGAATGCCCTGTTCGCCACATAACAGGTTTCCCGCCAGCTTCGATGATGCCGTTATACATATGCTGGGAGCATTTTACTTCCGAGATAATTGTGGCACCGGGTTTTTTCTTTAATAACTGGCGGGCAAGCAATAATAGCAGCATATCACTCCAGATGATTATTCCCTGCTCATCAACAATGCCGATGCGATCGCCATCGCCATCAAAGGCTATGCCGAGATCCGCCTTGTGCTCGACGACAGTGCGGGCCAGATCGATCATGTTTTCAGCAAGCGTAGGATCAGGGTGGTGATTGGGAAAAGTACCGTCGGGTTCACAATACAGCTCTATCACTTCACAACCAAGGCGGCGGTAGAGCGGGGCAGCGATCATGCCTGAGGGCCCGTTGCCAGCATCAATCACCACTTTCATTGGCTTCGTCAGCGGGCAGTCGTTAGCGACAAAGTTGATATATTGATCCGCAATATCTCGTTTGACCGTGCTGCCCGGGTGTTCTGCATTGTCATGATTTTGCAGCATCAACCGCTTAAGTTGCTGAATTTCATCACCGTGCAGACTGGATTTTCCAATCATCATTTTAAAACCGTTGTATGGCCCCGGATTATGGCTGGCTGTAATCTGTACACTGCCAGCAGCCTCCAATTGATAAACAGCATAATAAGCCAGTGGCGTCGGTACGATGCCGACATCAATGACATTCAGCCCTGCGTCATGCAGCCCTCGCATCACCGCAGTTTGCAGCATAAGGCCCGAGAGACGCACATCCCGACCTACAATCACTGGGGCTAATGCGCTGGTTGGCCGGGATTCTCGTGCTGTCAGCATGGCCGCATAGGCCTTGCCCAGCTTGTAGGCCAGGGCTTCAGTAATGTCAGTTCCGGCAAAACCACGAATATCATATTCGCGGAAAGCGTGATGTGGAAATGGGTTCAATATAAAGTCCTTATTGTATTCAGATTCAAGATTATTTTACCACAGAGTAGGCAGTGGGGACAGAAGGAAGTTAAAGGCAGTTTGTATCATGGTGATTGATTGTGTCTTTCTCAGGGTAAGGGGCTTTTCGCCAAGACATGCCTGACTGAAGGGAAATTGTTTGGCAGGGATGGGGTACGATCTGTTTTATAGCCGTGGCGCATGTGTTGCCGGTGCACTATTTTTAAGCCTGGTCTTTCCTCTGCGTACTCTGTATCCGCTGCGGCGAAAAGTTTTTATGGTTTCCATGTTCATGTGTGGGAACCTTGCACTTGCGATAAGGGCGTCTGGCCTTATGCTGCTCGCCATGTCTACATCAGAGCTCAATGAAGAACAGTATCGTGCGGTATTTCATCGCGGCGGGCCACTGCTGGTACTGGCCGGTGCAGGCTCCGGCAAAACACGCGTAATTACCGAGCGCATTGCTGCCCTTGTCGAGCGTGATGTGCCCGAAGATGCTATTTCTGCAGTGACCTTTACCAACAAAGCGGCTCGTGAGATGCGCGAACGATTATCTGCGCGTTTGGGTAAAAAGGCCGACAAGCTGCGTATCTGTACTTTCCATTCACTGGGACTGGCGATTGTGCGTGAGCATGCCAAGTTGCTTGGACGCCGTAGCAATGTATCGGTGTTTGGTGTCTCTGAGCAAAAATCAGCAATGAAGTCGGTACTCTCGGATATGAAGCTGGCTGCCGATGCCGACCAGGTGGGCAGAATACTGTCGCGCCTCTCTTCGCTTAAAAACGAGTTGATTGAACCACATGACAATCAGCTGGCAGAGATTCGTGAGCGTTATGATCTGTTGCTTGAACGCATGAATGCAGTGGACTTCGATGATTTGATGATTTTGCCTATTCGCCTGTTGATTGAACATACTGATGTGCGTGCTCTCTGGCAGTCACGCGCGCGCCATTTTCTCGTCGATGAGTATCAGGATTCATCTCGCATTCAGTATCAGTGGGTACAGTTGCTGGTGCCGGAAAACGGTAACCTGACGGTAGTGGGAGACGATGATCAGTCGATTTATGGCTGGCGCGGTGCTGAGGTGAAAAACCTGTTTCAGTTGCAGCGCGACTATCCGACTCTCACCGTCATTCGTCTGGAAGAGAATTATCGCTCTACCGGTTCTATTCTTGATACTTCCAATTCACTGATCGCCAAAAACACTGAACGCCTGGGTAAATCACTGCGCTCCAATATGGGTCAGGGAAAACCGGTACAGGTATGGGAATCACCCAATCCTGAAGAAGAGGCACATCGTGTGGCTGGCGATATCAAGCTCAAACACAACAGTACAAAAGATGCCAAGTGGGATCATTTCTGTGTCTTGTACCGCGCCTCTTATCAGGCGAGAGCCGTAGAAATCGCACTGCGCGAAGCGGCTATTCCGTATCATGTCAGCGGTGGTCTCTCATTCTTTGATCGTGCCGAGATCCAGGATCTGCTCTCCTACCTGCGCCTGATTGCCAATTTTGATGATGATCTGGCCTTTATGCGTGCCATTGGTCGGCCTCGTCGCGGCATTGGTGACAAGGCACTCGGTGATCTGGGCCTGTTTGGCATGGCACGCAGTGTTTCATTGCTTGGAGCCTGTTTGCACGATGAATTGGAGCACAAACGCATCGATAACCTGCGTGAATTCGGCGACCTGCTTGTGGCGCTTGAATTCCAGTTTAAACACGGGGAACCCGACGAAGCCTTTGATGCGGTTCTTGACCTTACTCACCTTGAGGCTGCTATTCGAGCGGAGGCCGAGGACGAAGCGAAGGCTGAGATGCGTATGGGCAACCTGATGGAGATCCGCCGCTGGTGGATCAAACATGCTGATAATGGCGGTACACTGGCTGAATTTTTGCAGCAAATTTTCCTTAAAGCCGACCAGAAGGATGATGATCCGACAGGCCAGGTGCGTCTGATGACGGTGCATGCCGCCAAGGGCCTGGAGTTCGACCACGTGTATGTGGTTGGTTTGGAAGAGGGTATTTTTCCTCACAAGAGCGCACTGGAAGAGAATCGTATGGAAGAAGAACGTCGTCTGATGTACGTGGCCATGACGCGTGCGCGTTATCATCTGACGCTCAGTTATGCACGTGTACGCAAGCGTTTCGGCCAGAAGGAGAAATCTGCGCCTTCACCATTCCTGCACGAACCGGATCAGTCTTCCATGCGTTGGGTGGATCGCGATACCGATACTGAAGAAGCACAGGAAGAAGCCATGGATTTCATGGCCGCCATGCGTCGCCAATTGGAAAATATTCAGTCCAAATAGTGATTCTACTTCAAGTTTGTTACTCCTGCTGTCAACACTGAATAAACAGGACAACTAAAATTGTGGGGTTGTTAAACGCCCGTTTTTTCTTTGAATGATTTCAGGCAGTCCCTGCAAATGCAGCAGCGATTTTTCTCGGCATCCGGAACCCTGTCGAGCAACGTCTGCGGGAATTTTTCAGCTTTGCACCAGCAAGGGCTGTTAAAATCCGACTTTTCTGCAGCAAGAACACAGTGATTGGCCTGCCCGCACAGAGGGCATTCACCCATGCTGATTACTGACGCCAGCTCTCAAGGATTTCAAGGCAGAGCTTATTCATTTCCACTGCTCGTTTTTCTGTATCTGCTTCATTGTAACAGCGCAGCTCAGGTGCATTGCCGGACGGGCGCAGGTGAACCACCTCCCCATTATCAAAGGTGATACGCACACCGTCGGTATTATCAATCGATACCACATTGCCGAATACACTGCCGAGTATGGCTTCAGCAGAACGTTTATTCTGTTGCCGATCACTGCTGTTCAACGGCTTTAACTTTTCCTGACTGAGTTCGGTAGGGAAAGTTTTCAAACGGTCGCTGCTGGTGAAACGTTGCGGCAACTGGTTCAATAAACCAGAAACAGACGTGTTGAATGATTTGGCAAGCATCAGTATGGCCAGCGGCACTATCACAGCATCGCGAGTTGGCAGTGCGCTTAGTTTGCGACCCTCCAGTTCAATATCGCTACCTGTTAGAAAACCGCCGTTGGCTTCATATCCGACGACATTTTTGGCACCTGCAGCAATGGCTTTATCCATGGCTGCAATCACATAGGGGGAGCCGATACGGGTACGATCCACCTGATTGAACCAGCCTGATTTTTCCACCGCACTATTGCAGCTCACAGGTGTGGCCACATGTTTCGCGCCGAGATAGTGAGCACAGAGAACGCCTGCCACATCACCACGTAACCATTGGCCGTGTTCATCGGAGACAAGTGGGCGGTCACCATCACCATCGGCAGAGACGATGCAGTCGAGTTCAAACTGCTGCGACCAGTCACGCGCCAGAATCACATCTTCCGCACGTATGGCTTCGGTATCGACAGGGATGAAGTGGCTGGAGCGGCCCAGATGGATGACCTCTGCACCTAGGCCTTCGATCACTTCACCGAGAATGTCGCGGGCTACAGTGGAATGTTCATACACACCGACCTTCAGACCTTGCAAGCAAGCTGCCGGGAAAAAATCGAGATAACGCTGCACAAATTCATGGTTTGCTTCGCTATTCTCTGCTGGCAGTGATGCCACCAGTGAATGGCCTGCTGGATCAAAAAGCCCTGGCGCAATCGCAACTGAACGGGAGCACATGGCCTGCTCGTCGTTTTTAAGTATCTCACCGGCAGGTTTGTAGAATTTGATGCCGTTGCGGTCATCCGGGATATGGCTGCCGGTCACCATGATGCTGGCAATGCCCCGTTGCATGGCATAACAGGCGACTGCAGGTGTGGGAATGAAGCCGCAATTGACCGGTTCGCAGCCTGCATGGCTCACGGCTTTAGCAACGGCTGCCATGATGCGCGGTGAGCTGGGACGGAAATCACCGGCAATGGCTACCTGATCGGCGTTGTTAATCTGACCGCTTTCCAGCAGGTATTGCAAAAAGGCGAGGCAATAGGCGTAACAGACATAATCAGTCATATCTTCGGCCAGACCGCGTGCGCCGCTGGTGCCAAATTTCACACCGCTGGACTCCATTAAATCCAGGATTCGGATATTTTGACTCTCTGTGCTGCTCATAATGTTCTCCCGCTTCCATTGTTCTGTGACAGGCGAGTATAAACGCCCGGCTTTATTTTTACAGTCTGCTTATTTATGCAGTGAGATAAAGATACGTTCGGCCAGTTGTTCTGAAATGCCCGTTGCCAGAGTCAGTTGTTGGCGGCTGGCTTTTTTTACACCTTCAATACCACCAAAATGTTTTAACAGAGTCGTGCGTTTGGCCGGTCCAATGCCGCTGATGCCGTCCAGTGCAGAATTGAACATGCTCTTCTTTTTACGCTTGCGCATATAGGCACCGGCAAAGCGGTGCGCTTCATCGCGAACTCTGGCTATCAGCAGCAGGGCAGGTGAGTGACGACTCGGCTTCAGTGCCGCACCGATACCCGGCTCACCGTGATGTGTCCAACCCGGCCACAAGGTTTCTTCACCCAGTTTGCGGCTGTCGCCTTTGGCTACAGCAACGAGTTTGAGATCATGTAAACCTGCATCCTGGGCGCACTCGATTGCCACTGCCAGCTGGCCTCGTCCACCATCAATCAGCATGAGATCAGGGGATGGGATGGCATCTTCACAGATGGCACGGAAAAAGCGCGTCAGTACGGCTTTCATGGCCCCATAATCATCGCCTTCAATCACATCCATCTTAGCTGAGATTCCATCCAGCTTATAACGACGGTAAAGGTCTTTTTTTGCTCCCTGCCATCCGGCAAAGGTGATGGCTGCAACGGTCTGCTTACCACCGAGGTGAGCATTATCTACGGCTGCGATCAGCTCGGGCACACTGTCGAGTTGGAACATGCTACTGAGGGCTTCAAATGCTGGCTGCTGGTCTTCTGAGCGGGTGGATAACAGCTGATTTCCCGAGTGTTTGATTTGTTTCAGCCACAGTGCCCGGTCACCGCGTTTAGGGCTGTTGATGTCACAGCGGCTTTTTGGATGTAGCAGGTCAATCAGGTGTTTGAGCTCGCCACAATCGGCTTCCGATGCTGAAAGAATCAATTCCTTGGGCGCTTTATCAATGCGGTATCGCTCCATGAGCAGCGATTGCAGGATTTCAAGATCATCTGCATCAACAGCCTGGCTTATGCGCACATTATGCGTGCCGAGGTCACGACCAGCCCTGCGTACGCCAATGCTGGCCAGTACGCCGGATGTTTGCCGGATAATGGCAATGGCATCGGCATTATCCGGCAGGGTGCTTTGCTCGGAACCGGCAAGCACTGTTCTCAAAGCCCGGATGCGATCACGCAATCCCGCCGCTTTTTCAAACTGCAAATCATCCGAGGCCAGCTGCATTTCATCCTGCCAAAGCGTTAACAGCTTCTCATCCTGACCTTTTAGAAATACGCGCACCTCGTTGACCTGTCCTGCATACTCATCACGACTGACCAGATCGCAGCAGGGAGCAGAACAACGACCGATCTGATGCTGCATGCAGGGGCGGGAGCGATTGTTGAATACGCCATTTTCACAATCCCTGATGCGAAAAACAGTCTGCATCACGTGCAGGGTGGCATGCACGGCTCCGGCATTGGGAAAGGGGCCGAAGTATTCGCCAGGTTCCGAGCGCTTGCCGCGATACAGGTGCAGTTTCGGCCAGGCCTCATCGGTGAGCAGAATGTAGGGATAGGATTTGGAATCCTTCATCAATACGTTGTAACGTGGTTTAAGCTGTTTGATCAGGTTGTATTCGAGTACCAGAGCCTCAGCTTCGCATGCAGTTACGGTGAAAGTGAGATCGCGAATCTGCTGTACCATGGCACGTGTGCGCGGTGATTCAGGGAGACGCTGGAAATAGCTGGATACCCGTTTTTTTATGTTGCGAGCTTTACCGACATAAAGAACCTTACGATTCGCATCAAGCATGCGGTAAACGCCGGGTTCACGTGGTAGTGAACTCAGTGAAAGAGGTGGCTCAACCCACATCAGGTAAAAGTGATCTGTTCATTTCCATGCTCGCACACTCAGCCGTTGGGCAGCAATGGATAAGTGGACACTGCGGGCACATCGGTTTGGTTTTACAATAACGCTTGGCATGCTCGACGATCAGTGCGTGAAATTCCTGAAACAGTGGAAGGCTTTCAGGCAGTCGTTGCTGGAAATAGTGCTGGATACTATCGTAGCTGAGTGCATGGCTAAAATGTCCCAGACGGACGAACAGACGTTTGGTGTAGGCATCTACGACAAATACCGGTTTATCCAGTGCATAGAGCAGCATCGAGTCGGCGGTTTCAGGACCAATGCCATGCACCGTCAGCAGGCGATGACGCAGCACAGTCAGCGGCCATTGCATCAAACCTTTGCGTTTGCCATTGTTGTAGTAAAACAGTGAAAACTGCTGCAGATAACGTGATTTCTGCATATAGGAGCCGGACGGGCGAATGACATCGCCGAGTTGAGCAAGGTTGCTGGTAGCAATCGATTCGCAATTGAGCATGTCGTGTGTCTTGAGATTGGCGATGGCCTTTTCGACATTTTTCCAGTTGGTGTTCTGCGTCAGAATTGCGCCAACCATGACTTCAAATGGGTTTTCGGCAGGCCACCAGTGTTGTGGACCATAAGCGGACAACAGTGTTTCGTAGACCTGCAATGGTACAAAACGTGTCACTTTTCCGTGTTGACCTGTTCAAGCAGCTTCTTGATTTCCGAACGATTCAGTTTTCTGCTGCTGCCACGCGGCATGCCCTCTTCAAGGCGAATGGGGCCGAAGCGGGTGCGCATGAGCCGGCGAACAGGGTGACCTACAGTTTCCAGTGTTCGCCGAACCTCGCGCCAGCGACCACGCAAAATCACCACGGTCAGCCAGGTATGGCCTTTGGTTTCGGAATCTACAGATACTTCCCAGCCGTCACTTTTGTCGCCTTCACCAATATCGAAGCCACCTCGGCGCAGCTTTTCAAGTGTTTCCAACGCTACCTGACCGCCTACTCGCACGCGGTATTCGCGCGGAACCTTGGCACCGGGATGGGTTAATGCACGTGTCAGGTCGCCGTCATCGGTAAGCAGTAGCAGCCCTTCAGTATCCATGTCGAGTCTACCGATCGACTGCACGTTGGGCGCTACATCAAGCGAGTCGTAAATCAGAGCACGCCCCTTATCATCCCTTCGTGTACACAGCTGCCCCATGGGTTTGTTATACAGGATATAGGTGTGGCTGATTTGTTGTGTGACCGGTTTCCCATCCACGCATACGACATCTCGTGCTTTGATTTTCAGACCCGGTTCGCAGCTGAGCTGATTGTTGACAGTGACACGCCCGGCTTCCACCCAGCGATCTGCCTCACGACGCGAGCAGAGCCCGCAACGGGCCAGAAAACGGTTGATGCGCTCTCCGCCCTCTGTTGCTGCTCCCGTTTCCGGCGACGGCTGTTTCTTAGCCGCTGGCCGTTTTGTTTGCGTTGAGGTACGTGTTGCCGATTTCGTCTTGGTCCGGGTTCTCTTTACCGGGTTCTGTTTCTTCATTTTCATGCTGTTGGATACTTCCCATTACCATCTGTTGAATTTCGTCTTCGTCCATAAGCTGAGCTGAATCGGGCAGGTCTTTCAGTGACTCAAGGCCGAAATCCACCAGAAACTGTTTGCCTGTACCAAACAGGTGCGGGCGACCCGGCACCTCTTTGCGTCCCAATACTTTTATCCAGCCACGCTCCTGCAGGGTTGCAATCATCTGGCTGGAAACTTTCACACCTCTTAATGCTTCAATTTCAGCACGCGTGACAGGTTGCCTGTAGGCTATGATGGCCAATGTTTCCATTGCCGATCGGGACAACCTCTGTGGCCTGATTTCCCATAACTGCTGAATCAGATCGGCATGCTCTGGAGCTGTCCTGAACTGCCAGCCACCGGCAATCTGTATTAGCTGAATACCTCGATTTCGATACAAGGCCTCCAATTCCGAGAGGGCTGCGCGGATATCCGAACTATGCAGTTCTTCATCGAGCAGACCACGCAATCTAGTCAAACTCAGCGGCTCGTCACTGGCCAGCATCAGAGCTTCAATCTGAGAGGCAAGCATTTGCACATGCTCCGGCTTCATTCGATAACCTCCTTTGGTAGCAGGGTGATGGAACCAAGACTCTCTGACTGTATGACAGTAATGGTCTGCTGTCGCCATAATTCAAGAATAGCCAACACCGTGGTAACCAGTGCTTCGCGGCCCGGTTCATCGGCCAGTAGTTCATCCAGTTGCAAGCCGCCTTTGCGCAAACGCTCCAGTACCGTAGCCATGCGTTCACGCACGCTCATGGTTTCGTTGAATATCTGATGCCTTACTTCACCACCCACGCGTTTCAAGACAGCGCGAAAAGCCAGCAACAGGGCATCCAGATCGGCTTCCGGCAAAGGTCGCTCGACGTTTTTGGATTCCGGAAAAATCGAGCGCACAAACACATCGCGGCCCAGACGCGGGCGCTCATTGAGCTCCTCGGCAAGCATGCGATACTGTTCATAAGCAACCAGCTGAGCGGCAAGTTCTGCACGAGGGTCAATCTGGTTACCTTCTTCGTCCATTTCGGGTCTGGGCAGCAACATACGTGATTTCAGCTGCATCAGGGTGCTGGCCATGACCAGATAGTCTCCGGCCACCTCCAGATCCATCTCTTGTTGTGCTTCAAGAATTCTAAGGTATTGCACAGTAATCATAGCCATGGGGATATCAAAGATATCCATCTCCTGACTGCGGATCAGGTGCAGCAATACATCCAGTGGCCCTTCAAACTGATCCAGCTGGACAGGAGGCAGTGCATGCGGCGCATCTTCATGTGCGATGAGCTCCGCTTGCACTGCATGGCTCATACGCGATAACCCATTTTCAGCGTTTTACGTACTTTTTCCATGGTGCGTCCTGCTTCGATGCGGGCGCGTTCATTGCCTGCACGTACAATATCTTTCAGATCGTCGGGACGAGAAGCCAGATCGGCGCGACGGTCACGGATGGGCTGCAATTCTTCTTCAAGATGTGCCAGTACGCACATTTTACAATCGATGCAGCCGATTGCAGCTGTGGTGCAGCCGTTTTTGACCCATTCTCGTTCAGTTTCGGTTGAATAGACCTTATGATATTCCCACACCGGACACTTTTCAGGCGTGCCCGGATCATCACGGCGCACTCGCGCCGGATCTGTCGGCATGGTTTTTACTTTTTTCTCAGTGACTTTCCACGTCTCACCAAGCTCAATGGTATTGCCATAAGACTTGCTCATTTTTCGGCCATCGAGGCCGGGCAGCTTGGCAGCTGGCATGAGCATGGCTGCCGGTTCAGGGAAGAGAGGGGGGATGCCCTGACGATACAGATGATTAAAACGGCGAGCGACTTCTCGGGTGAGTTCCACATGCGGTACCTGATCTTCACCAACCGGGACACCATCCGCCCGATAGATCAGAATATCTGCCGATTGCAGCAGTGGATAACCAAGGAAACCATAGGTGCCCAAATCCTTTTCACGTAATTGCTCGATCTGGTCTTTGTAAGTCGGTACTCGCTCCAGCCATGACAGTGGTGTCATGAATGAAAACAGCAGGTGTAACTCGGCATGTTCGGGTACTTCCGACTGAATGAATACAACCGCTTTTTCCGGGTCAACGCCAACAGCCAGCCAGTCGATCAGCATGTCCCATATCGTATCCTGCACAATCGAAGGGTTGGCATAGTCGGTGGTCAGTGCATGCCAGTCTGCTGCGAAGAAGAAGCAGTCATGCTCATCCTGCAGTTTAAGCCAGTTTTCCAGTACACCTTTGTAGTGTCCCAGATGCAGGCGTCCAGTCGGGCGCATGCCGGAAAGAATGCGTTTCGGTTTGTTTTGTGGTCTGTCAGAAGTGCTCAATCTGTTCCCCTTGCGAGTTCAGCCAGTATAGTGGCAGTTACGCGAAAGATAGCAAAGCCGAAAGACCATTGTAACAATGGGAATAGCGCCGGAATTATATATGGAGCGCGACAGTCTTTCTGGTTGATATATTGTTAAATGATAATGCAATCATTCTTGTACATTAAAGAAGCAGGCCATGGTATTTATCAGGGCTCAAAAAGACCATCACGATGGTTGTTTCAGGCGCATGAATTGATCAATAATGGTTCGCAACAGTGCGGTTGTTTTGATCAGCAATAAGCATATGAGTTATGGTTTACTTGTGCGCATATGATCACTCAGACGTACAGACCTTCGTCTTTATAGAAGCTTTTCAAACCGCAATGCCATTGGGGTTTCCCGGCAGTATGTTTTACATTGGGAGGTGTAATGAGAAAACCTCATGAACATGTCTCATCGTGGCATGAC
>JAJFLE010000069.1 GCA_021772835.1 Mariprofundus sp.
ACCGGAGGCATGTGTATCACCGGTAACAACCCATGCATTATCCCTGCTGATCAATGGACTCAAACGCGAAATTGTGGCGCTCAACATGGAATCAACACCATTAATGTTCAGAAACTGTTTTGGTAGCTGCTGCCTGGACAAGGGCCACAAGCGTGTGCCTGAACCTCCGGCTAAAATTACACCTCTGATCAACTGACTCATGGCTTGCTCGCTCCCTCAACATCGGTTTCAACATTTAGTAATTGTTCAGACTTTTCAGACCACTCTTTAAAACGCTGGCTTACATTAAATGTAACAAATAGCCAAAGCAGGCACAAAACAATATTGACTCCGACAAGCGTCATCGTTGGCAGCGCCAGCAGGGAAATCACGATGAAAATCACGCCACCCTGAATCAAGTCGCCGAAACGGGTGAAAAATGTATTAATAGCCAGCATGCCTTCATAACGTGTAAAACGATCTAAAGGCAGGAACAGAATCTGTTTGGTGGTATTCGCGACAGAATAATCAATGCTGTTATCAGCCATTTTCACAATAGCAAACCAGGCCAGAACAGGGAATGCCAGTACAGAGATATACATGGCCAGATTAAACACAGCCAGACTGATCAGCGCACCGCCTACACCGATCACCTGATACATAGGTCGCACCACAAAAGCCTGCAAAATCAACGTGGCAATATTGACATAGAGATAGAAGCTTGCGTAAAACGCACCAATTTCAGCACCACTTTTCTCGGCCGTGACAAAATCTGCCAGAATGAATTCACCGGTTGAGTTGATCAGGTTTAACAATACTACCGATGCAGCAATCCAGCGCAGATAAGAATTATCAAACACCTTCTTTAGTCCACCAAGCAGATGTGAAATTGATTCCTCATCCTTATGATCATGATCTTTTCTCATCGCAACATGCGTAGTCGGGATCACCACTGCAACCACCAGCATAACCATGGCCAGCAGCATCAATCCATCAGCACCCATCTCAAGGTAGAGAAATTTGGCGAACATCGAGCCGATCATCGCACCAAGCGAGCCGCCAATAGCAATATAAGACGTAAGCCGCTTGCCGCTCTCTACACAGTGATAGTCACTGACCATAGTCCAGAACTGGGAAATTTGTAAGACGGAAAAAATACCCAGCCAGACGAAGAATGGCACACCGATGTCATAGCCTGCCTTGAACAGAAAATAGAACAGCATGATGTTGCTGGCCAGGAAAATCGTAACTGCGTGGAACAACTTGTTCCCTTGCAGGTGCTTTATAATATGCCCGTATATCGGCACCAGTATTAATAATAGTGCCGCCTGGCCAGCCAGTGCATAACTTCGTATCTCGGCACTGCCACCATCGAGAATTAGCCCCTCACGTACCGGCTTCATCAAATAATAGGCAAAAAGAATTAAAAATAGCCGGATAGCAAACTGGAAGGTCGCTTTACCCTCAGGGCTTTTCATATCATCCCAGACTTTATTTATTAAATTCGCCAAAACATCCCCACATAAGCAACGCTACAATCAGCTAACAACATGCGTAGATTCAAGTTGTTAGTGCAACCCCAATCGAAACATCAGGTATCCCACTCATGCAACCGAGTTTGATCAGTATCAATCAAATATGAAAAAAGTCACCCATTATAACAGCAACAACAAGTGAATGCGGGCATTATAGCCATAAAAAATAAAGATGCTGCTCCCCAAACGGGGGAGCAGCATCTTAGCGAACATCGTACTTAGATTTCTAAATAATCAGTATGGGCTACAAGCCACGAATCGTTGTTTACTTCCTGATCTTATCGGTACATCTCTGGCTGTCAGCGTATTAGAGTACTCATTCACTTCAGTTTTCAATGGCTTCCAGCGGTTGCCATCATTCATCCACAATTCAAGTTTATCCTCATGCACCGTCACAGGAACTTCAGTCTTTCGCGAGTTCTCCTGCAAATATTCAACCATCAGATCCCCGGCCGTTGAAACATTCGGTGCAACCGAAAGCACCCAGGATCGCTGGACGCAACGCATAGAAGAATAGCCACCAGGAAGGTATTTCGGAACCTGGCTACCTTCAATAGTCATGTTTACTGCTGTATTGCTTGCCACCGAACGATTCAGAACCAGATGTCCGGCAAATAGTCCCCAGCTTTCATCCGTCATATAGGTGGAGTCGCTACCGGCCTTAATCACGCCCTTGCCAGTAAGCTCAGTTGGCAATGGCCAGTCAAATATAGGTGGAGCCTTTGGATCCACAGGCGTCCATTTGAACGTGCCGAACAGCTTTCTGTTCAGGAAATGATCATGGGCAGTAACAAAATACATCAACGACTCATAGGTTTTTCTGAAATCATCTTCACCGTAAGTAATAAAGTTATCCTTATACAGTTCCTTGCCAACCGTGGCAGCTAGGTTGCCAATGCGCGCATGCATCACCGTTGGTGAGAACCAGCCAAATGTATCTTCCGAACCATTTGCCTCCAACCCCATCAGGTGCCTGATTCTCTGCATCAGGCGATAACGCAGACGCGGATTACGCAATGTTTTATCCTTCAGTGGATTGCTCACACCCACATCCGGCGGATAGTAGTACTGGAAGCTGTCATTCCATATTTTGTACGGTTTCTCGGCAAACGGATCGTAAGTGCGACCAAATGTCAGGTTGTAGTCCCACGGAACAACTGTCCATTTGTTGAGTTTGGAATCACGATGTAACCAATAGTTTTTGTTATACGTATCACCATCCGTTACCAGGCTGTTGACAGCAATCCAGTTGATGACCGACTCATCTTCAAACTGCCTGCTCAGTACTGTATGAAATTCGTCAACCCGTGCTTCACTGACAAGCTTTGCCATGGCGCGCAAAGAGTCATAATTATTGTCCTGCGGCGTGATTTTCTCAAAGCAATAGTCCACATTTTCCGAACTGTTCAAATCACCGCAGAATGTCGAGTCGATTGGCTGATAAAATTCGCCTTTCAGGTCCATATTGTTAGCGGCAAGGAATTCAGCACCCATCCACTCAATGGACAGGAACAGGCCCGTATATTTCCCCTGATTAAACGTAGCCCTGACAAAGTGTACTTCCGGCACTTTCATTCCGAGCGCCGCCATCAGTTTCCAGGCCATCCATTCACGCATCATTGCTTTATCCGATGCCATGGAACGCAGGGCTATTTTACGGTGTCCGTACCAGCGCCCGCCCTCTTTATCCAGATTGATCAGCAGGGATTTCTTGGCAAACACACGCGTTGAACTGCCGAGCACTTTCATGGTGCCAAGCAGCGCTTTATCCAGTGTATGTCCCCTGGTTCTCATCTCGATATCGAATTCAGAACGATCATAGATGTCTTTTTCGAGTATCGCTTCGAGATATTCGTCATCCAGATTAATATAAAGCTCTTCAACCGGAACCTTATACATCGCCTGCTCCAGAGCAGCATAGGAGAAGTTGAATGTTTCACCGTGTGAAATCCTGTTGTGATACTGCTCCACATTATATTTTCCGATGATACGCTCACCATATACAAGCGGCCCCTGCTGTTTGAACTCCTTCAACAGCTCAGCCTTGATCCAGCCAATATTTTTTTCCTCAATTTTCAGACTGGCTGGAGCAAGTCCATCACTGCGTTGTATGTCCTGGTTGTTCAAACCGGCATATGTTTCCTCAGCTTGCGGGTTAATACGAGCCCAGCCATCACTGATCTGCAGCAGCACAACTTTATCGCCCTTGGATACCCAACCATTGGTTTCCGCCTGCTCACTACCTTTGACCCGCAGTGTCGCAGCTTTCACCACTTCATACAGTTCCCCACTCGTGACATTTTTCTGTTCAACGGATTCTGCTTTACTCGCAGCAGTAAGTGATGTGCCTTCGGCCTGAATCAGCGCTTTGTTTAATGCCCAGCCAAGCTTACCACTGAGCGTCATGCGCAGCTTGCTCCAGTCTCCTTTGCGTTCGAGTTCCGATGCAGACTCATTGCGAGCGCCCCAGGCTACAACATCAAACTTTTTATCAGGTCCGGCACGCAGGTTTGTCGTCTGCCTGAAGAAATAAAGTGGCCCGCTCTTGTAAGCAACCTGTATTGGCTCTTCTACCGCTGCAGTCGCAGTTACAGCAACAGCCGTTGACGGAGCAGCAGCAGTTACCAGCTGCATGGAACTCTTGTATGCCCAACCTATACGTTGGCTTTTTTGCATCTGAACCTTGAGCCAGTCACCACGTGAATCCAGCTCGTTAGCGTAAGAGTCGATACCTGCCCAAGTTACAATATCATATTTAGCATCGGGGCCGGCACGCAGATTGGCTTTCTTAGTAAAGCGTATAAGATTTCTGTCAGGTGATGTGTTTGCAGGTGATTCACTTGCATCCGTTTGAACAGGCATCACTTGCGGTTCAACTTCAGATACTGCAACAGGCTGAGCTTCAACTTTAATGCGTTCAGGCTGTATTGCTTCAGTCACGGGAGCAGCAACAGCCACCTCCTGTGGAGCCGATGATTGAACCTGAACAGCAGATGACTCAATCCAGCCGACACGGCCACTATCAAGCATACGTACTTTCAACCAGGAGCCCTGCTCTGCAAGTACTGCTACCAACGCACCACTACCGGCCCAGCCCAGCATATCGGACAAAGCCCCGGGAGCTGAACGAATCGTTGTTGTTCTGGTGAGCTGTTTTTCCTGAGCATTCACAACAGACTGTTGCACCGGTTTGACGGAATCTGACTCTACAGTGGGCACAGGTGCAACAGGCATAGTCTCTGTCTGCGTATTCGCAGATGTCAGATCAACAGTGGATGGGGCACTGTTTGACACAGGTTGGATTGAACGGTGATAAACCCAACCCATTCGTTTGCTTTCCTGCATCTGTACCTTAACCCAGTCACCCCGTACTTCCAGCTCGTTGGCGTAAGCATTGCCACCCGCCCAAGCTACAACATCGAATTTCGGGCCAGGGCCAGCTCGTAAGTTCGCATTTTTTAAAAAACGCATGCTGTTTTCTGCAATGGGTGCGCTTGCAGGAACCTCAGCAAGCGGCTGTCGCACTTGGGTTGCTGACTCCATAACCGGCGGTTGTGATTCGGCTACTGAAGTTGAGGTCATCTCACCCTGAATCTTTGCTGAACTATCGGCTTCAGCCTGCGCTGCCTCCACTGCTGCAGTTTTATCCTCAGCTGTTTCAAACACAGTTACAGTATCGTCCACCGACTCAATAGCTGCCGGTGTTGCTTCAGCCACGACAGGTTCAGATTTTGACAGGGGTTCAACGACCTGCAGGGCAGGTACTTCTGCCTGCAGCGGCGTTTCTACAACGTTCTCCGCAACCTGGGTTTCCGCGACTGGAGCAGCATCTTCTCCGCCTGTTCCAAATACAGTTACAGCACCCTCCACCGATGCGATAGCTGCCGGTGTTACTTCAGTCACGACAGGTTCAGACTTTGACAGAGGCTTCTTAGCTGCCTGCGTGGCAGCTAGTTCTTTCTGCGGCGTTTCTATAACGCTCGACGCTGCCTTTGCTTCCGCGACTGGAGCGAGCTTATCCTCAGTTGATTCAAATACAGTAAGCACGTCACCGACAGGTTGTATGTCTACTGGCGTAGTTTCAAAAGCTACAGGTTCAGGCTTCGGCTGAGCTTCAGCTATTTGTGATACTGCAGCCGGTTGCATCGCGTCTGTTTCGATCCAGCCTACCCTGCCGCTATCTAACATACGGACTTTCGCCCATTGCCCCTGCTGTTCCAATTCCTCTATTCGGGCACCTGTACCTGCCCATCCAAGCACATCGTAAAGTGAACCGGGACCGGAGCGAATTGTTGTTGTTTTTACAACCTGATCACCTTCACCAGCAGCTGCGTGGGTCAACGTTGACAGCTCCAACGCTGAAGCGGGCCCTTCAGGCACAGGCTGCTCATCAGTAACAGTGAGATCGCCATGCCCATCCGAAAGCACAGGTTTGGAAATTATCTCTGTTTGCTCAACAGTTGATGCAGCCTCATCTGCTGGCTGCAAAGCCGGTTCGATAGCTACAGGCTTTGTTGCAGATGTCACTACGGCTGAATCTGCAGCCATTTGTTTAGTTGTTTCAGCCTGCCGTACTTCAGCTTCGCTCAGAGAAACATGTTGATCTATGGTTTGCACCGGCTTCTGCTCAGCATCAAAAGCTTGAACTGGATCCACAGCCAGTGTATCCAGATCAAAAGCCACGACCACATCGCTCTTCGCCTGCATCGAAGAAGGAATACGATCCAGCGATGCAGCATAAAGCCAGCCTATATTCCCGCTCTCCAGGGTAACTTTTTTCCAGCCATCTTTGCTTTCCAGCTCTGTTGCTTTTTCTCCTTTTGGTGCAACACCTAGCGCTTCAAATGTTTCACCCGGGCCTTGACGTAAGCTGGAGGAAGCCGTTAGTTGATAAACATCGCCCTCTGCTGCAAACAGCCAGGTACTTGCAGTCACTGTCATCAAAGCCAGTGCCACAATTCGGACGAATAAGGATTTTTTACCGGCCATTATTTACTCTCTCCACCTGTAACTCACGCCAATACCTGTATACCACGAAATGGGTGCATTACGCCCGAAAAGTGCTTTGCCAAAGAGAATATTTGTGCTCCAGCCTGTACCAATAAAAGAATGTGTATAACTGACCTGAATTGTAGTTTGATCTGAACTGGTCATGCTTGCGGGTGCCTGATTTACATAAACTTGATTCTGTACGCCGCCGCGAGCAAAGCCGATACTATTAATCAGACGCAGATCAAAATAGTCACCGGTTCTGACAAAGTCAGTTTCTGTTACCGCGTACTGAATGGCCGCATACGACCTTAAGGTATTGCCTTTGCCACTGAAAAAATAGGTGAATTTAGAGCCTGCCTTCCAGCCCCACTTTCTTGAATTAACTTTCCAGGTTCTGAATGGAAAATTATGTCTGGGATTCGAAGAAAACAGCACACCCAGGCCTGCACCAAGTGCGCCCTTACCAAGTGCGGATGGTCCATTATCATAACCTGTCGGAATAATTAAAAATGCCTCCCAGGCTGCACTGTCCAGATAGTGCCCGGAAAAACGTGTTCTCACACCCAGCTCAAGATCCGCCAGGCCTTTTGCGTTACCTGAAACAAGAACTCCGGGGCCAGCGAGACCTCGTTGACCACATCTGCGATAACCCATGCCGAGGCTGGCATATACCGTGTGAAAATAGGACCATCCATATTCATAACCTACGGTCATACCAAAATTTCTGGCTTTACAGAGATTATCGATCGTATTGCGGGATACGTCCCAGTGCTTGTCAGCAGCAGTAAAGTTCATGTTGCCAGTCATAAGGTGCTCACCCTGCTCTAACATACCCACACCAGCATCAGCTTTACCCGATATGGCTAACATCACTGCAATCAGCGCAGCCACTACCGTCAGTTTTTTCCTATTGTTTCCAATCACTAGACTCATCATATCCGCCCCATCCCTTTATGACGTCCAATAGCGTCTGATTACTTTTTCAGCCGGCTTATTTTGCGGGGTGTAATCCGCATCTTTTTTTCCGCCAGATGTAATATCGCTATACCATGCCCATACAAACACACCATTCACCCACGGTTTATCAAGTGCTCTCAACCATATATCCAATGCATCGCGTTGCAGGGTTAAATCGACTCTCGCACTTTTTAGCCCGTGCCACTCCCAGGGTTTAGCTGATGCCCCGGCTGCAGATGGCATGCCTATCTCCAGCACCCACAATGGACGCTTGATCGTTTCAACAGCCAGCCGGAGCTCTTCAACAGCCTGGTCGATATAAACTTGCATCGCTTCTTTCTTGCCTGAGCCCCCCAATGAAGGGTACATGGTTAATGCAACCGCATCCAATAATTGCCAGTGCGGAAATGCTTTCATGCCATCGGTATTATGTGCTGCGTATGTTAAGATCACTGGCTTCGGAAGAATCTCACGTAGCTGAGCAATAAGCTGCGGCCATTCTACGTGATTGGCAGCATGTGTTAGCTCAGTGCCAATGACAAATGCATCAACTCCCAGACCGGACGCAAAGCGAGCGCATTCAATCATCCGCTTGGAATAACTGCTAAACCATGCTTTCCAGCTATAATGATCCGAATGATTAATAGCTCCGGGCCATGAACCGGGAATAAGTATTTGCGGTTTAATTGTTACCTTCAAACCAACGTCATGTGCATAACGGACCGCAGCCTGTAATTGTGCATCGGTTACTGCTGCAGATTTTCTGACTTCAAGCGAAGAGGCAGTACTCTGCTCAAGGAAAGGGATGAAAATCACAGCGTTTGATCCCATTGACGCAAGTTTATTTACCGACTTTCGAGCTGCAGGATTATCCCATCCAACATTTTTGTGCTGCAGTGCATTAAAGCCACGCAGCATCTGATCATTCTGCAGACCATCTCCGGCACAGCCCATGACAAGCAGTGAGACCATCGTGGCCATGCATACAAATATAAGGGTCGATTTAGGCACTGTTTTTCCTGTATACCCGCCAGCCCAGATTATCATAAACAAGCCGGAAACCCGTCATGCCATGGTCGTACAAATGGGGATAGCGGATATTCACCCAGTCGCGTCTTCCTGATGGCGATTGAGGTTCAGGCACTGCGATCTGTCGCACATTCGGATTTCTTTCACGCATAACCGATTTAAATTCATGTGAGAATGACAGCACGAGTCCTTCAGCATCACCTCTGGCGGCAATCACCCTGGAAGCGCTTCTTTCATACATCAACGTTGGCATTGGGTTTTTTTTCAACCACAAACCTACCTGCAAATCGCCATCCCGATTGCCGTCAGAGGCTTGCTTACCGGTAAGTGCGTGAACCCACTGCGACATTTGAGGGTTTGCAGTTTCAATAAACAGCCACCAACCGCCAACCACACTGACAATCATAAATATAATCAGGAATACAAATTCACGACGGGTCTGCATACGCACATAGGTCAACTCAGCCATAAGGCCTGCACTAATCAGCGCAAGAATCTCAAATGGATGGGTCAGGTAGTACTGGCTCGTTGCAATAGCGATGGCAATCAGCGGATGCAGAAGCAGCACAAACGATGCGCGGAAACGATAGTTGTTATTGATCGTATCCAGCAGCAGGTACACCGAAACCGGATAGGCAATCAACAGATAACCTGTTGCGGCAAGCAGCGGCTTGAAGAACTGGCCACCGAAATCCAGCAGCCATGGATATTCCTGCGTATACAACATGCCACCGAGGAATGCGGAATCCGGATGTTCGATAAAGTGCATGAATGAACCTTCGAATATCCAGTTCAGATAGGCCCATGTCGCTACAGCAAGGGCAAAAGGAGTTCCCACAATCAGGTACAAACCCATCGGTGACACCATGATGGTACGCAGCGGTGCAATCACCACCAGCAGCGGAATCAATGCCACGAAAATAAATACTGCTGAACCATCGATAAAGAAGAAAAACACGAATGTTACAGCCAACGAAATATAGGAATGGATATCGTGATCGGAAATAATATGCTGGGAAGCACGGTAGAGCAGGTAAAAAGCAAGCATGCTCAGGGCAATATGTGAACCCGATGTTGCAGCCCACAAAAAGCCGGGATGAATCACCACAAGTATGGCGAGCATGGCAAGTCTGGTTTGACTCAACTCTACTTCTTTCAGATCGCGCGCCCAGAGAAACAGCAGGAAACCGGATGCTATGATCGAAAGTAAATAGGGTGCTCCGCCACCTTCGAGACCCGGAATGTAATAAAATGGCACCAGTAAATAGAGTGGCAGATGAGGTGCAAGGAATGTAAAATTCTCGAGCAGCACTTCCTTGGCACCCAAAGCTGCAATGACTGTTGCCCAACGCGAGGTAGCGCTATCAGACATGAAGCCATGGGCAAGCAACCAGATAGTCACGCCAGTCAGCAGCAGAATCAACAGAGAAATAAATACTCTGCCTTCCAGGCCGGACCTACTAATAACCTGTTTCACGACTTCGAACCCGCACTGGATGCCGCTGTACGGGCAGGGGTTTTGCCGGCACCTATATCATGTGTCACTTTAAATGTAGTCAATCCGTGATGCGTTTTTTCCCAGTAAAACGGGTTGTGAATCAACTGCCAGAAACCCTTGTAACCTGCCCATGACTGCAACAACCAGTACAAGGGCACCGTCAATGCCCATGGTATCAATGAAAAGTAACGGCGTTTGAAACCGCTAAGCATGAACAGGTAAATCAGGAATCCATTGGCAATCAACAGATTAAACAGCGTGAGATAGAGTACAACAGGCGGGAAATACGGATCAAATGCCGTCGTGCTGGTAGCCAGCCACAGGATGTACATCAGGAACATAACTGGTGTAAGTAATGCACTGACAATGGTACCGCCAATAAAAAACTGAAATCCCCAGAAGCCTACAAAACCCAGTGTTCGGTATAGCTTGATCGGGCTACGCATATGCACAAGATAACTCTGCATATAACCTTTCAACCAGCGGGAGCGCTGGCGTATCCAGTTTGGAATTGAGTTGTTCGCCTCTTCAAACGTCGTGGAGTTCAATACACCCACACGGTAACCGGCCTGAGTCAGACGCACGCCAAGGTCACAGTCCTCTGTAACATTATACGGATCCCAACCTTCCATTTCTCGCAACACATCCATCTTAAAATGGTTGGAAGTTCCACCGAGAGGAATCGGAATACGCAATGCATCGAGTGCTGGCAGATAAAAATCAAACCAGAGCGAATACTCCATGGTGAACATTCGCGTCAGCCAGTTCTCAGCCACATTGAAATAGTTAAGTCGGGCCTGAATCACTGCAGTATTTTCCGGGGCCTTTTTGAACGCAATAACAGCTTTTTTAAGCTGATCAGGCTCAGGAGCATCTTCTCCATCATAGATGGTTGCCAGCTCACCTCGACAGAAATGTAACGCGTAGTTGCAGGCCTTGGGTTTGGTTTTAGGTAGTGAGTCCGGTACTCGAATAATCTCGAAAATACCTTCCAAACCCAGCTCTTTTGCCTTATCAATCGTTTCATCATCATCGTGTTCCAGAATCAGTTTGATATCGAGCTTGGAGAGCGGGTAGTCAATCGAGCGTAATGCCTGAGCAATATTCGGCAGAGTAGCCGCTTCGTGATACATGGGCAGCAAAATCGAATATACTGGCAGTGTACGCTCATCAACAGCCAGTACTTCCTCATCTGTCACCAGGTTATCAAAGTGCTTATCACCACCTACCCATGTAAGTACGATGCGCAAGCCAAAGTTCAGCAACAGGAACAGGGAAAGCATAACATTGAATAGAATCAGCGAATTCACCGGCCAAAACGTCAGTGCAATCACGCTCACAGACATCAGGACAAACAGGAAGATAAGCTGCCTGGCTGTAAATACTTCGGAGGCAGAAAATTGCGGTTTGCTGTTTGCCAGCTCATGTACGGCTTTTTCAGTATAAAACTGGTTACCGATCTCCTGTAACATCCAAATGATATCGAATTTCGATGTAATAATAATATCAAAGGGCTCGCCAACAAGCTCATCCACCATCTCAAGCAGTTTTGGATTCACATCCACTACAGCTACTTTGAGCAAACCACCTTCACGACGCCAGGGTACGAACAGGTTTTCAGAATACGTGGAGAGACTCTCACGATCCAGAAGCGACTCATCAAGACGATTCTTCAACAGATCAACATTCGGTTTTTCAAAGTGTTCAGCCAAAACCTGGCCGAGCAGATAAGGCTTCACCCAACCTCTGGCCTGAATAATGTCACCAATCCGGGTTCCCCAATGCTTTTGGGTTTCAATAGCCTCATCCAACTGCTTCTCAGTAATCATTCCCCGCTCAAGCAACAGGTCGCCAATACGGCCTTTGCGAAAATGATCAGTAAGCGCATCGTAAAAGTCGACAGTACGCACCCAGTGATGAGCCAGGATAATATCGCCTAACCTCCCACCTTCTGTTTTCTGAAGAAGTAACGCTTGCTCCAACTGGTCATTGCTGATGAGCCCACGGCCCACCAGCAATTCACCAATTCGAGGTTTAGTCACCCCTCCGGACGACTGGCTCATAGCCGCGACTACCTTTTCTCATCAAGGTGGTCCAGCGAATCACCCGGATGAACCGTATGATCCTCATGCATATGGGCAGCGGAACCACCCTGCATACGCTCTTCTTCAGCCTGATACAGCGCATCATCTTCTTCACGGGCAACCTTGTTGGCCCTGGACATACGGTAGAGATATACCACAACCATCGTCAGCAGGAACCACAGCAGCACCATCAACCAAAAACGGTATTTACCCAGCACATCAAACCAGTCTTCTACATCAGGGTAATAGACCTGAGCCAATGACGGCTCTCTACTGTTCATGGTCTTGATCACACCCATAGAGTCGATAAAGGCTACATCATCCTCAGTCAGCTCTAGACGCTCCATCACCGCGATATCGGTCGCATCCGATGGATTGACCCACAGACCATATGCAGCCGGCGCCTTCACAATCTCTGCCACAGTAATCTTGGTCAGCTCGCTCACATCAAAATAGGATTCACCATTGGGTGAGAGAATCTTCACACGGCCCTTGTCAAAACGAACCGGTGCCTCAATATCATCGGACAGTGCAAAGTCACCCACTGCGACAAATGGATTCGAAGGATTCAACACATCACCGGCGCCAGCAAAGGTAAGTCGGGTATGATCGATCAGCAGTGGGAAGTCAGCCGAAAGTCGTGCCAGCAGATGCAGCGCACGCTCAGGATTCTGCAGGAATGAAGTCTCAAGATAAGTATCAAAGCCCTGTGAAAAATAATTGGTCAGATCTGAGAACTTCTCCGGAGCGGCATCTTCATTTTTCTTCACCACCAGCGCGCTATCCGGAGTAATCTGAATGTAATCGTGAGGCATTACACCACGGCAGTCGCCCTGCTCCACATCATGCTGTACGGCCACACGAATATCATTGTACTGCTTCTGATATTCAGCTGGCAAATTGACCGTGACACTCTGAACCATGCCGGTGTTTTCCAGTCGTACAGATTTGACCATGACGTCATTCAGGAACACGTACATTTCGTAGGTCGGATCCTTTTCCCATCGAACGGGCGCAATGACATTCAGAGTCAGGAAATCAGGTCGGGTTCCAACCGGCAGTGAGAAGGGTGGAATCACCATCTGCCAGCTTGCTTCACGTGTAATATATTTTACGCCGGATTCAAAACCGAGCTTGGTCAAAGGCAAGGAATAATAACCCGCATCGCCTTCCGCACCCAACAGACCCAGTTTAATACGAAGGTCATCAGGTCTGTAAACACGGTAACCCTGGCCTGCACTGAGCAGCTTCCATTCATTGCTCAACAAATACATGGGCTGCACATCATACGGATCTGTCACAACAATCGCTGACCGGTTCTGCAGTCGGATCAAGGCAAGATTACTGATATGATCAAGCGCTTTACCCATGCTGGTCACCGTACCGTCTTTACCTACACTCAGGCGCTTCAGGTCAATCAGTCGTTCCAGCTCTGTTTTCGGTGCCACAACGATATCACCGACCTCAGGCAGGCGTTTAATTGTCACTTCTTTTCCATCCTCAACCAGCAGAGCCATCAAACCAAGTGTTGATGCAAACTGGCTCTGACTAAGGTTGCCTTCGGAGATACTGATAGATACCTGTTGCGGTAACATACGCCATGCATCACGAATTGAGCGCTCCACCGACTGGTAAGTAATCGTCAGTGACGATTCAGGCAACAGGTGCAGGAAGGCACCACTGATACGGTCATCAAAACAACGATCTTCGGTCACAAGCAGTGTGCTGCGTACTGTAATTTTTGCATGCTGACCATGAAACGCTGAGGCCGGTAGCATGACATCCAACTCGTGCAAACCACCGTCGCCGGACAAACCCACCTGCTTGTATGGCTTACCATTAACAGTAACACGAAGATTGGATTTCTCATGCACATCTGGAGAAGCACGATACAACAGCCTGAACCTGCCGTTCACTATCCTGCTATCAAGCGGTGAATCAAAGAAAAATGACTGTGCATGCGTACCTGCAGTACCTTCAAACATCACACCATTTTTGAATCCCTTATTCAGCAAAGAGACCTTCCTGGACGTAGTCATGATATCTGGCTCTTCTACTTTTACAGACTTTACCACCTTTGGCTTAGTCGATGCCTTGGAGGCTTTTTTCACGACCCGCTTAGCGCTCCTTTTGTGCACCTGGGATGCCCGGACCCAGCCTTGCGCACCGGTGCTTTTCACTGCCACAAACACCCAGGATCCCTGCCTGTCCATTTCAACCAACTGGTCGCCGCCACGTAAGCCAACGAGCTTTGAGGATGTTGATGATGGTCCGGCATGCAACGACGCATTGGAAGGAGTCACCTTCAGTCGGTCACCAATTTCAGCTTGTGCAACAGACACATCAAATGCCACAATCAGCAATGCTGCCATAATAATAGTTTTTATTTTCTTAAAGAAAAAAGTATTCATCCTATCACCCCTACCCTGTCACAGTAATGACACAATATCCCTCGCACAGTAACCAATAAATTTTCGTTAATCAACAAAGTGATTCTCATCACAATATCAGCATATACAATAAATAAAGATCCTACTGAAGACTTTATTACAAATAATGTTATCTCCTCCCACTGCCTCTTCGCTAACCGTGAGCTTAGTCAGGCTAAATGTTAGCCAGATCCTCAACACAGGCTACTTCTGCGAATCTAAGCATTCGTCGTTGATTAGGGTGTAGAGAACAGCAAGAAGCCTTTAACATCAAGCAGAAATCGTATCACCCTAGGCTGATTCAACTCCGTTTGTTTTTATCTATTATTAGCTGTTCATTAGAAAGTTTCATCCAACAAAAAGAAAATGGACTCATTCAGAAGTGAATAAAGACTCATAATATCGACCATCTTTTGGGTTACTACTTTGATGCAAAAGATGTTGTACGCGTTCAGAAAATAAAAAAAGGGCCGGTATATAACCGACCCTTTTTACGTATGGCTCCCTGAGCAGGACTCGAACCTGCGACATATGGATTAACAGTCCACCGTTCTACCAACTGAACTATCAGGGAATAATCGCGGCGAACCGTACGGAGCAGCCCTGCCCATGTCAATACATCTAAAGGCAGTTTTTTTTCTTCCACCAGATTGCAAAAAACTTCACACGCCTGCACTCCGGCAATTTCAGCGGACTATTGCGCCAAAAGCACAATATTGCCAATATGTCTGATTGTCTAAACACAGGTATAATCATCAAGGCGGAGGGGATTACCCATTGAATCATGGTGCTATCTGGAAATCAGACTGGTTTATAAGCGCCATTATTTCCATACTGTTTATTGTCGCATATGTCAGCGACTTCTCCCTGCTTGGAAAGATGGAGTTAAAAACCTACGACCTTGCCATTGAGGCCAATTCCCACCCATCCAGTGGCAATATCGTACTGCTGAATGTTGACACCCCTTCTAAAGATCAAATGCAAATGCAGTCCCTCATCGCCAAAAGCATTGTCAAACTTTCCAACGCAGGAGCCAGCTTTATCGCTGTAGACACACTGTTCAGCGAATCAGAGCAGAGAGGCCCCTATCAAACCGACAGCCTGAGCCAAGCCGTACTAGACTCAGGCAACACCCTGATGCCGATGTTTTTTGATTCGGGCAGAAGTAGCAACTCCACCAATATTGCACTGCCCAACTACGTTAAACGTGCCACGATCCATCAAATCAACAGGCCGGACACAAACACCAGTCCTGTATCTGCGATGAACCTGCGCTACCCTTACCGCGAGCTTACCCAAGCCGCTGCAGGCCTGGGCCATTTAAGCATCCTAGATGATTCCGATGGTATTGTCAGAAGTGAACCACTCATCATTGAATACGCCGGCCAGTTTTTCCCATCCATGGCGCTGGCATTGGCCGCCAAAGTGCAACATATCCCGCTAGCCGATCTAAGAATCAATCTGGGCGTGGATATTGAACTTGGTGCCACAACCATTATCACTGACCCACATGGCAGAATCTTCCCGCCCTTCTATTCGACTGACGGTTCGATTGATCATGGAAGTCGTAACGACTCTTTCCCGACCTACTCGCTCCAGGATCTGCTCAACAAAAAAATATCCGCTCATCTTTTCAAAAATAAAATCGTATTCCTTAACTCCGGCACACAGAGCAATAACAGATTTTCTACCCCCGTAAAAAGCGGTGTTTCGCGTAGTGAATTTAGTGCCCATGTGCTGGAAAGCATACTCAACGAAGAATTCGTTAAACGCCCGGCATGGGCCGTAGCAGCAGAACTTGCACTCCTGCTGCTTGTCGCTCTCTATCTGGTTTTTGTATTACCCCGAATTGCTACAAGAACAAGCATTGCCTTGTTACTGTTTCTCTTCGTACTCATTATGGCTTCAGGTTTCATCTTGTTGACCAAGCATCTGATATGGCTTCAGACCGTCACCGCGGCACTGCTTCTGACCAGCGGACACATGGCTTTCGCTTTAAAACAATACCTGACCATCAAAGAACACATCCACAACTTTACCGCTGATCCTGATGCAACCAACAAAATGCTGGGCCTGTCATTCCAGAGCCAGCACATGCTGGAAAAGGCATTTGAGAAATCCCTCAACTGCCCGCTCGATGATGACATGTTATCCATACTGTACGACCTTGCTCTGGCCTTTGAACGCAAACGACAATATGCCGAAGCAAGCAATGTGTATCAGCACATAACCAAACACAATGCCACCTATAAAGATATTCAAACACGCATGATCAGTGCCAATATTGCAAAAGATACCGTTTCCAATAGCGATTCCAGCGTCGGTCTGTCCGCCATTCTGCGCAGTGGTGACAGCATTCCGACATTAGGTCGTTATGAGATCATCGGTGAATTGGGCAAAGGCGCCATGGGTACGGTTTTTCTGGGCAGGGATCCGAAAATCAATCGTCAGGTAGCCATTAAAACCATGGCACTGTCGCAAGAGTTTGAGGCCAACGAACTTGAAGCGATTAAAGAACGCTTTTTCCATGAGGCCGAAATTTCCGGTATGCTCAATCATCCTAACATCGTCACCATTTTCGATGCAGGTGATGAACATGATCTGGCTTATATCGCCATGGAGTATCTCAATGGCATTGATCTGGCTCCTTATACCAAAAAAAGTAAATTATTACCGCTACCGACCGTATTGAAAATCATAGCCAAAGTGGCGCTAGCCCTGCAATACGCCCACAATCACGGCGTCATTCATCGCGACATTAAACCTGCCAACATCATGATCCTGAAAAACAAAACAGTAAAAGTGACCGACTTCGGTATTGCACATATTAATGATTCAAGCAAAACCAAAGCCGGAGTCGTACTCGGCACACCATCGTATATGTCTCCCGAGCAGCTCTCGGGAAAAACACTGGATGGCCGTTCCGATCTGTTTTCTCTCGGTGTGATGCTCTATGAACTGGTATGCGGTGAGCGCCCGTTCCGTGCTGAATCGATATCCACGCTGATGTATAAAATCGCCAAAGAACCGCATACGAGCGCAATAAAACACAACCCTGAGCTACCCATCAGTGTTTCCATATTGATTGACCAGCTACTGTCCAAAAAAGTGGATCTACGCATTACTACCGCCAGTGAAACCCTGACCAGGGTTCAACAATGCCTGCGCGAGATCAGCAAACAGGGAAATGCTCAATGAAACAGCTTGAAATGTATGCCATGACCGATGTCGGCAAAAAACGCCAGCATAATGAAGACTATGTCAGCACCTCCCCGGCTCACGGTATTGCTGTATTAGCTGACGGCATGGGTGGTTACAGTGCCGGTGAAGTTGCCAGCCGCATGGCGGTGGAAATCATTAACTCGACTCTGCAGGCGAACATTCGACAACCAACCGTAGCCAGGATCAATGAACAGACGGGTTACACTGAAGAGTCCGTGCTGGTACGCGATGCCATACTTCAGGCCAACAACTCCATTTTCAGCACAGCCCGCAGCAAAGCCGAATGTGCTGGTATGGGCACCACGGTTCTAGTCGCGGCTTTTTATGGTGACCGCATTACCGCCGCTCACGTTGGTGATTCACGCATGTACCGACTGCGTGATCATACACTTACCCATGTAACCGAAGATCACTCTCTCATCCATGAACAGGTCCGTCGCGGTTTAGTCACAGCCGCCAATGCGCGCAACTCAATGATTAAAAACCTGGTAACACGTGCACTTGGTGTGGATGCAGACGTGGAAGCCGATATTGTCGAAGATTTGGTTTTTGACGGGGACCTCTACCTGATGTGTTCAGATGGCCTCACCGATGTTGTTGCCGATGAAACCATTCATAATACACTGACTCAATATCGAAATGAGCTCCCCTCGATAGCAAAACGTCTGATCGAATTGGCCAATGAAGCTGGCGGGCCAGACAACATCTCGGTTATTCTGATCAATGCTCCGACAACAAAAATGAAAACAGGTTTTTGGTCGCGTTTCAGAACCTGACAGACTTCCCTTCTCAAACGGGTTCACCAACTACAACAACTGCAAATAATTCGCAGCGCTTCCACCTTAGGGTTGTGAAATCTATTCAAATGATCTATTAATAATACAATTCAGGCAGTGGGATTCATTTTTTCGGTGTATGGATAAGGATATTAACCGCTCGCGACACCCGAGCATATTCGCTGCGGGTATAATACAGGCTACGATCACCCATGATGGCCGTGTCGCCTGCACTTTGAGCAGCTGATAATCAAACACTCCTGTTTTTAAGGCGTTGGGTCGCGAGTTGCTTTTGCCATGGGAGCAACTCGCGCGAAAGGAGTGACATGATGACTGCTCAGCTGTGCAACATGCAGGTATTCGATCTTGATGAAACACCCGATAAAGGAGACCGCAAAGCAGACGTCATACTGCTTACTGGCATCATAATTCTATTGGCCGGGGTCGCCGCTTATCTGGTTTTGAATCCGGATGAGTCCAATCTAAGGCAAGGGGCCACTTTCGAGGGAATTATCTCTCAACCTTATCCTCCTGAGCCCTTCCCACTGGAACCGTTCACGCCTACCCCCGTGACTTCTGAGCCTGTTGCTTCTGAGCCTGTTGCTTCTGAGCCTGTTGCTTCTGAGCCTGTTGCTTCTGAATCGGTCACGTCTGAGTCCGTCACGTTTGAACCTGTCACTACTGAAGCTGTTATCATTCCTGAAGCTGCTGTTCCTGAGCCAGCGATGCCTGACCCCGCTGCCAGTCACACCGATTTAACACCGAACAACAAAACAGTCTTTGCATGGGCGGTAAATCTTGTTTCGCTCACCACACAATCCTCAGCCGACAAAATCATCGAGCAACTGAAAGCCGAGGGCATAGAAGCCGAGGTAATTCGGGTTAATGTAAACGAGCGCACATACTACCGCATCCGCATTGCCGACCTGGCCAACAAGCAGACAGCGAACGCAGCCAAGCAGTCATTCAAGGATAAAGCAGCTTATAAAGACGCCTGGATTAACCGTTACCCAAAATGATTAATCATTACGCAGGCTCAGAGAAGATTTTATGGGCGGGCGTTAACGTTAAACAGGCGCTCATGCTCTTCCAGTGCGTAGCGATCGGTCATGCCGGCAATATAGTCGGCAATGATTCTAGCCTGACGGCTGTCGGTCAATCCACCTGCGGATTTTGCCTCAGACATCTCTAACTGCTGGTTCTCCGGCAGCATCGCCGGGCACTGCATATAAGCTTCGAATATTTCGCGAATCACCCGCTCCGCCTTGTTTGCCATACGCGCCACACGATAGTGGCGATACATATGCTTAAACAGAAACTTCTTCATCTCACCATTCATTTGACGCACATGTTTTGAAAAGCCGACCAGCGGCGTCGTAGCCATGCGTACATCATCAAAGGTTTCAATATGCATCGCTTCTATACGAGACGTTGTTTCTTCTATCACATCAACAATAAGATCGTTAATCATGTGACGAACCGTTTCATTCACCTTCAACCGCTCCGAGACATCAGGAAACTCGGCCTCGGCTTTTTCATAATTACTGCCAAACAACTCCAACCCTTTCAGATCTTCAACAGAAAGCATGCCAGCTCGATAACCATCATCAATATCGTGATTGTTGTAAGCAATTTCATCCGCCAGATTGCCAATCTGTGCTTCCAGTGCCGGCTGCTCATGCAGGTTGAAATGGGCCAGATCTATATTTTTTGGTGTGTCGTATGCCGAATGGTGTTTAACAATGCCTTCACGCGTTTCATAGGAAAGATTCAAACCTGTGAACGCGGCATACTTATGTTCCAGCTCTTCCACAATACGCAATGACTGGCGATTATGCTCAAAGCCACCGTAGGGATTCATCACATCATCCAACGCATCCTGGCCTGAATGGCCGAACGGGGTATGACCCAGATCATGCGCCAGAGCTACGGCTTCTGCGAGATCTTCATGCAGGTGCATGGAACGGCATATGGAACGGGCAATCTGGGCCACTTCAATCGAATGTGTCAGGCGCGTGCGATAGTGGTCCCCTTCATGGTTCACAAATACCTGCGTTTTATATTCCAGACGACGAAATGCAGTGGAGTGAATGATGCGATCACGGTCCCGCTGATATGGATTACGGTGAGGTGATTCCGGTTCGTCATGGACACGCCCGCGTGAGTAAGCCGTGCGGCAGGCATATGAAGCCAACATGGATTCGTAGGTTTTTTGACTCATCAGATGACCACAGACTGCATCATGGCTAACGCCTCAAGGGCTGCATCTCGTGGGCTTGTCGCATGCAGAATCGGACGCCCCACTACCAGATAATCGGAGCCGCCGATGATAGCAGAGGCAGGATCGGCTACGCGTTTCTGATCCTGTGCATCCTGACCACCCCAGCGGATACCAGGCGTGACGGTAATGAAGTCAGGTCCGCAAGCCTGCTTGATGGCGGCGGCTTCAAACACACTGCAAACAATGCCATCGAGCCCTGCATTTCGTGCCAGCATTGCACGTTCCAACGCAACAACACTCGCCTGCATTTTTGGCATCGGATCACTGGTCAAGACAGTCACGGCAATCAGTTTCATGGCCGGAAAAGCAGCTGCTGCATTTGCCGCAGCTTTCAACATCGCTTCTCCACCACCGGCATGTACATTAATCATATCCACACCAAGGCCACCTGCACTCTCTACTGCTTGTGCCACAGTGTTGGGAATATCATGAAATTTCAGATCGAGAAATAATTTATGCGATTGATTCAAGTTACGAACGAGTTCAGGTCCCTCGGCAACAAACAGGCGTAAGCCGACTTTCAGCCAGCTTACCGAATCGCCGAGTTGATCGCGCATGTCCAGTGCTGCAGCAGCACCATCCACATCAAGGGCCACCATCAATCGGTTTTTCATCATGGTTTCCTGCATCTTTTTCACCGGCATCAAATTTTCTCCTCGGACTTCGGATGCAATGTTCCCCATGAGTGACACTGCGGGCACTGCCAGCGCACCTCAACCACCTCAACACCGCACTGCTCACAGGCATAATTTTTGGCGGTCTTGCGCCACAGCCTTGAAAACCGGGCATGTGCATCGGATTCATCGCCGAGAACTGCATGCAAACGCAGTGATTCGCGCAGTGAATTGGGTACAAAAGCAAGTTCGACACTCAGAGCCTGAGCCTGATCTTTCGAGCGATCACGTCCAACGGCTTCCAACCATGCCAGAGCAAGCTCTGCATCATTGCCATACTGCCAGAAGGCATGCAACAGATTCAGACCTTCTTTGTTGTAATAATCGTCATATTTAAGCAGCGTAGAAATAATCAATGGGAAGTGTTCTCGTGACTGCTCACGAAGCGCAGAAATGCCGACCCCTGCTTTGTCAAAATCATGTTCTCGCAGTGCCTGCTCGATTTCCACCATACGAGCAGGAGCGCATGACTGATCCAGTTCAATCGCCTTGGCAGCATAACCGCTTGCACCCTCATAATCAGCCAGGGCCCAGCACTGTCTTGCCATTTCTGAAAACAGATAGGCGCGATGTGAACCGTACGATTCCCTGCGCACCTGCTCCAGTCGTGACAGCAACTCTTCAGCAGCCAGCCATTCTGAACTCTGTTCACGAATTCTCAGACTTGCTTCCAAAGCACCCGCATGATCGGACTGAATATCAAGTGCCTTGCCATACTGATACAGGGCACGATCAAGCAGTCCGCCTGTCTGAAAATCTGTAGCCAGGGCCAGGTGTGCCTGTAGATGCATGGATTTTGGAAGATCCGGACGTGCCAAAAGGTTTTGGTGGATTCGAACTGCGCGACCGATCTCACCTTTGGAACGAAACATCTCACCGAGAGCCATATAAACATCGGCAGCTTCGGACCTCAAGCGGGCGACCTGCACCATCTCCTGTAAAGCCCGATCCGGCTCATCCGATAGCAGATAATTGATACCACGCAGCAGAGGTGAGATACGTTCATCTTCTTCCTGCTCAGGCTTGATCTCCTCCTGTAACGGACGCAGAACCAGGGCAAGAATCACCACCAGTGCGATGGCCGTAATCGCTAATAACAGCGTATTCATACGTCGTCTTGCAGCGGGATATTGCGCAGGTTATCCACTTCCTGCTGTAGCCGTTCACTCTCCTCACGTAAGCGAGTTATCTCCAGTTTGTGTTTACGGCGAGAAAAACTCAGTGACAGTACACCGCCGAAAAACCCGAGCATGAAAGCAAGAAAAACCGGCGCGTAAATGGGGATGGGGGCACTGCTTACACCAAGAAATTTGAGTTGCACCGGCGTCAGATTGGCCAGTGCAAACATCGTGGCAAACGATGTCAGCACAATCACCAACAACACGTTGATCCAGTTGACAGAATTCAGGCCATACATATGCGAAAAGACTTCAGATCGCTCGATCCACTCTCTCACGCAGATCCTTGCCGGGTTTAAAATGAGGAACTATCTTAGCCGGAACCATCACCGATTCACCGGTTTTAGGATTACGACCAAGACGTTCATTACGTTCTTTTGTGGTAAAACTGCCAAACCCGCGCAGCTCTACGTGTCCACCGGTCGCCAGAGCATCACCGACCACCGAGAAGATCGTGTTCACCACCACCTCGGCTTCTCGTCGGGTAATACCTTGCTGTTTTTCTGCTATGATATCTACCAATTCAGACTTTGTCATAACACCCCCCGGATTACCCTCAATTGAAGGACTGGTTATTCATGCAGCATATGGATGGGCTGCCAAAATCGATGGCCTAATCCATTGTTTTTGTAAACATTGGCAAAACCACGTTTTACCAATATATCCTGATTTATGGCAGCAGGCCATAAATCAGGATCCCTATAGCTTAGGCTATCAAGCCCGAATCGCAAGTTGATTCAGGTTATCATCCATAAAATCATTTCTTCTTGGCTGCTTTTTTAGCCGGTTTTTTGGCCTCTGTTGCCTCCAACATACGCTGCAGCTGCAGAGCCAATGCGGACGGTACAGATTCCTCTGCTGCCTGCTTGGAATAGCTGCGCATCGCATCACGCTCTTCGTCGCGCAACTGCTGACGAATGGACAGATCCACTTGCCTGCGCTTGTGGTTCACCTCGATGATCTTCGCCTCCACGGCGTCACCAACTTTCAGCTCTGCATGTTCACGTGGCACTTCGCGCCTTGGCAAAAAGGCCTGCACACCTTCGGCCAGATCAATTACTGCACCACCCTGATTCAATTCAGCAACCTTACCATTCACGCTGTCGCCACGTTTAATGCTGGACATGAACAACTCGAACGGATCGCCGGAAAGCTGTTTAATACCAAGAGAAATACGCTGTTTTTCAGCATCAACACCAAGAACCACACATTCAACTTCCTGACCCTTACTGTACTCAGCCAGGGCATCCGAACCTTTCTGCTCCCAAGACAGGTTTTCCATGTGAACCAGGCCATCCATACCTTCTAAAACAGGTACGAAGAAACCGAAATCCGTTACATTCTTGATTTTACCTGTGATATGTGAAGAGATCGGATGATCTGCCAGCCAGCTCTGCCAAGGGTTATCACTCACAGCCTTCAGGCTCAGGCGAATACGACGGGCATCAGCATCGACTTCCAGCACAGCCACATCAACCACATCGCCTTCAGACAGCACCGATGCCGGCTTCACATCATTTTTCGTCCAGCTCAATTCAGAACGATGTATCATGCCTTCGATACCGGGTTCGATTTCAACCACTGCACCGAATTCCAGCAGACGGCGGATGGTACCAGTCAAACGCATGCCAGCTTCATAATTGTTAGCAACATTTTCCCATGGATCGGACTGTAGTGCTTTCATGGAGGCCGATATTTTGCCGGTTTCCGCGTTCATTTTTACAATTTCAACCGTCACAGTCTGGCCAAGAGAAAGCATTTCTGATGGATGTTTGATACGACGCCATGAGATATCGGACACATGCAGCAGTGCGTCAACGCCACCCAGATCAACAAATGCGCCGAAATCGGCCATGCGCTTGACTTCACCGCTTACCTTATCTCCAACAGCCCTGCTCTCGAAGAACTGTGCGCGCTCGATATCGCGCTCGGCAGACATTGGTTTCTTGCGGGAAACAACAATATTTTCAGGTCTGCGGCGCGCTTCCAGCACGGCCACTTTACATGGCTTTCCAACCAGCAACTCAGCACTGACATGCATATCAGTATCGGCCTCAGAGCGAGGCATAAATGCATTAAGGCCGGAAAGATTGACGCGGAAACCACCCTTCACTTCAGCGATAACCAGCGCATCGATCGCTTCGCCACTTTCAGCAGCAGCTTCAATCACAGCCCAGGCTTCGCGTTGTTTTGCAGCCAGAACAGACAAAGTCACCCCGGAACCGCCACCCGCTGACTGCACCATCGCATCAATTTCATCGCCCACTACAGGCAAATCAATGCCAGCCTGAGTGAACTCCGCAACAGGAATTGTACCTTCACCCTTTTCGCCTACGTCCATGGTCACGCTATCTGCATTGACGCTGACGACCATGCCTTTGATCATTTCGCCGCGCTTTACAACTGGCTGCTCTTTTAGCGAAGCCTCAAACAGATCTTTAAAGGATTCCTCTTCTACTGCTGCTTCCTGCACTACTTCCAAGTTTTTGGCTTCACTCATGGTTCTATCCGTCCTAGTTCAATTCTATCGAATTGTTATTCAAATTTGTGTTAATCCTGCAGCTCTCATTCGCTGCAGGTTTTTCATCCGCTTCAGCTGCTCAACTGAATAAGGCCGCGGCGCTCAAGCACTCCAAGCATGCGATCCACCACATCATCCACGCGCATTGTCGTCGAATCGATGGTAATAGCATCCTCAGCCTGACAGAGCGGCGCATGCTGACGCTCCCTGTCTCGTTGGTCACGCATTTTCAGTTCATCAACAACAGCTTCCAATGAACTGCCACCATCATCTTTGAGTTGCGCCCAACGGCGACGCGCTCTTTCACGCACCGATGCGGTAAGGAAAAATTTAGCCGGTGCATCAGGCAATACCACTGTGCCAATATCGCGCCCGTCCATAATACAGCCTGCTTGTGCCAGTTGACGCTGCAAACCCAGCAGCTTCTCACGTACTGCTGATAATGAGGCAACTCTGGATGCAGCCTCTCCGACCTGCTCGCTGCGCAGGTCCGCCGTGACATTTTCACCTTCAAAAAAAATACCCTCAACCGTCCAGTCAATGGACGTCAGCAAACCATCTACCAGTCCTGCCAGCGCCTTCGAGTCATCCAGTGCAACAGTGCGACTCAAGGCAACTGAAGCCACCACTCTGTACAGCAGGCCAGTATCGAGCACAGGCAGACCTACCTCGTTAGCCAGCATTTTTGCCACAGTGCCCTTGCCCGAACCTGAAGGCCCGTCAATAGCGATACTTAACCCGCTTATCGCCTGCCATTCGCTCATCTTAGTTCTCATCAGCCCAGCGCACATTCATGCCAATGCTCTGAGCCAGTGTTACAAAATTTGGGAAACTGGTAGCAATTGCCGCCGCATTATGAATACGAATCTCACCCTCTGCCCGTTGTGCCACCACAGCCATAGCCATGGCAATGCGGTGATCGCCCAACGCATCAACATCGGCATCACCGCGTAAAGAAGCAAGCCCCCGAATCACTGCACCATCCGGTTTTTCGGTAATATCGGCACCTGCTGCAGACAAGGCGTTGGCCATGGCTGAAATACGATCCGACTCCTTCACCCTCAATTCCTCTGCATCTTCCAGCACAAACTCACCGTCAGCGAGTGCAGCTGCAGCAAACAATACGGGAAACTCATCAATAGCATCCGGCACATCATCCGGATGAACAAACATGCCGTGCAGGCCACCTGAAGTTACACGCACATCTGCAACCGGCTCCTCGCCGACTTTATCTTCATTTTCCAGCGTTAGTGCAGCCCCCATGCCAATCATGACACGGCGCCAACCGTCACGGCGATCATTGATACCTATGCTTTTCAGGGTGACATCAGAGCCTTCAACCAGACTTGCGGCTACGGCAAAGAAACATGCGGATGATGGGTCTGCAGGAATCACCACATTCGTTGCAGGTGCAGTCAGTTTATCAGTTGGAAACAATGAGATCGTACCGTCATCGGCTACTTCAACAGGTTGACCGAACAGCGGCAACATGCGTTCTGTATGATCACGCGTCGGTTTCGGTTCATTGACCGTTGTGACGCCATCGGCATAAAGCCCAGCAAGCAGCACACAGGATTTCACCTGCGCACTGGCAACTTCCGAGACATGATGAATCGCTTTCAGTTTGCCGCCGGTGATAATAATCGGCAGCAGCTCACCACCCTCACGCCCTTCAACGATTGCACCCATCTTGCGCACCGGATCCACCACACGTTTCATCGGGCGCTTACACAAGGATGCATCACCGCTCATGGTGGAAGAAAAAGACTGACCAGCCAATACGCCGGTCATCAGGCGCACGCATGTGCCGGCATTGCCAGCGTTGAGCACGTTCACAGGCTGTTTCAGGCCATGCAACCCCACACCAAAAACACGCAACGATGTTTTCTCGTCATTGAGCCATTCAATTTTAACACCCATATCGATAAACATCCGGGCCGTAGAAATATTATCTTCGCCAGGCAGAAAACCGTGGATTTCGGTCACACCATCAGCAAGAGATGCCAGCATCACCGCGCGATGTGACATCGATTTGTCACCGGGAACAACGATATCCCCTTTCAACGGCCCTGTGGCAGGGCCTGCTATCAGTGTTCCACCGATCTCCATTATAAATCTTCTCCATGTCCGGCCAGCCAGTTTTCGCGCGCGTCTCTGGCGGCACTAAATTCATTAAACAGTCTATTCTCATCACCGGCCACCAGCGCATCACGCAGGCCATTCAATTCAGCCTGAAACAACTCAATTTGATGCAGCAATGCAGCACGATTACACAGTGAAATGTCACGCCACATCTCCGGCGACGAAGAAGCGATTCGGGTGAAATCACGAAAGCCGCCAGCGGCAAACTGGAAGGGATCCTGCTCAGCCGTTGCCTGTTTAGCGACAGCATTCACCAGCGCAAACGCGGCCAGATGCGGCAGATGGCTGACAGAGGCCAAAAACTCATCATGCTGAGATGCATCCATAACCTCAATACTGCTACCGGTCTGCTCCCACATCTGCTTCACAAGCTCCAGCGCATCCGCATCTGAATCGAATTCAGGTGTAATAATGCACAACCTATGATCAAACAGTTCGGCAAAAGCCGCCGCCGCACCGGACTGCTCTGTACCTGCAATCGGATGCGCTGCTATAAACCGTTCGGGATGTGGCAAAAACTTTTTCGCCGCAGCAACAGCACTCTGTTTGGTGCTGCCAGCATCGGTGACCACGCACCGGGCAGGCAAATGATCGGCCATGGAAGAAAATACAGATTCGTAAGCACTCATAGGTACGGATAACAGCACCACATCGGCATCTGAAACAGCCTCAGCAACATCATGCGTCCAGCTATCGACTACACCGAGCTGCTGTGCAAGCACCAGATTTTCACGGCTACGACCTACGCCGGTGACACGTTTCACCACCCCTGCCCGTTTCAGGGCAAGGCTAACTGAGCCACCAATAAGGCCTGTACCAATAACTACCAGATGCTGAATCGGATTCACGATGTGAGAGTCTCCTGATCTGACAAATCTGAAACTATTATTTCAAGCACTGCCAGAAACTCCGCATTCTCCTCTGGTAAACCGACCGAAACACGTAAAAATTCAGCCATACCGTAGGGTGCCAGCGGGCGTGGAATGATGCCGTGATCTTCGAGTCGACGCAAAATTTCACTGCTCTGTTTGTGGCGCAACAAGACAAAATTGCCAAAACAACGACCACCGGACAAACCCTTCTGATGCAAAGCGGCTTCAAGCATTTCACGCTCGCGATTCGTATCGCAGACACGCGCCATCACCCAGTCCCGATCATCAAGGGCTGCCAGTGCAGCATGTTGAGCCAGCAAATTCAGGTTAAACGGCTCACGAAAACGGTTCACCAACTCTACAATTGCACGATCTGCAATGGCATAACCGACCCGGCAACCCGCCAGTCCGTAGGCCTTGGAAAAGGTGCGACTGATCACCAGCCCCGGGTGCGAAAGCTCATGCACCGAATCACCCAGCTCATCAGCCACGAATTCGTAATAGGCTTCATCAATAATCACCACCACATCACGCGGTAGCCGATCAAGAAAACCTTGAATCGCTGCGTTACTATGCAGTGTGCCGGTGGGATTGTTCGGGTTGGCGATACAAATCACTTTGGTGTTGCCGTTCACTGCTGCCGCCATGGCATTCAGATCGTGACTTAAGCCATCTGCTTCGGCTACAGCTACGCCTTTTGCACCTGCAGCCTGAGTTGCCAGTGCATAGACGATAAATCCGCGCTGTGAAAAAACCACCTCATCACCGCTTCCTGCAAAGGCACGAATCATGAGTTCCAGTATTTCGTTGGAGCCGTTACCCAGCAGCACCTGAGCAGACGAGACATCATGGAATCCAGCCAGTTTCACTTTCAGCGCGTTGGCATCACCATCCGGATAGCGATGGACTTCCACTGCTATTGCTTGCATTGCCGCAACGGCTTTCGGCGACGGGCCGTAAGGGTTTTCATTGGAGGCCAGTTTAATGGCCCGGCTCAAACCTTTTTCGCGCAGCAGTGTCTCAAGCGGTTTACCCGGCACATAAGGATACAGCCCTGCGGCTTGCGGCACAGCCCGTGCCATCCAGTCTATGCTCATGATATTTCACCACAGAGGGCATCGGGTGAATGCCGCTTGCGAAAGGGAATATCCTCCGAAGGGTGAAAACCACAAAGGTATTCGGGCCAAGCGCTTGCGTTAGTCGTCAATTTACAATCACCAGATGCGCCTGTGGCGTTGACCAAAAACATGTTCATTCCCCTTCGCGTTCTTCGTGGTAAAAAATAATGTTACAGTGGTTTGGAGACCGGATAGGAACCCAGCACCTTGATAAATCCACCCGGTTTCGACTGAATCTCGTCAATCGCCTCAGCCACAGCCACATCGTCGCGATGACCCTGCACATCGGCGAAAAAGACATATTCCCACAGCTTCTTCTTCGATGGCCGCGATTCAATGCGCGTCAAACCGATATTGCGACCTGCAAAGGAGGCAATCAGCTTATGCAAAGCACCCGGCTCATCCCTGATCGACATGACTAACGAGGTTTTGTCTTCACCTGAAACCGGTGAATCGTGTTGACCGATAACAAAGAAACGGGTGGTGTTATCGTGATAATCTTCGACATTGCGCTGCACCAGGGGCATATCGGATTGATCGACAATCGAGTACGGGCCTATGACTGCGCATGCCTTCCAGTCCAGTGCACCTGAAGCATTCTGTTTTGCTTCTTCAACAATCTGGGCCGCACGTATGGTCGATGAAGACTCCATCAGCTGCGCATTTGGCAGGTGAGAAGCCAGCCAGTTGCGACACTGCCCCAGCGGTTGCGGATGAGAAATCACCACTTCGACATCATCGAGTGAGTCAGCATAAGTGAACAAATGATGGTGAATGGAGAGCTGCACCTCGGCACAGATGAACACATCACGTTCCGTATCGGCGAACAGATCCAGAGTCGGCGTCACCGCCCCTTCAAACGCATTTTCAACCGGTACCACACCATAAGTGGCTCGCCCTGCTTCGACCTCATCGAATACCAGCTCCAGCGAACTGCACGGCAGATATTTCGGTGTTGCTCCGAACTGACGTGTAGCAGCGGTATGGCTGAAGGTCCCCTCAGGACCGAGATAGGCAATGGTCATCGGATGTTCAAGCGCCAGACATGCTCCGATAATTTCACGATAGATACCGTGAATCGCCTCATCTGGAATCTTTGTTTCGTGAGATGATTCCGCCGCATCGCTATTGCGGGCTAACAATCTGCGGATAATGGATGCTTCACGACTCGGCACATAAAACGGCACATTGCCCTTGTTCTGTTTGGCCTCGCCCACCTTGCCAGCCAGACGCGCACGTTTGCGAATCAGATCCAGAATCTCGTCATCGGCCGCATCAATTGCAGTCCTCAATCCACTCAGTTTTGCTTCCAAATCACCCATGCCTGCACGCTAGCAGCGTGGCTTGGTGCAATCCATTCGGAATTAATCCGGGTTAAAGACATGATTTCAAATAATGACCTGTATGCGAGCTTTCGCAGGCAGCCACCTGCTCAGGCGTGCCTGCAACCACCACTGTGCCGCCTTTATCGCCACCTTCCGGCCCCATATCAACAATCCAGTCCGCGGTTTTGATCACATCGAGGTTGTGCTCAATGACAATCACCGTATTGCCGCGATCCACCAGCGCATGCAGCACATCAAGCAATTTGGCGACATCATGAAAGTGCAGGCCGGTGGTCGGTTCATCGAGAATATACAGTGTATCGCCCGTAGCACGACGAGCGAGTTCCTTGGAGAGTTTGACACGCTGCGCTTCACCGCCGGAAAGGGTCGTGGCCGACTGGCCAAGCTGGATATAACCCAGCCCCACATGCGAGAGCGTATCCAACCGGTTTTTCAGTGGTGGAATGGCGGCAAAAAATTCAAGTCCTTCCTCCACCGTCATATGCAGCACTTCATCGATGGTTTTGCCTTTATAGCGTATATCAAGTGTTTCCCGGTTATAACGTTTGCCCTGGCACGATTCACAGTGCACATAAACATCAGGTAGGAAATGCATCTCCACCTTGATAATGCCATCACCCTGACAGGCTTCGCAGCGACCACCTTTGACGTTGAATGAGAATCTACCAGCCTTATAACCGCGCGCTCTTGATTCCGGCACCTGCGCAAACAGCTCACGAATCGGGGTGAATATGCCGGTATAGGTTGCCGGATTGGAACGCGGTGTGCGCCCGATGGGCCCCTGATCAATATCGATAATTTTATCGATCAAATCAGCACCGATCAGTGTTGTATGCGCCCCCACACGTTCGGTCTTCAAGCCTTTGCTTCGGGCAAACGC
>JAJFLE010000070.1 GCA_021772835.1 Mariprofundus sp.
GCGCAGTCAGCGTGATTATACATTGGGCTTTAAATTGAGCGTCGTCGAACAGATAGAACAAGGCGAATTAACCTATAAACAAGCCCAGGCTCGCTATGGCATCCAGGGTCGCAGCACCGTTTTGGTCTGGCTGCGCAAACATGGTAAATTGGATTGGTCTCAGAGAAGGAGCACTCGAATGGCCAAGTCAAAAGAAACCCCAGCGCAAACCATCAAGCGTTTGGAGAAGGAGCTGGAGAATGAACGCCAGCACAACCGACTTCTCAACAAAATGATAGATATTGCAGATAAGCAGTATGGAACCACATTGCGAAAAAAGTCTTTATCCAGGCCGTCCGCGACCTCCAAAGGCGAGGAGAAGTGAGCCTGGTGAACGCGTGTCGACACATGGGTATATCGCGTCAATCCATCTCTATCAGGCGGAGCAACGCCATCGGCAGAGAGAGGACAGTTTGGAGCCTGTCAAAGCGATGGTGCAGGAGGTTAGGCAGTGTCTGCCCCGCTTGGCAACGCGAAAATCATATCATCTGCTCAAGCCCCGCTTGCTTCGGGAGGAGATTAAACTTAGGACGAGACAAGCAACGAAATTCCGGTTTACGCTTCAGTCTTGAGCAGGCTTTCGATATGGGCAATGCGCACAGGGGCGGGCGGATGCGAGTCGTTCCAGGCGCTATATAATGGGTCCGGTGTAAGGGTGCTGGCATTGTCCTCATACATTTTTACCAATGCACTCGCCAATGCTTCACCACTGCTGTTGGCTACGGCGTAGGCATCAGCTTCAAACTCATCTTTGCGTGAGAAGTAACTCATGATGGGGGAGAGTGCAAACGTGAAGCACGGGATCACCAGCATGAACAGGGTCAGGGCGGCATGGTTCGATGGGTTGGCGATACCAAGACCTGTGTAAAACCATGGCTGTGCGCTGAGCCAGCCGAGCAGGGCAAAACCGATCAGTGTGGAAAATACCATCATAAGCAGTCGTTTTTTAACGTGGCCATGATGGAAGTGGCCCAGTTCATGTGCCAGTACAGCTTCGGTTTCAATCGGTTGCAGCTGTTTGATCAACGTATCAAAAAAGACGATGCGTTTGGCATTGCCGAGTCCGGTGAAATAGGCATTGCCGTGGCTGGAGCGCTTGGAGCCATCCATGATAAACAGACCGTTGCTTTCAAAGCCGCAACGCTTGAGCAGGGCTTCAATCGTTGATTTCATTTCACCATCAGGCAACGGCTCGAACTTGTTAAACAGTGGCGCAATAAATGTCGGAAAGGCCCAGATCATAAACAGCATAAATACTGTCCAGAAGCCCCAGGCATAGAGCCACCACAGCTCCCCTGCACCCAGCATCAGGCTCAGGATCACCCAGGCGATTGGAGCACCGATGACCAGCATCAGCCCCAGCTGTTTGAGCATATCGGAGATAAACAGACCGATAGTCATTTTATTGAAACCAAAGCGCGATTCGATGGCGAAGGTGCTGTAGGTATCCAGAGGAAGCTCTAGCAGATGGCCGATAAGGAAAAACAGCAGCAGGAAGCTGACACCTGTCCATACTTCAGATAAACCGAATGAGCGTGACAACGCATCCAGCCATTCCAGGCCACCGCCAATGGTCCAGGCCACCAGTAATATCAGACCAATGAGCTGGGCAATCCTGCCAGGGCCCAGTTTGGCAGCAGTATAATCGGCAGCCTTCTGATGCGCCGATAGCGAGAGTTTCTCTGCAAACGGTTCAGGTACAGCTCCCCGGTTGGCCAGCACCGACGCTTTTTGCCGCATCGAGAGATACAGGCCTGTTAATGTGGCGATCGATGCGAAGCTGAATACGACCCATGTCCAAGTTGTCATGTTTTACCATCCTGAGAAATAATGAGGTACAAGCTAGCGCGAACCATGTTTAAACCAACCTTTGGCAATTTAGGGAGGAAGGTCTGAAGCAGCGTTTTTGTAAGCAAAGGCAAAATGACGCGTGCCTCAGGCACTTGCCCTGCGGGCGGCTTACAGTCGTCCAAACGGCATCCTGCCTTTTTGTCACGTTTTTGATGCTCAGCATCATGCTTCGCACCACTTCGTGGCAGCTTGCAGCTGCCTCATTGCACTATCCTGTACAATGATGCCTTTGCGGTCTGACCATTTCGCAGGAAGCGAAATGACATGACAATCAGGAACCGGAGGTGAACCACATGGATGTGGTGAGTATTTTTGGCAGGAGGCCAATAAATCAGCATCTCCTTAAATTTATGCTTCCAGCGAGGCTAATCCGGTTTGCAGTGTCAGGGCGGATTGCAGAACGGGCAGCAACAGCGTTGCTACCTTGGCTTCACCAATGCTCTTTTTCAGTTCCATGAGTGGCTCCAGTCCAAGGTCCTCAATGGCTACTCTATGGCCGGCATCATCCGAGACGTGACTGGCCAGCATCCAACCGGCAATGCGTACGTCCCATGCTGCGGCGGCAAGGGCTGCTGCTGCGGAGGCAAGGCCATCGAGCAGGACCGGAACGGCTTTGTGTGCGGCAGCACGGTAAAAACCAGCCATGGCCGCAAGTTCAAGTCCTCCCAGTTCACGTAGAATATCATGCGAGGGAGTCCCTTGTGTGCGGGTTAGAGCTGCTTCAACTGCAATCAGCTCCTGAGTATATATTTCATGATTGCCATGTGAACTGGATCGAAGCACTTCTTCGGGGGAGAGGCCAGCGAGTTCAGAAATGACTGCCGCAACAGAAGCCTCATCGTGGGCTGAAATAGAGCCTGCAATAAGCAGGTTGGCTCCATCAGCAATCATGCGATTGGCCATCTCTTCGCCGATTCCCGTGCTCTCCCAGTAGTCTCCCTGATTCATGGCGGGTTCCTGAGATATGTTGCCTGTGCCTGCACGCACCTTGGCATGTTCGATGCCATCAATATCAGCAATATTCTCGTTTACACCGATATCAACAATATACAATGAGGCATTGGCCTGCTTGCAGAGTTTACGAATGATTGAGTCTTCGTGCAGGGCTACTCTCAACCGTTCAGCAGTAGTCGTGGATTTACCATAATCAACTTCCGATGTGATGCCGTGGTCGGAAGCAAACAGGACGACGGCCGGTTTAATGGCGTCCGGAATTTTTTTCCCCTGTCGTGTCGAAAACCAAACCGCAATATCTTCCATCTGACTCATGCAACCTGAGGGTTTGATTAGACTGCTGTGGTATTCCTTATCCGGATAAATGGACGGGATCTCCATGTTTCACTCCCCTTTGCTTGTGTCAGCCAGCTCAAATGCATGGATGAAAGTATGATTTAGTATAGCTACTTTTCTATGATATGCGAACGCCATGCCTCTATCCCTGTCACCTGGCTGACTGGTATGACTCAATCAGCTGGCGAATGGCATCAGGCTTCACATCTTCGGCAAGAAATGCATCACCAATACCTCTGAGCAGAATGTAACGGATGCGGCTGCCGACATTTTTTTTGTCGTGGCCCATAGCATCAAGCCAATGCTCAGCATCGAACGCGGGAACATCAATTGGCAGACCTGCGGCTTTATAGCAGTCTCTGATTTGAGACTCGATGCCGTGGGCGGCAAATCCGAGTTGCTCCGACAGACGGGCTGCCATTAGTGTGCCAATGGCAACGGCTTCACCATGCAGATAAGTACTATAGTGTGTCATCGATTCAATGGCATGCCCAAAAGTATGGCCCAGATTCAGCAAGGCACGCACGCCCTGTTCGGTCTCATCCGTCATCACCACTTCCGCCTTATGACGGCATGAGCTGTGAATCATTTTGCTCAATACATCAGCATCCAGATCAAGGGCGGCATTCATATTGGCATTCATCCAGTCGAAAAAGGAAACATCGCGAATCAGACCGTATTTGACGGCCTCTGCAATGCCAGCCTTTACCTCACGCGGCTCCAGCGTGTTCAGAACCAATGCATCCACCCATACAAGTTTAGGCTGGTAAAAGGCACCGATCATATTTTTTCCGTGCGGATGATTAATAGCGGTTTTCCCACCCACACTCGAATCTACCTGTGCCAGCACCGTGGTGGGTATTTGAATAAAAGGAATGCCTCGGCGATAACAGGATGCGGCAAAGCCGGTCATGTCACCGACAACGCCACCACCGAGCGCAATTACCGGCTCGTTGCGTGAGAGCTTGGCATCCATCAGCGCGTCCATGATAAAGCCAAAGCTTTCCATGGTTTTAAAACGTTCGCCATCGGCCAGGATGCATTCGCTTACCTGCCAGCCAGCTTGTTCGAGCGAGGCACGAACTCGTTTCATATACAGAGGTGCAATCGTGACATTGCTGATCACTATGCAGCGGGTAGGTGCTGTGAACAGGCCAGCCATAGCCTGACCTATGCCATCAAGGCAGCCGGGTTCGATGTGAATATCATAAGAGCGCGGACCCAGATTGACGTGGTAAACCTGCGCTGTAGAACGTATTTCAGTCATGGCCCGACTATGACATTTTCAGGCCATTCAGAGAAGTCGGAAAAACTTATTCATCGCAGAAGAGTCGAATGTGCCTGTGTGTTCCCTGTGGTGAATTCAATCATGCGGGAATGAATTTCAGTGCCACACCATTATTGCACCAGCGCTGACCGGTCGGCTGTGGCCCGTCATTAAATACATGGCCCTGATGACCGCCGCAGCGGCTACAGTGATATTCGGTACGCGGCAGGATCAGTTTGAAATCACGTTTGCTTTCGGTATGCCCTTCAATGGGTTGGAAAAAACTAGGCCAGCCGGTGCCACTATCGAATTTGGTTTCGGATTCGAACAGGGGCAGGGCGCAGCCAGCGCAGACATAAGTGCCTTTGTCATACTCTTTATTTAATACGCTGCTATTGGCACGTTCGGTGCCCGCATTCCTCAATACGTCGAACTGCTCAGGTGTTAGCAAATCCGACCATTCCTTTTCACTTCTTACAATTTTATCAATCATGATGGACTTCCTTTCATCGTTGGCAAAAGCAGTGCGAGACAGGCTGACCAGCACCGTGCTTGCAATAACCGCTTGTATAAATGTCCTGCGTTTCATTTTTTGCCCCACAGTTGTTCCAGGCGCTGATCACGTCCGCAGTTGTAGCGATAGAATTTATATCGCACCGGGTTCTTCAGATAATAATCCTGATGATAATCCTCAGCTGGCCAGAAATTGCCGGCAGCTGTAATTTCAGTGACTATATCTTCCTTGAATGATTTTTTTTGCATCAGGGCTGCTTTTGACGCTTCAGCAGACTGCTTCTGTGCCTCTGAATGATAGAATATGCCGGGTCGGTATTGCGTGCCTACATCACAGAACTGACGGTTTGCAGTAGTAGGATCGGAATTGCGCCAGTACACCTCAAGTAGTGTTTCATAGCTTACCACTGATGGATTAAAGGCAACTTGCACGGCCTCGGTATGGCCGGTAATGCCAGCGGAAACCTCTTCATAAGTAGGATTGTTTTTGTGCCCGCCCACATAACCGGACGTTGTTGAAATGACACCGGGTAATGCATCAAAAGGGTGTTCCAGGCACCAGAAGCAGCCACCTGCAAAGGTTGCTTTTTCCATTGTCTCTGCTGCCATTGCGGGAATTGCCATGATCATCACCATCCACATCAATACTATTTTTTTCATCTGACCTCCTAACACAGAGTGTTGGACGTTGAGTTCAAGCAATCATTACAGTGGATTCTGAAGTAAAGATGAAGCGTGCCTGAAGTGGTGCAAGTAGGCAGCATGGTGCCATGCAAAAAGTGGACGTGATCGTGATAGGTGCAGGGGCTGCTGGCCTGATGTGTGCCGGTACAGCTGCAGGCTTTGGAAAGTCGGTGTTGGTGCTCGATCTTGCCGAAAAAGCGGGCAAAAAAATCCTGATCTCAGGTGGCGGGCGCTGTAACTTCACCAACCGTTTTGCCGGTTCCGGTAACTTTATCTCCGCCAACCCCCACTTCTGCAAATCAGCTCTGGCAAGGTTTTCGGCCCGAGATTTTATCGACTGGGTTGAGCAGAGCGACATCAGCTATCATGAGCGAGAGCATGGTCAGCTGTTTTGTGACCAGTCGGCCTCTCAAATCCTAAATATGCTGCTATCGCCCTGCCACGATTTTGGCGTGCAGATTTCACTGCAAACGGAAATCCAATCTGTCGAAAAGCATGATCATTTCGTGGTCAAAACGAGCAAGGGTGATTTTAGCGCCGAATCTCTGGTTATTGCTACCGGTGGCCTCTCCATTCCGAAAATGGGAGCCACACCCTTCGGTTTGAAAGTTGCTAAATCTTTCGGCCTGAATGTCATCGAGGCTGTTCCGGGCCTTGTTCCGTTCACGTTTACCGGCAAAGACAAAGAAAGTCTGAAGGAACTTGCCGGCATATCGCTCAGTGTCACGGTGAGAAATCGCGACATCTCTTTTACTGAAGCGATGTTATTCACGCATCGTGGCCTCTCCGGCCCCGCCATGCTGCAGATTTCATCGTACTGGAGCCCTGGTGAAACGATTTCGATTAACCTGCTGCCCGGTTTCGACGTGGCTCAGTTGCTTGCAGAAAAATGCCAGCAACGGCCGCATGCACAGCTGGGCACGGTGTTGTCAGAACTCTTGCCTAAACGGCTGGTGCAACTGCTTTTTGAGGCAGTGCTGCGCGAAGTACCTTTGAAACAGCTTGGTCACAGGCAGATCGAACAGGTGCTGGAAACAATACAAAACTGGCAACTGAAACCCAATGGCACGGAAGGTTACCGTACTGCAGAGGTGACCGTCGGTGGAGTGGATACCGATGAGCTTTCCTCCAAAACGATGCAGTCAAAGAAGCAACCCGGACTCTATTTTATTGGCGAAGTGGTTGATGTAACCGGTCAATTGGGCGGTTACAATTTCCAGTGGGCCTGGTCGTCAGGTTATGTGGCTGGCATGGCCATCGCAGAGATGATCTGAGCCTGGACTTTCCTACCATCGGTCAGCTTTTCCGTGCAGGCATGCAAGTGCTTGATTTGTAAGCCAGGGTGAAATAACGCCTGCCCCGGGCACGTAGCCTGCGGGCAATTCTTATTATATAAGCTTGTCGCGCAGCGGGAGCACTGCTGCTTGCTGCTGTCTCCTTGTCACCCTTGCAAGCATGCCATTTTGCAGGGAGCGAAGTGGCATGGTTATCAGAAGCCGAAGGGGGCTGTGATTATTCTTGTCAGCATGAGAATTGATCAATATCCCTCCCAGCGGAGCATTCTCGATGTTTAACTTGGCCAGCCAGTTATGACAACTTGTGTGCGACAATTTGTCATATCTTAATATTTTCTCTCGTCAGTATGTTTCGCCCCGCTTACATATTCGAATACGTCTTATGGCATAGCAGTGGGAGAGATGAATCATGAATAACATACATTATAGGCAGGTTTTTTTGGCAGCACTGATTACAGCCTTTACTCACGGTGTAGCTTTGGCCGAAGATGCTGCGGGCCCGGTGATTGATGTCATGGGATCGACCGTGACCGATACCCGGACACCGCATTGCGGTATCGTTAGTCAGCAAGAGCTGAAGGCTATGGCACCAGCGACCAGCGACAGTGCCAGCCTGTTGCGAAACACCCCGGGGCTTAACCTTCAGGGAGGCGGTGGTGTTTCCAGTTTACCTGTCATTCGTGGTCTCGCCGATGATCGACTGCGTATCAAGGTTGATGGTATGGATCTGATTTCGGCCTGTGGTAACCACATGAATCCTGCACTCTCCTATGTGGATCCGAGCAATGTTGGCAGTGCAGCGGTTTTTGCCGGTATCACACCCGTCAGCATTGGTGGCGACAGCATTGGCGGCACCATTCTGGTCGACTCCGAAGATCCTGAGTTCGCCAAACCCGGCGAGGGGATTCTGAGCAAAGGTGAGCTTGGTGCATTCTATCGCAGTAACGGCAATGTTCAGGGGGGCAACGTATCTGCGACAGTGGCCACTGAAAATGCCAGCCTGAGCTATCGTGGCTCGACAGCCAAAAGTAAGGACTACAATGCTGGCGGCGATTTCAAGCCAGCAGGGCTTGCAGCAGCGGGCCGGGGCTGGCTGGCTGCCGATAAGGTTGGCTCCACCATGTATAAATCGAACAATCAGTCGGTCGCGATGGCCGTACTCAAGGGTGACCATCAGTTTGATGTGAAGTTTGGGCTGCAGGATATCCCTTATCAAGGCTGGGCGAATCAGCGTATGGATATGACCGGAAACGACAGCAAGCAGGCCAACCTGCGTTATGAAGGGCAATACGACTGGGGCGAGCTGGAAGCACGCGCTTATTATGAAAATACCAAGCACGCTATGCAGTTCAGTGATGATAAACTGTTTTGGTATGGTAATCCGATGCCTGCAGCTCCAAACGACGGCGTTCCTTGTACGCCTTCTGCTGGCATGATGGGTTGTGCCGCGGGCATGCCCATGGATACCGAGGGTCTGAACATCGGTGGCACCGTCAAGGCGAATATCCCACTATCAGCAGGAGCCCTGCTCAGGGTGGGCGCGGAGACCCAGCAGTACCGCCAGGATGATTGGTGGGACCCATCCGGCAAAGGCATGTGGCCCAACACCTTCTGGAATATTAACGGCGGCAAACGCGACCGTTTAGCGACATTTGCTGAATGGGAGTCGCAGTTGAATGCACAATGGCTGACGCAGTTGGGATTGCGTTACGAGCGTGTGGCTATGGATACAGGCACGGTGCAGGGTTACAATGCTAGCTATGCGGCTGAAGCCGCTTCATTTAATACCGCCAAGCGCAAGAAAACCGATCATAATATTGATCTAACCGCACTGGCACGCTTTACACCGGCAAACACACAGACAATCGAGTTTGCTTATGCCATGAAAACCCGCTCGCCAAATCTTTATGAGCGTTACACCTGGTCGACCGGTGGCATGGCCATGCGCATGATCAATATGGCCGGTGACGGTAATGGATATGTGGGTAATCTCAAGCTGAACCCGGAGAAGGCCCATACCATCAGTGCCACCTTCGATTTCCATGATGCCGAGCAGGAAACATGGGGTATCAAGGTGACGCCGTACTATAGCCGTATTAAAGACTATATTGATGTTGAGCGCTGCGTGTCAGCCAACGCCAACTGCGGCCCGGCTAACCAGACAGCCACAACAGGGTTTGTGTATTTGCAGTTTGCCAACAAATCGGCCGAAATTTACGGTGTTGATGTCTCAGGCCAGCTTACTCTGGTTAAAGAGAGTGATTTTGGCAGCCTCTCGGCCTCCGCCATTTTGAATTACGTGCGTGGCAAGAACAGAACCACGAACGATAATCTCTACAACATCATGCCACTGAACGGCAGACTCGGCCTTACACATCGACTGGGCGGCTGGACCAACGCTCTGGAAGTCGAGATGGCCGGCGCCAAGACGAAGCTTTCACAGGTCAGAAACGAGGTCAAAACCGCCGGATATGGACTGCTCCACCTGCGCAGCAGTTACGAGTGGAAACACGTGCGTATTGATGTTGGCGCCGAGAACCTGCTCAACAAATTCTATCATGACCCGCTAGGCGGGGCTTATACAGGACAGGGTAAAACCATGTCTGCCACAGGCATACCCTGGGGTGTTGCAGTTCCGGGCATGGGCCGTTCGGTTTATGCTGGTATGACCGTCAAGATGTAACCGTTGAGATGTTTGACACTCCATCATGACTGGCTTGATGGAGTGTCGGGCTCTGGCTCATTGCAGACACTCGGTATTGTCTGTTCGGCGCTAACGAATAACTTCGCCTGGTTACCTGAAATACTGCGGATCGATATCGTATTTACGCAGCAACTTGCGCACAGTATTACGATTCAGGCCAAGCATATCGGCGACTTTGAGCTGATTGCCGTTGCATTTTTCCATGGCCAGAACCAGCAGCGGCGGCTCCATCTGCTCCAGTATATACTGGTGCATATTGGTCGCTTCAGCATAACCGAGCTGATGCATGTACTGGCGAATGCAGCGTGTGACCGCATCGGAGAGCGTCTCTTCACCCTTTTGCATATTGTCTACATTGCCAAGCGCCAGCGCCACATCGGAGAGCGTAATAGCAGCACCTGGAGTCAGTACGGCCAGCCTGCGCATGACATTTTTCAGCTCACGCACATTGCCCGGCCAGTCATGTTTGCAAAGCAGATCTGCTGCATCATCAAGCAGGATAGGCGCATTCATGCCCAGCTCTTCTACCGCCCGATCAAGCAGGAAGTTGGCTAACTCGGGTATATCATCGCGACGCTCGCGCAGTGGCGGGATATGCACCGGAATCACATTCAGACGGTAGTAGAGATCCTCGCGGAATTCACCCTTTTTTATCTTTTGCGGCAGATGTTGATGGGTTGCGGCAAGCAGGCGTACATTCACGGTTTTTGACAGGCTGCCACCCACGCGCTGTACGCGTCCTTCTTCCAGTACGCGAAGTAGTTTGGCCTGCAGGGCAGCTGGCATATCTCCGATTTCATCAAGAAACAGTGTGCCACCGTCTGCCTGCTCAAAACGACCTTCACGGGTTTTATCTGCACCGGTAAAAGAGCCTTTTTCATGGCCGAACAGTTCCGACTCCAGCAGCTCAGCAGGGATGGCAGCTGTGTTGATGGCGATGAAGGGTTTGACTGCGCGCTGGCTGCGCTCATGCAGGGTTTTGGCCACCATCTCTTTGCCGGTCCCTGATTCGCCGGTAATCAGTACAGTGAGGTCGGAGGCTGCTACACGACCCAAAGTACGGAACAGGTTTTGCATGGCCTGACTGCGACCAATGATCAGATCCTGTTTTACACCAGTAGCCACTTTTGCTTTTGCTTTAACCGGGCGCACACGCTGAATCAGCTGGCGCACCTCATCGAGATCAAACGGTTTGGGCAGATATTCCATGGCACCGATACGGTAGGCTTCAGCAGCATGCCCGAAGGTAGTTTCAGCTGTGAGCATCACCACGGGCATGGTGAGTGCGCCGGTAGCAAGGAAGTCCATGCCGTTGCCATCGGGCAGGTAAACATCGAGAAAAGTAATGCCAATGCCGCCCTCAGAAAGGGCTGCTTCAGCCTCAGCTATGGAGCCCGCCTGCAGCACCTCCAGTCCCTCTTCCTGCAGTACCTTGTCGAGAATCCAGCGGATTCCTTCATCATCATCAATGACCAGAGCCTTCATCAATTGTTCTCCTCGCTTTTTACCGGCAACTGCAATGTCAGTGTAGTGCGTCCGTTTTCACTTTTCATATTCACCCGACCACCATGTTCAACCATGACACGCTCAACCAGTGCCAGGCCGAGGCCGCTGCCGCGCTTTTTGCCGGTGACAAAGGGTTCGAACAGTCGCTCCTGCAATGCTGCCGGTATAGTTGCCCCGTCATTGGTAATGGCGATTTCAATGACCTGGCCCTGGTGCCCAGGCAGATGCACCAGTGGTGCCATGCGGGTCTGCCACTCGATTCTTGTTTCGGCGGCTTCAATGGCATTCTGCCAAAGGTTTTCCAGCGCTTGTCTGAAGCGGGCCGGATGCACCAGCGTTTCGGGCAGACTGGGATCAAACACACGGCCAATATGAATGCCTTCCCGATGCTGGATAACATCCTGAATCAGGGTGTGAATATTGGTCATCTCCATCTGCACGGATGCGCGCGGGCCTACCTGCAGAAAATTGTCGATACGATCGCGAATGCGGTCGATACCGACCATCATCTGTTCCACGGCTTCCCTGCTGCTGGCGGCCATCTCCTGTTCGGAGAGCCACTGGGTCGCACCTCTGAGTGCTGCCAGTGGGTTTTTCACCTCATGCGCCATTTCGAGCGCAATGCGCGCAACTGCTTCGGCCATCTCATGGCGTTTCGTGTGCTGGTCTACCTCTGCGCGGTGCGATTCCGGCACAAACAGAACGGAAAGGCCTTCTTCACTCCAGCTAATGTGCAGAGAAACAGGCATGCGGCTGGAGAATATGCAGATCTGATGACTGGAAACTCCGCTGTGTGGACTCAGGCGCCTGATGAGTTCATCGACCTCTGTTTGAGGGGAAAAAATATCGCCAAGTTTCAAGCCGAGAAGTCGTCGTTTTGATTTGCCCAGTGCTTCCTGGGCCAGAATATTTACTTCTGTAACCCGGCCATCATGATCAAGCAGAATCAGAGGCAGCGGCAGCGCCGAGAGAGCAATGCCATCAGGCTGCATGTGACAGCTCGTTGTTTTGATCATCTTCACCAAGACTGAGGAAATAGATCTCGGCGGCTTCGAGCATCTGCTGCCAACCGGTCATCACCTGAAAGTGACCGCGGAAATCTGCCGATCCTCTCAAGCCTTTGCTGTACCAGAGTACATGTTTGCGGGCGAGTTTCGAGGCGCACTGAATGCCATGATGATCTGCCAGATTGTTCATGTGTTCGAACACAACCGCCCAGCGTTCTTCAGGTGTTGGCGTTGCGGGCCTTGGCGCTCCGGTCAGCGCGGCATACACTTCACCAAGTATCCACGGGTTTCCCTGCACGGCACGTCCGACCATGACACCATCACAATTGGAGATGCGGATCATCTCTTTGGCTGAGTCCGCTCCGACAATATCGCCATTACCAATCACCGGAATCGAAACCGCCGCTTTGGCCAGCCCGATATCTTCCCAACTGGCATGGCCATGAAACATCTGGGCGCGGGTTCGTCCGTGGACCGTCAGCATCTGGATGCCGCACTCTTCAGCAATGCGCGCGATATTTTCCACATTTTTGGATGAATCATCCCAGCCGGTCCGGATTTTCAGCGTTACCGGGACATCCACGGATTTCACCACCGCTTCCAGCACACGTGCAACCAGCGGCTCATCCTTCAGCATGGCTGAACCTGCCGTCTGCTTGCAGATCTTTTTCACCGGGCAGCCCATATTGATATCAACAAAATCGGCGCCGTGACCAACAGCCCAACGCGCTGCTTCAGTAACAAACACAGGGTCGGAGCCGGCAATCTGAATGGAAGCCGGATGTTCATCGGCGCCCAATTCAGCCATGCGCTCGGTACGCACGCGTCCCATATCCACGGCGCGTGAAGCTATCATCTCGGTGACCATGAGCCCGACACCAAAGCGTTTGCATATTTTGCGAAATGGCAGATCGGTGATGCCGGCCATCGGGGCCAGTACCAGAGGTACATCGATGTGGTGGTTACCGAGTTTGAATCCGGGGAGCAGCTTGTTTGTCATTGGGTCCATATGTCCTGTTGCCTAAATATTGAGCAAGCATACTGATTCGTTATCAATCCACCAGCTCTATTCACAGCTTGCCACTGATCTCAGCAATCGTCAGCTTTGCGACATGAGCAGCGACCAGGAACAGAAGGGCATACACTGGCCCAATACCCACTTTGTACAGTCGGTTGCCGACCCCAAGGTGTTTCCGGATATTGAGCTGCCGCAGATTGCCGTGGCCGGGCACTCCAATGTTGGCAAGTCATCATTGATGAACGCACTGTTCGGCCGTAACGGTTTGGTGAAAACATCCAAAAACCCGGGTTGTACTCGCCTGCTTAATCTTTTCGAAGTCGATGAACAAATCATGGTGGTGGACCTGCCGGGTTATGGTTATGCGCGTGCGCCCAAAAAAGAGCAGAAGCGCTGGATCAGTATGATCGATGGTTACCTGGCCCATTCCGATCTGAAGCTGGTATTGCTGCTGCTCGATATCCGTCACGGTCCGAAAGATTCCGACATGCAGCTGATTGAATATCTCAATGAAGCGGGGCTACGCTGGATTCCTGTTGCCACGAAGGCAGACAAGCTCTCCGGTAACTCTCGAGGCAAACGGTTGCAAGAGATGAGCGAAGCCATGGGCGGATTGCTCAAGCCTATGCCTACCTCCAGCTTTAAGGGAGCAGGCATCGATAAACTGCGTGCCCTGATTGAGAAAGAGATTTTCAGATCACCATACGATGATCTTCTCATCGCTAGAGAAGATTAAACCTCGAAAATCGCAGCTCCCTGCGGCAACACACATAATAGTGAACATCAGTCATGCAAATGACACAAAGTTTTTTTAACCTTCGCGACGCCTCATACCTGCCTGCCTTTGGCACATGTGAGAGTACGTTTCCAGGAGTCACTCCTATGTCCGCAGCATCAAGCAGGTACTTCGGTAGTTATCTGATCCAACACCAGGGTATTTCAGCTATGGCTATCTATTCGGCGCTGGAACGGCAGCGTGGACTGCAGCCCACCCTTGATGCTGGTTGTATAGATGCGCTGGTGCTCGAAGCCCTCAACAGGCAACTCTGCTCCAGGAAATCTTTCGAAGATATTGCACTGGAGCTTGGCTTGTTGAGTGAAGTGGAAATCACCCGTCTGACTGATCAACAGGCAGAGCACAGGGCCAAGCTGGGTAACATTCTGGTGGAGATGGGTGTTTTAACAGACGCGCAGAAGAAGCGAATGCTGACGGAGTTTCGTAGCTGGCTGGATGCTTCTTCGGCCTACGGAAAAGCTGTCGCCAACTACCGCTGAATTCGCTGGCCGTAAGCTCAGACTATTCAGATCAGCAGAGTTTCAGGCTTCGTAATCAACGACGGTGCGGGCAATCGCTGCACCTTTAATCAGCGGAACCACAGCCTGATGCTCGGGATGAGCCTGATAAGCCTCTAGCGCTTCGCGACTCTCCAGCTCTGAGTAAAGCACGACATCAGCAGACTGATCGGACTCGAGGAAATCAATCCCGGCTTCGATTTTGATCAGCCCCGGAATCTTCCCGTTCAAGGCCTCCAGTCGCGCTTTGATCTCCGCCGCATCCGCCTTATCTCTCAATTTCCACATTACGATATGTTTGATCATAGCTACTCCCTGAACATGCCGCTTTCTACTTTGAAGCGTAACGGGCTGCAAATGTTCACGTGTTGCGCGACGCGCAACGACCCATTATAGTGTCTCCATGATTCGCTCGTTCAAGCACAAAGGGCTGCGGAAGTTTTTCGAAACCGGGAGTGCGGCGGGCATTCAGGCTGATCATGCGCAAAAGCTGAGAATGATGCTGGCAGCGCTTGATACGGCTTGAGTGATTGAGGATATGGATGTCCCTGGGTATCGACTGCATGCACTAAAAGGAAGCAGACAGGGATTATGGACGATCACGGTAAATAAAAACTGGCGTGTAACTTTTTCGTTTGAAAATGGAGATGTTTATATTGTTGATTATGAGGATTATCACTGATGAGCATGATGTATAAGCCACCCCATCCCGGAGAGTTCATTCGCGAAGTGTACCTTGATCCGTTCAAGGTAAGCTATCGCATGGCGGCGAAGTCTCTGAATGTTTCCCCCTCAACCTTTAATCGACTGGTTATGGGAAAGAGCAATATCAGTCCTGAAATGGCATTGCGCCTTTCCAAGGCATTTGGGCGCACGCCGGAAAGCTGGCTTGCCATGCAGGATGCTTACGATCTCTGGCAGGCGAAAGACCGCGTCAATCTTGATGAAGTCCAGAAACTGGCATTCGGCTGAGGTCGAATTGAATATGTCAGAAACAAACCCTGCCCCATTTTTGTGCAAATTGGTCTAAATATTTCCAAAGCATGCTGGAGTAACTATGGAGTTTTATTTTCACCCATCTGATGAGTCCAAGTTCAAAAGGTCTGCAGTGGGAAAGTATGTACGCACATTAATTTTTGATCCCGTAGAGCAGCAAGTAGCTGTTTGCTTTGTTCGCAGAGTAGCCAAACTTTGGGAACAATCCTGTAAAAACAATATTGAAACAGATCATCGTGTAAAATCCCTAATGGGTGATCATCTTCAGGTGTATAGCTGGATAGTTGAATCTAAGAATGAGTTCGATTTACCTGCGTTTGGGTCAAAGCAATGAGTAAACATACAGAGTACTCTTCATATAGAGAAAAACTTATAGAGCATTTGTTTGTCGGTGAGCTATTTAAGCTATCGTGGAATCGGGGTGACTGCCAATTAGAAATAGCAAAGCCTGAAGTTGATAACTCTGGCTATGATATAATTGGAGAAGCGTATGGTGTTGTTAGGCATATTCAATTAAAAGCTTCATATATTGGAGGTAAAACTGCACGGCAAAAAGTGCATGTGAAGTTGGCTGACAAGCCCTCCGGGTGCGTCATTTGGATTTACTTCGATGAAGACTCTCTTGATTTAGGGCCCTTCCTGTTCTTTGGTGGCGCACCGGGTGATGCACTTCCTTGCATAGAAAATACGAAAGTCGCTAAGCACACAAAAGGAGACCAAGATGGGTTTAAAGCAGAGCGGCCGAATATTCGTGAATTAAACAAAGGTCAATTTTTACATTTTGATTCAATCGAAGGCATTTATGGGAAACTCTTTGAGCTCTAAATGAGCATCAAAAAAGAGGTTCAATTGATTCTCCAGATAATAGGTGAGCTATGACTTGCTTATCTCAAGCACTCAGTGCGTGGGGAGATCCCGATTTCAAGTCGGTGGTTAAGCGGGATATTGAACTGCTTTCAGTGACCGAACTGCCTTTGCAGCAGGGGCTGACGACGGGTAGTTATGCTCTTGATCGTGATATTGAAGCCATGATCCTGAATTCGTGGGAATCGGAAACCTGTATCCATGTTAAAGCGGGCATCTTTTATAAAAGCATTATTGCTGGTTGCAGTTGCTCGGATGATCCAACGCCGATCGACGAGGTCAATGAACACTGCGAAGTACAGATCGATATCAACAAAAAGACAGCCGACGCCATGATCACCCTGCTGCCAGACTGACAGGTTCTGTTAAGCGATAACGATGCTTTGAAATAGTCAGATAGATTAATACCCGACCGGGTTTTATCTGCGGCGTGATGGTCCGCCACGGCTGTTGCGGTTTCCACCGGGTCTGCCGCCGCCTGGTTTCGGGCGATCATGCTGTTCTGCTTTATCCTCTGACTTCAGTCCTTCTGCCGTAGCGCCGGGATCAGTTGGTTTGCCGATCTGTAGCATGTCGTGTTCGATATGGCAGATAGGAACCTGGCGGCTGATATAGGTTTCGATATCCGGCAGTCCAAAACAGAAGCGTTCGCATGAGAACGAGATGGCAACGCCTTTTGCACCTGCGCGGGCCGTACGGCCAATGCGGTGGACATAATTCTCGGCATCTTCAGGAAGGTCGTAATTGAATACGTGGGATACGCCGTCGATATGCAGGCCACGGCTGGCAACGTCGGTGGCAACCAGCAGGTGCAGCTTACCCTTGGTGAAGTCATCGAGGATACGGGTGCGTTTCTGCTGGCGAACATCGCCGGAGAGGATGCCTACGGAAAAGCCGTAGCGGGCCAGATTACGCGCCACTTTTTCACCTGTGCGTTTCTGATTGATGAAAATCATGCCGCGTTTCACATCGGATTCGCGTAGCAGATGCACAAGCAGAGGAAATTTATCGTCCATACTGGTGTGGTACATCGATTCGGTAATGCCGGAAGCGGTGACTTCGCCCTCTTCGGCGCGCAGCTTCTCAGGCTCATTCATGTGCTCATAAGCCAGTTCCAGTACGCGGTGGGAGAGGGTTGCCGAGAACATCAGCGACTGACGTTGATCGTACTTGGGCAGGCGGTGAAGCATAAAGCGCAGGTCATTGATAAAACCGAGATCGAACATGCGGTCGGCTTCGTCGATAATCAGCATATCGGCTTTGGATAAAGAATAGACCCGTTTCTTCAGATAATCGATCAGACGCCCCGGTGTGCCAATCAGGATGTCGACGCCCTTTTCAAAGCCGAGTTTTTGCTTCTCATAATCGACGCCACCATAGACCGTGTGCAGCTTCAGACCGGTATGTTTTGCCAGCTTGGCTGCATCATCGGAGATTTGCACGGCAAGCTCGCGTGTTGGCGCGATGACCAGAACACGAGGATGATGATTGCTACGCCCCTGCTTGGGCTCAGTGGTGAGCAGGCGATTGATTGCGGTAATCAGGAAGGTGGCTGTTTTTCCTGTGCCTGTGCGTCCCTGACCGGCCACGTCCTTGCCAGCCAGGGTCATCGGCAGGGCAATCTGCTGAACATCGGTCATCTCCGTAAAGCCCAGCTCCTCAATGCCTTGCAGCAGTGTTTCGGGGAGATTGAGTTCGGTAAATAGGGTCGGTTTGATGACAAGGGTCTGTTTCATGGCGAGAACTGTACGCGCTCGGCGATTGCCTTGCCACATTATTGCTATCATTCGCCTTTGCGGCGCTTAATTCCCTACGCTGCTTATGATTGCAGTCCGGGATTTTAGGCCCTAGTCTGCCCACTTTCTATAACTGGAAAGAGGGCTCATGGCGCAATTGGTTAGCGCAACCGGCTCATAACCGGTTGGTTCTAGGTTCGAGTCCTAGTGAGCCCACCAATCCCTCTTAATAAGTAACAACAGGAATAATATGACCCCAAAGCCAGAAGACATTGCCGAGATGGTTCGCCAGAAAATTCCAGATGCGAATGTGCAGGTGCATCTGTATTCCGGCGATGACCATTTTGAAATGAGCGTGATATCAGCAAGCTTTGCTGGCAAGTCGCGCATTGCTCAGCATCAGATGGTTTATGCCGCGCTGGGCGAACATATGAAACAGGCGATTCACGCCCTTGCACTAAAAACCTCAGTACCACAGGAGTAACAATGAGCGATCCAGTACAGCAGCAGATTGATCAGGTAGTAAAAGGCAACGACGTTGTCCTGTTTATGAAAGGCACACCTGATTTCCCTCAATGTGGTTTTTCTCAGCGGGTATCAGGCATTCTTGCATCCTATGGTGTTCCTTATGCAGCCGTGAATATTTTGTTGAGTGAAGATATACGTCAGGGCATCAAAGTATATTCCGACTGGCCAACGATTCCGCAGCTGTATATCAAAGCTGAATTTATCGGCGGTTGCGACATTGTGACTGAAATGCATGAGAATGGTGAGCTGGAAGAATTGCTGGCACCGCTGAAAAAAGAAGCGTAACCTCATGCTTACGGCAGCTATGCTGCACAGGGAAGGCTTGAGTAAACACGCCGGTTTTGTTAGAACAAGGATGTTGATGGTCATTAAGAACGCTCCCCCCTCACCAGACTTCCGTGGATTCTTTCCACAGCAGTCAGCGTACACCGAAAGCAGTCCCCAGATCCATGAAAGGCACTTGAACGGTTAATGGAAACCAAACTTTCCCACAAGCTTGGCCAACGACTGGCGCTTACGCCACAGCTTACCCAAAGCCTTAAGGTTCTTGCCATGAACTGCATGGAGCTTGAGAGCTATCTGGAAGAGTCCATCGAGTCTAACCCCATGCTGGAAATGGACCCCAATGCAGTCACATCCGCCGCACCTGCGGGCCAAGAAAAGGCTATCGAGGTGTCGGAGCAGGAGCAGTGGAAAGAGCAGGGGGATGATCGCTGGGAAAATATGTATTCCTCTTCCATGCGTGATGACGGGCAAGTTGATCGCGAACAGCTTTGGGCTGGAGAAGAGAACCTCGGCGGCAGCCTGCATGACCAGATAGATCGTCAACCCATGCTTGATGTTGAAAGAGAAATTGCCCACGCATTGATCGATTCGCTCGATGATGACGGTTATTTCCGCAATGATCCGGCTGAATTTTCTGAAGAATTAAAGGGTAATATTGAAACGGATGGTCAAACCGTCGAGAGGGTGCTGCTCGAGGTGATTCATCAGCTTGATCCTGCCGGCCTTGGCGCACGCGATGTTACGGAATGTTTATTGCTACAGCTGGAAGATGAATCTGAAATCGACTTGTGGGTAAAACGGCTGCTGCTGCATTTTGCCGATTCCCTGCTGGCCTGTGATGAAGAGTTGGCTGCAAAAGTTGAGTGCGATGTTGAAACGATTACACAGGCAAGGATTCGTATGCGTCGCCTGGACCCGTTTCCCGGCCACGGTCTGCGCGGAGACAACAACTATTTTATTCGTCCGGAAATCGTCTTTCGCCGTAACAACGACAACAACATTGAAGTCGATATTCCTGGCACCGGCTGGCGCGGTATCAGTATCAATGAACGCTGGAAACAGCATGAGTGGAAAGGCAAAGATAAAGAGTTCATGTCACAGGCTATGAAAGAGGCCAAATGGCTGTTGCATGCGCTGGATCAGCGCAGCGAAACGTTGATGAAAGTTGCTATCTGCCTGGCACAACGTCAGCGCGCGTTCCTTGAATATGGTGTATTGGGTTTGAAGCCGCTGACGCTGCAGGATGTGGCAGAAGAGGTTGGGCTGCACGAATCCACCATTTCACGTGTCACCAATGGTAAATATGCCGATACACCTATCGGCATGATTGAACTCAGACGCTTCTTTTCTGCTGGCCTTCCCACACGCGGTGGCGGTACGATATCGGTCTATCGCGTTCAACAACGTGTGAAAGCATTGATTGAATCCGAGCCTGTAGGACGGCCAATTTCTGATCAGGCTATTGCTGATCGATTGCAGGCAGAAGGTATTGAAATCGCACGCAGAACAGTGGCGAAATATCGTGAACAGTTAGGGCTGCCCCCAAGCAGTCAACGGCGGCGTGGTACAAAAACACGTTAGTCCTGATATGCATGCATATCAGAATAGGAAAGAGACTCTCTTTCCAGACGTAATGAGTCACGGACAGATCATTACGACACAACAAAAGCGGAGGTAACAACATGCAAGTATCCATCACCGGACGTCATGTAGATCTCACAGAGCCGCTGAAGGCTTATGTGGATGACAAGCTGCAACACCTGAAGCACTCATTCGACCACGTCGTAGACGTACATGTCGTGCTTTCGGTAGAGAAGTTTCGTCAACGCTGTGAGGTAAGCATGCAAGCCAGTGGCATCAACATTCACGGCAGTCATGAAACAGAAGACATGTATGCCTCAATTGATGGTGTTGTGGATAAACTCAACCGTCAGCTTAAACGCTATCGGGCAAAGCTGCGTCGCCATCGTGGTGACCCTATGGGTCGTGAAATCAAGGTTTCACACAAGATCCTTGATATGGCGAATGACAAGGATGAGCTGACTGAAGATCACCAGCCTGAAACACTACGTCATGAACAGATCGATGCTAAACCCATGAGCGTGGATGAAGCAGTAATGCAGTTGGAGTTGGGCAGTCGCGATGTGCTGTTTTTCACCAATGGGCAGACCGAGCAGCTCAATGCAGTCTATCGCCGTCCTGACGGTGCTTTAAGCTGGATTGAGCCAGAAGTGGCCTGATAAACCCATGCGCTTGCTGACGCCTGAACATGTGTTGCTCGATTGCGGAGCCAATAGTAAACGGGCTCTGATTACCGAGATTGCCAATGTATTAACCTCTATCGACCCGGATCGGGTGATGGAAGTTGTCATGGCGCGCGAGCATCTGGGAAGTACAGGAATTGGCCATGGGGTAGCTATACCCCATGGCCGAATGCCTGATTTGCAATCACCGATCATTGCAATCGGACGTCATATTCAGGGCGTAGACTTTGATTCTATCGACGGAGAACCCGTACATATTGTGGTCTTGTTGCTGGTTCCCGATTCGGACGATCGCCAGCATCTGGAACTGTTGGCACAACTGGCTCGAACTCTGCAACAAAGCAGCACGCGAGAGGCCATTCTTCATGCCGCAGACGCGGAATCTATTGTGGGCATGTTTTCCGAACGAGTAAGAATAGAATAATGACACTGGCCCGCCGCATCACCATCCGTGAACTGCTGGCCGCACAGGGTGAAGCCGCAAAGATTCGTTTGCTGGCTGGAGAAGCAGGGCTTGATCGCTATATCGATCACCCGCGCATGCAGAAGCCATCGTTGGCCTTTGCCGGATTTATTGAACACCTCAGTGACTATCGCCTGCAGGTGATCGGACAAACCGAACTGCATTATCTAGCCACACGAAACAAACAGGACCAAAAAGCCGTTGTTGATGCCGTATTTAATTTAAGACTGGCTGGCGTGGTGGTGACCCGCAATCAGGTTCTGCCGGATATCATTTTGCAAGCCGCCAAGCGTACCGATACACCGTTGATGGTATCGGAATATTCTTCCTCGGTATTCATGACCAATATGATGCTCTACCTTTCGCAGCGGCTGGCACCGGTGGCCTATCAGCATGGTGTTTACATGGATATTTTTGGTCTGGGTGTGCTGATTACCGGCTCCAGCGGTATTGGGAAAAGTGAGATCGGTCTGGAGTTGATTTCCCGAGGCCATCGCCTCATTGCCGATGATATGGTCGAATTTTCACGCAGAAGCCCGACAACCCTGGTGGGCAGAAGCCCGGAAACGCTGCGTTACCATATGGAGATTCGCGGCATTGGTATTTTGAATATTCGCGATCTTTATGGTGCCGCCGCCATAACCGATACAAAACGGTTGAGAATGGTGGTTGAGCTTGTGCCCTGGGATCAAGTGGCTGCTGAAGACCGGGTTCTGGGCGAAGATGGCGAAACCGATATTCTTGGTGTGAATATTCCTCGTATACCTATTCCCATTCGAACAGGCCGCTCGCTTGCAGTGCTGGTGGAGGTGGCCACGCGTAACCAGTTGCTTAAGCAGCGAGGCATTCACAGTGGCGAAGATTTTGTGCAGTCCCTACAGCATAAAATCGATAAAGGTGGTTAGAGATGATACTGATTAGTGGACTCTCCGGCGCCGGAAAAAGTACGGTACTGCATGCACTGGAAGATGCCGGATTTTTCTGTACCGACAATCTACCTTTGGAGTTGCTGCGTATGTGGTCGAGCAGTATGCAGTCGCGCAAGCAGCCGGCAGCAGTCTGTCTGGATTCACGCAGCGGTTTTACAGCCAGAGCCATTCGAGCAGCCATCGAAGATATTCCGAATCATGAGCAGTGGCAGTTACTGTTTGTCGAAGCCGAAGACGAGGTTTTGAGGCGCCGCTTTTCCACGGTAAAACGCCGTCATCCATTTCCTGCGGGCAGCGATTTGATGGAATCAATCAGGCTAGAACGGGAAAGTCTGGAGCCCATACGCAATATGGCCGACCTGGTGCTCGATAGTAGTCACCTCACACCTTATCAACTGGCAGAAAAGGTTGATTTGTTCTGCCTGAAGCCTGGCGAGAAAAAACGACGTATGGTTTGTAGCGTACTTTCTTTCAGTTACAAAAATGGTCTGCCTGCCAATGCAGATGTTGTATTTGATCTGCGATTTTTGCCCAATCCACATTATCAGCCTGAACTGGCGCCTCTTACCGGGTGCGATCAGGCCGTGATCTCCTTTCTGGAGAGTTATGAGGATGTCAAAGAAGCCGAGCTGCATATTCAGCGCTGGCTGGCATTCTCATGGCCTCTGGTGCGTAAAGAGCGCAAGCAGTATTTCACCATTGCCATGGGTTGCAGCGGTGGTCGCCATCGCTCGGTATATATGGCTGAATCGATTGCCCGCTGGTTGAACAATCAGGGCCGGGCCGAGCCGACAGTACAGCACCGAGAACTGGGTATCAGTCACAACAGCATGATGACTAAAAAAGAGGTGGGGTAGCCATGATTGGCATCGTTTTGATTGGCCATGAGCGCATTGCCAGCGAAATGCTCAGCGCAATGGAACATGTGGTAGGAAAACAACCGCTGATTGAGACCCTGGATGTGCATGATGGCCAGACTCCGGATGAATTGACGCGCTGCTTACAGGCAAAAATACGCGCCTGTGATCTCGGCAAAGGCGTATTGCTGCTGGCAGATATGTTTGGCGGTACCCCGTGTAATATTGCTATGGGCTGCCTGCAGGCTGGCCACGTTGAGGTGGTATCCGGCTTTAATCTGCCGCTGCTGATCAAGGCCGCAACACTGCGTAACAAACAGACTGAGCTTGAGGCGCTGGCTGAACAGGTGGTGGAGTCCGGGCGGCTGTATATGCGCGTTGCACCGCATTTGCGCGATAGCATGGAAGCTGGTGAGGTGAGCGATCGTGGCTGAGCGCTTGATCAGGATTCAGAACAAGCTGGGCTTGCACGCGCGCGCCTCGGCCAAGCTGGCCACTGAAGCCAGCCGTTTCGAGTGCGAAATCATGCTTGCCAAGGATGACATCGAAGTGAATTGTAAAAGCATCATGGGTATCATGATGCTCGCCGCATGCAAGGGTACGGAGCTGAAGCTAAGGGCTGAAGGTGCAGATGCAGATATCGCACTTGATGCAGTGGAAGCACTGGTAAGCAATCGTTTTGGAGAGGATGAGTGAACCCCATCCGCTTTGGGGAGGTGCCGGTCAATCGCCGTGATGGTAAGGCGGTTGCCTCCAGCTCCGGAATCATTATTGGCCGGGTACAGAAGTTATTACATGGGCGCCAGCCTATCCCGGAAAAATATATCAAAGCTGATCAGCTTGAAGCAGAAGTTGAACGACTGTTAAAGGCAATCACCGCGGCCAAGCAAGAGATCGACAACGAACGCAAGCACCTGAGCGATATCGGCACCCGCGACCCGATGCTGATTCTCGATGTACACAGGATGTTAATTGCAGACCCGGAGCTGCTGAAGTCAGCAAGCAACCGCATCAGGGAAGATCGTATCAATGCCGAGTGGGCTATCAGGCAGGAGATGGATGTTATTCAGTCAGTGTTTGAACAGGTTGAGGATGAATACCTGCGCAACCGTAAACACGATGTGGAGCAGGCGGGTCGGCGTATCCTGGCTCATCTGTTGGGTCAACCTGATGTCAACCAGGGCCTGCAGGAGAAGCTGACTGATAAAGAGCCGGTCATTTATGTCGGCGATGACTTTTCCGTTTCCGATATCGTGAATATGTGGCGCCATGGCGTAGCAGCGGTGGTCACTGAGCAGGGCGGTGTCGATGCACACAATATCATTGTCGCTCGCGGCATCGGTTTGCCTGCATTGGTCGGCGCGACAGGTGTGCTTGATGACATCAAGGATGGCGACACTCTCATTCTTGATGCCGAGCAGGGACTCTGGGTGCTCAATCCTAGCGAAGCGGAGCAGGCAGCCTATTGTAAATTTATGGAAGCCATACTGGTCAGCAAGCGTGGTCTTGAAGACTTTGCCTGCAAACCTTCACTGAGCAAGGATGGACGTGAGATGAAACTCATGGCCAATATCGAGTTTCCCGAAGAGCTTGATGTGGCCGACTCCATTGGCATAGATGGTATAGGGCTATATCGCAGCGAATTTCTATTCATTAACGAAACAACCCTGCCGGGTGAAGCGTTCCAGTTTGAGCAGTACGTTACACTGGTGCGCCGCATGTTGGGTAAACCTGTCATCATGCGGCTACTCGATGTCGGCGGCGACCGCCCATGGCTTTATCGTGATCTGGCTGGAGCCGACTATGCCGGTGCCAACCCGGCCATGGGTCTGCGTGGCATCCGTTTGATGTTGAGGAATCCGGAACCGCTGAAAGTTCAATTGCGCGCCATGATCAGGGCTGCGCAGGAAGGGCCGGTAAGAATTCTTGTGCCGATGATCAGTTGCCGCGAAGAGATGGAGCAGGTGAACGCGCTGGCTGAAGAGTGTCGCAAGGAGCTTGGGCTTGCCGAATTACCACCAATCGGTGCGATGATCGAAGTGCCTGCTGCGGCCTTGATTGCCGAGGATATTGCACAGGTGTCCGACTTTTTCTCCATAGGTACGAATGATCTGATGCAGTATACTCTGGCATCGGATCGCAGTGATGATGAGATGGCTGGGCTTTATAAGACCGGACAGGCCGCTGTACTGCAGCTGATTATGCTGGCTGCATCAGCTGCGAAAAAAAACGGTATTCCAATCTCGGTCTGCGGCGAGCTGGCTGCTGACCCGGAATGGACAGCTACATTTCTCAATCTGGACATGGAATATTTATCCATGAGCGCAAGCAGTATACTCACTATTCGCCGTTACCTCAGTCGCCAAACCTATTTGCCACTGCTTCCTTCATCCGTGGAACAATAAGCCTCTATCGTGCTGCGGGAGCAGCGCAGTTTGCTCCTCTCTTTGCCGAATTGGGCAAAGCCGTTTACCCTTCGCCGCCCAAAGGTTAACAGGGGCTTTGAAAAGGAGAGTTTATGCGATACGATTGGAGTGTAGATGAGATTGAGGCGCTGTTTGAGTTGCCGTTTAATGATCTGATGTTCCGGGCTCAGCAGGCCCATCGTGCCCACTTTGATGCCAATGAAGTGCAACTGTCCACCTTGCTGTCGATTAAAACAGGCGGCTGCCCGGAGGATTGCAAATATTGCCCGCAGTCATCGCGCTACAATACCGATGTCGAATCCGAACTGCTGATGAAAAAAGATCAGGTTATCGCTGCCGCTAAAGTCGCCAAAGAGAAGGGTGCATCGCGTTTCTGTATTGGAGCGGCCTGGCGCGAGCCCAAAGGTCGCGCATTTAAACTGGTCTGCGACATGATAAGCGAAATCAAGGAACTGGATATGGAAGCCTGTGCCACCTTGGGTATGCTCAATGCCGAGCAGGCCGCGCACCTGAAAGAGGTCGGGCTGGATTATTACAACCACAATCTTGATGCCGATCCTGAATATTACAAAGAGATTATCTCTACCCGCACCTATGAGGAGCGCCTTGATACCCTCAAACATGTGCGTGCCAACGGCATGAGCGTCTGCTGTGGCGGCATTGTAGGCATGGGTGAATCGCGCCGTCATCGCGCAGGCCTTGTCGCCCAGCTTGCACGCATGAGCCCGCATCCGGAATCTGTACCGATCAATATGCTGGTGAAGGTGGAAGGCACGCCTGTTGCCGATGACGAACAGTTTGCAGGTGATCTGGACAACTTCGAATTCATTCGCACGATTGCCATTTCCCGCATTACCATGCCTGGCTCTCACGTGCGCCTCTCCGCCGGGCGTGAAGAGATGAACGAGGAGATGCAATCGCTCTGCTTCCTGGCTGGTGCCAACTCGATTTTTTATGGTGAAAAACTGCTGACTACCGGCAATCAGGACGCCGAGAACGATCAGAAGTTATTTGCTAAGCTGGGACTGCGTCCGATGGAGAAGCCAACGCCATCAAGTCGCCGCATGGTGAATGCTAACTGAATATTATATCGCTGCTGCGTAGTTCTGTTGCACGTTTAGGCATGCCCTGAAAAAGTCAGGGTTTCCTTAGATTCCCGCCTCACGGCGAATTTCACGGACATATTGTTCAGGTAAACGGTGCTCAATCAGACCATCGATAATAAAACTGACGTATGTGTCTGACGGTGGTTGCTTGGTAATCAGTTCAGATTGATAGGTAAAGGCACTCTTTTTTTCACCCTGAAAATCGAGCTCAATCTCTATGCGCCGATAGCCAGTTTCAATCTGATCCAGTTTTTTCCACAGCCTGGGCTTGATGGAAAATAGTACACCATGCACTGAAGCCGTGGCTTCTCGCATAAGGTTGGCCTTGGCGGTGCCATCGGTACCCAGCTTGTTACAGCACCAGATGTAACCGTCGAGTCTCGCAGGGCCTATGATTTTGACGGATGGGATTCGCTCAATCAGTCGCCTGCTCGACATATTCGAGCCATAAGCAAAATAGAGTTCCTGTTTGGAGAAAAACATCAAGGTATTCTTAATGAGATGCTGATTAATTGCCACCCTGGCAATAATCAGCTCGCAAAGGCAAAAGCGTGGTTTTGCCTTTGCTTACAAATCAAGCGCTTACATGCCTGATTTGGCAGGCCATCCATGGATGGCCTGCACGGAAACGCTGAATGAATCAGCGTTCCTCAAGAAACGGCCTGCAGCCATAGTGGAAGAGAAATCAGCGATAGAGCTGTTGTCAGTGTTACAGCCTCGGCATATAGAGCCACATCAAGCTTAAAGCGGTCACAAATCACCAAGCCCAGCACCATGGTTGGCATCGCGCCTTCAATGACTACAGGAGCCAGATAATCGGCAGGCATACCAACTCCGATTGAGGCGCCCCAGGCGATCAGGGGCATCAGAACCAACTGAATGGCAATCACCGGCAGCAATACTGGAATGCGTGCGGCCCAGCCTGATTGCCAGCGTAAAGCCATACCGACTGATAACAACATCAGCGGCACTACAGCTGCGCCCAGCGTACTCAGTGTTTCATCGAGCCAGACTGGCATCGACACTGCCATGGCACTAAGAAGCAAACCTGCAATCGCGGCCCAGATTGCAGGCACACGAAACAAGCTGACCAGCGGATGCATACCATCGCCCGATGTGCCGTAATAGCGCGCCAGTATGATGCCTATAGTGAATAGCAGCGGCGTGGAGGCCAGAAGATCAAAATGAATCGCAACGACCTGCGCCCAGGAGCCGAAGGTCTGGCTCAGTACCGGCAGGCCAAGATAAGAGAAGTTACCAAATGCGCTTGCCAGCAGCAGTGCACCGACAGCTTTGTTGCTGTTTCCCGGCAGAAATACGCGCACCAGTTTGCCGTTGCCATAGAGCAGAAAAGCAGCCAGCAGGGCCAATGAAACACTCAGTGCCGCTACAACCGGAATGCGCACTGTGTTCAGCCCGACAGGGAACTGCCACAACACATGCAGAACCAGTGCAGGCAGGAAAATGTGGTAAACCGATTGCGCCAGATGACTACGGATGGTTTCAGCTGATTTCTGACCTAGTATCGATTTCCAGGCTATACCGACGATGATGATTACGGCCATGCCGAGCAATACGTTAAACATGAGTGAACACTACATGTTCTGTGGAGACACCACTATGCATCGCAACCATTGCAGTAGTGCGCTTTTCGGACTGAGGGGGCTCAGACCTTGTACTGACGCTGCAAGTCACGCTTGATATCGCGCTCTTTCATATCGGCGCGTTTATCGTACATCTTTTTACCTCGGCAGAGGCCGATTTCCAGTTTGGCAAAATTGCGATCATTGAAATAGAGCTTGAGCGGGACCAGTGTCAAACCCTTCTCCTTGAGTTTGCCAAGCAATTTCTCGATTTCATTTTTGTGCAACAGCAATTGACGTGAGCGGGTTGGATCGCTTGGGTTATTCATGGCGGCAGGTTTGTACATGCTGATATGGCAGCCGACTAACAATACACGCTCTTTTCTGACAATAACGTGCGCCTCAGCCAGATTGGCCTGCCCGTTCCTGATCGATTTCACTTCAGGGCCGGTCAGAATCATGCCTGCATCATAGGTTTCTAAAATATGATATTCGTGCCGGGCACGACGGTTTAAAATTGCCATGGACCGGATGCTAACTCGAATTCCATTCCTTGCCAGTTAAACCGCGAAAGGAGAACCTGAGTAGGTGCAGGGGCCATGATCTTGTAGAGAGTCTAGCAGCCCATGGATGGCCAGCCAAAATCATGCACGTATGTGCCTGACTTTGTGGGCAAAGGCAAAATCACACGTTTGCCTTTGCATACTGAAAAAATGCATACAAGCCGTTTTTCAGATACAACTCAATTAGTAGCCGCCCCAGCGCCGTTTGCGTCGAGCGCCCATATATGGCAGAAGTAGTCCAAGAATGACGCCCGCCACAATGGCACCACCCCCCATGAGAAACCAGCGCTGCTGGGCTCCGCTGCGGATGTCGATAGTTTGCTGTTCCAGATCAAACAGGGCCTGCTTGGCTGCTGCGGCCTCTTCTTTGAGCATGATGTTCTGAGCTGCGACTTCAACAGCATTGGCTGCCGTCGTACGTATATGTTGAATCTCATTTTCCAGATTTTTGTTTTCAGCCTGCAATCGGTGATTCTCTGTATCTGCAGTCTTATTTTGCTGCTTCAGTTGCGATAGTTGGCTTAGCTCTTTTTCAAACGCTTCCAGACGATCCCGTGCCGCTGGTGTTTTCATAAGGTAGCGACTTAAAATCCAGCCATCCTTGCCATCTTTCGTGCGCACATGCGAATAACCACTTTGTGATTGCTCCAGTATCTCAACAGGCATGCCGCTAGGCAACATTCTGATGATTTTAAAGCTGGTGCCTTCTCCTGAGCGCATTGGCAACTTTGCCTGATCAACAATGTAGCGAGTCTCTGCCTGAGCAATACAGACAAATCCAAGCATGGCAACAATAACGAAAAACAGTTTCATAAATCACCTCAGCGCGACAGGTTAAACCTTAAACATGTTTTGTCTGCAGATAAAGTGACAGTAATATGCATCATGACTGCACAGCAAGTATTAACCGCACTTATAAACCAGTATCGACGAAGTATGCTGAATTTATACAGGCTATAATGTGTGCTTTTGTCGAAGAAAGGCTTGCCGACAAAAAAATGGCTGTCTAAACTCCTGCTGGTGTAGGGATAAGGGAGCTATTTTTATGCTTAAACCAAGCTATTTACTGCTGGTCATGCTGCTGGCGCTGTCATCATGCAGCACCATTGAAGCTATGCTCGGCCCTTCTGGCGAACCCGCCATAGAGGACAACAGTGGCCTGGCAGCTGAAAATCGGCAGTTAGATACCGAAATTGCTGACTTGCGTCAGGAATTGGCAGTGCTCGAGGGTGATATTGCCGACCAGAAATCTCAGCAGGTTGCTCGCCTGGAAGCCGAAGAAAAGGCGCGTATGCAGGCAGAGCAGGTTATCTCTAAAGACAGGTTGTGGGTCACGGTTTCATTCCGCTCCGGTTATATGGAACTAACCAAGGCATCACGCCGGGCACTCAAACGTTTGGCAGAAAAGTTTGCCTCCAAGCCCAGAGCGCAGACCATTGATGTGCGCGGATACACAGATGATGAACCTATTGGTGGTTATGCAAGCAGTCGTCACACACCAAGGCACCCGTACAAGACCAATTTGGCTTTGAGCCAGGCGCGAGCAGCCAGCGTGGCTGCTGCTATCATCAGTGCCGGTGTGCTGGACAAGGCTGTGCACGCAGAAGGATATGGAGCCACCAATTTTGTTGCTGATAATAAAACTGCAGCCGGTCGCGAAAGAAACCGTCGTGCAGAAGTTTATCTTGTGAAAAAATAAAGCTGATTCGCTAAGTTCTGATAGCCCGGTATAGTAACCGGGCTATTTTTTTATCTACTGGTGTCATGAGGTTCTAATATGTCGCGTATAAACGGAAAAAACGAATTCTACTTTCCCATAATTATTGCCATTACGGCACTGGTATTATCGCTCATCTCCGGTGTGGTGAATTACCGCCAGAATAATCTGGCTAACCTGGAGAGCAGCCTGCGAGATACACGTGATCAGTTGCAGCTGGCCAAAAGCGATATCGCCGACATCAAAATGAAAACAGTACAAAAACTTGTCGATGCAGAGATCGCTTATAAGGCACAGGAGCGTCTTGAGGATGAGAAAAATGAACTGCGCCTGGATCTTGCGGATGCACATGAGCGCATTGGTGAGCTTGAAACCCGGATAAAAAGCTTGGATCAGGCGCTGGAAAGAAAGAAGGTTTCACCAAAAATTAGTAATATGAAATCCAGGGCTGCAGGCGCGGCAACTGTTGTGGCAACGCCGGAAACGGCTGATGTGGATATTTATACTGTCGATATAGAAGAGGCCTTGCGGCAGAACATCGCCGATGGTCTTGGCAATAAAGGCTTTGCCGCCAAGTTCCCTGCAAAGCGACAGTCAATGAGCATGGCCAACAGCACAACTGTATTCTATTACAATGACAGTTATAAACAGGTTGCCCTGCAACTGGTTAAGGATCTGAGTGAGATGAGCAAGAGAAAGGTTATTCTGAGGAAAGGAGCCAGCCCTTTCAAAAAGAATAAAATTGTCGCACACATTATAGGCAACTAAGCGCATCGGCTTTTAGTGAGCCTTCCCCACTTATCCATAAGACACAGGCAAAGTCTCCCGCCTTTCCGGCTGGTGAAAGTCCGATGCAGTCGCCTCAGGCGGACAAATGCACGTATGTTTGCTATAGTATCTACAGGGAAACAAAAGGAGATGCATATGCAATCATTAACGATTCGATCTATTCTCATTCTGTTGGCCTTTACGGTTAGCCTGCACAATATCCCAACTGCAGATGCGGCAAGCAAGGCAGAGATCAATGCCAAGGTGAGTGCAACCATGACCACCTTCTACTCAACGATAAAATCAGGTCAGGAACTGGCCAATAAGGCAGTGGCTATTCTGGTTTTCCCTGAAGTATTCAAGGCTGGTTTTGTTGCCGGTGGTGAGTATGGTGAAGGTGCCATGCTTGAAGGCGGTAAAACCACGGCATATTACAGTACGGTAGCAGCCTCTATCGGTTTTCAGCTGGGTGCGCAGGTGAAATCTCAGGTGATCATGTTCATGACCCGGGACTCACTCAAGGCATTCAAGGCCAGTAAGGGCTGGAAAGCAGGCGTCGATGGCAGTATCGCCCTGATTACGATTGGTGCAGGTGGTGATGTCGACACCAACACGATAAAAGACCCGATCATCGGGTTCATTTTCTCGAACAAGGGGTTGATGTATAACCTCACTTTTGAAGGTGCCAAGATCACTAAAATGGAAAAATAAGGTCAGGTTTCCTGACAAGTGAGAGGCGTGCCATTGGCACGTCTCTCCGCTTTGTCTTGCAGGCCGACTTCAATCCACCAACAATGGGCCATGCGCATCCTTCTCCTCTCCGCTTATGATGCCGCCAGCCACAGGCAGTGGCGGCAGGGCCTGGTCACCCATCTGCCCGACTATGAATGGACTGTATTGACATTGCCGGGCAGGTTTTTCTCCTGGCGCATCCGTGGCAATGCCCTCTCCTGGGCTGCCGAGCAGCAAGATATACTGCAACAGCCATTTGATCTGATTGTTGCCACGTCCATGGTCGACCTGGCAACCCTGAAAGGGCTGGTTGCCAATCTTGCAGCGGTACCAGCGCTGCTCTATTTTCACGAAAATCAGTTCGCTTATCCCGAATCAGGTCATGCCCGTGGCAGCGTCGAAGCTCAAATGACTTCCATCTACAGTGCTATGGCAGCTGATCGCCTGCTGTTTAACTCGGCATACAACAGGCAGACGTTTTTGCAGGGTGCAAAAGCACTGCTGAAAAAGTTGCCTGATCACGCGCCACTTTCAGTGATCGAGGCCCTGGAGGGAAAAAGCACTGTGCTTGGTGTGCCCATTGATGAAACATGCCTTCTGCAAAAAGAAAACAAAGTCGATAAACCGATCAGACTGGTTTGGAATCACCGATGGGAATACGACAAAGGGCCGGAACGACTGTATCTTGTGTTAAAAGAGCTCGCGCGCTGCGGTTTGGATTATCATATTAATATTCTGGGCCAGCAGTTTCGTAAGCGGCCAGAGGTATTCGATAAAATTAAAGCCGAATTCGAGACCCAGATCACAACATGGGGGTATATCGAGAACAGGAATGATTACCTGCAAACCTTGCAGCAGTCCAACATCGTATTTTCAACCGCGCTGCATGATTTTCAGGGTTTGGCCATGCTTGAAGCCATGGCAACAGGGTGTATTCCTGTAGCACCGAAGCGGCTGGCCTATCCGGAATATATCCCTGAAATATTGCTGTGTGAATCATTTGAAAACGATGCTGAACGGGATGCGTCAGCAATCGCATCAAGGATTTCACAGGTGGCCGCGCAATCAGAGCGCTACCTCGACAGCATGCCTGGTTTGACCGAACGCACATGGATAGCTATGGCTGATGGCTACAAAGCAGAACTGGAAGCTCTGATCATTCCATAATCGGCACACCGGTGAAGGATGCGTGGAAGATCATCAGGCCTATATACACCACGGCAGTAGCGACCAGAACGATACCGTCCGTTTTCAAGGCCAGATTTTTACCGCTTGGGCTTGCTCCGCGCCGATTAGCCGAGAACATGGCAAACAGCGAATAAATCAGGAATGAGCCGAAAAGCGTCACAGATGCCTGATCGCCATTTGCCAGCAGGTGTCCGGCGGACCAGGCGGAAATACCCCATAACATCGGATGTGCTGTAATCATTCTGATGCTGGTTTTGACTGCCGATGAGATCAGGCAAAACAGCGAAACCAGCATGAAGGATGCAGTCACATGCCTGCCCCAGTATGGCGGCTCATATAGCGGGATAAATTCTGCCTTCCCCATACCGATGATAATTAATACAAGGCTGGCAAGTGAGCTTAAGGCAAACAACGCCTTAAAAGGTTTTTCACCCAGTTTCCTTTTTACTGTTGAATGCAGCGCTGTGGCACTTGGCAGCAGGTGAGCGCAGAAAAAAATAAGCAAACCCAGAAGTAGCGTATCCATTTGCCTCACCCCCGCATGCCATCATTACATCGCTTGAGACATGATAGACTGCATGTGTACTATAGTGGATATCGCCTGAGTAAAAAAGGAGTGCCGATGCCTCGATCTGTCACACGTTCACTGTCCATGCTGCTGTTTAGTCTGTTATGCGCCTGCACCATGCTTGAAAGCAGTGCTGTAAAAGTAAGCCAGCAACAGCTGCTCGAGCGCATGGCGGCACATGAAGATATGCTGATTCTGGATGTGCGCACGCCTGGTGAGTACAGCGAAGGTTATATCGGCAATGCGCTTAATATTGATCATCGTGATATTGATGCGCGGTTAGCTGAAATTGCCGCATTTAAAAACAAGCCTGTCATCGTTTACTGCTATTCCGGCATGCGCGCAGGCGTGGTTGAGGCGAAGCTGATCGAACATGGGTTTGACCAGGTTCAGCATCTGGAGGGCGACTGGTCAGCCTGGAAGGATGCAGGGCTGGCGGCAACGATACCGGAATAACCCTTATTGTTTTATACTCTTTCGATTTGTTTTGGATTATAGTTTATCCCCTTGTTGGTATACGAACATTTCTGAATGTGAGAGTGACTTTATGAGCTCGAGAAAATACATGACAGGTAACCTTGACCTGACCAAACATGATGCGGGAACAGGTGCGCACCGCTCGCGCAAGCCCGTGTACATGGATTTTCTACCACCGTGTAACCACGCCTGCCCTGCCGGCGAAGATATTCAGGCATGGCTGGCGCTGGCTCAAAATGGTGAATATGAAGCTGCATGGCAAAAACTATTGGAGAACAATCCGTTCCCGGCGATTCACGGTCGTGTTTGTTATCATCCGTGTGAAACCTCATGCAATCGAGCCTACACAGACCAGGAAGTCAGCATTCATGCCGTTGAACGTTTTCTCGGTGACCTGGCCATGGAAAAGGGCTGGAAACCTGAGTTTGATGCACCTGCAGGCGGTAAACGTGTACTGATAGTCGGCGCAGGGCCTTCTGGTCTCTCTGCTGCCTATCACCTGATTCGGCTTGGTCATGACGTAGAGATTCGCGAGGCAGGTCCATTTGCCGGCGGCATGATTCATTTCGGTATTCCTGCCTATCGCATGCCACGCAAAGAACTCAATCAGGAGATCCAGCGTGTGGTGGATATGGGGGCCAGAATTGTTCTCGATTGTCGCGTCGATGATATCGAACAAGCCAAAGCTGAAGGCGGCTTCGATGCCGTATTCGTTGCAGTAGGTGCTCACCTGAGTAAAAACATCGACATCCCCAGCCGTGATGCACGCAAGATGCTCGATGCGGTCAGTTTTCTCAAAAGTGTAGAGAACGGAGAAGACCTGAAGCTGGGGCGCAGGGTTGCGATCTACGGTGGCGGTAACACTGCTATGGATGCAGCGCGTACGGCCAAACGTCTTGGCGCCGAAGAGGCAGTCATTATCTATCGCCGCGACCGTGCCAGTATGCCTGCGCATGACTTTGAAGCCGATGAAGCGATTGAAGAGGGTGTAAAAATCAACTGGCTGCGCACGATCAAGGAGATCGACTGCACCACGATGACTGTTGAAGTCATGGAACTTGATGAAAACGGTAGACCTCAACCCACAGGCAGAACTGAAACATTGGAAACTGATGCGTTGATCATGGCAGTCGGCCAGGAAACGGATACCGGCTTCCTCAAGCAGGTAGAAGGCATTGAATTCAACTGGGATGGCACGGTCATCGTTGGCCCGAACATGATGACGGGCGCTGAAGGTGTGTTCGCTGGTGGAGACATGGTGCCATCAGAGCGTTCGGTCACCATCGCAACAGGCCATGGCAAAAAAGCCGCCCGTTACATCGATGCATGGTTGCGCGGTGAGAGCTACAAACCTGCAGCCAAACATCCGATTGTTGAGCACGATAAGTTGCAACTCTGGTACAGCACTGAAGCACCAAAAAAAGCACAGGGTGAGCTCTCTCCGGAAGCGCGTCTGGGTGGTTTCGATGAGATTCTGCAGGGCTACAGTGAAAAGGAAGCGCTGTTTGAGGCTAAACGCTGTCTCTCATGCGGCAACTGCTTCGAGTGCGATGGCTGTTACGGCTCCTGCCCGGAAGATGCAATCATCAAGTTGGGCAAGGGTAAACGATATTTGTACGACTATGATAAATGCACTGGCTGTGCAGCTTGTTTCGAGCAGTGCCCGTGCCACGCTATTGAAATGGTGGATGAAAATACTGACAGCGCAGTTCAGGAATAATGGGATATCAAGAAGGGACCGGCTACCATGACTGATAATAATAAAGCCAAACAGGTTACATGTGACGGCGGCACCGGTGTTGCTCATATCGCCTATCGAGTCAGTGAAATTTGCTCGATCTATCCCATTACACCATCCTCAGATATGGCTGAACTGTGTGATGAGTGGTCAGCACAGGGTAAAGAGAATATCTGGGGGCAGGTTCCCGATGTGATGGAGATGCAATCCGAAGGTGGTGCTGCCGGTACTGCGCACGGAGCGTTGCAGACTGGCGCACTGACGACGACGTTTACCGCATCGCAGGGTCTGCTCCTGATGATCCCGAACATGTACAAAATTGCCGGTGAATTGACCTCAACTGTGTTCCATGTGGCAGCTCGCTCTCTGGCGACTCAGGCGCTCTCTATCTTTGGCGATCATCAGGATGTGATGGCTGCCCGTACGACGGGTTTTGCTATGCTCTCTTCCGCATCCGTACAGGAGGCCCATGACTCAGCCCTGATTGCTCACGCAGTGACATTGAAAGCGCGCGTGCCGTTTATGAACTTCTTTGACGGGTTCCGCACTTCGCATGAAATCAACAAGATCAGTCTGATCTCCGATGATCAGATCAAAGCGATGATCGACGATGAGCTGGTTTATGCCCATCGTCGCCGCGCATTGAATCCGGACAATCCTTTTATTCGTGGTACTGCACAGAACCCGGATGTCTACTTTCAGGGTCGTGAGTCCGCCAACCCATTCTACAATGCACTGCCCGGTCTTGTGCAGGAGACCATGGATCAACTGGCAGAGCTAACCGGTCGCCAGTATCACCTGTTTGATTATTCCGGTGCAGAAGATGCAGAGCATGTCATTGTCATCATGGGCTCCGGCGCGCAGACCGTGGAAGAAACAGCCAGGGTGCTCAACGGGTTGGGTACAAACGGGGGCGCCAAACTGGGTGTGATTACCGTGCGTTTGTTCCGTCCCTTCAGCCGTGAGCACCTGCTGGCAGCCCTGCCGGTCACCGTGAAGAGCATTGCAGTACTCGATCGCACCAAGGAGCCGGGTGCGCGCGGTGAACCTCTGTATCAGGATGTCATGGCCTCATTGGCTGAGTCAGTCATGATCGGTGATATGGCAACACTGCCGCGCGTCATTGGCGGTCGTTACGGCCTGTCCTCAAAAGAGTTTACTCCGGCCATGGTGAAAGCCGTCTACGACGAATTGCTCAAGGCCAATCCGAAGAACAATTTCACCGTTGGTATTCATGATGATGTGACTTTCACCAGCCTGGATGTTGATCGCAGCTTTATTATCGAACCGAACAATGTCACCCGTGCACTGTTCTACGGTCTGGGTTCCGATGGAACCGTTTCAGCCAACAAAAACAGTATCAAGATTATAGGTGAAAACACGCCGCTGCATTGTCAGGGCTATTTTGTATACGACTCCAAAAAAGCCGGCTCGCAGACTGTATCCCACCTGCGCTTCGGGCCTGATCCGATCCGTGCCCCTTATCTGGTGGATTCAGCCAACTTCATCGCCTGTCACAAAGCCAGCTTCATCACGCAGGTGGGGATGCTGAATAAAGCGGCACAGAATGCTGTGTTCCTGTTGAATAGTCCGACTCCGGCTGATCAGGTATGGAATGATCTGCCTCAACATGTGCAGCAGGAAATTATTGATAAAAACGTCGCTTTTTATGTGATTGATGCATCAACCGTAGCCCGCAACGCAGGTATGGGACGCCGCATCAACACCATCATGCAGACCTGTTTCTTCGCTCTTTCCGGTGTCTTGCCACGCGATGAGGCTATCGCACAGATCAAAAAAGCCATTAAGAAGACCTATGCCAGGAAAGGCATGGATGTGATTGAACAGAATTTCAAGGCGGTGGATGCCGCCCTTGATCATCTCTACAAGGTTGAGGTATCGAGCACTGTAACCAGTCACCACGATATGGATCTGATGGTTCCTCTGCGCGCACCGCAATTTGTTCAGGATGTGACTGCACCTATGCTGGCAGGCAAGGGTGATGATCTGCCTGTTTCCATGATACCTGTCGATGGCACTTATCCATCGGGTACAGCGCAGTGGGAGAAACGTAACATTTCTGACTTTGTGCCTAAATGGGAACCCGATCTCTGCATTCAGTGCGGCAACTGCTCCTTTGTCTGCCCGCACAGTGTGATTCGGGCCAAATTCTATCATGAAGATCATCTGGACAATGCACCGGAAGGTTTCCCATCGGCAGCCGTCTCAGCTCGCGGTTTCCCGGAAACACGATACACGCTGGAAATTTATCAGGAGGATTGTACTGGCTGTGAAATGTGCGTGAATGCATGTCCAGCATTCGATCCGGATGATGAAAGCAAAAGCCGCAAAGCCATTAATATGACTGACAAAGCTCCGATTCTGCAACAGGGCCGCAAGGATGTGGCGTTCTTCGAAACCCTGCCTGTGAATGATCGAGGTACGATTGATTATTCATCCGTACGTGGCACCCAGTTCCTTGAGCCACTGTTTGAATTTTCAGGTGCTTGTTCCGGTTGTGGTGAAACACCCTATGTGCGTCTGTTAACCCAGCTGTTCGGCCCGCGCCTGCTGGTAGCCAACGCAACAGGCTGTTCCTCCATTTATGGCGGTAATCTTCCGGCGACACCGTGGACCGTGAACAAGGATGGCAGAGGACCTGCTTGGTCCAACTCGCTGTTTGAGGACAATGCTGAATTCGGACTGGGCATGCGCATTGCCGCTGACCATCACACGCATATGGCCAAGCAGGCACTGGATAAGATGCGCCACCATTTCGATGATTATTTCGTGGATGAAATCCTGCATGCTGATCAAAGTATCGGTTCCGGCGTCACCCAGCAGCGTGAGCGCGTTGAGAAATTGAAGCTGGTGCTTGAAGGTATGGATACGCCACAAGCCAATAATCTGCTTACCGTGGTCAGTCATCTTGTTCGCCGCAGCGTCTGGCTGGTAGGTGGTGACGGCTGGGCTTACGATATCGGCTCTTCGGGGCTCGATCATGCGCTGGCAAGCGGACGCAATATCAACGTATTGGTGCTTGATACAGAGGTCTACTCCAACACCGGCGGTCAGGCTTCCAAATCGACGCCAATTGGTGCTGTAGCGAAGTTTGCATCTGCAGGCAAACCCGTAGGCAAGAAGGATCTGGCACTGCAGGCGATCTCCTACGGCAATGTTTATGTGGCTCGAGTCGCCATGGGTGCCAATCCGCAACAGACCCTTTTGGCTATGCGCGAAGCTGAGGATTACCCGGGCCCATCCATCATCCTTGCTTACAGCCACTGCATTGCTCACGGTATCGACATGAGCAAAGGGCTGCATCAACAGGATATGGCAGTGCAATCGGGCTACTGGCCATTGATCCGTTACAACCCGATGCTGCGTCAGGCGGGCAAGAGGCCGTTTGTGCTCGACTCACCTACACCGAGCATCAAGGTAAGGGATTATGCCTATACCGAGATGCGCTACAAACTGTTGCAGAAGAGTCACCCGGAAGAAGCCGAGCGACTGATGCAGCTGGCGCAGGAGTCCGCCGATCTCCGTTGGGCTACATATGAACATATGGCCCAACAAGATCCATCTGAATTCCAGCCGATGAAATAAGGGTGAACAGGTTATGGTGATGGATTACGATATCCTGATCGTGGGTTCCGGGCCTGCGGGGCAGCATGCCGCCTGGCAGGCGACCCGCATGGGTAAAAAGGCTGCGATTATTGAGCGTAAAGCAAGCATTGGCGGGGCTGGTCTGCAAACCGGCACGATTCCCAGCAAAGCACTGCGTGAGGCGGCCTATCTGGCCTCAAGAAGCGGAGAACTGGGTATGCGTGAAAGCCATGCCGGTGCGCGCCACGGTGTGCTTTCTGCAGCGGTTCGACGTAAAGATATGGTGGTTACTCAGCAGGAGTCGGTGATTGTGAAACGCTTGCTGAAATCGGGTGTAACACTGATTCCGGGTGAAGCATCCTTTGTCGATGAGCATACGCTGGTAGTGGTTGATGCGAATGGCATGTCAAGAAACCTCTCCGCTGATGTTATTCTGCTGGCGACAGGTTCAAGGCCACGACGTCCATCCGATATTCCATTCGATAAACAGACTGTGCTCGATTCCACGTCAATCCTGAGGCTGAAACGGCTTCCGAAAAGTATGCTGGTCATCGGTGGCGGGGTCATTGCATGTGAATTCGTCTCCATTTATGCAGCTCTCGGAGTGGACGTCAGCGTGGTTGATTCGCACGAGCAACTGCTTGCTTATCTCAGTGAAGATGTGGTCAGTGTGCTGGCCGAATCCTTTGAAAACATGGGTGTGCAATTGCATATGAAAGAGCGTGTGGTTGCCATTCGCAAAGAAGAGAATCGCACCCTGACCCTGTTGGAGTCAGGAAAAAAATTGTATAGCGATGTGGTTTTGTATGCGCTTGGGCGTGAACCCAATGCACAAAGCCTGAATACCGCCCAAGTCGGCTTTGAGATGGATCATGGCTGGATTGAAGTGAATGAACATTTCCAGACCAGCGTGCCGCACATCTATGCCGTTGGGGATTTGATTGGCAGACCTGCCCTGGCTTCAACGGGTATGGAGCAGGGGCGCATAGCGGTGTTGCATGCATTTGGAGAGACCGGCCAGACTATGCCAGGGAACCTGCCTATGGCGATTTACGCCATTCCGGAAATCTCCTGGGTGGGCAAAACCGAGAAGGAAGCCCGGCGAGATAACATTGATTATGTGGTTGGCCGCGGCTTTTACAAAGAGACGGCCCGTGGCCAGATCATCGGTGATGCCAATGGTCTGGTGAAGTTGATCGTTGATGTGAAGTCTCACCGTCTGATTGGCGCGCACATTGTCGGAGAACATGCCAGTGAACTGATTCATACAGGCCAGTTACTCATGCACTTTAATGGCACCGTGCACGATCTGGTCGCCAATGTGTTTAATTATCCTACGTTGGCTGAGTGTTATAAGCTGGCCGCACTGGATTGCCTGCACAAGCTGTAATGGCTAACAGGGGTAGTTTTTGCACGTCTTCCTGTAAAAGGGGGGGGGGGCTGCGCAAAAAAATATTCGGTGTATCATGGGTCTACTATGAATAGCACCATGCGCCACTGCACCGTTCGCACTTGGTTTTTTGCAGTTCTGTTTGCCCTCTTTGGCAATGCCTGCTTGCTGCAGGCTGAAGCCTTGCAAACTGAAGCCTTACCGGCTGAAAATCTGCAGGCAACGGATCTGCAGGTTGAAGAGCTTCAAAAACCACAATACCCCGAAACCATCGCTGTGCTGCAGATGTTATATGGAGGTGAGGTCAGGGCGCGTTATCGTTATTTGGAATTTGCTAAAGTGGCCAAAGCGGACGGGCATGACAACATTGCATATCTGTTCAAGGCAATCGCTCACTCTGAAGCCGTGCATGAGAAAAACTTCAAACGCATCCTGGAAACACTCGGAAGCAAGGCTGCACATGTCGACCTCTCCTCGATTAAGGTATCTACGACGAAAGAAAACCTTAAATATGCCACCGAAGTTGAACTATCGGAAATCGATACTGAATACCCACGATACATTCAGCGTGTTGGCCCTGAACAGCACGCGGAGTCACTGAAATATATCAATTACGCCTGGGAAGCAGAGCGTCAGCACCGTGCATTGATCAAAGAGATACAGGGTGGAACGGGCATGTTCTTCAGCATGTTACTGGAGCATTTTCGCAAAGAGGACAGCGTGTATTACGTCAACCAGAATTGCGGAGCAACGGTCACAGAATTACCTTTGGAAGACTGCCCGATCTGCCATGAGCCGTTGGACACGTACACAGTTGTTCCGGCACCATGAGCTTCCATAAACAGCGGCATATGCAGTAACAGCGCATAACAAGCTAACCTATTCTCTCCATCTGCCTTAATTACAGAGGCGATTCTCACCACCAATTCGTATGCATTGTACTTATGCCGGTATGTCTACTCACCTTTGATCAATTGGGACTGTTAAGTATAGCGACTGAAAAGCTGAATATTCTGCCCTTTATTACTCCGATAGCGGCTGTATTGCTGGCAGGGCAGGTACGCCGGAAACAGAAGAGGCTCCCGAAGGAGCCTCTTTGTTCGAAACGAACCGATTAGATGTGAATGGCGCGGTCGTCTGCATCGAGAACCGATTCGTGAATCATCTCGGAGAGTGTTGGGTGCGGGAACATATGATGAGCCAGCTCCGCTTCGGTGGTTTCCAGTGTTTTTGCAACACCGAGTGAAACGATCATTTCGGTCGCTTCTGCACCCACAATATGAGCACCCAGTAACTCACCGGTTTCAGCATGAAAAATAGTTTTCACCATGCCATCTGTCTCGGCCAGACCCATCGCTTTACCGTTGGTGCCATAAGACATGCGCCCCACTTTGTAAGGAATACCCTCTTCCTTGCACTGGTTCTCGGTCTTGCCGCATGAACCCACCTGAGGTTGGCAGTAAGTGCAGCCCGGCACATTACCATAATCAACGGGGTGCGGGTGTTTCCCGGCAATCGCTTCGACACAGACTATGCCTTCATGGCTGGCTACGTGCGCAAGGGCTGGGGCACCCACCACATCGCCAATGGCATACACACCCGGGTGATCGGTACGGTACCAGTCATCCACTGCGATGGTATTGCGATCAACCTGCATTGAGGTGTTTTCAGCACCTATGGCATCGGTGTTGCCGATCACGCCAACAGCAACCAGACAGACATCTCCTTCGATGCTTACTTTTTTGCCTTTGGCTTCATATTCGACTACAGCTTTGCCATCTACATTTTTTGCAGATGAGACCATAGCGCCGGTGATGATCTTGATTTTTTGTTTCTTGAATGAGCGAGCAACAATGTTGGAAATCTCATGATCTTCGAGTGGCATAATTTGATCTGCTGCCTCAATCACGGTGACATCCGAGCCCATCGCTTTGTAGAAGTAAGCAAACTCCATACCGATAGCGCCTGAACCAATCACCACAAGCTTCTCAGGCAGCGCTGAGGGCGCCAGCGCTTTTTTGTAGGTAATCACCACTTCGTTGTCGACATCCATGCCTGGGAAGGCACGTGCGCGCGCTCCGGTTGCGACAATCACATGTTTTGCCGAGACCTGCTTAACATTACCTTCAGCATCCTTCACCATCAGTTTATTGCCGGTTTCGAATGTGGCGTAACCTTCAATATGTTCAATCTTGTTTTTCTTAAACAGGAATCCGATACCGTTATTGAGCTTGGCTGAGATGACGCGTGAGCGGGCAACTGCCTTTTCCAGATCAGGGTTGGCAGCAGTCACACCGAGGCCGAGTTCATCACCGCTATGCTGGATGATATTAATGACTTCTGCAGTGCGCAGCAGTGCTTTGGTTGGGATGCAACCCCAGTTCAGGCAGATGCCACCCAGATGCGTGGATTCGATACAGGCTACTTTCATGCCGAGCTGAGCCGCACGAATGGCTGCCACATAACCGCCGGGGCCAGCGCCAATCACGACAACATCGTATTCACCATCAGCATTAAACAAGCCGGAAGCTTTCAGGTTCAGTTCTTCGGCTTCTTCTGCATCGTGAGCCGCGTGGGCTGCCAAAGAGGCCGGATGCATCTCGGGTGCTGATTCAGCCCCCAGCTCCGCAGCTTCTTCGGATGAATCGTCTTGGTTAATTTCGACAGGGGTATCCACGCCTGAGCCTGATGGCGTATAATCGTCTGCGACCTCTTCATCGTCTTCACGAATCACAGCAATCGGGGCACCAACAGTGACGATGGAGCCTTCAGGTGAGAGGATTTTATGTAAAATACCCTCATCGACGACTTCCATTTCCATGGTTGCCTTGTCGGTTTCCACCTCGGCCAGAACTTCACCGGAGATCAGCTCATCACCTTCGGCTTTCAACCAGCGGGCAATACGACCTTCGGTCATGGTCGGTGATAACTGGGTCATAAACAGATCAATTGGCATTTCAGAACCTCAATAAACTTTTAACCACAGAGGAGGCAGGGGGCGCAAAGGTATGGAATAAACACCTGCGTTCCCTGCAATCCCTGCAGTGAATAATATTAGATCAATACGCTGGCAGGGGTTTGAATATGTTTTTTCAGTGCCGCCAGGAACTCAGCACCTGCTGCACCATCCACCACGCGGTGATCGCATGAAAGTGTCAGTGTCATCATTTTCTTCACGACGACAATACCGTTTTCAACGACTGGACGCTCTTCTGTGCCACCAACAGCCAGAATCGCACCCTCAGGCGGATTTACAATAGCAGCAAACTGTTTGACGCCATACATGCCCAGATTGGAAATTGAGAATGTGCCGCCTGAATACTCGGCAGGCTGTAATTCGCCAGCGCGCGCACGTACGGCCAGCTCTTTTACTTCAGCAGAAATATCAACAATACCTTTCTGCTCGGAGAAGCGTATCACCGGCGTGATCAGGCCACCTTCGATGGCTACGGCTACGGAGATATGAGCATGTTTGTGTTTAAGCGTCGCACTGTCAGTCCAGCTTGCATTGGCAGCTGGCACATCTACCAGTGCTTTGGCGACCGCTTTAATAACAAAGTCGTTCACGCTGAGTTTGAATGCACCATCGGCAGCTTCATTAAGCTGGGCTCTGAGATCCATCAGGCGATCCATTTCCACATCCACACTCACATAAAAGTGTGGCACATGCTGTTTGGACTCAGTCAGGCGACGGGCAATGGCTTTGCGCATCATGGAGTTCTCGACACGCTCAAACTCATCTTCATGGTAAGGCAATGGACCTGTTGGCATTGGCCGCACAGGAGGTGCGACTACAGCGGCGCTTGCGCCACCGATGTTGATGCCACGTTTGACTGCATTTTCGATATCGGATTTTACAATACGACCATTCGGGCCCGAGCCTGTAATCGCCGCCAGATTAATGCCTTTTTGCTTGGCAAGCCTGCGGGCAAGTGGGCTGGCTTTGATGCGGCCACCCTGTCTTGCTACGGGAGCAGGATCAGCAACGACTGTTTCAAGCTTAGCTGCCGGAGCAGTTGCGACCGGTTGAGCAACCGGGGCTTCGACAACTTCAGCTACCGGAGCTGCATCCCCTGCGGGTGAATAATCAGCAGGGACTTCTTCTCCATCTTCAGCGATGATAGCAATAGCAGTGCCTACAGTCACAATTGAACCCGCAGGAGAAAGGATTTTATGTAGCACCCCTTCATCGACGACTTCCATTTCCATTGTCGCTTTATCAGTTTCCACTTCGGCCAGGACTTCTCCTGATTCCAGCGTATCGCCTTCTTTTTTTAACCAGCGGGCGATTTTACCCTCGGTCATCGTCGGTGAGAGCTGAGTCATAAACAGATCAATCGGCATTAAATATTCCCTCTAATTCTTTTAACAAGAAAAACTTTACCACGAAAAGCACAGAGAGCACGAAACAAGAAAGCAGCTGTCTTCGTGGACTTCATGAAATTAGTGGTGAGTTCCATCAAGCACGGCCACAGGCTACGCGGGCAGCTTCGACTATGTCAGCCACACTCGGCACGGCCAGCGCTTCGAGATTCGCCGCATACGGCATCGGCACATCTTTGCCGGTCACGCGAATCACCGGAGAATCGAGGTCATCAAAGCCGCGTTCCATAATGCGGGCGGAAATTTCGGCTCCGATACCGGCAAAACGCCAGCCTTCTTCCACGACAACAGCACAGTGGGTCTTCGCTACCGAAGCCAGTATCGTATTTTCATCCAGAGGACGAATGGTACGAGGATCGATCACTTCGGCTTCGATACCCTGTTCGGCAAGTATTTTTGCTGCTGCAAGTGCAAAGCCGGTCATGCGTGAATGCGCCACGATGGTGACATCGGAGCCCACACGTTTCACATCAGCAACACCGAGTGGAATAATATATTCATGATCCGGAACTTCGCCGACATCGCCGTAATTGATCTCATTCTCGATAAATACGACGGTATCATTATCCCGGATTGCAGCCTTTAACAGTCCTTTGGCATCAGCAGGATTCGATGGCATAACCACCTTCAGGCCGGGTACATTGGCCAGCCAGTTCTCCAGACTCTGTGAATGCTGGGCACCCACACGCGCAGCTGAACCACCAGCGCCACGGAATACCATCGGGCAGCTGTACTGGCCGCCGGACATGTATTTCATCTTGGCTGCCGCGTTAACAATCTGATCCAGTGCCAGAATAGCAAAGTTCCAGGTCATAAATTCAATGATAGGGCGCAGGCCAGCCATGGAGGCCCCGACACCGAGGCCGGCAAAACCAAGCTCGGTAATCGGCGTATCGATGACGCGTTTAGGGCCGAATTTATCCAGCATGCCCTGTGATACTTTATAAGCACCATTGTACTCAGCGACTTCTTCACCCATCAGGAATACGCGGTCATCGAGTTTCATCTCTTCACACATCGCCTGATTCAGTGCTTCACGGTAGGTAATTTTACTCATCTTAGTTCACCTTGCCCGGATAAGGATATGCATTTTCGATTGGGTCAGAATAGATGTCGGTCCACAGTTCGGATGCATCCGGCTCTGGCTGCGCCTCTGCGGCTTTACCAATAGCTGCGACCTCTTTTTTGATGTCTTTATCAAGCTGTTTGAAGTGTTCTTCAGTAGCCAGGCCCGCTTCAATCATCTGAGCCTGCAGGCGTGCAATCGGATCACGGCCTGAACGCCATTCATCCACCTCGGCACGCGTACGGTAAGTGGCCGGATCGGACATGGAGTGGCCGCGATAACGGTAGGTCATCGCTTCAACCAGCATAGGCCCCTTGCCGGAGCGGGCATGGTCCATGGCTTCGCGCATCTTTTTCTCGAACTCGAGCACATCCATGCCGTCGATCTTCATGCCTGGAATCTTGAAAGAAATACCACGTTTGAACAGCTGAGTTTCGGCTGACGCACGCTCCAGTGAAGTGCCCATGGCGTACTGGTTGTTTTCCACCACAAACACAATGGGCAGCTTCCACAGCGCAGCCATATTAAAGGATTCGTACACAGCGCCCTGATTGATGCCACCATCTCCCATGATGCAGATGGTGACGCGACCATCGTCTTTATACCTGCTGGAGAAACCAAAACCGAGACCGATTGGCACCTGCTCACCAACAATGCCATTACCACCGGCAAAGTTCTTCTCGATATCAAACATGTGCATCGAGCCGCCCTTGCCTTTAACAATGCCGCCAGCTTTACCAAGCAACTCAGCCATCACAGCCGTCGCATCAGTACCACGGGCCAGGATATGGCCATGGTCGCGGTAGCTGGTCATCATGTAATCCGTTGTTTCGGATGCCTGATGCAGGCCTACACAGACAGCTTCCTGTCCATTGCACAAATGGCAAAAACCACCGATCTTTTTCAGGCCATAGAGCTGGCCCGCTTTCTCTTCAAAACGGCGGATAAATAACATCTTGTCGTGCATCTCATGTAGTCGTGCTTCTGGGTAGAAGAGACCGTCATGTGTGATGCCGGCTTCCTGTTTCTGCTTTGCAGGCATGGTGCCCCCATAGTTATATTTTGCGCGAATGATGCCCAAGCTACTATGGCACGGCAACCTGCACCCTCATATGGTTTTTTATGAGTATATATTAATTGCTGTAAATTTGTTGAAAAACAACGCTGTTTCCCTAACTGAATGAAGGGCGATCGGCTATTTTCATGGCAGCTTGCGAAGAGTGAAAAAAAGGGGTGGAGTTCGCTAGAAGTGTGACGAACAGAGGTGGCTGATGGGTGATAACGACAGATTGGTTTACAGCACTGAGCAGGGCTCGCTCGATAAAGCGATGCAAAAGAGCCGCGCAACGGGGAAGAAAGATCGCAAGCCTGCGACTGCAGCCCCTGCTATCAAAAACCCAAACAAGCAGGGTGTTCGTATACGCCGCGAATCAAAAGGGCGCGGTGGTAAAACGGTTAGCATCGTTGACGGGCTGACTCTGAATGATGATGGATTGAAAAAATTGCTAAAAACATTGAAAGGGCAACTTGGTACTGGCGGAGCAGTGAAAGATGGATGCCTGGAGATTCAGGGCGATCATCGCGAAAAGCTAGTGCTACTACTGGAAAAACAGGGGATAAAAGTCAAGCTTTCCGGGGGTTGAAGATGTACTGAATTCTGAATTTCTCAGGCCCTAAAAAAAGAAAAGGCGGAGTTTGCACGCTCCGCCTTTTATCAGATATTTGTTATAAGGATTCACTTAATTCTTGTTACTGCTGCTGACAGTGTGTGCCCAACTTAAACTATCTTTATGACACTTCCGTGACATGCCTCACACTTACAGGTAACGATGAAGAGAATATTAAAAAAGTGTTTGCATTTATTTATCCGATTCAGCGTATAACGCCGCAAGAATTGGTCGGGCTCCGGCATCGAGCACTTCATGGGCTAACGCATTACCAATGGCTACTGCATCGACGCGCAACCCTGTGGCCTCGCGTACAATCACTACCTTTCCATCCACAGAGCCAACCAGACCTTTCAGGTGGAGTGAGTCCCCATCGAGTGTGGCGTAGGCAGCAATAGGCACCTGGCAACCACCTTCAAGGGTTGCCAGAAATGCACGCTCTGCTTTGGTGCGATCCACGGTGTCCGCATCGTTGAGTTGATCGACAAGCGCGTTGAGCCAATCATCAGCATTACGCGTCTGGATGCCCAGTGTTCCCTGTGCCACAGCCGGCAGCATTTCTTCGGTATCAATAAAATCATGCATCTGGTCCTGCATGCCCATGCGTTTAATACCTGCCGCCGCCAGAATCACAGCATCAACCTCTACACCCAGTTTGGACAGGCGTGTCTGAATGTTGCCGCGAATCGAGGTGCATTTGAACGTCGGGTGTTTGGCCAGAATTTGTGCGACACGGCGCAGGCTGGATGTGCCTATGGTTGCGCCTTCGGGAAGGCTGTCCAAGCCGCCTTTGGTGATCGTGGCAATGGCATCACGCGGATCTTCACGTTTGGGGTAAGCGCGGATACTGGTTCCTTCCGGCAGAACAGTTGGCACATCTTTCATCGAGTGCACTGCGATATCGGCACGACCATCAAGCAGCGCTTCATCGATCTCTTTGGTGAACAGACCTTTGCCACCGACTTGTGCCAGTGGCACGTCAAGAATTTTGTCGCCTTTGGTGACAATCTTCACAAGCTCAGTCGTCACAGACGGATCAAGACGCTGCAATTCAGCAGAAACATGTTCGGCCTGCCACAGAGCAAGCGGGGAACGGCGGGTAGCAATACGGATATGAGTCACAATAACCTCCAGGAGAAGGGCGAACCGTAGCGAGACAAAGAGATTTACTCAAAAGAAATAACTGAATGCGTGCAGGAAGCAATCAGGAGTCTGTCTTTCTCTCCAGAAAGTGCAGACATGTATCCCCGTAAAGCCGAGACTGCTCACATAACCAGCCGGAAGGCCATGCGGGTTTCACCTTCTTCGATTCTTCGATAATAAGACGATCGCATGTGATTTCATGCTTATCCAGCCATAACGGCAACTGTTCGCTAAAACCCTGCTGGTAGGGTGGGTCGGCAAAAATCAGATCAAAGTGTTGACCAGGCATCAGTGCAAGAGCCTTCTCCACCAGGGCCGTTTTGATCTGCCAGCTTTCCGTTAAGTCCCATGCATCGCGAATAACTTCCATATCCCGGGTCAGCCTGCGATTCTGCTCAATTGAAACAGCTGAGGTCGCACCACGCGAGATTGCCTCAAGTGCCATAATGCCCGAGCCTGAATAGAGATCGAGCAGACGCATGTCATCGACGGTTCCGAGTATATTAAACAGGGCCTGACGCACTTTGGCCGGAGTCGGGCGAAGCCCCTGCATATCAGGGATATTGATTACCCGGCTACGCAGGTATCCAGCAGTAATTCGCATCTCTTGATAAACCTTAATCCAGTTTGGAGCCGACGCGAATCCGGTTCCAGCTCTCCGGTTTGAGGAAACGAGCAGCCTCGGCAGTGACTTCATCGAGGCTCACCGCTTCCACGTGCTGAGTCCAGCTGCTCAGATAATCCAAGGGCAATCCGTAGATGCCGATCATGGAGATCAGTTCCACACGTTCACGGTTGGAGTCCAGTCGCTGGGCAAAGCTGCCGATCAGGTTTTCTTTACTGGCTTTGAGCTGATCCTTGCTGATTTTGCCCGCCGCCATTTCGGCCAACACGGTGCGAACCACATCTTCTGCCTGAGTGGCCTGATCAGCACGTGTCTGCAGGCTGATGACAAAAGGACCGGCAACAGCCAGTGGCGAGAAATAGGAATAAACGCCATACACCAGGCCACGCTTTTCGCGCACCTCTTCCATCAGGCGAGACCCGAAACCGCCACCACCGAGCATATGGTTGAGAACAAATACCGGGAAAAATGCTGCATCACTGCGTGCAGCCCCCAGACGGTTCAGCTGCACCATGGTCTGGCTGGTCGGCATGTGCACATCTTTGCTCAAACCCGCCAGCGCTGTTGGCTGCGGAATATCTGTCAGCATTTGAGCAGGTTTGCCCTGCCAGTCAGCCAATCGGGCTTCAAGCAAAGGCAGCAATTCGGCCAGTGTGATGTCACCGCTGACAGCCAGCACCGCACCCGACGGTTTGACCTGTCTGGCAAATAAAGATTTTACATCGTTAAGGCTGATCGTTGCCAGTGACTCCATGGTGCCCGATGGTCTGTGGCCGTACGGATGATCGCCAAACAGCAGTTCGACAGCAGCCTGTGCAGCCTGTACACCCGGCTCCTCTTTTTCTTTCTGTGCCGCAGCCAGGGTATCCTGCTTCATGATAGCAAAGCGTTTTTTGTTCCAGCCTGGCTGTTTCAGCAATTCGCTAAAGGCATCCAGCCCGGGGGTCAATGCATCCTTCAAGACAGTCAAAGAGATACTCAGTGTATCCTGACCGGCACCTGCACCCAGTTGAATAGCATCCTGATCGAGCATGTCTGCCCAGGAGATATGATCGTGTCTGGCCGTATGATCAGCCAACATACCAGCCAACATGGTCGCTGTACCACCCTTACCCTTGGCATCAAAAGCACTGCCGGCAGGGATCACCAAAGTCATGGAAAGCATGGGTACGTTATGCGCCTCCATCAGCAGGACAGAAAGGCCATTGGGCAGGGTTGCTTGTTGAATCGGAGGCACAGCCTGTGCGGCAGGCATGGCGAAAAACAGGGCAGTGATCATTGATATCAGACGTAACTTCATGATTTCACCTCCGGCTTCAGCAATCCGGTCGTCGATCGTTCTTGTTTCAACCAGCGTTTCACAGCTTTTTGGATATCTGCGGGTTCAACCTTGCCGATCTGCTCCAGCCAGTTGTCGCGATTGTTGGCACCTAAGCCCACAACTTCCATATGACCGATCTCTTTGGCACGCAAATAGAGAGAATCCTGAGCAAACACATTGGCTGCAATAATATTTCGCTTGGCAGCCTTGAGTTGTTTTTCACCCACCGGGTTGCTGGCCATATCATCGATCAATGCCCACAGAGCTTTTTCAAAAGCCTCCGGTTTTTGGCCAGGGCCCAGCAGACCGTAGGCATACCAGAGGTCGAGTCCCATTGCCGTTGCATCGTATCCTGCGCTGGCTGCAAAGGCTTTGCGCTGCGCATCGACAATTTCACGTGACAGGCGAGCAGAACGGCCACCGGCCATGATATGTGTAGCCAGAGCAAGCGCTGCGGCCTCTCGATCATTTTCACCCGGCTTCCATACCGGCACAGGAACCGTGACCGCCAGCATAGGCAGCTGGGCGGGCACCTCTACCATGATACGTTTAGGGCCGAAGGGCTCGGGCTCCACCGGATTGAAACGCGGACTTACGGGTTTCGCTTTCAAACGACCGAAGGTTTTTGCAACGGTCTTTTCCATCTCGGCAAAATCGACATCGCCAACTACGACCACAATGGCGTTACCCGGCACATAATGTTTATTATAAAAGGCTTTCACATCCTCAATGCTTAACTTCTCCAGATCCTGCATCCAACCAATCACCGGATTACGATAGGGGTGCAGGCGCAGAGACGCGGCGGAGAGCTCTTCGAACATACGACTGTTCGGATCATCCTCGGTACGCATACGACGCTCTTCCATGATCACCTTGATCTCTTTCTGGAAATCCTCATCGCGCAGTCTCAGGTTGGCAAAACGCTCAGCTTCCATGCCCAGAACTTCAGACACACGATGGGAAGGCACTGTTTCAAAATAAGCAGTATAATCGTTACTGGTAAAGGCGTTGTCGTTACCACCCATGGCCGAAATGCGCTTGCTGTATTCGCCCGGCCCCAGCTTTTTCGAACCTTTGAACATCATATGCTCAAACACATGCGCCAGTCCTGTTTTACCGGGCAATTCATCACGTCCGCCCACCTTCAACCAGATCTGAACCATGGCAACAGGAGCGGAATGATCCTCTTCAACAATCAGTTTGACGCCGTTTTTAAATTCAGCCTGTTGCAGTTGGCCTGCATGGGCAGAAAAAACAGACAAGCTGCTTAGTAACATCAGTAACGTGGTCAGTCGAAATAGCATGTGGTCTCCGAGCGCTTGTTTTTTGTGAAGCGCGATGATGGGGGAAAGGATCAATCGACGCAAACGTCATAAGCAGGGCAGAGAGGGGAATGATTCCTCCCTGTCATCGGCGTCGTAATCGGCACTGCTCTTGCTAAACCATACAATGATTCGCGCCATAGAGACATGCTGGAATATACCTGCCCTGATTCAACGATCACTGGCTGCACGTATCGCAGTCATTCTGGGCATTTTGTTTTTTGCCGGATCAGCCATGTTAGTCCTGTTTCTCGAGCAACGAGGTCAAATTACTGTCGCTGTATCGGTTCTGTTACTTCTGACTTTGGCGCTGTGGTTTTTCCTGCATCGTATGGTCGTGCGCCCCATCCTGTTGTTGCAGAAGCTGGCACGCAAAATAGGCACCGATGAAGATCGCTCTAAAGTTGACCTCTCCACGCGTCGGGATGAAATTGGCAGCCTTGGCATCACACTGCTTGCTACCGAGAGGGAGGTTGCACGGCAGCAGCAGGAACTGCTTGTTCTGGCTGGCAAGATGGATAACGAACGCAGGCAAGATCCGCTGACCAAGCTGCATAACCGCCGCCACCTCTATCTTGAGGGGCCCAAACAGTTTGCCATGGCGCACCGGCTGGGTTATGCGGTTTCGGTGATGATGATAGATCTGGACTTTTTCAAAAAAATCAACGACACCTATGGCCATGCCGCAGGCGATAAGGTGCTGGTCGACGTGGCAGGTACCCTGCTAAAACATTGCCGGGCCTATGACATCCTGATCCGTTTCGGCGGCGAGGAGTTTACGCTGGTCATGCTCAACTGCAATGATGAGCAGTCGTTTCAGGCTGCCGAGCGCATCCGCGAAGATATTGCATGCATGCAGATCGCTTACGAACAACACCATCGCATTCCGGTCACCTCCAGCATTGGTGTGTGCAGCGGCAAATCCATGGAGATGGAGCAGATGATTCTGATTGCCGATGAAGCCGTGTATCAGGCCAAGGAGGCTGGACGAAACTGCGTACGGCATGCGGGCTTCGATGGTACCCAAGGCCCGGAGTCGGACTGTTTCAGCGAAACAACAGCTGACAGGGTTTGACGGCATGCCCCGTGAGTTGCTTCACTGCTATCATCAGCCCATGCGAGATCATGAGCAGCTGCAACCCGGATCTCCGGATGAGATCATCAGCTGCGCAGCCGACATGGAATATGGTGGTTTCTGGATTCGTGTTGCCGCGACCATCATCGACTCATTGCTGATTATTTTGCTTACCGTACCCGTGCTCTACGCCATCTACGGTGATCAATACTTCAATCCCGACCTGTTTGCTTCCGGCTTCTGGGATTCTCTGATTTCATGGGGACTTCCGGCCATCGCCATTGTCACATTCTGGATTTATCGCGCTGCAACTCCCGGCAAGATTATGTTGCACCTGAGGATTGTAGATGCAAACAGCGGAGAACATCCCACAACCCGCCAATTTATTATCCGCTTTTTCACCCATCACATCTCATCGGTCGCACTTGCTGCAGGTCTCATCTGGGTTGCCTTCGATAAACGTAAACAAGGCTGGCACGATAAACTTGCCGGGACGGTAGTTATTAAAAGCAGGTAACCCTGTTTGTCCCATATTCAGGGGACAGACAACAGCAAACGAACGTGCTGCAATCTCGTGCATTGATGCAAGAGGAGGCTGGCGATGGAACAGCAATACTGTTTTGCCTGGTGGAATCTGGAAAATCTGTTTGATGTGGATGGCGCTCTCGATCGTCCCGAATGGCTGCAAAAAGAGCTGAAAGGTGAACTGAAAGAGTGGAATGCCACTGCCCTGATGCAGAAACTGAGCCAGATTGCTCAGGTGATCACAGCCATGAACAATGGAGCTGGCCCTGACCTGATCGGAGTCTGCGAGATCGAGTCACGAGCTGTGCTGGAAAAGCTGGTGGCAAGTCTCAACCTGCCGTCACGGAATTACGATATCATACATGAAGATACTCAGGACAAGCGTGGCATTGATGTCGCTTTTATCTACGACACGCAGCAGTTCGATGTTGAGACAGATGCGGGCAGCGGTAAAAAAATGATCTTTTCGCACCTGATCCAGAAGCGCAGTGCCACGCGTGATATCGTGCAGGTCAACCTTGTCAGCAAACAGGGAGAGCCGTTCATAGTGATCGGCAATCACTGGCCGTCACGCATGGGCGGCGAACTGGAATCCGAGCCCTATCGCATGATTGCCGGTGAAACGCTGGCTTACTTCATGCAGCGCATCCAGGAGCTTCGTAAAGATGTGCCGGTGTTTGTCATGGGCGATTTTAATGATGAACCGTTCAACCGCTCAATGAGTGACTATGCGCTCTCCACCCATAGTCGTTCCAAGGTGACCCGCGCCAGAAGCAGACCGATGCTGCTCAATCTGATGTGGCGACTGATGGATGGCAGCCGCGGCACCCATAGCTATGGCAATGTCTGGGGCATGCTCGATCAGGTGCTGCTCAACAAGGGTGCGCTGAAAAAGGAGGGTTTGTACTGCAAGCCGGAAGACATCAATATTTTCACCATTCCCGGCATGGTGGATGGCAACAAAATAGTTCGCCATGGCCGCCCGTGCAAAAAGAAAGAGTACAACCCTAACGGTTTTTCCGATCACCTGCCGGTAACGTTTCTCGTCCGCGAAAAAATCAGCTGACCCTCAGAAGACCAGATCGGGCGCTCCTCACGCTCTCAGTGCGAGCCCTGCCTGGGGGTATGGGTCTATGTCCATAGTCCCCGTGTTGCTGAATGACGTAGTGCGGCCACGTATGGATGCTCAGCTAGATTGCTGCTACGACTGGCTCGCAAAGCAGTGTCTGTTTTTGCCTGCATTTTTGGCCTGATACATTGCAGTGTCCGACTCTTTAACAAGATCATCGGCATTGTCGGCATGTTCAGGATAGCCTGCTATTCCAATGCTGGCCCCTACGTTGCAACTGTTGCCCTTGAATTCAACAGGTTCATTTAGAGCTTTAATAATGTTACCTGCGATGCGTGGCACTTCGTCGAGGCTCTGGAGGTTCGTTAAAATGACGGTAAATTCATCGCCGCCCATTCTGGCAGCAATATCGGATTCTCTGATGCTATTCCGTAGCCGTTTTCCCACCTCTTTCAGCAGGCTGTCACCCATATCATGTCCGAGTGTATCATTGACCGCTTTGAAGCCATCAAGGTCAATAAACAGCAGTGCCAGCATAGTTCCTGAACGTTTGCACTGAGATAAACTAAATTCCAGCCTTTCATAGAACAGTGTTCTGTTGGGCAGTTTTGTCAGTTGATCATAGAGAGCCAGCTGGGTCATTTTATTTTCTGCTTTTTTGCGCTCAGTAATATCACGCAGAATACCAACAAAATGCTGAGTTCCAGCCAGCATCATTTCATTGACATTGAGTTCAAGCGGGAACGTCTCTCCACTTTTACGCAAACCGGTTACTTCCCGATAGTGACCAAGTATGTTTTGTACGCCTGTGCGCATGTAACTTCGCAGGTAAGAGTCGTGCATGCCCTTGTGAGGTTCGGGCATTAGTGTGCTGATGTTCTTTCCGATCAGTTCATCTTTTTTGTAGCCGAATATCTGTTCAATAGCAGGGTTGGCATTTTCGATAACCCCCCTTGTGTTGATGGTTACAATACCTTCACAAACATTGTGAATCACGGCCTTCAGGCGAGACTGATTTTCCCATAAGTCTTCCTTGACTGTTTGCAGTCGCGAAATAATCTGCCAGAAAAGCTTGGCTTCCTGACCACCAATAACGCCGCCAGCACCAACACGTTTGGCAGCAATATCTGAAATGTTGTCACTGTTGGTCATATTGAAAACTATACATGAACCAACGCTATCCAGGGCCTGCTCCATATCGGTAAAAACCGGAATATTTAGTGCTTTGGCATGCTGAATGCCCATTGCATCCTCATTGGGATCAACGACACCGACAATCTTGGTCAGATGCTCCTCAGTAAAAGCATCCAGGATGGCTGTGCCGCCACGACCCGCACCAATAATTAATATCGGATCACCGTGTTGATTATTCATAAACAAAATCTCCCGGATGAAGAAAAGTAAGCTTTAGTGCAGGCCATCACACAATGAATCCGTGATGATTTCTTACGCAATCATCCTGAATGGTGGAGAACTAGCAAGCGTGCTACTTTTTCCTTATAGGTGATACTGCCACATGCGAGCAGGGTTAAAGGTCATATTTATGATGTAATGAACGCCCAGAGGCGGGCCCGTGTTGTGCAAAAACGTAGGTTGATTTTTATAACTGGCGCTTTTTTCATCGGCCGCTCCTCCCTGCAGAGAAGCCTTGTTCCTCCATATGCGATGTTATGCCATGCATCATCGGGATGAAATTTCCACTGTGGAACTCCTCTTGTTGGCAGGATTATTAAAGTATGGGAAGGTCGATAAATTCAACATTATTCAAGAGGCGGTACGCCCGGTCCTTCAGTTCTCGATCAGTCTGGTTGAGGGGGCTGATATGGCCCGAGAATTGCTGCTTTCCACATATGAAAATAAAAACACTCAGCCTGAAGATGCGCATTCTCCTCCCTTTGGCCTTGGTGGCGTTAGTCGTGTTTTTCATGTCAGCACGCAATCTCATTGACATAGAAAACGAACATCTAAGCGATAGCATTATGCAGAGCACCATGTCTGTGCAGGAATTTTTCAAGAATGCGTTAATTGCTGATGCCGAGACCATGGCGGTTAGTCTGGAATTTATTGGCCAAGATAAAACCATACTCACCGCACTCAAAACCAGAGATCGTAAGGCATTGTTATCCCAAGCATTCCCTGTGTTTGAACGGCTGAAAAAAAAGCACGATGTGACCCACTTCTATTTTCATGATCCCAAACGGGTCAACCTGCTTCGTGCTCATCAACCGCAGCGCTATGGTGATGTCATTGACCGGTTCACTGCTCTTGATGCCGAGCGAACAGGCAGCCTTGCCCAAGGCATTGAGCTTGGGCCGCTAGGCACCTTCACCTTGCGGGTAGTCGACCCCATTTACGAGGGAACACAGCTTCTCGGTTATATCGAGCTGGGCAAAGAGATCGATGCCACACTTTTAAACATACATAAAGCCTTAAGCGTTGAGCTTTATGTACTTATCGACAAGCAGTATCTGGATCAAACGGCTTGGAAATCGGGCATGCAGATGCTTGGCCGGGAGAACAGCTGGAATCTGCTTTCATCTGCCGTACTCATATCTCAATCGCGCCCGGAAATACCAACTGAACTTTTCAGAAAAGTCCTTACTCAAGGATCAGATCAAAAACTGGCCGTGGAAAAAGATGTGCAGCTCAATGGCCTGACATACTGGGCGGGAAGTATCCCACTTCAGGATGCCGGCGGGCGAAATGTCGGTACGATTGTCATGCTGCGTGATATTACAGGTCTTGCTAAACAGGCATGGGATGCATTTCGTAGGTTATCAATATTCGGTATTCTCACAGGTTTTATTATGTTCGGTCTGTTCTACCTGATACTGGTGCGTACAGAACTCAGAATTCTGGCTGACCAGGTGCGCATTGTTGAAAGTGAACAACGTATGGGGCGTATTCTTGAAAACTCATGGGATGAGATTTATGTTTTTGAAGAGGATTCGCTACATTTTATAGATGTGAGCGAGGGTGCATGCAGGAATCTGGGGTACACCCTGGAAGAGCTGAAGGCCCTCACCCCCGTTGATTTGAAACCCGAGGTTACAGCAGAGCAGTTCATGGCTTTAGCTTCTCCATTGTATAGCGGAGAAAAGGAGCAACTCGTCCTTGAAACAACTCACAGGCGCAAGGATGGATCGACTTACCCAGTTGATGTGCGGTTGCAATACTTAAAAAGGGAAATCCCGCCGGTCTTTGTAGCTATTGTTCAAGACATCAGTGAACGCAATGCTTACATAGCAGAACTGGAATATAAGGCGTTACATGATAATTTAACCGGTCTGCCCAGCCGGGCACTTTTTCATGATCGGCTGTTACATGAAATAGATGTCGCTGCTCGTGAGGTAAAACCACTAGCCGTGGCAATACTGAACATGAGTCGATTTCAAGAGATTAACAACACATTGGGTCGCCACAATGGCGATCTGATCCTGCAACAGATTGCCGCACGCTTGCTCGCTGTGTTTCGCAAGGTGGATACGATTGCTCGCATAGGTGGCGATGAGTTCGCTGTCACATTGCCGGGCGTAGGGCATGAGCATATTGGGGTTGTGGCAAAGAAGATCAAACAAGCGCTGGAAGAGTTTTTTGTCTTAGAGGACACACCGATTGAAGTGAGTGCAAGTGTTGGTGTGGCGCTTTACCCAGATCATGGCGAAGACCCGCTGACCTTGTTGCGGCATGCAGATGTGGCGGCACGTCTGGCCAAAATAGATAGAAATGGTATGAACGTTTATGATTCCGAGCAAGACTCATACAGCATGAAACGCCTGACCCTTATGGGCGAATTGCGCCACGCCATCATTGACGGAGATCTGTCGCTTTATTGCCAGCCTAAGGTGGATATGAAAACGTCCAAAGTAACGGATGTCGAGGCCCTGGTGCGTTGGCAGCACCCACGATACGGTATGATCTCGCCAGCAGAGTTCATCCCACTGGCGGAGCAGACAGGGTTAATCAAAGCACTCACGATGTGGGTTCTTGATGAGGCAATTCGGCAACAAAGTATCTGGCAGAAGGCCGGGCTGAATGTCGGCGTTGCCATTAATCTTTCGACACGAAATCTGATTGATCCGAAGCTACCTGCGCATATTGCTTCTCTCCTGAGTGAATATGGTGTGGCTGCCAATACCATCACGTTGGAGATTACCGAAAGCGCGATCATGGCTCACCCGGAAGCCTGCATGAAGGTGGTCTCGCAACTGAAAGCGTTGGGCGCAAGTCTGTCGATTGACGACTTTGGCACGGGCTATTCGTCACTTGCCTACCTCAGCAAATTGCCGGTGAGTGAGCTCAAAATAGACCAAAGTTTTATCTTTAGCATGCTTGAGGATGCAGGAAATGCATTAATCGTTCGATCTACCATAGACTTGGGCCATAGCTTCAATCTTAAAGTAATCGCCGAAGGCGTTGAAAATAAAGATGTTTGGGCCGAGTTGGAGGCCCTGGGGTGTGACAAGGTGCAGGGGTATTATGTTAGCCGACCACTTCCTCTGGGTGATTTTTTCAAGTGGTATCATGAGTCATCGTGGGGATCGGCTGGCAGAGACTGAATAGTGACCGATCTTTGGTCTGAGGCGGGATTCGAAAGCAGTCATGCTTCCGATTAAACATGGTTCTAGTTGCGAACAACCGGCCGATGCGTAGCGTTCCGCTCCCCTTTATTCTATTCATCCCGGAGCAGCTATCTTATGGCTTCTATTAAACAGGCGCTGATCAGCGTTTCAGACAAAACAGGTGTGGAAGGCTTTGCCAAAGCATTGACCGAGCGTGGCGTGAAGATTCTCTCCACCGGCGGCACGGCCAAACTGCTGCGTGAAGCAGGCATTACGTGCCGTGATGTGTCGGATTACACCGGGTTTCCGGAGATGATGGACGGGCGTGTAAAGACGCTGAATCCGAAAGTACACGGCGGTATTCTTGCCCGTCGCGACAACGCTGGCGACCTTGCTTCCATGGCTGAGCACGGCATTGAGCAGATCGACCTTGTGTGTGTGAACCTCTACCCGTTCCGCGAAGCGGTCGCCAAAGATGACTGCAGCATTGATGACGCAATTGAAAATATCGATATCGGTGGCCCGTGCATGGTTCGTGCATCGGCCAAAAATCATAAATTCGTCACCATTGTTGTAGACCCGTCCGATTACGGCATGGTGATCAATGCGATTGACCAGAATGAACTCAACGATCAGATCCGTCGCGCACTGGCCACCAAGGCATTTGCGCATACAGCAGCGTATGATGGTGCCATCGCCAACCATTTCTCTGCTCTGAATCCTGACGGCTCCAAGCGCAAGTTCCCGGACATTTTTACCCGCCAGTTTGTTAAAACAGCCGATGAGTTGCGTTATGGTGAAAACCCGCATCAGGACGGTGCATTTTACGCTGATATCGAAGATGTCGGTCTGTCGCTGGCCAATTGCGAAGTGCTGCAGGGCAAGGCTCTCTCCTATAACAATATCGCCGATGCCGATGCGGCATTTGCCTGCGTACGCGATTTCACCGACAACGCTGCTGTCATCGTTAAACATGCCAACCCGTGCGGAGTAGCTGTGGGCGGCGCCCAGGAAGTGATTTATGAACGTGCACGTGCAGCTGATTCGACCTCTGCATTTGGCGGCATTGCTGCATTCAATCAACCGCTGAACGGCGCGACAGCCAAGCTGATTGCCGAAACCTTTATGGAAGTCGTTATCGCACCGGGATTCAGCGATGATGCGCGTGCAGCATTGGCTACAAAACAAAACCTGCGCCTGCTGCGGGCACCATCTGCAGAACCTGTCAGTGGCGGCCTGGAATTCAAACGTGTGAACGGTGGCCTATTGGTGCAGGAGCGCGATGCACATATCCTTTTGCGCGATGCATGCACGGTAGTCACTGAGCGCGCACCTTCTGAAGACGAGTGGAGCGACATGCTGTTTGCCTGGTCTGTGGCCAAACATGTAAAATCCAATGCTATCGTTTTCGCCAAAGGTGGCGTCACCCTGGGTGTTGGTGCAGGACAGATGAACCGTGTTAACTCCACACGTATTGCTGCTTTTCAGGGTGGTGAAGCGCTCAAGGGTTCGGCTGTCGCATCCGATGCATTCTTCCCGTTCCGCGATGGTCTGGATGCACTGGCCGAAGCCGGTGCGAAAGCAGTTATCCAACCGGGTGGCTCGGTACGTGATGAGGAAGTGATTGCAGCAGCGAATGAACATGGGCTGGCGATGATCTTTACCGGTATCCGTCACTTCAGGCATTAAGGAGCAATGATGAAAGTTCTCGTAGTCGGCGGCGGTGGTCGCGAACATGCATTGTGCTGGAAGCTGAAAGACTCGCCTTCAGTCTCCGAAGTCATCTGTGCGCCAGGCAACCCGGGCATCAAGCGCGTGGCTCGCTGTATCAATGTCGGAGCCGAAGATGTTGATGGATTGATGAAGCTGGCATTGGCTGAGAAGCCTGATCTGGTGGTGATTGGCCCGGAAGTACCTCTTGTTCTTGGCCTGGGCAATCAATTGCGTGACGAAGGTATTCCTGTTTTTGGACCGGACAAAGCAGCCGCAAATCTTGAAGGCAGCAAATCTTTTTCCAAACGTCTGATGCATGAGGCTGGTGTGCCTACGGCGCGTTTTGAAGTACATGTCGATGCCGATGAAGCGATTGACACCATCCGCTCATGGGGTGCACCGATTGTCGTGAAAGCTTCCGGTCTTGCTGCCGGCAAGGGCGTGATCGTGGCACAAAGCGAGAAAGAAGCGATAGATGCAGTGCGCGATATGCTTTCCGGCAACAGCTTCGGTGAAGCTGGCTCACAGGTTGTGATTGAAGAGTTCCTGACCGGTGAAGAGGCGTCCTGCCTGTTCATCGTATCCGGTGACACAATCCTTCCTCTGGCCTCAAGTCAGGATCATAAGGCGCTGCTCGATGGTGATCTGGGACCGAATACCGGTGGTATGGGTGCTTATTCGCCCGCCCCGTGTGTCACTGAGACGATCGCCGATGTGGTTCTGGAAACGATTGCCCGACCGACTATTGCTGCGCTGAAAAAGAAGGGCGCAGAATTTATCGGCATACTCTACGCCGGTATAATGCTGACCGAAGATGGCCCCAAGGCTCTGGAATTTAACGTGCGTTTCGGCGATCCTGAATGCCAGCCGCTGATGAGCAGGCTAAAATCTGATCTGGGCACCGTGCTGCTGGCTGCCGCCAACAGAAAGCTCGATGGCGTGGAGCTGGAGTGGCACGAGGGTACGGCGCTGTGCGTGGTTGTATCATCTGCTGGCTATCCGGTAAGCTTTGACAAAGGTCAGGCCATCGGAGGCCTCGATGCTGTTGAAGCTGCAGGTACTACCGTTTTTCACGCAGGTACGGCTGAAAAAGATGGAGTTATCGTCAACACAGGTGGCCGCGTGCTGGGTGTGACAGCGGTGGCAGCAACGGTGAAACAGGCGCAGCAAACGGTGTATGCTGCACTGGAAAAGCTGGACTGGCCGGGTGGATTTTATCGCCGCGACATCGGCTACCGTGCAGTCGCCCGCGAGGAAAATATTTAAGCACAGAGAGCACAGAGGACACAGAGGAAAACCTTAGGGCAAGTACATGGAACACCGGATTGGAATGGTTACATAAGATTTACCATTTCACACTACCCTGATAAACCTTTAGTCCTATGCATACTCTACGATACAATATGTGGAACGAACTAATGAACCGCCGTTGGAACCAGGAACGCAGAGATTTAATGATAACTTTTCCTCTGTGTCCTCTGTGTCCTCTGCGGTGAAACGGGGTTGAAAATGGAAGCGATTAAAGTATTGATCTTGATGGGTAGTGCCAATGACATGCCCGTGATGCAGAAAACAGAGGCTGTGCTGGACGCGTTCGGCGTGCCATACAAAACCATGGTGCGTTCAGCCCACCGCACACCGGAAGCAACGGTTGCCGCAATCAAGGACGCTGAAGAAGCTGGCTGCAAGGTATTCATCTGCGCCGCTGGCATGGCAGCGCATCTGGCTGGCGTGGTCTGCTCCAAAACGGTGAAACCTGTGATCGGTGTGCCTATCGCATCCGGCCCTTTGAATGGTGAAGATGCTCTGCTCTCCACTGTCATGATGCCTCCGGGCATGCCGGTAGCGACTGTCGCCATTAACGGTGCAAAAAATGCAGGACTGCTGGCCGTGCAGATGCTGGCTCAGAATGATGAAGATCTGACAGAGAAGCTGAAGGCGGATCGTGCGGCACAGGCTGAGGCCATCCTGTCTGCCTGAGGCAGCCTCAATGAGAGCGATTTCAAGGAAGCTGGCTGCTTTAAACGCGGCTAAGGTACTTCAATGCGGGGGACTGATTGCCCACCACACCGGCACATTGCCTGGTGTCGCAGCTCTTCCCGGATCTTCAAAAGCCATGCATCGCCTCTGTCGCTTTAAGCAGAGGCAAGGCCCGTTCCTGCTGCTGGCCGATTCAATTCAAGCAGCTTTGAAGCAGGTGCGCTTTTTCTCGCCAGCACTGCGCAGGCTGGTTAAAGACTCATGGCCAGGTGATGTGAGCATCATTGTGCCGGCAAAGCCGGGGCTACCGAAGCAGTGTTATGACAAGGGTAATATGGCGATTCGTGTCGATGCGTCTTTGCAGACACGCCAGCTGGCAAAGGCTTGTGGGGGGTTGTTGCTCTCCAGCAGCCTGAATCGTCGCGGTAAAATATCTGTCAATCCTGACCGGAAAACGCACTGCCGACTGTATCATCACCTGAGCAACTCACTTGCAGGAGAGCCCGGCACAGGCAAAGCCTCAACAATTTTACGTGTACGGGGTAATGATTTCACCACGATTCGCTCATGACTGCGCTGGCTGGAATGGCTAACATGCCGGCATGAATTCATTCTCTGACCTAATTAAACAACTCTGGCAACGCCTTGGCTCGATGTCTCTGGCTATTGTTTTGCTGATGGTGCTCTCTATTGCATCGGTAATTGGTACCGTTCTGTTGCAGAATCAACAACAGACCGATTACCTGCAACAGTTCGGCCCTTTGTGGTACTGGTTGTTCCGTTCTCTCGGCCTGTTCGATATGTATCACACCTGGTGGTTCCTCAGTATACTGGGATTCCTGATGCTCTCGCTCACAGCATGCCTGTCTCGGCAGGTTCCAAAAATGCTCAAGGAGATGCGTAGCCGCAAAGGCACCATCAATGAGCGTTCCCTGAACCGCATGGAGCTGAAGCAGGATTGGCAGCTTGAAGATGGCAGCGCTACAGCTGAAACATTGCAGGCTATGTTAAAGAAACGACTGCACGGTTGGGAATTCAAGAGCGTGGAAGATAATGGCACCCACTTCCTGCGTGCTGATAAAGGCCGCAACCATAAATGGGGATATATCTCCGTACATACTGCGATCCTGGTCGTCCTGATTGGCGGTTTCTCCAGCGTTCAATTCGGTTTCCGCGGCAACATGTCTGTGCCGGAAGGGGGTATGGAAAAAACCATTTTCTTCTCGCAAGGTACCGAAACAGTCGAGCTCGACATGCCCTTCCAGGTGCGCTGCAACAGCTTCGAAATCGATTTCTTTCCTACCGGTGCTCCCAAGGAGTTCCGTAGTAACCTGACCATTATCGATGAAGGTAAAGAAGTACTGACAAGCGATATCATTGTTAATGAACCACTGTTTTATAAAGGTGTGTATATCTATCAGGCCAGCTTTGGCGATGGTGGATCGGATGTGACTTTCAAATTCTATCATCTGGATGGATCGCAAAAAACGCATACGGCCTCAACGCAGGTTTATCAAACGTTAAAGGATAAAGAGAGCGGTGTTTCCATCGAAGTGACCGACTTCAGGCCATATAACGTCGAGAATGTTGCCGAGAATTTTGGCGAGAAAAAGTTCAAGGATATCGGGCCTTCGATAGAATACGTATTGCGCGGGGAAGGCTTCAAATCGGTGAAGGTGAAAGCCTACATGAACCCGTACATTGGTGCTGACGGCACCAATCAAGGTTCATGGATGCAGGTCTCAGTCTCCGGTGATACCAAGGACTATGAGGCGGTTTCTCTCGGGCTTGATTTGAGCAACCCGAAAGAGTGGCAGCTGTTTCATGCCTTCTTCAGGCGCATGTCTGAAATGCAGGGCGTGCGCAATGAGAAAGCCAACTTGGAAGCATTCAAGCTGGCTATGAACGATGTTTTTGGCGATGAACGTCCGGATGACTTCCAGAACATGGCTGTGCGCACGCTTCAGGCCGTACAGATGCTGCCCAAGCTGCCATGGCCGGTGATTCCCATGCTCGAAGATTATGACCATGTTTATTACACAGGCCTGCAGTTGGCCGAGGATCCTGGCATGAACATCGTCTGGGTTGGCAGTGCGATTCTGGTGATCGGCCTGTGCATCATGTTCTACCTGCCACACCGCAAGTTATGGCTGGTGATTCGCCCGGAAGATGGGAAAACACGCATAACGCTTGCGGGTTTAACCAACCGTAACCACCTTGCTTTTAAGCAGACATTTAACGATCTGTTCACAAAACTTGATGAAGAGTTCAGCGATCTTAACAAAGGGAGCAACACATGAGTTCAAGCACAGCTGAAGTTTCGATCATGACAGGCATGAATCAGGGTCGCCTGGCACTGGTCCGCTTTTACGCCTATATAGGCCTATCTCTCGGCATCGCTGCTATGGCCATGTATGGCACCGACGGTTACAACGAGGATGCCTTCCTGTACCAGATTTTAGGCATGCAGGGGCTGCTTTGGGGTGGTACTGCAGCACTAGTCGGCGCAGGCCTTGCTGCCACGCTCTCTACGATGAAGCCTTCCATGCTTGAGGGACGCGTCGCTCCAAACACCGTACCATGGCTTGATGGCGCGCTTTTGATGGTGGTTTTGGCCGTCATTGCCGCCTTGTTTGAGCCAGCTGCCAGCCAGATCTCCTATGAAGACCAGTCCAACCTGTTTGCTGGCAATATTATCATGACAATGAACATTGTGTTCATCTTCTCGGCCGTTGCTTATATCGCCTACCTGTTTGCGCCTGAAGCATTTATTGGACGTATCGCAACTGCATCGGCATGGATTGGTGTGTATGCTGGTGGTACAGCGTTGTTGCTGCGCTGGCATGAATCCTATCTGTTTGATATGGATATGGGCCATGCACCGGTATCCAATTTGTACGAAGTGTTCATCGTCTTATTCATCATCACGGCAACCGTTTACCTCTCATTTGAGCGCCGTTATAACGCCAAGGGCATGGGTGCATTTGTCATGGTGTTGGTTTCTGCCGGTGTCTTTTTCGGCGTATGGCTCGATTCTGTAGGTCAGGCCGACATCAAACCGTTGGTGCCTGCCCTTCAGTCGTATTGGATGAAGATTCATGTGCCTATGAATTTTGTTGGTTACGGTGCTTTTGCCGTTGCCTGCGCCGCTGGCATGGCTTATCTGGTACGTCACGCCATGGAAGCACGCGGCAGCAGTTCGAAAATGCTGAATGTTTTCCCATCACTGGAACAACTTGATCAGCTGGCCTACAAGTCGGTAGCAGTTGGTTTCCCTGCTTTCACGCTGGCGACCATACTCGGTGCGGCCTGGGCTGCTGAAGCCTGGGGTGGTTACTGGTCATGGGATCCCAAAGAGACCTGGGCACTGATCGTATGGCTGGTCTACGGTGCTTATCTGCATGCACGCGTTTCACACGGCTGGCATGGCAAGGCATTGGCCTGGTGGGCTGTGGCTGGCTTCCTGGTTACTGTATTCTGCTTCCTTGGCGTAAACATGTATCTCTCCGGCCTGCATTCATATGGTCGTCTCACTTAAAGCACATTTTGTGCTATACTGAGGCAACTTATCTGAAGAGGGGTCATGCATTTGAAACCACTGCGTAAAATCATATTTCCGGCTGCCGGTAATGGTACCCGTTTCCTTCCGGCCACCAAAGCTACGCCAAAAGAGATGTTGACCATCGTCGACAAGCCGCTGATTCAGTATGGTGTCGAAGAGGCAATAGCCGCCGACATGGAACAGATCATCATGATCACAGGTCGTGGCAAACGTGCTATCGAAGACCATTTCGACATCTCGACCGAGCTCGAAGCCAGTCTGAAAAGGGCAGGGAAAAGTGAGCTGTATGATGAAGTTTCACGTGTTGCACGTATGGCTGAGGTGATTTATGTGCGCCAGAAAGAGGCGCTTGGGCTGGGGCATGCTGTACTTTGTGCTCGCCACTGGGTTGGCGATGAAGCCTTCGGCGTATCATTGGCTGATGAGTTGATTATCTCCGACAACCCGGCCATGCAGCAGTTGCGTCAGGTATACGAGCAGACAGGCTGCTCGGTTGTCGGCCTGATGCAGGTTGCCGCTGATAAGGTTCATAAATACGGTATCGTGGCATACGAGCAGGAAGAGAACGGCCTGTTGCGTCTGACAGACATGGTTGAGAAACCCGCTGTTGAAGATGCACCTTCGGATATGGCCATTGTCGGACGTTATATTTTCACGCCTCGTTTGATGGAATTGCTGCGCGAAGTCAGGCCGGGCAGTGGTGGTGAAATTCAGCTCACCGATGCCATTGCGACACTTTCAAAAGAAGAGCCTGTATATGGCCTGCTGCTTGATGGTCAGCGTTTTGATGCCGGGAACCCTGAAGGGTTTCTGCAGGCCAATGCAGTGCTGGGCATGCAGCACCCACAATACGGTGCAGCCCTGCGCAAGGCACTGAAAGCACACCTTGATTGACTCGCAAAACATTCTGGCTCTGGATACAGCTTTCGGAGAAATTTCCGCTGCCGTGCTCAAAGGCGGCGAACCTTTTCTGGCGCGATGCGATAGCTCAGCCGATGGTAAAACAAGATCGACCACCATTGTACCTATACTGGCTGACCTGCTTGAGCAGGCAGGTCTGAGCTGGCATGAACTGGATCTGCTCGCGCTCGGCGCAGGCCCCGGCGCATTTACCGGCCTGCGTATTGCCGCAGCTACGCTTGCAGGTATCAACAGTGAATTGAAACTGCCGATTCTGCATCTCTCGTCTCTGGCCATGACCGCCAGACAGGCCGTCACCTCCGAGCCACTTTGGGTGATTGAAGATGCCAGAGCTGGCGAAGCTTTTACCGGCTGCTACGCGGCGGGAGACAAGATCCATGCGGATCGTTGCATCAGTTGGCATGAGGTGGCTGATATGGAAGCAGCCCGATTTGTTTGCCACAATAACCCGGCAATCGATATGCTGAACTGGAAACGGCTGGCGCTGCTTATTCCGCGCTCTGCAGCTCTGCTTGCTGAAACCGAACATGCACTGTCTGAAACACGAATCGCTCAACTGCCTCTGTATCCGGATCCCATCTATCTGCAGCGTTCACAGGCGGAGAAAAACATCCATGTTTGAGAAGAATAAAACGCGTCTACTGTTTGTCTGCCTGGGCAATATCTGTCGCTCACCACTGGCAGAGGTTGTAGTAAAAGCCGTGGCAGCTGAGCGGGGTCTGGATCATTACCATATTGAGTCAGCCGGAACCGGTGACTGGCATGTTGGTGGCCCTGCTGATCCGCGCTCAGCAGGCAAGGCAAAAGAAAAAGGGCTGGATTTGGGCCGCCATCGCGCTCAACAGATCACTCCTGACAATTGTAACAACTGGGATTGGCTGATTGCCATGGATGCTGAAAACAGGGCCAACCTGCTACGCATGGGCATACCCGAATCACGCATTCTGATGATGCGCCAATTTGAAGACCCCACGAATATTCCTGATGTGCCGGACCCCTACTACGGCGGCGCTCATGGTTTTGAAGATGCCTACCAGATGCTGGTAGCTAATGCCGAGGCACTGCTCGATCACCTGGAACAACAGAGCTAACTCCTCGAACAGAAAGTTTTAGACTATAGCCACCTTATGGCCTGATTTCCGATGCTTAGAGGTGTGCATGTCGATTCAACAGAAACAAAACCCACTATCCCAATTTGTGGCTGGATGAGGCCTGGTAGATTCAAACTATGCAGGAACAACACAACAGTATTTGCTTAACCTGTTCTCATGACTGGCGTTCGTAGGGGCAGTTCATCAGTCTATATATTTTGAAATTTCTTGGCTTTTCGATGAGCATTCACATAATCAACGACCATGAGTAAATACTGGAGCCCTGTAGTTCAAGAGTTAACACCCTATGCTCCTGGCGAACAGCCAAGAATCAGCAACGTAATCAAACTAAATACCAATGAGAACCCGTATGGGCCATCACCATTGGTGTTGGCCGTATTAACGGACAATATTGAGAAGGGCTTGCGCCTATACCCGGATCCTGATGCAAGCACGCTGAAAGCTGCTATCGCCAAAAACTTTAGTGTAAGACCAGCGCAAGTGTTTGTTGGCAATGGTTCTGATGAAGTGCTCGCACATACTTTTCAGGCACTGCTAAAACATCCGGATCCAATTCTGTTCCCGGATATCACCTACAGTTTCTACCCTGTGTATTGCAGGCTGTATGGCATCGATTATCAAACGATTCCCTTAACGGAATCATTTGAGATCAGCACGGGTGATTATCTGAGGAAAAATGGTGGCATTATTTTTCCCAATCCAAATGCTCCTACCGGAATTGCAATGCCGCTGGCATCTATTGAATCTCTCTTGATGAGTAATCCTGATTCAGTCGTCGTTATTGATGAGGCATATGTCGATTTTGGTGGTGAAACAGCAATTGGGCTGGTTGATCAATATCCTAACCTTCTGGTGGTTCAAACACTATCCAAATCCAGGTCTTTAGCTGGCCTGAGAGTGGGTTGTGCTATTGGAAATGCCAAATTGATCGAGGCACTGGAGCGAGTAAAAAATAGCTTCAACTCCTATCCGCTGGATCGATTGGCCATTGTTGGCGCAGTCGCAGCAGTAGAAGACAGGGGCTATTTTGAGCAAACATGTCGTACCATTGTTTCTTCACGAGAGGCACTTAGCACCGGTTTGAAACAACTTGGTTTTGAGGTGCTTCCATCTAAGGCAAACTTTATCTTTGCACGACATCCCAAAGCTGATGCCTCCAGGCTTGCTCAATCACTCAGGGAAAAAGCAATTTTAGTTCGCCACTTTCCTTATGATCGCATTGATCAGTTTTTACGTATCAGTGTAGGTACCGATGAAGAGTGTGCTGCGCTGATAGTGGCGTTGAAAGATATTTTGTATCCGTAAGCAAGGAGAATCACTATGTATCAAGGACGTTGCCTTTGTGGTGCAGTTAGGTTTGAAATCAGCGGTAGCATCGATGCTATTGTGATGTGCCACTGCTCCCGGTGCCGGAAAGCACAAGGCAGTGCCTATGCAACCAACGGCCTGGTGAATGAGAGCGCATTCATTCTGCATGGTGAAGAGCTACTGACTGGCTACGAATCAGCACCGGGCAATGTGAAATACTTTTGCAGCAAATGTGGCTCCCCGATCTTGAACCGTAGCGATAAACGTCCGGGCAAAGTACGTGTGCGCCTTGGCACCATTGAATCAGAGATTAATGAGCGGCCATTGGCTCATATCTTCGCCTCATCGAAAGCCAGCTGGGATTGTATCACCGACGGTCTGCCGCAATACGATGGCTATGTTGATAGCTGAACCCGATATCTCATGGCTTTCACCAGCTCTTCCGTGACAGTGTTGTGGATTTGACTTTCACAGCATAAAGCTGATTATCCAGTAGCTGCAAAACAGTCGACAAATGCAGAATGGCATACTCCGATGCCATAAGTGACATCCTTTGTAGGCAGGAGGAGTGGATATGAGTGGTAAGCAGAACCCATTATCAAAATTCGAGCCATGGGATCTGGTCGCATCAGGTTATTCGGAAACGACCATGCAGGTGTTTGAGCAGTTCGCAGAAGTCGCGATTGCTGCGTCCGAGCTCAAGCCGGGTTCAACGGTGCTGGATGTGGCCTGCGGGCCGGGAACGTTGTCACTGATGATGGCCCGAGAGGCTGAGCTGGTGCACGGCATCGACTTCTCACAAGCCATGCTCGATTGCTTTGCCGAGCGCATTAAGGATGAGGAGCACCGCAATATCAAAATCCAGCATGGAGATGCTCAGGCTCTTCCTTATGAAGATAATTTGTTTGATGCTGCATTCTCCATGTTTGGACTGATGTTCTTCCCGGACCGTGGAAGGGGCTTCTCCGAAATCCACCGTACCCTCAAACCTGGCGGCACGGTTGCTGTCTCCAGCTGGGCTCCTGTCGACCTGTCACCTGCCATGCAGATGATGTTCGGCGCTATCAAAACGATGAAACCGGAGCTGCCGGAACCGCAACGCGCTATCGACACGCTGGAGAATCCCGATCTGTTCATGCAGGAGATGGAGCAGGCCGGATTCCGGGATGTGGAGATTCGCAGCATCACCGGATCATTCCCGGTCGAATCCATACCCGAGTTCTGGGAAGGTATGGTCAAAGGCAGCGCCCCCATCCAGATGATGAAAAATGGCATGGGTGAAACTGTGTGGCGCGAGAAGGAGAAGCTGGCTCTGGCCTTTATTGAAGAGACGTTGCCGGCCACACCAACCTCACTTACCTCCGATGCATGGTTGGGGCTGGGAGTGAAATGAGTGAAACGGAGAGAGGCTTTTGAATAAGATATTCATTCATCCTCCGCTTGAAGGGGAGTGGAAGTTTTTGCGGCCTCCCGGGCACCATCCTTTTGCATTTGATTTTGTGCAGATGGGGGAACAACGAGTATCGTCCCATGATGTGCGCAGATTCCGATTCTTCGTAGGTAAGATAGCGGCGAGCAGCTTTTATTGCTGGAACAAGCCGGTCTTTTCCCCCGTGGATGGAGAAGTTATTCGCGTAGGGAATAACTGGCCCGACCACGAGCACAGCAATATCTGGAAAACGATTCAGCTATGGTACAACGCAACCTATAAATTCAGACCTGAAGAGAAGAACGGAAGCGTGGATATCAGACCCAATGCCGGAAATCACATCATGATACAGGCGGAAGGGGGTTATATCGTATTTCTCGCCCACCTTAAGAATCAATCGATTCTGGTCAAAGAGGGGCAGCGAATAAGACGGGGAGAGATCATAGGCTCGGTTGGCAATTCAGGAAACTCGACCATGCCGCACCTTCACATCAATCTGTTTGATCAAATGCATGATCCGTTCAAGGCCGTTGTGCTCCCGTTTGTATTCAGCAGTTTCAAAACATTAGGCGATGATGGCTACTGGGCTGAGAAAAGAACATCTCTGCCGCATGTGGGAGAGCTTGTCAGGTTTCATGTCGAAACAGCCTCAGGCCGAATAAATATCAACGGCGCTTTGACTTAAACCGGTGCACTCAAGAAAGAATTTTTATGACTCTCGCCAGGAAGCTTTACCAGAAAACAGGTTGACGCTTTGTTTGAAAAAAGGTGAAGTCACGATTGCATATGATGGCATTCCGTCCGTATCTATGCGTAGAAAGCAAGGAATTATTTCATTGTATCCACACTGTTAGTGGAAGGAAAATATTATGGAAGAACTAATACTTGAAAGCAATTTAAGTGAAAATATGGCAATCGAGGAATACCTGTCCCATTCGGTTATCCAGTATGGCCTTGCTCAACATAAGAACGACACGCCTGAGAAGGTGTTCTGTAGCTGTAAAAGCAAGCAGGGAGTTTTGCTTGGTGCAGCCATGGGCACAAAGACGTTAAATGTATTATTTATCAGTCATATTTTTGTGGAAGATTCACACAGGAGTAAAGGGATTGGCAGTGTTTTACTGGCTAGTATGGAACAAAAGGCAAAGGAGTTAGCTTGTTCTGTTATCAGGCTAAACACCTTTAATCACTTAAGTCATTCGTTCTATACAAAAAATGGTTATAACGAAACAACACGTATTGATAGTTATATGAATGGCTTCGACCTGATATATTATGACAAACATCTCTGCTAACAGCGCAGGTTCGGGGGCGGCCTTGAATGTTGAATTTGTTGTTGGTAGTTATGAAGACTTGAAGGTATCGGATGAAGAAATATCCGAGTTGTTGTTTGAAGTTTACGTTCAAGCTGGGTTCACAACTCCAACGGTGGCGGAAGCTGTCTTTGACCCTGTGAAGGTTAGAGCAAGAGGACAATTATTCGTTGCTCGGGAAGTATCAACAAATGCATTGGCAGGCATGGTTACTGTTGTACCCCCAGAGTCCAGTGCTGTTGTTAGAGCCAAAGAAAATGAATGTGAAATGCATTTATTGGCTGTTCATGCACGTTGTAGGGGGCGCGGATTAGGGCGTGAATTGGTAACAAAGGCAGTTGATTGTGCAAAAGATAAGCATTGCTCAACAATGATTCTTTGGACTCAAAAGCCAATGAAGGAAGCTCAAGGACTCTATGAATCTTTTGGGTTTGTGAGGACGAGTGAAATGGCGAAGAGCGGTATTGATTTTTTAGTCTATGAGAAGAGATGCGTTTGACTCTTGCCACACCAACACCACCCTATTACGCGGTTATCTTTACTTCGCTGCGTCACGAAGATGATGATGGTTATGCTGAAACGGCAGCACGCATGCTGGAGCTTGCAAGCGAGCAGTCCGGTTTTCTGGGTTTTGAGTCGGCCAGAGATGAGATCGGTATTTCGGTCTCCTACTGGGATTCGATGGAATCCATCAAGGCATGGAAAGCGCATGTCGAGCATAGGCTGGCGCAAGCCCAGGCGCAAAAATGGTACAGCAGTTTCCGCGTTCGCATCTGCCGAGTTGAGCGTGAATATGGATTTTGAAGAAAGTCTTCAAATCGACTCTCTTCCCTTTCTCCCCGTGCCTTCCAAAAACTGACATTGCAGAAGTGCTGTGTGAATATCGGTTGATGGCACATCGTTATGCAAAAAGGTGCGTAGCTTGGTATCGGAGAGGAATAGCTCTTCGTTCCAGAGATAGCGCATCTCAATCAGGCCACGGAAAAGAGTGGAGAATGGGGATACCAATCGGATTACCCACCAAGAGAAGGATTTGATGTGTACCTTCTTCCCATATGCCGCTTCCAGTGCATCAGCGAGTTCTCTCATGCTCAGGCGGTATCCCGAAAAATGAAATTGGTTGAATCCCTCCAGCTCATCGGCGCGTTGCAACAGCCTTGCGACCACTTCAGCAGCATCAGGAACATAGGCCCAGGTGCGGCGCAACGTTTCAGCGCCGGGTGATGCGAGGCTGATTTCGCTTTTCCCTTCTTTGATCAGTACAGGCAACCATGTGCTAGCAGCGTCCCTGGCGATAAAGTCTCCCATGCGCAATATTATCACCGTTGCTCCATTCGTTGCAGCCACTTGAAGCCGCTGCTCCATGGCTTGGCGTATTTCGCCTTTTTCATTACGGGGGCGTTGAACTGCTTGCTCATCAAACTCAGGCCCGTCGGTCGGATCAAGCGCATAGACATTGCCGGGAAAGACAAGGATCAGTGCCTTTCTTTCCGACAGCTCAGCAACGGATTCAAGGCATGCCATCGCTTTTTCACGCCAGTCGTAATTGGGTGGATTGGCCCCATAGACTATTGCATCAATGCCCTGACTTGCTCGTTCCAGAGATGAATGATCCAGCACGTCGCCTTGAATAATATCTATCCCTTGAAGTGCAACAGGCAGTTTTGAGGGGTTGCGCATCAGGGCGGAAACTTTAATGCCCGTTGTTTTCAGAGCGATACCCACTTCTCTGCCGAAGGTGCCGTTGATGCCGATAATGAGTACGTGATTCATAGTGTGCTCCTTGTTCTTTCCAGATATGGAAACTATGGTTATCCATATAAGGATATGGAACAACAGAATGTTTATGATGGATATGCATACATGAATAACGTGCCATGGGCTTTAATTCGCTCGTTTCTTGCAGTGGTTGAGGCGGGAAGTCTTTCTGCAGCGGCAAGAGAGCTTGAAGTATCTCAGCCGACGTTGAGCCGTAATATTCAGTTACTCGAGAGCCAGACCCGTCTCAATCTGTTCAAACGCACATCGCAGGGTTTAATGCTCACCGAAGAAGGCAAAGTGCTGGTTGAATCGGCGCAACAGATGAAAAGCGCTTCCGAAACCTTTGTGCGGCAGGTGTCAGGGCTTTCCACCGAACTGAAGGGGGAAATCCGCATCAGTGCCAACGAGATTGTCGGCATCTATCTGCTGCCAGCTGCTATCGCGGCATTTCGGAAGCGGCATCCGGCAGTGCAGATTGAAATCGTGATTAGCAATCGCGCCAGCAATCTCAATAAACGCGAGGCGGATATTGCCCTAAGGATGTTTCGTCCAACGCAACCCGATTTGGTTGCCAGGCGATTGACCGATATGCCACTTGGATTTTATGCCCATCAATCCTACCTTGATGAATACGGCACTCCCGAATCCTTCGATGATTTCAAACTGCACACGCTTATTGGTTTTGATCAGAACCGTGACTTTATCGATGGTGCCGGTGCCATGGGTTATGCATTTTCAAACGACGATTTTGAGCTACGCACAGACAATCTGATTCTGCAAATCCAACTTGCCCGTCAGGGATGCGGCATCGTCGGCACCCATGTCGCCCTGGCAAACGAATGCCCCGAGTTGAAACGGGTTCTTGAGTGGGCACCGATACCAGCGCTTGAATTCTGGGTCGTTTGTCATGCCGACAGCCAATACAATGCGCGGATTCGCGCTTTCAAAGCTCACGTGATTGATTGGTTTGCAGACGATCCTTATCGCGGCTTGGGCCTCAGAAACACACTACACTGAGAAAAAAACTTGACGGTCAAGGAATCAATATCAATGGTTCGCACATGAATTTTGTACAGACAGAACTCCGAATCAGCGTTCGCTTAAACTGTGCTGCCGTTGCTATGCGACGTGCGCACGGTCTATCTGTCTGTGCAACAAAGAAAACGAATCGGGTTATGCATAACAACTAACCAGTTCTGATACGGGTTTCTTAAGGGTCACAGGCAATGTCTGTGACCCTTTTTTTATGCCCTGAATTCAAGCTTACAAACGCAATGGAGAAAACCATGAACAATTACATCAACCCCTATCCGTCAGTCATGGCCGTAGCCAAACGGCCGGATATCACTTTTGTGAAAGGCAAAGGCTCGTGGATTTGGGACAGTACAGGCAAGTCCTACCTTGATGTTGTCCAGGGCTGGGCGGTGAACTGCCTTGGCCACTCCTCTGACATTCTGGTTGAAACCATCAGCAGGCAGGCGGGCAAGTTAATCCATGCCGGGCCGGGCTTCTTCAATGCGCCGATGGTTCAGCTATCCGATGCACTGACATCGCATAGCTGTTTCGATCAGGTTTTCTTCACCAACAGCGGTGCCGAAGCCAATGAAGGAGCCATCAAGCTTGCTCGCAAGTGGGGCTCCATACACAAGCAGGGCGCATATGAGATCATAAGTCTGGAACACGGCTTCCACGGCAGGACACTGGCCACGATGTCTGCTTCCGGTAAAGCGGAGTGGGAAAACCTGTACGCCCCCAAACCCTCCGGTTTTATTAAAGTGCCTCGGAATGATATTGAGGCCATCAAAAGTACCATCAATAAGAACACTGTTGCCATTATGCTGGAACCGGTTCAGGGCGAATCCGGCGTACATCCGGCTTCGCCCGCCTATTTGCAGGCTTTAAGAGCACTGGCTGATGAACACAAACTTCTGTTAATCTTTGATGAGGTGCAAACCGGCATGGGTCGGACAGGCACCCTGTTTGCCTATGAGCAGTACGGTGTACAGCCGGATATCATGACACTGGGCAAAGGTCTGGGCGGCGGCATGCCTCTGGGGGCCATGGCGATTAAACAGGAGATCGCCTGTTTCGAGCCGGGCGATCAGGGCGGCACATTCAACGGCAATGCTCTGGTGACAGCGGTTGGACAAGCGGTATTGCATGCAATTGTCGCCCCCGGCTTTCTTGAGCATGTCGGCACAATGGGCGCACTGTTGAGCGATGGTTTAACGAAGTTGTCCGCCAAACATGGTCTGGGTGAAGTCAGGGCTTCAGGGCTTCTGCTTGCCATGGATACCGGAGAAATCTCGGCAGTCGACGTGGTTGAAAAGATGTTTGAGATGGGTGCTCTGATTAATGCGCCCAGAGCATATACCCTGAGGTTCATGCCAGCCCTGAATATTCAGCAGGATGAAATTGAGCAAATCCTGAGCTTGCTGGAGCAGGCATTTGCCTGCATGGTTGATAACCCTACCGGTAAAGGGGACAACGTATGAATAGCTATCTTGAATCGAGCCGGTTCATCGACTGGCAGCAGCCGGAAGTTTTGCATAAGGCAAGAGAGCTCGCTAAGAACAGGGTGGGCGAGGAGGAGATCGCCACAGTTTGCTTTGAGTTTGTCCGTGACGAAATCAAACACAGCCGGGATTATGAGATGAACCCGATCACCTGCGTAGCATCGGATGTATTGCAACACGGCACCGGTTACTGCTATGCCAAAAGCCACCTGCTCGCCGCACTGCTCAGGGCCAATGGCATTCCTGCAGGGCTTTGTTACCAGCGGCTGACCATTGATAACGATAAACCGCCCTTTTCCCTGCACGGGCTCAATGCCGTCTGGCTGGAAGATCACGGCTGGTATCGTATCGATGCACGCGGTAATAAGCCGGGTGTGCATGCCCGCTTCTCTCCGCCCATCGAAAGGCTCGCCTTCCCTGTTATCACCGACGGTGAAATGGACTTGCCGGAGGTATACGCCGAACCGTTGAAGGTTGTCACCGACGTGCTGGAAACTTATACCACCTGGCAGGAAGTATTAAACAACCTGCCGGACATCGAAGTATAAGAAAAATAGACTTGCCAATATGGTAAACCAGATTACTATATTTCTCTCTGTCGGAAGGAGGGCGCATGAATTTTCAGGACGAGATATTAATCATGGCTTCGCCAACAACCATTTTTCCTCGCTATGCAGATGTATCGGGCTGGAGCGAGTGGGATGCAGATGTGCGCGGTGCATCCCTTGCCGGTGAATTCAAAGCCGGGACAGAAGGCGTGCTTTTTCCCGCAAAAGGGCCAAAGACAAAAATACAGCTCAGCGAAGTAACGTTAAACCGTTCCTTTACGTCACAGACCAAGCTCCCCCTGTGTACCATGCAGTTTGAACATCTGTTGATTCCGCTCGGTGAATCCACGCGCGTGATTCATCATGTCAGCTTTAGCGGCCCCTTACGATTTCTCTGGAGACGCATCATCGGCACTCAAATAGAGCGTGGTCTACCACATGCGTTACGCGGATTGAAAGATGCCTGCGAATTCAAATCTGGTGAGTGATTTTCAAATCCCGAGACCACAGCAGAGCATCGGCTTTCAATTCTGGAAGCTTCACGCCCACTGGCAAAAAAGAGTCGCAGAAGCACTTGCACCGCATGAGATCACGCATACGCAATTCGTCATCCTCGCTTCAATCAAATGGTTTGAGGAACAGGGTCGGGAGCCATCTCAGGCGCAAATCACGCAATTAACCGGCATTGAGAAAATGACTCTCTCCAAGGCTATTCGTCAGCTTGAAAGCACCTCCCTTGTCGTCCGCATCAAAAGCGAGGTGGATACACGCGCAGTTGCTGTTTCGCTGACAACGAGTGGCAAAGAGACCATGCCACAAGCTATTCGTGCTGTTGAAAATGTGGATGCAGCATTGTTTGGTGTCATGACAAAATCCGAAGAGCTGATGTTTAACAAGCTGCTGCAAAAAGTGAACCCGAACATCTGAGGACTTTTCCTCACCATGCATCCTACCCCAATAAGCAATTCACAACGCATATAAACAAGGCACATCGATATTGACTACTTGGTAGTCGACGTATACTTTTGCCCATCGTTTACAATAAGGGTGGGGCCATGAGTCAACCAGAGACAGAAACCAGACGTGATCGGAAAAAGGCAGGTATGCAGATACACATCGTAGCAAAAGCGATGCAACTGTTCAGAAAACGCGGGTTCGAAAGCACGACGATGGAGAGCATTGCCGAAGTCGCCGATATTTCAAAAAGGACGCTGTATAGCTATTTTCCCGTGAAAGAGGCCATTGTCAGTGCTTTCTGGTTACAAAATGCTCACAAGAATTTGGATAAACTGCCTCTTTTATTCGAAGGATACCCGGATACCCGTAGTCGCTTACAGGTGGTATTTCTCTCTGCCGCCGAGGGCTTTATGGCCGAGCCGGAATTTGCACGCACGCACTTCAGTTATCAGTTTCAACAGATCGGCAAAGTCGAAACCCACCACTTTGACAGTGATTTCGATCAGGTGCTTACAGCCATCCTTGACGTTGGTCAAAAAGGCGGAGATGTACGGGGAGATATGGCAGCGGGTGAGCTGGCGATGCAGATCATGCTCAATTTTACCGCCATCTGCCTGATGTGGTTTTCCGACCCAGACTCATTTTCGCTGGAAGATCGTTTAACACGCGCTGTTCACTGCTTTCTGGATGGTGCAGGAACCGAGCAGTCAGCGGTGAATGGAGGATAAAATGGCAAGCATACTTTTTACCTGCTTTGGCTCTTTTGGTGATCTTTTTCCCTATGTGACACTGGCCAAGAGGGTGTAAGAAATTTTGTGTAAACGGCTTTGGTTTACTGCCTTGGCATCCTGTCGTCGAATTGAATGCTAAAGCGGTTTAGTGCTGCTTTCCAATCTCTGATAGGCATCGTCCACTTTTTGCTGATGTTTTTCAACG